>DASRAJ010000032.1:0-27776 GCA_035638255.1 Chitinophagales bacterium
CCTTGCAAATTTTTTTCACACTGATAAATTTGATTCGGGAGGTGAAACGCTGTCTTGCCATGATTATTTCAAATGATAAATAGTTATACCATAACACATTGAGGCGAAAATATAGTTTTGCTCCTCCCCCGCCAAACATGACTTACCAGGAAGCTCTTGACTTTTTGTATTCACAACTGCCCATGTACTCCCGTATTGGTAAAGCCGCTTACAAGGAAGACCTGAAGAACACACTGGAACTCTGTGTGTTACTTGACCATCCTGAGAGTAAATTCAAAAGCATTCATGTCGCAGGCACCAACGGGAAAGGAAGCGTGAGCCACATGATCGCTGCGATTCTGCAAACAGCAGGTTACAAAACAGGATTGTACACATCACCGCACCTGAAAGATTTCCGGGAACGCATCCGAATCAACGGAGAAATGATTTCGGAAAATGAAGTGACAGCATTTGTTGAGCAATACCAAGATGATGTGATGAAGATCGGTTGTTCATTCTTCGAGTGGACGGTAGGCTTAGCCTTCGATCATTTCACGAAGCACCATGCAGACATTGCGGTGATTGAAACAGGAATGGGAGGAAGATTGGACAGTACAAACGTGATCACCCCTCTTCTTTCCATCATCACCAACATCAGTTGGGACCACGCCGACATTCTGGGAGACACATTGGAAAAGATCACGATAGAGAAGGCAGGAATTATTAAAGAAGGAATTCCGGTTGTGATTGGCGAAACGGATGTTGTGACCGAAAAAATTTTTCGCATCACTGCTTCTGAAAAAAATTCAGAGATCATTTTTGCCGACCAGAATTTTTCGGTAAAGGAATCAGAGCGGAGACAGGATGATGCCGATCAAAAATCTTTTCACGTTACGGTAGCTGAAAAAAGTCCGCCGGGTCACGTTTATCAATTTGAATTGGACCTGATGGGAAACTACCAGGAAAAGAATTTGATTACCGTTTTACAATCAGTAGTGGAGTTAAAAAAGATAGGATTCAAAATTTTGGATAAAGTAATTTTTCAAGCCTTATCCCGCGTAAAAGAAGCCACCGGACTTCGCGGACGATGGGACATTCTGGGTGAGAATCCTACCATCATTGCAGACGTAGCGCACAATGAAGCCGGATTAAAGTACGCGATGAAAAATCTCAATGAATATTATCATGATCAATTGCATATCGTGCTGGGGATGGTGAAAGAAAAAGATCTTCAAAAAATTTTACCCCTCTTTCCTAAGGATGCTTACTATTATTTCTGCAGCCCAAATATTCCACGCGGGCTTGATGCAGAAGTTCTGAAGCGTGAAGCCGGAAAGTTTGGATTGAGGGGCAGGAGTTATCCTTCTGTCCGTCAAGCTTATGATGCTGCAATCAACAATGCCCCGATTCACGATGTGATTTATGTTGGCGGGAGCACGTTCGTAGTGGCTGAAGTGATTTGAAAATTTTGGTCTGCTTTTCAAAACGTTTCTATCTTTCAATCCTCAAAATCATTCTAAACTTAAATCCTTTCATCATGAATCTCATACTTAACCGAAAATGGTTCACCGATAAAAGCACAGTTGGTGAGCTTAACATTGATGGCAAATTCGAATGTTACACGCTTGAAGATTGTGTACGGAATGAAAAGATACAGGACATTACGGCCATCCCGTACGGCATGTATGAAGTCGCTGTCACGTTCAGCAATCGCTTTCAAAAGCCAATGCCTCAATTACTCAATGTTCCCGGCTACCAGGGGATTCGAATTCATTCCGGAAATAAAGCAGAAGACACCGAAGGCTGCATTCTTGTGGGTCAGACGAAGACACCGGATTTTATTGGTGGCAGCAAGCTGGCATATCAGGTACTGTTTCCCAAGATCCAGGCAGCCTTGAAAAAAGAAAAAGTGTGGATTGAAATTAAGAGTGCGCCGGAGAAATAATTATTTCACTTGCAGGTATTTTCTTCCCATTTGCATTCGGTATCGTGAAATAGCGGAGAATTCAGGTTTAATATTTTCCTGCGGAGTACTTTTTAATTGAATGAGCCTCAGTTTATGCATGAGTTTCATCGCAAGAAAACCTATATCCACTTCAAACCACTTTGAGGCATTGTTCGGTCTTCCCGGATGATGATGGTGATTATTATGATATGCTTCACCCCAAAAAATAAAATCCACCGGGAGAATATTTTTCGAAGTGTTTTGCTGCTTGAAATTTACATAGCCAAAACGATGAGCCCACCAATTTACGGAAGCACCCTGCAAGGAACCCATTACAATGGTGAGGGGCAGGAACAAAAACATCCACCATTCTGTAGCGAAAAAAATATAAAAAGTGAGGTATGTTCCAATCCAAAGAAACCTTGTGATAAAATTGTGTGCAATCTTTTCAAACGACTTCCATTCCGGCAGATCTTTTTTGTACTTCTCCTCTACCATCATCCTCTCTTTGTACAGATTAAAATAGTTGTTGCGGGTTTGCCACATCATGGTAAAAAGGTTTGCGGTATTTCCGGGGGAATGAGGATCCTCTTCAGTATCGGTATGCGCATGGTGCAGGCGATGCATGATGCCATACGTATTAGCGCTTATGTATGATGACCCCTGGGTTATGAAACATCCGAGATAAAATATTTTTTCCAATGCCCTTGACATTGTAAACATTCCGTGAGCCGCGTAGCGGTGATGAAATATTGATTGAAAAAAGAGAGAGGAATACCAATGAAGAATGAGAAAGATTGCAATGATCATTTGTAAATTTTAACCTGTTTGAAATACCATTCATGTAAACCGCAACTATTATGGAAGGAAGGAACTTCTGGAGTTGCAATACATCATAGGAATTAATTACAAAGCTATGCTCATGAAGGGGCGGAAATGTTACACAACTTTCGGAAAGAGTTACATAATTCACACATTCAGGATTTCCCGCCCTGGAGATGCGGGATTGATATACCACGATTGAGTGGAAGATGAGTGAATCCGGCCCGTGAATTATTTTTTCTCCGGCTTCAGCGTACGGAACACTTCTTCATACTCATCGGTAATATGTTCCCATGTGTATCGCTCCGTGATTCTGCTGCGCGACTTATCTCTGAATGATTGTGCCAGTTGCGGATCCGCTTCGATCATGCCGAGCTTTGCAGCAAAATCATCAGGATCTTTTTTGTAGAGCACTCCGTACTTTCCATCTTCCAATACTTCGCGGTTGAAAACGGTGTCAAGTGCAAGAATGCAATTGCCGTAAGCGAGACCTTTGAGCAATGCAGGATTTGTTCCGCCGAATTCATGTCCATGTGTGTATGCATAAGCACTCGCATGCAACTCTTTAATGAGATTGGAGTCATCAATGTGCCCGAGAAATTTCACACGATTCGGTGCAGCAATTTTTCTCAGCTCTTCTTCAAAAGGATTTTTGTAAACGGTTCCCCCGGCAATGGCAAGAATTTTTTTTGAGTTTGATTTCATGAATCCTTTCACAATGATGTCGGCATTGTTATCAGGCACAAGGCGCGACGCGATCAGGTAATAATTCATGGGCTCCAGACCAAGAGCGCGCACTGCATCCGGGTTGTCTGCGTACTTCAAATCGGCACCATACGCGATGTCCGTGGAATCGCAGTTGAATTCTTTCTTGTAATAGTCCTGCATTCCTTTGGCATCGGTAATCACGATATTGAAAAATTTGGTTGCACACCATGCGCCGAAATAGAAATATTTTTTTCCGGCGTTGCTCCACTTCGGGCGCATCCATTCTAAGCCATCTACATTGATGCAACATTTCTTCCTGAAAATTCTGAGCGGCAATCCCCATGGACCATTTGCTGCATTACAGAACATCACAACATCAGTGTTTGAAAAAATCACTCTTGTGGTTGAAAGAAAAGAATGAGAGAACTGTGAAGTGTTTTTTCCCTGCATGGAAGGAAGATAGAGCATCTTGATGCCTCTGTATTCCGGAATGCGTTTCTCTTCAGGAAAAAAATTCTTGTGCGCATACACGGTCACCTCATGTCCGCGACTCACCAATCTCACTCCGATTTCTTCAGCGAAAGTTTCATAGCCGCTGTAGCCGGAAGGGATCCCTCTTGTACCCAGTATTGCAATTCTCATTGGTAATATTTCGGATTATGAATAACTCAATTTCTTTTTAATGGATTTGATAAGATCAAAGAATCGGCAATAAGTTTCGGATTTCCTGATGATCCCGATTGAATCGGGACGGGACAGGTCGGATTTCTTGTCTCAAAACAAAGTGCGCGAAAATAGATGGCTTCAGCGGAAGTACAGCGTGAAGAATTATTTTTCATCCGAGGACACGGGAAAAAGCATAGTCCGATGCTTCATTAAACAACTGCTTCTTCGACTGAAGAGGATTTTGAAATTTTGGATTTGGATTGTAAATATATTTCCGTGAAAATCATTAATTCAGCTTCACGAGTTTTTGCGTTCCCACGTTTCCATTCACATTGACTTTACAGAAATAAACACCGGCTGAATACCCTAATGCGTTCCACGTGATTTGTTGCGGCCCAGCAGGAAGAATTTTATAGCAAAGTTCTCTAACTTCTTTTCCCATCACATCAACAATTGAAATTCTTACTGCCGAAGAATGATCAAGAGAAAAAGAAATGGAAGTGAATTTGGAAAAAGGATTTGGATAGGAAGAGAGTTCAAAATTATTGGGAGCGTTATCTATGATTCCCGTTCCAAGCGGCGCAGGACCGAGGTTGAGCCATTCATTTACTTTTAAATCATTGTTTCCGTCGAAGCCCCCCACACTTGCCATAAACATACTGTCATTATAAACCACACATGCGAGATTGCGTAAGTTATTTGCCGCAGTGGGTTTATCAGGCCCAATTTTCCAGGTGTTTGAATTTACATCATAAGCAAAGGTGCTGCTTAGTGCGCTTGTTCCGGTAACTCCTGCAGAATCGCCTCCGGTAAACACCACTAATCCGTTTGCCGGGTCAATTGAATTTCCCGAGCCCTGACGGAAAATACCGCCGGCAGGGAAATCATTCACTTGCACCCATGTAATGTTAGCCGGATTAGAAGCGTCAATTGTTCCAACATAAGAAGTCGGAGTATTAATAAAATAAGGAAGACTTGAACCTCCTGATAAAACAATTTTATTTCCCGCAATGCCTGCCTGCCATCCAAAACCCGGAGCAGGGACAGAGGTTCCGTTTGTCCACGAATCAGCGACCGGATCATAAATCTGAACAAGATCGTAAGCCGTACCGGAGAAGGGATCATATCCTCCCATAAAGTACAGAAGCGAATCATGATAAACTCCGAATGCATAATCACCCACAGGTACCGGCATTGACGCGCCGGAAGACCACGTATCACTTACGATATCATAAATCTGGTTGTCACCCGTATAGAAATCATTATAACCGCCAATCACATATATCTTGTCATTGAGAGCAACAGCATTGGAGGTGAAATTTGCCACAGGCATTGGGCTTAATGAAGACCACGAATTACTCGCGGGATCGAATATGCTGGCATCCGCCAGAAGATTTACTCCACTGCGTCCTGCTAATTCATATAGCGAAGATGATCCATTGGTATGGTTCACAGAAGCGAGGGCCGGATCATAAGCCGTATACAGTGCGTCGGGTTTTATCGTCCATCCATAATTGGTAAATGTATCGAGCACACTCACGTCCCGCGATATGCTATCATCAGCAGGATATAAATCGCCCGTCAATTGAGTCATCAGAGATACTGTAGCATTTCCTATGATGGGTGTCCAGGGATCAAAGGTGATCTGCTGGATCGCTCCTGCAGCTAAATTGATAACATCCATTGTTGAAGTATATCCTCCTGTTGCAGTCAGCGTAACTGAAAAGGATTCTGCATCAATAGAATTATTTTGTACGGTTGCCATGGGAGAAAGCACAGCCGTTGAAATATAGTCCGGTATATCAATGCTTATCGCAGTAGCATTCAGGGCGAGGGGTGGCGTTCCTATAGAGACAAGATCAACATAAATACCATCGCCCCAGATATTTCTGTTTTTAAATGCAACGTAAATATTTTGACCGGCATAGTTTGCGAGAGAAAAAGAATAGTACTGATAAATTAGTGTGGAGTCCGGATAATTATTGCCTTCTGATATTATACCCAACACGTTGGTAAAACCCGATAGATAGGTATCTGTTGTGGATACAAGAATATAAGTGCTGTCAGGCGGATAGCCGGTATTGGCAACAGCCAGCCAAAAGGAAAATGAATCGGTAGCCGCCACGGTGAATTGAGGAAGAATAAGCCAATCCTCACCCTGGACATCTATAGAGCTAAAGAAGAGCAAGGCACTCCTGGTTCCGGAATAAGCAATGCTGCTATCCTGCATCCAGGAATTCGGATGATCTAATACATCTTTTACCTGCCAGGCCAAGGGCGGAAATGTGCCTTCAAAATCTTCCTGGTAAAATCCCGAGAGCGGATCATAAGCGGTGATCACTTTAGATAAAGTGTCGTTGCCCGGATCTTCATCACCGGAAAGCTGAGTTTGAACTGACACCGTAACCTCGCCGGCTACAGGCGTGTAAGGATCAAAATCAATTTGCTCCAATCCGCCGGGCGCTAAATTGATAACATCTTTAACCGATGAATAGCCCCCGGTGATTGTCATGCTAACGGAAAAAGACTGCTGAGTAAGGGAATTATTTTTAACGGTAGCTTTTGGAATGAGAGCAGAAACAGTGCTGACATCATTAAGCATATCAATACTAACTGCTTCAGCATCCTGGTTCTGTAATGGATTGCCTATGCTTACAAGATCAATAAAGATTCCATCTCCATTTTTATTTCTGTTCTTCAAGGCCACATAAATAGTCTGCCCTGCAAAACCGGCGAGCGAAAAAGAATAATAATTAAAAGTATTGATGCCCGCAGGATAATTATTTCCTTCTGATAATACGCCGGCCACGTTCGTAAAGCTTGAAAGGTTATTATCAGTAGTGGAAATTAATATCGAAGTGCTGTCAGGTGGCGCATTTATATACTGTACTGCCAGCCAAAAAGAAAAAGAATCATCTGCACCGACTATGAATTGGGGAAGAATGAGCCAGTCTTCTGCCTGAGTATTGGGGCCACTGCTGTAGTGCATGTACGCACTATGGGTTCCGGAATGGTGTTGACTGCCTGACTGAATCCATGAGTATATAGAATCCAGAACATTCTCCGTTTGCCAGCCTGTAGGTGGAAAGGTTCCTTCAAAATCTTCCTGGTAGAATCCTGATAGTTGTGCTGAAGCGCTGAGTGTGAGTGATACAGCAATAGTTGCCAAAATCCATTGTAATAGTTTTCTTCTCATAAATTTTTTTTATGAATTCGTGAAACCACGGTAAAATTACGATAGAGTAATTCGAATTTCATTTTGAAGCAATCATCCTGAAGGATTTCCGCCTTGATTCGTACTTGACTAACCTCATGTGACAGCGCTCAGGTAACAACATTCGATTTTATTTCACTGATACTTTTATAAAATAAATACAACTGATTCACCAAACGAAAAACCTCTTCGGGCTGAAGAGGTTTTTCGTATTTGAATAGTGAAGTGCTCAGTAATAATTATTAATTCAGCTTCACAAGTTTTTCAGTAGAAACATTTCCATTCACGCTGACTTTACAGAAATAAACTCCGGCGGCATATCCTGCTGCCTTCCACACAATTTGTTGCGGCCCTGCTGGAAGAGTTTTATTGCAGAGTTCTTCAACTTCTTTTCCCAACACATCCACAATTGAAATTCTAACTGCTGAAGAATGATCGAGAGAAAAATAAATTGAAGTAGATCCCGATTGATCGGCAGAAAAAGGATTTGGATAAGAAGAAAGATCAAAATGAGAGGCGGCATTTTCATCAATGCCTACACCAATTGGAGTTCCTATCGAAACGGTGTCAATATAAATCCCATCGCCATGAATGTTTCTGTTTTTGAAAGCAACATAAATGTATTGGCCTGCATAGTCGGAGAGCGAGTATTTATAGAAATCGTACTCAAGGTATAAAGCGGGATAATTATCACCTTCTGATAACACAGGTGGTAAAATATTCGTGAAACTTGAGAGATAAGTATCGGTAGTTGATACCATAATGTAAGTACTGTCCGGTTCATTAGCATTATCATCAATTCCAAGCGCGAAAGAAAATGAGTCGGTAGCTGCTACATGGAATTGCGGGAGTATAAGCCAATCTTCTCCTTGACTAAAGATGCTCTGATTCAAGAAAGCACTAAACGATCCCGAGTAAGGTAATCCACCCGACTGTTGCCATGTAATTGGCTGATCCAACACATCCCGTACCTGCCATGCCGGAGGAGGAAAAGAACCTTCAAAACTTTCTGTATAATACAGCGAAAGAGGAGGGTATGCCTGTATCACTTTTGACAAAGTATCATTAGCCAAATTTTGATCGCCGGCAAGCTGCGTTTGAATATTCACCGTTACCTGACCTGAGTCTAAAGGCTGCCATGAATCGAAATCAACTTGCTGCTGCGCTCCCGCTCCTAAATTAGTTACATTCTTTGTTGATGAATATCCTCCGGTAGCCGTCATGGTAACGGTAAATGATTGAACGGTAGGTGAATTATTTTTTACCGTTGCTTTTGGAATGATGGGTGTAACCGTACTAACAACATCAGGCAGATCTATACTTTGCGCTTTGGCGTCGAAGTCCAACAGTGAACCAATCGTCACAAGATCAACAAAAATTCCATCGCCGTCAATATTTCTGTTTTTAAACGCAACGTAAATATTTTGTCCGGCATAAGCATCAAGAGGAAAAGAATAATATTGGTAAGTTAATGTGGTGTCGGGATAATTACTGCCTTCTGACAAAGCACCAAGGGTATTGGTGAAACTTGAAAGATAGGTATCAGTAGTAGATACCATAATATAAGTACTGTCAGGTGAATAACCCGAAAATTGGATCGCAAACCAAAATGAAAATGAATCCGTGGCAGCTACTGTGAATTGAGGGAGAATAAGCCAATCTTCTCCGGGACTATAGGAAGGGCTATAACTCAGGTAGGTGCTGTAAGATCCTGAATGCGGAAGGACGTTAATTTGCTGCCAGCTATCCAGCGGATCTGATACATCTACTGTCTCCCAGCGTGTCGGCGGAAACGATCCTTCAAAATCCTGTTGGTAATATCCTGAAAGCGGATCGTAAGCGGTAACTACTTTGGATAAAGTATCATTCGACGGAACCACATCACCAACGAGTTGGGTTTGAACAGACACTGTATAATCACCGGCACTCGTAGGGAACCATGGATCAAAATCAATTTGTTGTGATGATCCTCCGGCCAAATTGGTAACAGTTTTTGTAGATGAATATCCTCCTGTGATGTTCATGGTAACGGAAAAAGTTTGATTAGTGAGTCCGTTATTTTTCACTGTGGCCTGTGGAATATTGGAGTAAGTTGTACTAACTGCATCCGGCACATCAATGGTTGTTGCAGCAGCATCAATTGAAGGTATGGAACCCAAAGTCACCAGGTCAAAATAGATACCATCGCCAAAAGAATTTCTGTTTTTGATAGCAACATAAATGTCTTGCCCGGCGAACGCTAATAGCGAAAAAGAATAATACTCGAACGTATCTGCAGCAGATGGATAATTATCTCCTTCCGACAGTGTACCAACAACTGAAGTAAAACTTGAAATATTGAAATCCGTAGTGGATACAAGAATCCAAGTACTATCAGGCGCATAGCCGGCATCGTGCAAGGCCATCCAGAATGAAAGTGAATCTGAAGCACCGACTGTAAATTGAGGCAGTATTAACCAATCTTCTCCCGGGGCGTAGTAGTCGCTCCATTGCAAAAATGTACTATGTGTACCGGAATAAGCAATGTCCGTTGATTGCATCCAAACAGCTGTGGGGTCTAAAACATCCACCGTCTGCCAGCCTGAAGGAGGAAATGTTCCTTCAAAATCTTCCTGGTAATATCCAGAAAGCTGTCCCGAAACATTTAATGAGAACATAGTGGCAGCAATAGTTGCAAATGCCAATTGTAGTAATTTTCTTTTCATAAAAAATTTTAATGTTTAGGTGAATTGAATGAAATATGGTGACCAAAGTAAATCTAAGTTTGGTTGTTGAAGCAATAATCTTTCCGAACTTCTCAATATGCTTTGTCAATGATCATAAAGGAAAGTTGGAAGAATCCACGTCGAAATGTTCCGCGACAAAATATGCGAATCATGAAACCGCTGATGCGAATTCAAAAAGTCCAGCGCCGGCTTCACCTTCGCGCGTCATCTGATAAATACCTAAACAAAAAACCTCTTCGGCTGAAGAGGTCTTTGCATTTTGAATCGTGAATCGTTCTTAAAAAAATGTTACTGCAGCTTCACAAGTTTTTGAGTAGCAATGTTTCCATTCACATTCAATTTGCAGAAATAAATCCCAGCGGCATGTCCTGATGCTTCCCACACAATTTGTTGCGGCCCTGCCTGGAATGTTTTATTGCAAAGCTCTTCAACTTCTTTTCCCATCACATCAACAATCGAAATCCTGACGGTTGAAGAATGATCGGGAGAAAAGTAAATGGAAGTGTATTTTGAAAAAGGGTTTGGATAAGAAGAAAGATCAAAACTCGTAAGATGATCATCCGTGATGTCTGTTCCGAACGGAGCAGGGCCAAGATTGAGCCACTCGTTCGTAGTTAATATGTTTGCACCATCGTAGCCACCGGCGGAAGCCAAAAAAACACTGTCGTGATAAACAACACATGCAAGATTGCGTAAGTTATTTGCTGCTGTCGGCTTATCAGGACCAATTTTCCAGACGTTCGCATTTACATCATAAGCATAAGTGCCTGCAACTGTAGTGGTGCCATAACCATCAGGGTCACCTCCGGTAAACACTACCAATCCCGATGATTGATCAATTGAAGTTCCTGCTCCGCCTCGAAAAACAGCTCCCAAGGGATAATCATCTACCTGAACCCAGGTAATGTTTGAAGGATTTGTTGCATCAATAGTTCCGACATAGGTAGCTGAAATAAGTCCGAAAGTAATATTTGCACCACCGGATAAAACAATTTTATTTCCTGCAATTCCACTCTGCCATCCGTAACCGGTAGCAGGTATGCTGGTTCCGCTGGTCCATGTATTACTCACTGGATCATAGATTTGGACAAGATTATAATCAGTACCTGCGCTGGCATCATAACCACCGAAATAATAGAGAAGTGAATCGTGATAGACTCCAAATGCATAATCACCCACAAGTGTCGGCATTGGAGTTCCGCTTGACCAACTATCAGTGGTGACATCATAAATCTGGTTATTGTCAATTCCATAGAACGGGGGACTGTAACCGCCAATCACGTAGATCTTGTTATTGATTGCCGCAGCACTGGAGGTATAGTTAGCTGTAACCATTGAATTTAATGGTGACCACACATTAATGGCGGGATCGAATTTATGAACATCACCAAGCAGATTTACTCCATCATCCCCTCCTAACATATAAAGTTCAGATGGACTGTTAAGATGGCTTACAGAAGCTAAAGCAGGATCATAAGCCGCAATCGTGACATCCGTTTTTATGGTCCATCCATAATTGACAAATGTATCCAGCTGACCCGAAACATTTAATGAGAACATTGTAGCAATAGCCGCGAATGCTAATTGTAGAAGTTTTCTTTTCATAAAAAGTTTTTCATGTTTAAGTGAAATGAATTAAAGAAGTTGAGCAAGGTAAATCTAAGTTTGGATTAAGAGGCAATAATCTTTCTGAACTTCTGATTAACCTTGTCAATACTCTTGAAGGATGTCTGGAAAAATATATGCAGAAACTTCCCGCAAAAAAAAATACAATAGCTGTAAAATGGTTGATTCGAAGTTAACGGGAACGCATCGGGCTTGACTACTCCGTTGCACCGTAATTCTCCTTCAAAAAAGAAACGAGCGCCTCTTTCCAATGGGGCATTTGATTCAACCCGATTTTTTTCAGGTTCTCATTCTCCAAAACGGAATAGAAAGGCCGCTTCACTACAAGAGGAAAATCTTTTACACTGGCCGGATACAGCGGCGTGGTGAACTTCATAGTTTCAAAAATTGTCTTTGCAAATTCATACCACGAAACTTCACCTTCACACGTCATGTGATAAAGATCGTATCCCTCCGTTTCAATCAATGACAGCGTGTTCTTCGCAATTTCTCTTGTTGGAGTGGGCGTGAGCACTTCATCATTCACCACACGAACTTCAGGCTTGGTCTTCGCGAAGTTGATCATGTTCACAATGAAGTTTGTATTGTTCTTCGCACGGCACGGCACCTGGCCGTAAATTCCCGAGACGCGAATCACAAAATATTTTTCGCAATAATTCATCACGAACTGCTCGCCGCAGTATTTGGTAACTGCATACACGCTCTGCGGAAACACAGCATCCGTTTCCACGTAAGGCTTCATTTTCTTCCCGTCAAAAACATAATCAGTTGAATACTGAACAAGCTTGTAGCCAAGATCATTTGAAATCTTTGCGAGATTGAGCGAACCAATTCCATTGATGCGAAATGCAACATCAGGTTCTGATTCGCACTTCGGAACATTGTGAGCAGCAGCAGTGCAGACAACAACATCTGGTTTCATTTCGCTGAAAACTTTTTTCACACTGTCAATGTCGGCAATCTCAATATCCTGATGGGTGAGTGGAATGATTTCGTGTTTGGAAGAGAAGACTTCGCATACATCTGTTCCCAATTGACCGTTAGCACCTATTACTGCTACTTTCATCTGTTGAATGGTTACATGGTTGAATTGCTAAATGGTTTGCGGAAACTCAACAGCCATTTGACCATTAAGCCATTAAACCATTTCTCAAGGAAGCTTTTTAAACACTTGTATGTTATAATAATTCGGATTGTCGAAGTCCTTAAACTTATCAAGATTCGTGACCAGCTCATCGAGGATAGATTCAACATTATGAGCCGGCTTGAAGCTGAGCATGTTCATTGCTTTTTCTACCGACACTTTGTAATTGCGGAAGTCCTGGATGTTCTTGATGTTCAGCTTTACTTTCTTGCCCAGTTTTTTATCCACCGCTTCTTTCACATAGTCGGCAACTTCTCCCACAGTATAATTTCCGGAAGCAATGTTGAAGATGCCACTGATGGCAGGCGCGGCTTCAATTGCCCGAACATAGGCGCTCGCAGCATCCTGTATCGCCAGGATCGGTCTCCAGATAGAAGGGTTATTAATCACAATTTCTCCTGTAGCCATGGCGGTCTTGAACATGGTATTCACAATCAGATCGAGTCGCATGCGCGGGCTGTAACCACTCACCGTTCCCTGGCGGAAAGCAATCACAGAAAAATCCTGATCCTGCATTTGCATCACCGCCTGCTCGCCCTGCAACTTTGAAATTCCATAAGGATAGCTGGAAGAAGCGGGTTTTGTTTCATCATACAATTCATTCACGGTATAACCGTACACGCTGCACGATCCGGCATAAATTAATCGCTTCACTCCTGCTCTTTTGGAAATGTACGCGAGGTAGGCGGAAGATGAAGCATTGGAAATAAAATTTTTTGCGGGTGAAAATTCTGCCATCGGATCATTGGATAGTCCTGCAAGAAAAACCACCACATCAAATCCTTCCACATCTTTTTCACTGAGATCGAAAATGTCTTTCTGATGAACTTTCACTTCCTTCGGCAAATTATTTCCGAACCAAAGAAGGTCAATCACTTCAACTTCATATCCCCGATCGAGTACTTTGGGAATTACCACTGAGCCGATGTAACCTGCTCCTCCTGCGATGAGAATCTTCATTCTGAGAAAGTTATTTGTTAATTGTTATTCGTCCTAAAATGGTTGAATGGCTTAATGGTTAAATGGTTAAAAAATCAGGGTGAACGCAAGCCATTTAACCATTCAACCATTTAGCAATTAATACTTAAAATTATCCGACTCTGGTTTCTTCATCCACTCATCCAATGTTTGCGCAACTTCATCTTTCCTGGAGAGAATAGGATTCGTTACGGGCCACTGTACACCAATTGAAGGATCATTCCAACGAATGCCGCCTTCACCCTTATTACTGTAGATGCCCGTGCAGATGTATTGAATCTCAGCGTAATCACTCAGCACTGCGAAACCCCGGGCGAAACCGGGAGGTGCATAGATCATCAACCGATTGTCAGTAGAAGCTTCTCTGCCATACCACTTGCCAAATGTTGGCGAGCCTTTGCGCAAATCCACCGCGACCAGGAAGGCATTGCCGGCTGTTACGCGCATGAGCTTACCCATGGGTGGCTCCCATTGAAAGTGTAATCCGCGAACTACATTTCTTACTGAACCGCTGTGATTGTGCTGCACGAAATTATAGGGCAACCCAAGATCCTTGAAAATGTCTTCACGAAAGGCTTCGAGGAAAAAACCGCGATCATCTTTGAAAACTTCGGGCTTCAATACTACAACACCATCACTCAAATGCTTCGATTCAATTTCAATTTTCATAGGGAAACTGGTGTGGTTGGTGAGGACACCCGCCTCGGGAGATTTTTTTTAAAACGGCCGCAAAGATAAACGAAGTAGTCATTTGCACAATTCATGAGCGGCTTATGCTGAATTCAGGATGGATACAGCAATCATGAAATTTTTGTTTGAGCTTTTTTTCTTCTTGTTATCAGAAGAAATAATAACAACAAAAGAATCACACCCGCAAGAAGGTATGAAATACCCTTTTGCATTCCTGCTTTTTTTTCCAATGAAGCATTCATCTCCTTCACCATAATCAATTGTTTATTCAATGTGTCGGCAGCCTGGGTCAGCCTGTCAATTGTTTGCTTGCTTTCAATCTGATCATACGAATAATCGGCTTTTGCCATACCGCGCTTGACGATTGCATGACTGAGCTCATTGAAAATGTTATTGTCAGTCTTTACGATTTCAAGAAGAATTTCCACGCTCTGTTCCAAATTTTTTTTGGATTTGTTTCCGAAGATTCCCGTTCTCTTGTCTGCAGCTATAGCGTATTCATCAAAACGATCTTTACGATCCTTAAGAAGTTTCTGCAATTCGGAAATGTTGCCGAGTGAATCCTGCGCTTGAAGATGATGAAAAAGAAATATACTGATGAAGAAGAAAGAAAAAATTTTCATAATAGGAACAGCTTTGGATGTGTGGAGAAACAAACTTGAATCCAAGGTTGGAAACGGATGATTTGCCCTGAGAGAGAAATCCGGTTTTTTAAAAAATCGGATTACCTGAGCCCATCGAAAATTTCAATACAAAATTTTTAATGTATTCCGGCTGAAGAAAGATACCTCTCGGCATCCAGAGCCGCCATACAACCTGATCCCGCAGCAGTCACTGCCTGGCGATAAATTTTATCCTGCACATCCCCTGCGGCAAATACACCGGCAACATTTGTTTTGGAAGAGCCGGGAATCGCTTTGATGTAACCCTGATCATCCGTTTCAACCCAAGGTTTGAATGGAGTCGAATTAGGTATATGACCTATTGCAACAAAAAATCCCTTAATCGGAATCACAGATTCATCTCCTGAAATTTTTTCTTTGACTTTCACCCCTTCCACCATTTTATCACCAAGCACTTCGAGTGTTTCCGTGTTGAAGTGTTGTTGGATGTTCGGAATTTTTTTCACACGGTCCTGCATGATTTGTGATGCGCGCATCTTATCACTGCGCATGAGCATGTGAATTTTGGGTGAAAGCTTTGAAAGGTAAATGGCTTCTTCTGCTGCTGTATCTCCGGCACCTACAATCGCGAGATCTTCTCCCCGGTAAAAAAAACCATCGCATACCGCGCAGGCAGAAACACCACTGCCATTCAATCTTTTTTCTGATTCCAGCCCCAGCCATTTTGCAGCAGCGCCCGTTGCGATGATCACACTGTGTGCCTGAATTTCTTCACCGCTGTCGAGAAAAACTTTGTGAACTGGGCCTGTGAAATCTACTTTGTTCACATAGCCAAAACGAATATCAGTTCCCATTCTTTCTGCCTGCAAGCGAAAGTCTTCCATCATCTCGGGACCCAGGATTCCTTTTGGGTAGCCGGGATAATTTTCTACATCCGTAGTGAGCATGAGTTGCCCGCCCGGTTCAATGCCCTGGTACATTACAGGATTCAATCCCGCGCGTGCAGCGTAAATCGCTGCCGTATATCCCGCAGGACCCGAACCGATGATGAGGCAATGAATAATTTTTTCGCTCATGCAAATGGAAAATGGAAAATGGAAATTAGTACATACTGAATCATCAGAGACAAAAATGAGGAAAGAAAAGTTTCGCAGTTGCGGGTTCGGGGAAAAAGAATCAACAGTCAGCAAGCTATGCACTGTTGCAAAGAATGAAATGAAAACAAAGAGGAGAATATTAAATTTGCTGAAGCAGATTCAGTGACATGAAACAAAGCACTCCGGCAAATCCAATTGAAGAAGCAAAGCGATATCTCGCGAATGCAAAAGAGATTTTGCGCACCAAAGGAGGTAATGGAGTTCCCGGTTATTACGCTGATGCTAAGTATGTTAAGATGGCATGCAACACTGCATGGAGCGGCGTATTGGTTGCTCTCGATTCCAAGCTTCCGGTTAAGGCTTTGAAGAACCGCAAATCAGTTGAAACTTACAAGGAGTTTCTCGCAACGCGCAACCGCAAAACTTTCAACGACTTCCTGAGTGCTTACAACTACCTTCATTTATTGGGGGGATATGATGGTGATCTCAATAAAAAAACAGCTCAAACAGGTTTGGACTTAGCGCAGAAAATTATTGATTGGTGTAAAAAGAATTAAGCACTTGCGCATTCCCGCACAACCACCCTCACTTGCTCTCGCATTGAAAAGGATTTCACCAATTCTCAGAATCCCGGTATCGTGAATCCCGATTAAATCGGGAGAACTCGCGTTACGTGAATCGTGAATCGTATCCCTACTTCGGAACAATCAACGTTTTATAATCCGGAGAATACCCGCCCCAAATTCCAAGTCCGCCAACAATGTTGCTTTGAATAATGACTGGGGAGGCGAACGGGCTTCCCTGTCCGCCCAATTCAAATTCAAGTGTGCGCCAGAAATCAAATTGCGGCTGGTCAATGGCACACCACTTCACGGTGATGGTATCACCTTTTCTGAACTTGAAATACCCGGGATAAAAAGTGGTCGTATCATTTCGGTCAACACCTCTGTCAAGAGTGAAATCAAAGGTTGTTCCGTTGATCAGTGCATCTTCAAAAACGGAATTGAATCCGGGATAAAATGGTTGAGAATTTTCTTTGGTGAAGTAGCGTACGTATTGCCCCAGTTCCGGTGGATCGGTATAGCGGCAAATTAAATTCACAAACGTATCCGCATCACCGATGTCTGATGGCTCCCACCAAATGGAATCGAGCGGCAGTGCAGGTGGAATTGTTGTAATCGAAGAAACTTTTTTTCCGTCTGCCTCAATTGAGAGCGAATAGGTTTTCCCCTCTTCCCCCACCATCGCAAATGAGGTGTACACTGAAAACGTTGTTCCAGCAGTGTCCAGAAAAATTTCATCGAGGGTAACAGAATCAGTTCCGTTAAAAACTTTTACCACCGCACCGTGAATAAAATAATTTACTATGGAATCAAGATAGAAGGTAGAATAGAAATCAGAGCTCCTGGTGAGAATCACGTAAGGTGGCGTACCGGTCTCAATGTGACCTTCTACCACGATTTGTGGTTCCTGGTGAGGAAGGGTGATGTTGATGTCCTTAGTGCAGGAAGGGAGAAGATAGAAGGCAAAGGTTAGAAGATAGAATAGAGCACGTTTTACAATTGAACAACTCCTCTCATTGATTTGCCAAATTTCCATTTTCTATTTTCTATTTTCTAACCTGACTTCTAAAAAGAAAAATTCCACGTCACACTCGGAATAATCGGAAATAAACTCACTTGCTTCGCCGTCACTGTCACCTGCGGGTCTTGTAAAAAAATTCCATCATAAGCATTGTAAATGAAAAAAGGATTTTTTCGGCTGTACACATTGTAAATCGAAAAATTCCAGCTCGATTGCAATTTCTTTTTCTTGTTATTGGCCTTGGTGGCGGAAATGTCGAGACGATTGTAAGAAGCGAGCCGGTAAGAATTCACTGCGCCGTATTCCGTGATTAAATTTCCCTCCAGAAAATATTTCGAAACCGGAAGCGTGTACGCGATGCCCGTGTTATAAACGAACTCTGCGCCCAACGACCATTTCTCTGTGAGTTGGTAGGTAGCAACTACTGAAAGATTGTGTCGCCTGTCATAGCGGTACGGAAAAGTTTTTCCCTTATTCAAATCGGGAAATTGCCTGTTTGTGTACGATAGTGTGTAGCCGATCCACCCGTTGAGCTTGCCGGTTTTTTTGTTCACATACAATTCGAGACCGTAAGAATCTCCCTTGCCGAAAACAAAACTCTGCTCCAGGTCTTCATTCGGCTGTGGCGTGTATCCTTCCTTGTATTCAATCTGATTCAGAAGCTTCTTGTAATAAACTTCCACTGATGTTTCAAACTCATTCTCTTTAAAATTACGGAAGTATCCGAGTGAATATTGATAAGCCACCTGTGGCTTCACCACGAAGGAACTCGGTACCCAAATGTCTGTCGGCAGCGTGGTTCCGTTTTGTGCAACTAAGTGAACGTATTGATCATTGATGGTGAACGAGGACTTCACCGATGAAAGTTCATTGATGCTGTAACGAATGAGCAGTCGCGGCTCCAATCCGGAATATGCTTTTATTGATTCACCTGTTTTGTATTTCACACTGTCAATTGGTTTTCCCGTGAACGAATCGTAGATGAACCGTGTGGCAGGGCCTACAGCATCGAACATCGAGAAACGCAAGCCGGCACTGAGTTGAATTCTTTCCGTGATGTCCCACTGATCCTGCGCGTACAGGGCGGCTTCATGTCCGTACTTCTTCACCACCGGGGAAGAGAATACAACAGTGTCACTCTTTCCCGAAACACTCTGAGGCTGAAAAATGTGATAGGTGTAATTGAGGCCGTAGCGAATGTGATGCTTCACCGAGGGAGAGAAATCAAAATCAACCTTGCCATTGAAATCATGAACGCCGGAAACAATCAGCACTTCAAAAAATTGCTGCGTGGCATCGAGCTTGAAGTTGTACGAATTGTAAATCGCTGATGCATTCATGAAGAGCTTGTTGCTGAAAAGATGATTCCACCGCAGCGTGGTGGTTGCATTTCCCCAGGGAATACTGAGTGTGATGTCACTGTTCTTAAAAGTAAAAACATCACGGCCGAAATAGCCGCTCAGGTACACATGATCATTATCAGAAAACCTGTAGTTGATCTTCGCATTCATATCATAGAAGTAATAGCCGCTTCCATAAAATGCTGAGCTCTTGCTGATAAAGGGTTTGCTGATCACGTCTACATACGTTCTTCTTCCGCTCACGATGAACGAGCATTTGTTTTTAATGATGGGGCCTTCAAGCGTGAGTCGCGAGGCGATTAATCCGATTCCTCCGGATGCATGAAACTTTT
Organism: Chitinophagales bacterium; assembly: GCA_035638255.1. GTDB lineage: Bacteria > Bacteroidota > Bacteroidia > Chitinophagales > UBA10324 > DASRAJ01. Next base: position 19,496 of record DASRAJ010000032.1, read on the forward strand.
GGTTGTTTCCTTCCTTCATGTTGATGTCAAGCACTGAAGAAATTCTTCCGCCGAATTGCGCGGGCATTCCTTCTTTGTAAAGCGTGGCGTTGAGGATTGCATCACTGTTGAACACAGAAAAAAATCCAAAGAGGTGTGATGAGTTGTACACGGTGGCTTCATCGAGTAAAATCAAATTCTGATCGGCTCCTCCCCCGCGCACATAAAATCCTGTTGATCCTTCAGTGCCGCTTTGCACTCCGGGCAGCAACTGAATCGTCTTCAAAATATCCTGCTCACCAAAAATCACGGGCACGTTTTTGATTTTCTCCATCGGCAAATCAAACTTGCCCATCTCCGTTGCTTTCACGTTTGCATCTTTTGTATCGGTGGCAGACACAACTACTTCACTCAGCGTTTGCGCTTCACTCTTCAGGTTGAGGTTGAGCCGCACATCCTGCATGAGTATCAATACAGTATCTTTCTCCACGTACCCGAGATATGAGCACGCAATTGTGTATGTGCTTTGCGGAAGTGTAATGGAATAAAAGCCGTAATCATTCGCAGTAGTTCCGGTTGATGTTCCCTTGATGCCAATGGTGGCGGCAATTAAATTCTCGCCCGTGGTGGCATCTTTTACGTAGCCGCTGATGGTGAATTTTTGCTGGGCGGAGGTGGATAGTGAATAGGGGATGGTGAATAGCGAGGTGAAAAAAAATATTCTGAAAAAAAATTGGAGGCGCATAATGATATGCGGCAAAGGTATGGCACGGATTGGAGTTGGGAATTCAGAACAAATATTCGCTCCCGAAGTCGCTTATTGTTTTACAATCATTTTGTGAATCAGTTGATCCGTTTGCTTCATGGTTAGTAAATATATTCCTTGAGAATACTGGCTTAAATCAAGATCAAAATCTGAAGCGTTGGCAAATCGTATCAGTAATAACTTTCCCGAAAAATTCGTCAATCGGAGAAATTCAATTTCTGATTTCGATTCAATATGAACAATGTTTTCAGCAGGGTTCGGGTAGATTGAAATTGATTGTTCATTATTTTGCTGACTAATATCACCGGCTTGTGCAACGCATCCTTCGTTATCAAACATGCTTATTGAGACTACGTCTGTTGCAAAGGAGGAACCAACTGCATCCGACGATGAATCAACGTCAATAACGGTTTCCGACAGCAAGTAATCAACTGGCGGATAATTCAAATTATCATAGACACACAATGGTGAAAAACCGAGTGAATCCGTTTTGATAACTCCAATTTGAGGAATTAAGTAGTCATCAGTTTTCAAACCACACATCGGTCCGTTACCGACAATGATGATACCATGGTCGGCTGTTTCCCTGGAATCGACAGCGATCAAATCGACATACTTAGCGAAAATCAAATTGCCCATGGAATCAATTTTTATTACTGCACTTCCAAAACAAGAACCATCAACCAAACAGTATCCCCCATCATGAGTGCTGTGAATTCTATTAGGCGAATCATAAAGTGATAAGTTACCTCCTAAGTTCTCAATATTCTTTGACCAAATAATGTTGCCATCAAGATCAGTCTTGATTAGAAAAAAGGGGGCATAGTCCGAGTAAAAAACAAGTCCATCATTCGTTATTATGAAATCAGCATTACATGCGAATTGATATACATTATCGTACAATTCTTTTGACCAGATAATTTCTCCCGCGGAGTTCAACTTCATAATAAAAGTACCCGGATCAAATAATAAGTTTTCCATGAAACCGCTAACAATGTATCCACTGTCAGAAACCTGGTGAATGGAGTGACCAAAATTTGCATCGTTTCCCGCGACATAATACTTTGACCATTCAAGATTGCCATTGCTATCAAGTTTTGCAACAAAGACTTTGGTATAAGGAGCTGAATTTTCCTCCTTGTATCCGCATATGATAGTACCACCATCAAACGTGGGTTCAAAACTTAGAGGGCTGAGCGAGGTGCTCCCTGAAATTTTCGTTTGCCAAATAGTATCACCAAGAATACTTAACTTCATACAAATTGATTCATCATTATTACTGACTCCAATTATCACGAAAGCAGAATCAGCCGTGCTTTTAATGTCGTTGAAGTGTGAGGTCGCCGAATATTTTTTCGCCCATTCATAATTTCCTTGTGAATCAATTTTCACAATCAATCCTTCACCCGCAGTTTCACCAGCAAGCATATATCCATTGTCAAATGCTGGAACGAATGCACGAACTGTGCATCCGTAGAGCAGATCATCAAAAAGCACTTTGGAAAATGTTAATTGTTGACCGAACAAAAAATGGCAATTAATAAATGATGATAAAAGGAATATCAATAGTAACTGTCTCTTCATGGTATTATGTTTTGCATTGAATCAAATTTACAACATGTTTGATCCCAAGGAGGAAGTTGCAGCATTTTATACTTTGTACGAAGAAATTTATTGCGATAAAAATTTCTCTGCTAAATACGTCGTAAAGTGTACAGCGATAAAACAATCAGAAAAATCATTATCCGAAAAGTGATTTTGTATTCAACTGTGATCTTAAAAAAATCTACTTTCGCGTCGCAGAGATTATATCCTTCATGCTATCAAAATTATTGTGATGTCGAGTGAGATAATTCTTATCAGGAAATTTTTCAGAACCCGATCATTTATGGGGGGCAAAAGAGTACTTTCCATCCACACACCTGTCTTCAGAAATTTCAACGGAGGCGGAAGTTTAAGGGTTATTGCGCTTTCATTCTTGTTTATGACATTTTACTTTTCGAACCTGCATTCGCAAAGTGCTCCGGCGATTGAATGGCAGAAATCGTTAGGTGGAATTATTGATGATATTGCTTATTATGTTCAGCAAACCTCTGATGGGGGATATATTGTTGGGGGCTATTCCCTTTCGAACAACGGGGACGTTTCATCCAATCACGGCAATAACGATTACTGGATCGTGAAACTCGACTCATCGGCAAATATTACGTGGCAAAAATGTTTGGGGGGAAGTAATATAGACAAAGCTTATTCAGTTCAGCAAACGACTGACGGAGGATTTATCGTTGCAGGCGAATCTCTTTCCACTGATTTAAACGTTACCGGAAATCACGGCTCTTATGATTGCTGGGTCGTGAAACTGGATTCCTCGGGAGGTATTAGCTGGAAAAAATGCCTTGGTGGCACGTTACATGACTCCGGCAATTCTATTGAGCAAACAACTGATGGTGGGTTTATAGTTGCCGGCTTTTCTTATTCCGATGATGGTGATGTGACAGAAAATCACGGCAACCGTGATTTCTGGATCGCAAAGCTCGATTCATCAGGAATCTTAGACTGGCAAAAATCTTTGGGAGGAAGTGATAATGACGAGGCTATGTCCATTGAGCAAACTACTGACGGCGGATATATTGTGGCAGGGTTTTCAAAATCCATTGATGGAGATCTTACCGCTAATCATGGCCTGGAAGACTATTGGATTACAAAATTGGACTCAACAGGACTTATTGAGTGGCAGAAATCTTACGGAGGATCAGGCGACGAAAATGCTAATTTCATTCAACAAACCACTGACGGTGGATTTATTGTTGCCGGCTTTTCTGAGTCTGATGATGGGGACGTTCTGCTCAACCATGGCTCTTTTGATTTTTGGATTTTGAAGCTCCATCCATCCGGCAGCATTGAATGGCAAAGGGCGTTAGGAGGAAGTGACAACGATAAAGCTTTCTCTGTTCAGCAATCTACCGATGGTGGATTTATTGTTGTGGGTCATTCTTATTCTCTCGATGGAGACGTTACAGGAAATCATTCCAGCCAGGATTTCTGGATCGTGAAGTTAGATAGCTCCGGCGGTTTCGAATGGCAAAAATCTTTGGGTGGAAGTGATAATGATTATGCTAAATCCGTTGAGCAAACTTCTGACGGAGGGTATATTATTGCCGGTGTGTCCTCTTCTAATAACTGGGATGTTTCCGGCAATCATGGAAATAAAGATTACTGGCTTGTAAAGCTCTCCTGCAACGTACTCCAAACTTTTTACGCTGATGCAGACAGTGATGGTTACGGGAATGCGGATGTAAGTATGATTTCGGCCGCATGCTCTGATCCCGGAGGCTATGTCGTGGACAGCACCGATTGTGATGATACCAATGCAAACATTAACCCCGGTACTTCTGAAATTCCCGGTAACGGCATTGACGATAACTGCAATGGCGTAACTGATGAATTCGTAGGTATTGATGAAGTAAACGCATCAAATTCCTTCTTATCAATTTACCCAAACCCCGCATCCAATCTCATTACCATTAAACTACTTTTTCAAAACACCACTACTCCATTAATCCCGAATGCTTTCGGGACAATTACCATCACTAATGTCCTTGGCAAAACAGTGTTTGAAAAAACATCGCACTGCGTCCACGGTAACTTGCACGAAGAAATTTCTCTTGACAAAAAATTTCCGCAGGGAATGTATTTCGTGAAAGTCAGCAGTGACCAACAGCAATGGATGAATTCACTGTTAGTAGTGAAGTGAGAAAAAAATTTCTGCACACACAAACTTTTATTTCCTTCATCCCTTAAAAGTTTAAGTATGAAAACACAAATACCTTCTTTTCAACGGAGCTTCAGGACAGATGCTTTCGTCCTACAACTTGTTCACCGCTTTTTTAACGCCGGTGGAAACTTTAGTATAGTTGGACTCTCCTTCCTCTTCACCACTCTTTTCTGTGTGATGGTGCATGCGCAAAATTGTGTACCCAACATTGAGTGGCAAATATCTCTTGGCGGGGATACCACAGACCAGGCAGGATCTGTTACACCCACCAGTGATGGCGGCTACGTGGTAGCAGGGTACACCTCTTCCAACAATGGTGACGTAAGCGGAAACCACGGACAGCAGGACTATTGGCTGGTGAAACTCGCCGCCGATGGTAGTTTCATCTGGCAAGAGCCTCTTGGTGGTTCTCATGAAGATATTGCACATGCTATCATTCAAACATCGGATGATGGCTTTGCGATCGCCGGCTCTACCCGGTCAAACGATGGGAACGTGACAGGTAACAGCGGCATACATGATTTCTGGGTAGCCAAGCTCGATGCCAATGGGGGTCTCATCTGGCAAAATGCACTTGGCGGCACAGCTAATGATTTTGCCTATGCAATCAGCCAGACAACCGATGGAGGATACATTGTTGCCGGATCAACCACATCGAATGATGGCGACGTAACAGGTAATCACGGACTAAATGATTATTGGGTAGTGAAATTAGATGTTGACGGGAATCTTGAGTGGCAAAAAACTCTGGGAGGAACGCACAATGATGAAGCATACTCAGTAAAACAATCCGCTGACGGCGGATATATTGTTGCAGGATACACCGCTTCCAGTGATGGCGACGTAACCGGAAATCAAGGAGTTACTGATTATTGGATTGTGAAACTCGATGGGACAGGCAATCTCTCTTGGCAAAAAAATTTCGGAGGACCCAATAATGATGTGGCGAACTATGTGCAAGTAACAAGCGATGGCGGATATATTGTTGCCGGTTCTTCATCTTCAAACTCAGGTGATGTGACCTTCAACCATGGATTTTCTGACTACTGGATCGTGAAACTTGATTCAGCAGGTACACTGATATGGCAGAAAGCATTAGGAGGTGGCAATATTGATTATGGGAACGCGATTGAACAAACTTCCGACGGCGGATATATTGCTATTGGCAACACCGTTTCCAACGACGGCAATATCACAGGATGGCACGGAGGTATTGATTCCTGGGTCACGAAGCAAGACGCCAATGGGAATCTTGAATGGGAAAAAGCTATGGGAGGCACCTCTAATGATGGCGGATATTCCGTTAAGCAAACTCCTGATAATAATTACATCACAGCGGGATACAGCACCTCCAATGATGGTGACGTAACTGGTAATCATGGCTTCGAAGATTTCTGGGTGGTCAGACTCTCAGGAGGTGTGGGCGCATTGAACACGTATTATGCTGATGTTGATGGTGATGGGTATGGTGATCCGAACAATACAATAGATACTATGACTTGTACTCCCCCGGCCGGTTATTTGACTGACAACACCGATTGTAATGATGCAAACCCTGCAATCCATCCTGGTGCCACCGAAATTTGCAATGCCATTGATGATAACTGTAACATAACAATTGATGAGGGCTTACCCATCACTACCTACTATATGGATGTTGACAATGATGGCTATGGCAATTCAAGCAGCACCCTGAACTCCTGTACACCTCCCGTTGGATTTGTTACTGACAGCACCGATTGTGACGACACGAATCCGGAGATTCATCCGGGGGCTACAGAAATTTGCAATGGTTTCGATGAGGATTGCGACGGAACAGCAGATAATGGCTTACCTGCAGAAACCTACTACATAGATGTTGATGGTGATAACTACGGAAATGCAAACGTCACAACAACTTACTGCTCCCAGCCCGGTGGATACGTTACCGACAGTACCGATTGTGATGACACCAATCCGAATGTGAACCCCGGCGTGCTCGAGGTTTCAAATAACGGGATTGATGACAACTGCAATGGTGCAACTGATGAATTTGGCGTTGGAGTTATTGAGGTTGAAAGCAATTCTTCCCTTATGATCTTCCCTAATCCAGCAACGAATGTGATCATCCTTCATTTGCAGACAAACTCTGCAGTTAACGCGATCGTTTCTATTACAAACGTACTTGGTCAATCCATGTTTGAAAAAACATCGGTTATGATGAACGGTACCCTGCACGAGGAAATTTCTCTCGATGAAAAATTTACGGAAGGAATATATTTGGTAAGAGTCAGCAGCGAGCAAAAACAATGGTCCCAGTCGTTGTTAGTTTTAAATTGAGAAATAATTTCTGCATATAGAAGCTTTTATTTGATGTATCCTTTAAAAGTTTTATGATGAAAAAACAAATACTTTTTATTCTATCCATTGTTCACCAATTTATCGAACAACCTATTCAACGAAGCTTTAGCATAGTTGGCAGTCGTCCCGTTGGAGGAAGCGTTGTTGGAAGTTTTAATGCTATCGGAAGTTTAATCTGCATTGGTCTTGCCTTCTGCTTCATCACATTTTTCTTTGTGCCGTTGCATGCACAAGATTGCACACCCACCATTGAGTGGCAAAAATCTCTAGGCGGAGATACCACTGATCAGGCAGGCTCCATTATACCCACTGCTGATGGCGGCTATATTCTGGCAGGTTATACCGCCTCGAATAATGGTGACGTATCCGGCAATCATGGTGAAGAAGATTTTTGGGTCGTGAAGCTTGCTTCAGACGGTGGTATGATCTGGGAGAGGGCATTGGGAGGTATCCATGAAGAAAAAGCGCATGCTGTCATTCAGGACGCAGATGGTGGTTATGTTATCGCAGGCGCTGCCCGGTCAAACAACGGGGACGTATCCGGTAATCATGGGATACATGATTTTTGGGTGGTAAAGTTGGATGCCGGTGGCAGTCTCCTCTGGCAAAGCACACTTGGCGGCTCCGCCAGTGATATTGCCTACGATATAATACAAACAGACGATGGCGGCTATGCTGTTGCAGGCCTTACCTACTCCAATGATGACCAGGTAACAGGCAATCACGGACAAAATGATTATTGGGTGGTGAAGTTAGATGCCGGCGGAAATTTAGATTGGCAAAAGACGTTAGGCGGAACAGGCAAGGATGAGGCATATTCGATAAGGCAAACTTTTGATGGGGGTTACATTGTGGCTGGCTATACTGCTTCTGACGACAGTGATGTAACCGGCAATCACGGACTTGACGATTATTGGATTGTTAAACTGGATGCAACCGGCAATCTCATGTGGCAGAATGCTCTGGGCGGACTCAAGAATGATATAGCCAACAGCATAGAGCAAACAACAGACGGCGGCTACATCGTTGCCGGTTATACGTCTTCAAATTCAGGTGATGTAAGCGACAACCACGGAAATACTGATGCATGGATTGTGAAACTGGATACTGCCGGAACGCTGATATGGCAGAAAGCATTGGGAGGCAGCAGCTTCGACTACGGGAGCGAAATACTTCGAACTGCAGATGGCGGATATGTAACTCTTGGCAGCTCACTTTCTCTTGACGGTGACGTCACGGGTAATCATGGAGGTCTTGATTTTTGGGCTACGAGGCAAGATGACAACGGCAATGTTCTATGGCAAAAATCACTGGGCGGTTCCGCTGCTGATAGCGGAGTTTCTATTAAACAGACAGCTGACTATGGCTTTATCGTGGCGGGGTTCAGCAATTCCAATGACGGTGATGTCACAGGCAATCAT
>DASRAJ010000033.1:0-62946 GCA_035638255.1 Chitinophagales bacterium
CGCTGCTCATGATGAGTGTGAACGTCATGAAACTAACAAAGCCCAGGGGTATCTTTACTCCTTCAAGAAACGGCACTGTTTCAAACACCTTGGTTGGAATGGGCCATGATTCATAGCTGAAACGCAATGCACCATAAGTGATAAGGAAGGAAGCAAATGAAAATGAATCGCCCACCAAAAAGTACCACATCATCAACTTGCCCCAGCTCACTTTGAACGGAGAAAATCCGCCATTCCAAAGAGATGGTTTCACCGGGGGTGGAAGAGTTACTGCTTCTGCCATGTTGCTACATTATCTGTTATCGGTTATCAATTATCGGTTATCGTTGTATTTATTTTTTTCGTCGTGCTTCGTTTATCGTGTGTCGTACCTTCTATGCAAGGTTGATTTGAAAAAAGATAAACAGGTAAATCCAAAGAACATCTACAAAGTGCCAGTACGTCGCCATGATCTGCACATTCACCAGTTTATTCGGGTTGAAAGGTTGGAAAAATGATTTCGCCAGGGTAACGAGCATGATCAGCAAGCCACCTGCAATGTGCGCCGCATGCACACTTGAAATGACAAACACATAATCGCTGGCTACTACTTTGCTGAAGCCTTCCTTAAGTGAAGGCATTTGCCACCAGCCAATGTATTGACCAATCAAAAAAGTTACGCCAAGAAGAAAGGTGGCTGCCAATCCGGTTCGGTACATATTCCTATTATACTTTTTGAAAGCGCTTACCGTCCACTGCATGGCAGCACTGCTTGCAAGAATAACTGCTGTATTGAACCAGAAAATTTTTGGCAATGAAAGGTGCCCCAATTTTCCCTGCCCTTCGCTTACAATGTAGGCACTCGTGAGAGCGGCGAACAACATAATAATGGCGGCAATGCCGAGCCACATGGCGAACTTGAGCGGATGAAAGCTGTTTGTCCGCGGGTCTCTTTGAGGTGATTTTAGTTCGGCCGTCATCATACGTTTCAGATTCTATCAAGGTAAATTGCGAGCAGCACAATGGGTAAATAAAAAAATGATCCGAACATTAATTTGCGTGCAGCCGCCACTGAACATTCTTTGTACAACATCATTGCCTGGAAGAGGAAAAGAATTCCGCAGAGCAAAACAATGATCGCAGAAATCCATCCTGCAAATCCGAACCACAGCGGAACTAAGCTCACCGGAATCAATGCAAGGATGTAAAGCACGTTTTGCAGCGCACTGAACTTTGTTCGCCCGTTTTTGTCGGGAAGAAGATGATATCCTGCCTTCGCGTAATCATCGTGCGATACCCATGCAATGGCCCAGAAGTGCGGGAACTGCCAAAGAAACTGAATGGCAAACAACGCAACACCGATGGCAGTGAAACTTCCGGAGGCGCTCACTACACCAATCAGCAGCGGCAAGGCGCCGGGAATAGCTCCTACGAAAACTGCAACGGAAGAAAATCTTTTCAAGGGGGTATAAATGAAGGCATAAGTCAGTAATGCCAGCGCGCTTAGTATAGCACTGAGTTGATTGAAGTAAAGAAGGAAAATTAAAATTCCTCCGACAGCGAAAATTCCGGCAGCCAGCAATGCTTCCATCACGCTCATGCGCTCATCAGGCAGCGGACGCTTCATGGTGCGATTCATCAGGCGATCAAAATCCTTTTCAATCACTTGGTTCAATGCATTCGATGAAGCAGTAACTAAAAATCCTCCAACCAAAAATAAAATCAGTTGCGGCCATTGCCATTCCCCATTCGCTGCAATCAGAAATCCGATCAGCGAAGAAAAGACCACCAGCAGCGACAATCGAAACTTCGCAAGTTGCCCATAGTCTTTCAGCTTCGCAATAATCATCGAAGCCACATTCAGCTTTAGTGTTTTTATCTCACTCATTTGTTAGATCGTGATACGTGAATCGTATTTTCTATTTTTTTGCCTACTGCTCCCGATTGATCGGGACCAACTGCCTACTGTTTTCTAATGATGCAACTTCTCTTCTCCTTCCCGATACGGTTCCGTTTGAGGAATAAAGTCAGTTTCGTGATGAGAAGGATCCGCGCCGCTGCTTCCGTTTTTAGAGTAGTCATAAGGCCAGCGGTACACGGTTGGAATTTCACCCGGCCAGTTGCCATGTCCGGTATGAATCGGGGTTGTCCACTCCAGCGAATTTGACTTCCATGGATTCTGTTCGGTAAGTTTTCTTCCGTGAAAAATGCTATAGATGAAATTGATGATGAAAAGAATTTGTGCGAAGAAAACCATCATCGCTGCAATCGTTAAAAATTTATTCAGGTCGCCGAACATGTTAAACGACTGAAACGCATCCATTGAATAATAGCGGCGCGGCATACCTGCCAATCCCATGTAGTGCATGGGCCAGAAAATCATATACGCTCCGATAAACGTTATCCAAAAGTGGATGTAACCCAAGGTGTTGTTCATAAAGCGTGCAAACAATTTCGGAAACCACTGATACACTCCTGCCAGCATTCCGAAGAAGGCAGAGATTCCCATCACAATGTGGAAGTGTGCGACCACGAAGTATGTATCATGCAATGGAATGTCGAGTGCAGAGTTCCCGAGATATATACCCGTCAATCCGCCGGAGATGAAGAGTGAGACAAAACCGATGGCAAAAAGCATGGCCGGGGTGAATCGAATATTTCCCTGCCACAGCGTAGCAATCCAATTGAAAACTTTAACGGCTGAAGGAACTGCCACCAGCAAGGTGAGCAGCACAAACACGGATGCAACAAAAGGATTCAATCCCGTTACGAACATGTGATGTGCCCATACCACGAAGGCAAGAATAGCAATGGCCATCAGTGAAAGAATCATGGCGCGATACCCGAAGATCGGTTTGCGCGTATTGTTGGCGAGCACTTCAGAAACCAATCCGAAGGCCGGAAGAATGATGATGTAAACTTCAGGATGGCCGAGGAACCAGAACAAGTGCTGATACAGGATTGCATTTCCTCCCGCATGATCGAGAGCATGACCATTGATATAAATTTTATCAAGATAAAAACTTGTTCCAAGGTTGCGATCAAAGAGCAAAAGAATGGCTGCACCAAGCAACACAGGAAAAGAAATCAAACCAAGAATGGCTGTGATGAGCAGCGCCCATATTGTGAGCGGCATGCGATTCATGCTCATTCCTTTGGTGCGAAGATTCAGAACCGTGGTGATGTAATTCAATCCGCCAAGCAAGCTGGAAAAAATGAAGAGCGCCATGCCAATAAGCCAAAAGTCAGCGCCAAGTCCTGCGCCCGGTGCTGCTTCCTTTATTCCACTCAGTGGAGGATAAAAAGTCCAGCCAACATCAGATGCACCTTCCGGAAGAAAGAATGAAACCATCATCACACAACTCGCCATAAAGAAAAACCAATACGAAAGCATGTTTAAAGGTGGTGATGCCATATCGCGCGCGCCCACCTGAAGCGGAATCAGGATGTTGGCGAATGTTCCGCTCAGTCCTGCCGTGAGCACGAAGAACACGAGGATGGTTCCGTGCATCGTAATAAGCATGTAATAAAATTCAGGAGAGATGATTCCACCGGGCGCCCACTTGCCAAACAAGGTTTCAAGGATCGGAAATGATTGATTCGGAAAACCAAGCTGCAAACGGAAGATCACTGAAAGTAATCCACCAACAAAGGCCCAGAAGATTCCGGTGAAAAGAAATTGCTTGCCTATGGTTTTATGATCCTGGCTGAAAATATATTTAGTAATGAAATACTCTTTATGATGCGGCACATGCCCTGGGTCGTGCAACGTACCTTCCGAATCCTGGTGATGCGTATGATCACCGGTAAAAACGGGATGGCCAACCGGGGTTAATACTTCGTTGCTCATGACTTTGAATTTTCTTTGAACAAAAATTTCTCTCTCCCAAAACTACTTTAAAACTCGATTCTCGTAACTCGATTCGCGATACGCGTATCGCGAATCCCGATACACTATTCCGAGTGCGCAACTTCCTTTGCTGATTCTTTCTCTTTCTTTTCTTTCAATTGCTGAGTTAATTCTGCAAAGCGTTTCTCTTCATCCGTGCCTTTCACAAAGGCTTCATAAAAAGATTTTTGCTTTGAAGCCCATTCATTAAATTGCTGTTGTGTTTCTACTACCACCGTGGCCCTCATGCTAAAATGATATCTGCCGCACAACTGATCGCATGCTATTTCATAGGCGAAATCAGGATTGTTATTTTTCTTGCGCATCTCCTCTGTAGTGACCGTGGGAGTGAAGAAGAAGCGAGTGGTAAGACCCGGAACGGCATCCATCTTCACTCTGAAATACTCAATACCAACATCATGAATTACATCCTTCGAGCGAATTCGCAAGAGTACCGGCTTGTTCACCACGATGTGCATTTCAGGCGTAGGCGCCATGAAGTCATCACGCGAAGCAGAATCATTTAAATCAATTCCTACTTTATTCACTGCATCAATATATTCGAACTCGTGATTGCCCAGCTTGCCATCTTTTCCGGGATAACGGAAGTTAAAGGCAAATTGCTGCCCGGTAACCTCCACCACCATGGAGTCGGGTGGCTCAGGGCCTGTGATTTGAAACCAGCGATAAATCCCTATGATGACCAAACCTGTTAGAACAATCGCCGGAATAATGGTCCACCACATCTCGAGCTGGTTATTTTCAGGATAATAAACCGCCCGGCGCTCTTTGGTGTGCTTGTACTTCCACACAAAATAAAACATCATGAGCTGTGTAGCCACGAAAACAATTCCGGTAAAGAAGAGTGTGACATTAAACATGCTGTCAAGGTCAACACCATGCTTTGATGCGGCATGCAGATTCATGTACGGCATGTAATGATAGACTGACCAGATTAGGGCAATCATTCCAATGATTCCAAAAGCCATGAACAATCTTCCATTGATTTTGTCGGCATCTTCCTGCGCTTTTTCTTCACCCCGCAAATGAGCAACGTATTCAGTTGTTCGCGCAAGTTGAAAAATCACCAGCACAAAAAGCACAAAAGCGATGAACACTAATAATGTGGTACTCATTGTATGTTTTCAGTTCTTTTTCAGGTTGAATGATGTAAACTCTCCTGCAGGAACGGATCATGCTTCGGAACAAGATTCGCCTTTCCTAAATTGGTAAACACACCGAAAATAAAAATGCCAATGAAAAAAAGTATCGTGCTCACTTCTACCAAACCAAATTGCGGCATGTGTGTGGTAGCCGGGTAAACCATAAGGTAATAATCAACGAAGTGACCAATGATGATGACGGTTGCTGCAATAGCGAGCACTTTAATTTTCCTTTTTGCGTCGCGGCTCATTAGTATTAGAAAAGGAGCACAGAAGTTAATAATGAAGATGGCGTAGAAAAGCCACATGAAATGATCATAGCGCATTCGGAAGTAGGCGGTTTCTTCAGGAATGTTCGCATACCATATAAGCATGAACTGATCGAATGTTACGTATGTCCAGAAAATGCTGAAGGCGAACATGAGCAAACCCAGATCGTGCAGATGACTGGTGTTGACCGCTTCTAAATATTTTCTTCTCTTGAGATAGATAACGAACAGCGTGCACACAGCAACACCGTTTACCCAATTACTTGCGAAGGTATACCAGCCGTACATGGTGCTGTACCAGTGCGTATCAATACTCATAAGCCAGTCCCATGCCATTACGAGAATGTATATAGCGAAGAAGAGCAGGAACAAGGAAGCCCACTTTAAATTGTTTCTGTAATAGGTTAATTCATTAGCAGGATCGGCATCAGCACGCAAAGAATTTTTTCGCATTTGGTAGGTGAGCGAGATAAGGATGCCTACAAAGAATGCAAAGCGGATGAAAAAAAAGGGAAGATTGAGATATGGAATTTTTGCCTGTATTACCGGATCGTGCGCTACGATTACCTTATTCGTCCATTCATAAAGGGGATGATGCCCGTAAATCCAATTGGGAACGGCAAGAATGAGGAGTAGTAATATTGCAGTCACCGGTAACATCATTCCGATCGCTTCAGGAACTCTTCTCATCGTGGTTTGCCATCCGCCATACGCAACATAAGTAGCCGCCTGAAAAAATGCATTCGACATGGCAATTCCCTGAAAAAAAACAGCGACTGTTAATAGTGTTGCCCACACATGTACTGTTCCTTCTTCACCATGGTAAGTGACAAAGCTGATGATGATTCCAAGCAGCCCGGCAGCCATCAATATCATACTCCACATCTTAACCCGCGCGGGCATCACAAACTTTTCTTCGATGTTGACTGACTGATCCATGTTTTATTAATCGTTATTCGTTAATTGTTTTTTAACCCGATTCTCGATTCTCGTAATGCGATTCCCGATTTCGATCTATGCAGTTTTATCTTTTCTTCTTCATTCAATATTTGTATTTTCTTTTTGCCAACTGCAAATTGCCAACTATTTATTTGCCTATTGCCAACTGCCTACTTTTTCTTCACAGTATCAGCTTTCGCCGTCGTAGCTGCTGCTTTACTCAAAGCAGTTGCCACGCTATCCTGATAATGATGTTGCAAACTCTTAACATAGTAAACTACTTTCCAAACCTGGTTGTGATCTAAAACCTTTGAATAAGGTCCCATCAAATTTTTTCCATAGTGCACACTGTAATACATTTTTCCTTCAGGAAGATTAATGTGAGCATCATCGAAATAAGGAGGAGGGGGCGGAAATGGATTTATAAGACTGTCATTCTTCACAATCGAGCCGTCTCCTTTTCCCGAAAAGCCGTGGCATACAGCGCAGTAAATATTGAACAGATGACTTGCGTCAGCAAGAGAATTTGTGTCGAGCCATGAAGGAAAATGCAACATCATTCCGGCAGAATCATAACCCGTTAAATTGGGGCTGAAATGAAATGGTTCATATATTCCGCGGGGAATTGTTCCCGGTACCGGCTGGCGCGCTTCCATGCTGTCAGAAAAAAAAGTATCAGAACTGTACGTTTCATAAGTAATTGCATTTGCCATATCGGGCATGTACTCCCATCCGGGTGATGTCTTCGGGTAGTAGCACGATGCCTGGGCAACGATTAGTGAAATCACGGCAAACACTACAATTCCTTCTTTTATGTTGTGCAACTTCATTTGCGTCTTGAGTATTGAGCCTTGAGTTATGTGTCTTGAGTCATTTGCCTTTGTGATCCTCGATTTACTTCCTCTTTTTGCCTATTGCATACTGCCTACTGTATTCTGCCTACTTTAATAATGCTGTTCCATCGTTCTCTCTTTTACCTCCACTGCACCTGCTTCTGTGAGCACCTGAGCAATGCGCTTTTTTTCATCTTGTGAAGTTGTACTTCTGATTTTGAAAACCATTCCGAACAAATGACTCGTAGTCCTCGGATCAAGAGACTCCCGAAATCTTCCCGGCCATAAGTGATTCAGTGATAAGAATGCTAATGTCATCCATAACGATGCATTCAATACCGTGAATTCAAAAGTGATTGGAATGAAAGCCGGAAAAGTAAAATGCGGCTTGCCTCCGAAAGTGAGGGGCCAGTTTCCTACGAATACCCACGTCATAAATCCAATTGCAGTAGCACATGCGGCGGCGCCCACCCAAAATCCACCGATGTGCAGCTTCGATTCACGCAATCCCAATTTCTTATCCAAACCATGCACAGCAAATGGAGTCACACAGTCGTGAATCTTCAACCCGGTGGCCTGCACTTTATCTACAGCGTTGAGCAACACTTCTTCATCATCGAACAAGCCCAGCATATAGTGTTTCATGTGATAAAAAATTTTACCTCTTTTAAATTCCAAGTTCCAAATCTCAAATAATTTTCAATCCAAAAATTTCAAATGAGTTTTCACGAATCCAGATTTTTGAATTTTGACTTTTGAATTTTTCTCTCTGATTTTTATTTGTGATTTGGAATTTGGTTTTTGGAATTTTTATTTATTAAATGGGTTGAGGAATTACCTGCGCTTCCTGACTTCCATGAGCCGCATGCATTCTTACTTCTGCCAATTGCGCTTTCTTCTGTGCCTCACCGGAAGTTTTCAAAATGTGTTTCACTTCTGCCATGGCAATCACCGGCATCAGTTTCGCAAATACTAAGAATGCGGTGCTGAAAAATCCTAGTGTGCCGAGGAAAAAACTGATTTCAACCCACGTGGGCGAATACATAGCCCACGATGAAGGAATGAAATCACGATGAATCGAAGTCACAATGATCACAAACCGTTCGAACCACATTCCGCAGTTGATCACTATGGACATAAAAAAAGTAAACCAAACATTCCTGCGAAGTTTTCTCACCCAAAACAATTGCGGAGAAATCACATTGCACGTCATCATGCTCCAATAACTCCAGTAATACGGACCGAGTGCGCGATTGGCAAATGCATATTGCTCATAAGGATTCTGAGAATACCAGGCGGTGAATAATTCTGTAAGGTAGGCGCAGCCCACAATCGAACCCGTGAGGATGATGATTTTATTCATGGATTCAATGTGATCCACAGTCACGTAATCTTCGAGATTCAAAACTTTTCTGGTGATCACCATCAGCGTGAGCACCATGGCAAAGCCGGAGAAGATGGCACCTGCCACGAAGTATGGAGGGAAAATGGTGGTGTGCCATCCGGGTACGACGGAGGTTGCGAAGTCGAAGGATACAATGGTGTGCACTGAAAGTACGAGCGGAGTAGAAATGCCCGCGAGCACAAGTGAAAGTGATTCATGTCGCTGCCAGTGTTTTGCTGATCCAACCCATCCGAAGCTGCAAATGCCATAGAACCATTTCGCAATTTTTTTCTTTGCACGATCGCGAATGGTGGCGATGTCAGGAATCATTCCGGTGTACCAGAACATGAGTGATACAGAAAAGTATGTAGAGACTGCGAATACATCCCACATCAATGGCGAATTGAAATTGGGCCAAACCGGACCCCGGCTGTTCGGATAAGGAAAATTGAAAAACGCTAACCAAATGCGTCCCATGTGAAACAGAGGAAACATGGCGGCACAAATAACGGCGAAGATGGTCATTGCCTCTGCGGACCGGTTGATCCCTACACGCCATTTCTGACGAAACAAAAGAAGAATGGCTGAGATCAATGTTCCCGCGTGACCAATACCGATCCACCACACAAAGTTGGTGATGTCCCAACCCCATCCTATGGTTCTGTTCAAGCCCCACGTTCCTATCCCAAACCATATAGTCCACGTGATGGCGATCAATCCCCATAGAAATACAAGGCCAGTAATGGAAGTAACGATCCACCATAACCGCGATGGTTTGGCTTCCACAGCACGGGCAATATCATTGGTGATTTGCTCGTACGTTTTAGTGCCGTGAATCAGTGGCGGCCTTATGTATGATTCGGGATTCATTTTTTTTGATTTCGGATTTTGGTCCCGATGGATCGGGATGATTTCGGATTTCCTGTCTATTGTCTTATGTCTTAAATCTTAAGTCTTATTTCTTAACTCTCCTTTGCTTCTCTGTTCACGTACGTTGCGACCTTCTCATCGGTGTTACGCACTTTTTTCATGTATACAATTGACGGACGCGTGTTGAGTTCACTAAGTACATAATATCCGCGTGCATCATCATGATCGTTGCGCACCACACTGTTTTCTTCCAGAACATTTCCAAATTGAATTGCCTCAGTAGGACATGCTGTTTGACACGCTGTTCGTGTATCGCCGTCCTTCAATGGCCTGCCTTCTTTTTTCGCTGTAAGCTTTGATTCCTGCAGACGCTGCACACAGAAGGAACATTTCTCCATCACACCACGTGAGCGAACGGTTACATCGGGATTCAGAACCATTCTTGTTACGGCGTCCGTCATGCCCGGATTTTCAAGATTCATTCCCGGGATTTTCCACGGCTCATTCCATGGGAAAACATCTGCTGTTGTATAATCCAGCCAGTTGAAGCGACGCACTTTGTATGGACAGTTATTCGCGCAATAGCGAGTGCCAATGCAGCGGTTGTATGCCATCTGGTTCAATCCCTCGCTGCTGTGATTGGTTGCCGAGACCGGACAAACATTTTCACAGGGTGCATTCTCACAATGCTGGCACAGCATCGGCTGAAATACAACCTGCACATCCTGAAAATCCGGAACCTTACTTTTACTTATGTTATCAATGTGAATGTCATTTTCCTTTGTAAGCATCCCGTTATCGGAAGGGAAAGAAAAATAGCGGTCAATGCGCAGCCAGCTCATTTCATGCACGCGACGAACTTCTGTTTTGCCAACAACAGGAACATTATTTTCTGCCTGGCATGAAACGGCGCAGGCGCCACAACCAATGCAGGAGTTGAGATCTATTGACATTCCCCATTTGATGGCAGGGAAATCCTGCGTGGGATAGAGCGTTTGTGCCCAAAGTTTTTTTAGCTCTTCTTTATTCTCAACATCTTCATTCGGATTCTTCTTGTAATTCCCGAGCGTGGTTTCAATGATCGCATCTCTGCCTTCGAAGCTGAAGTGAGTTTGCGTTATTGCCATGGGATAATGCTTATTGGCTTTGGTGATTGAAACAGCAGCGTTGTAGTACAATGTTGTTTCGCCATTGCTCATCAGCAGCGGGAAAACATTTGTTCCGATTTTGTTACCGGATCGTCCTGCTTTTTCTCTGCCATAACCCAGCGCAATGGAAACCGAAGTGTCATTTTGCCCCGGCTGAACGTAGATTGGAAGTTCAACGGAAATATTTCCGACTTTCACATTTACCACATCGCTCCAGTGTTCTACCACATTCATCTCAAGATGATTGTCTTTCGCAAACTTCGGAGAAACAGCAACGTAATTATCCCAAACCACTTTTGAAACCGGGTCCGGCATTTCCTGAAGCCATGGGACATTCGCATAGCGTCCATTGCCTGCACCAATTTTCTCATAGAGGGAAACTTCCATTCCACCGGACTTGCCGGCGAGTTGTGAAACTGCTGCTACTGCCGATGTCACATCACCGGTACTTCCGGAAGCCGGTTCTTCCGCGCTGGTGATTTCAACCGCACCTTCTTTCACGCAATTATCCCAGAAAGTTTGAAAATCACCATACATCGTTTGGCGCGGATAAACATTTTGCTTCCAGTTGTTTTCGATGTAGGTAACGTAGTCGTCCGTTTTTCCCATCCATCTTAAAAGAGTTTCCTGCGCTTGCCGTGTTTGATACAGCGGCCAAATAGTAGGCTGACACATGGTGTACAAACCATTTCGCGGTGAGAAATCATTCCATGACTCGAGGTAGTGATGATCGGGAAAATGATATTTACATTCAGCAGAAGTTTCATCAGCGCGATCATTGAGTGAAATAGTGGTCTGAACTTTTTTCATTGCTTCGGCAAAACCTTTACCATTCCAATGATCATAAACGGGATTGGCTCCGTAGACAATAAGCGCGCTCACCGAACCACTGTTCATTTCCTCAAACAAGGAGGCTACATCTTTATCACTTGACTGATGGGTGTTGCTGTACAGATTGAGATTGATCGTGCTCCCATAATTGCCAAGCATGTTGTTGATGGCTGCAACTACTGACTGCACGTTTGAATCATTGGAAGAAGAAATCACCAATGACTTCCCTTTATTTGCGAGCAAATCATTCGCTGCTTGTGTGAGCAATTGATCAGCGCGCGCATTAAGGTTTGAGCCGGAGGAATTACCTGAAAGTTTATTGTACAAAGCGAGAACCGCAACAGCCTCTTCTGAAGGCTTCACCACGGCGCGCTTATCAGCATTCGAACCGGTAAGTGACAGGCGTGATTCAATCTGATAGTGTTTTGACATCTCCGTTTTCTTCGCAGAAACCTTTCTATTCTGTACGTATTGTCTTGCGAATTCTACAGGAGAAATCCACGTGCCCAGGAAATCAGCACCAATGGACACGATGACGTTTGCATTTTCAAAGTGATACCCTGGAATCACCCGCTTGCCAAATGCTTTTTCATGGGCGATGGCAATGCCTGCATAAGAGATAGGATCATAAGCAATATGCTTGGTGGAAGGATACATTGTAATGAAATCTGCGATCACCGCCTTCGTCGAAGGACTCATGATGGTGGGAGTAAGTATGCGGATGTTTCCATTGGCATTTTTCAGATCCTGTAGTTTAGTTCTTACTTCAGCATCAGTCCCGGCAAGATTCTGTTTAGTTACAGGATGTCCACTCACGGTTGGATTCTTCGGACGAGTGGTATCGTAAAGAGAAAGTACGGATGCCTGCGCACGCGCGCTGGTGCCACCGAAGAAAAACCTGTTGGAAGAATTATCGGCGATATGCCTTGAAGTGCTCGGCTCAATCTTAATCGGTCTGCCATCGCGCACTTTCACGAGCACGGGACAGAAATCATTTCCATCGCAAAAAGTAGAAGCGTAATAATTGGCAACACCGGGAACAATTTCTTCCGGCTTGATCACGTAAGGAATTGCTTTCTTGATCGGAATGCGGCAACTCGCAGCAACAGTGGCAGCCGTTACACTGAATCCAAGGAACTTCAGGAAGTCACGACGGCTGTGTGATTTTTGAATGAATGACGATTCAAGAATTTCTTCAACCGGCAATTCATCCTTAAACTCTTTATCCCGCGCCTCGATAAATGCAGGGTCTTCCTGCAACTCATCGAGTCCCTTCCAGTGATTTTTATTTTCCATTAGCTGTCGCTTACAATTCTTTATTCACCATTCACTATTCATCATCCTGAGCCTGTCGAAGGACACCATTCACCTTAATAATGACACCGCTGACATTCCGTGCCACCCATCCTTGCCTCAGTCATTTTCAATTTTGTACTATCGCCAGGATACAACACACTATCCTTTTTCAATTGTTCCTGCAAACCCGCATACATCGAGTAAAAACCATTTTTTGAAAACTGCACCTCCGTTTGACGATGGCAATTGATGCACCATCCCATTGACAAGCTTGCAAACTGATACACCTGATTCATTTCCTGCACCGGACCATGACAGGTTTGACAGGCAACTTTTCCAACTACCACATGCTGCGAGTGATTGAAGTACACATGATCGGGCAGGTTGTGAATCTTGATCCACTGAAGAGGCTTGTTATTATTATATGCTGCATAAATCTTTTGAATCTCTGCCGTGCCTGCATCACTCTGCCCTGCCTGAACTCCCTTATGGCAATTCATGCACGTGCTCACGGGAGGAATTCCCGCGGTTTTGCTTTTTTCTGCTCCTGCATGGCAATAGAGGCAATTGATTTGATTGATGCCTGCATGAAGCTTGTGTGAGAATGCAATCGGTTGTACCGGCTGATAATTTTTTGAATGGCCGAGCCGGATGGCACTGTCAGTCATCGTCCATCCGAGAAGAAAAACAAGGATGAGGGCATAAAGAAAAATAGCTTTTGTACTTCTCAGTCGTTTCGTCCACGGTACTTCTTCCGGAATCGGTTGCCCGGCTCTTTCCAGTGACATTCTCTTGAGTGCCTTGTTAGCCCTCAGCAACATGATAATGATTACGATGAGCGCAATCACTACGAGGTAAAGCCACACTGAAGGACCTTCAGGCACATGGTTTAGTGGTTGCTTGTTATTGCCACCTCCATCCACTATAGGATTTGCGATGTATCCAAGAATAGATTTTATATCATCATCTGTGAAACTCGCGAACTGCGGCATGTCAGTTTTGTGGTATTCATTCCAAATGGCAAGCGCGGCTTTATCACCGGTGCCACGCAATGCTGCATTATTACGAATCCACTGTATGAGCCACTCTTCCGATTGCTTTTTCTGAATGTCTGCAAGTGGAGGTCCTACCAATGCCTTATCAAATGGGGCGTCTTTGTGACATTGAGTACAATATTGCTTAAAAAGCTTTTTCCCATTTGCCGGATTAGCATCAGCAAATGATTTAACACTGAAAATGATCGTGGAGAAAATGAATACAAGGACAATTCGAGAGTAAAACTGATGGAGCCGAGGAAAGGAAAGCCGGTGTACCACTGATCGCATAATTGGCTCTTGTTTTTTTGCGACGGCAAATTTATGCTGCGAAGTGTTACGTAGCTAATCTTTTGACAAAAAAATGACTTCACCGTTGTCAACCGCTGAAGAAAAAAAGTACACGATCAATTTTTTTGGCATCACAATGTGTTGATTGACAAACAATCATTCCTATAAATCCCTGTCAGCATCTCATGGCAACGAGGTGGGTGTTGCATTCGGCGGATGCATTTTGTAAACTGCTACAATGGTGAAAGCCTGCACATTCACCTCATAAATTTTTTCGTCAGAAGCATCAGCCGGATGGTGAGTGCGATAGTTTGTGATGTAGTAATCACAGTGATCATAATGAACCTGGTGAATTCGTTGCCGGTCATAATTATTGAGCCAGGCAAGGTTCCATTCACAGGGATCAACTTTCCAGCACACATTGATCTGGTCACTGCGATCAGACTTCACGAGCCATTCAAGAGCACTGCGATACGATAGCCCCCAATAATCTTTCTCGAAATAATCAGCAGCATATTTTCTCCCGATAGCATTGAAGAAAACATATTGATAAGGATGGAATCGAATCATGAATACCATAACATAAATCGTCGTGATCAGAAAAACAGAAACGGCGCCCGCAGGAACAAACAGTTGAAAAAATTTGCTTCCGGAAATACTTTTTTGAAGAAGTGACCGAATGCCATACACTGCAATCAAGAGAAACGGCGGATAGGTAAAAAACAAGTGCCGGCCATCATCATACACGCTTGAATGAAGAACAATAATAACAATGGGTGGCAGCATTAGCCAAACAATAATGATGAGCCAATTGACGGAAACAAACACCGAACGCTTTTTGATGATAGTAACCAGCAAAGCAATCATCCCCGTTATAAAGAATAACCACCAGCCCAGGGGAATTATGATCCCCATCCACACCGGGATGTAATACCATGGTGTGTTTAATGAATGAGTAGTGACGCCCATAAAATATGTTGCCACGTCGCTTGCAAAATGGCTCATGAATTTTAGTACCTCATAAAATCCTGTAGCCGGATTTTGCCAAATGGTGGGAAAGAAAATGTAGGCCAAAACCGGGTAGAGCAAAAGATATGCAGCCATCATTTTTCCTTCTTTCCATCCCATTTTTCGCTGACCAACGCTTATCAAAAAAGCGAGTAGGGCGAGCACCGGAATCATGATACCCAGTATGCGCCCGCCTGTAGCTGCACCTGAACTGAGTGCCATCCACAACATATTTTTCCACGAAGGATGCTGCAGCCAGCTCAACAAACAGAAAATGCTGGTGACAAACAAAAAGAGAAACGGAAGGTCTTTTGAATTATAGAAGCAGTGCGCGAATAAGCGCGGCGTAAGGAGAAACAGGATGCACGAGAGAATAGCGTAATGATAATCCCTGAAGATTCTCAAAGCCAGCAAATAGAAAAATATCAATCCAACCCAGCAAAAGATGAAGTTGAAAAGATGCCTCGATTTATAGATGGCGCGTTCACCATCCGGGTGAAAAATTTTTTCGGGGAGCACCGCAAGCAATTCAGTAAACGGGTTATGATACAAATTATCAGTGTGCAGCAGATCGTCATTTGTTCCTGTGACGTAGTCCCATGTTGCAAGACCAAGGCGGCGCTGCTGCGGTTCATCCCATGCGATACCATAATCCTTGTAAATGAAAATGCCAATCAGCAGCAGGGCAGCGAAGAACAGAGCCGGTAGCAAGCGATCAATGCGGTGAAGCTGTAGCATTGGTGAATGGGTGAATGGTGAATATGTGAATGGTGAATAGGTAAATGGTGAATATGTGAATGGTGAATAGTGAATGTAGTCAAATCGTTAATTGTGAATGGATCAACTGTTAATGGTTTTTAGAGTGAAGTTTTTCGATGGCCAGAATAGTAAAATTATTCACGCGCACTGTATGCCATGCAGTGTCCGTGTATTGTTCAGGATAAAAACGAAAATTGGTGAGGAAGTAGTCGGCGGAATCGAAGTGGACTTCATGAATTCTGTTTCGCTCCCGGGCAGGAAGCCAAGCCAGGTTGTAATAGCCCGGCGAATTATGCCAGCATACTTTGATGGATTCTTCTTTTGCATTTTGAACTAAGTATTCCAGTGCCTGCCTGTATGACAATCCCCAATAATCAAGATCAAATTTTTGCTGCGGATTTTTTCCCGCCAAAGAATTGAAATAAGAATATTCGTAAGGATGATTTTTCAAGGAAAAGGTAAGAACGAAGAATGATTGCGCGGTGAATAATACGAGACACGAGACACGTAACAAGACCTGTATAAAATTGCCTCTAGTGTTGTTTAGTTTATCAATTAACATTTTCACTCCCGCTACGGCAATTAAAATGAATGCCGGGTAAATAAAGAAGAGATGCCGCCACTCATCATAGACTGTAGAGTGAAGCAGCAGCACCATGAGCCACGGAACAAATAACCATGCTGCAATCACCAGCCACTGCCATGAATCCCTGAAAAAGTTTTTTATAGTCCGGATCACCATGATCACCACGAAAACTAAACCCGCGAGAAAAAAAAGTTGCCACAAAATCGGAATCGTGATACCCATCCATACAGGGATGTAATACCAGGGGAGCTGTTGCGGCTTGATCAGCTTGCCGAGAAAAAACTGAACGTCATAAAACTGGTAATGGCTGAAAGTGGAAAATGATTTTTGTATTTCATCAACAGGATCGTGCCACATCACCGGATAAAATGCGATGGCGAAAAGCACGAACAGAATAATGTAAGTGAGAAGAAATTTCAATGATCTTTTTGAAAGATTTCCATTCAGCAAATTCAAGAGAAAAAAAAGAATAGCAAGAGCAGGAATTATGACGGCAAGAACGCGAATGGTATACAACATTCCTGAAACAATTGCGAAAACAATCGCCAGTTTGAAAGAGGGCTTTTTCAAAAACCGGAAAAGAAAAAAGATATTGATGATGAAGAAAGAAAGCAGCGGAATGTCTTTCGAGTTATAAAATGATTGCGCGAAAATTCTTGGTGTGAGATACACCATTACCACTGCGAGCAAGGGAAGGAGTTGCGAATTGTAAGCCGTGCGTCGTGCGTTCTGCGTTGTGCGATCTGCCCTTTCCTCATAGTTCATCGCCCCAGACTCAAAGCCCATTTCTCGTCCTGATAAAAAAAGAAAAATGCTGCCCAGCCAGAAGATGAGATAGTTGATGAGATGTCGGGAAAGAAAAATCGTTTTTTCATCCTGGAGATGAAAAATTTTTTCAGGCGCCGCCTCAATCATTTCTACGAAAGGACCGTGATATTTATTGATGAGGTGAAATAAAGAATCATCCCCATGGAGCACGTAATTCCAATTCGCCATTCCAAGATCACGCTGTATGGGTTCATCCCAGGAGATGCCATAATCATCGAACAATAAAATTCCAAGCACAAACGTGAAAGAGAAAAAAATCACCGGAAAAAAATTCTTCATCGCCGATGAAGGTAGAGGTGATTCTTAATATTTACCAACCTGAAGTTTGATTCTTGCCTAACCGCGTGGAGGGTTGCCTCAATTTTTTGACTTGAAACAGCCTCTTCTTTTTTGAACGGTGATAAAGCACTTTATTAAAATCAATTCCTGCAAATCCATTAACGGGTGATTATCAATTTGCCGATTGTATTCATATTTTTAGTTTTTATGCAGTAGATATATGTTCCCTGTGCAAAAGTGCTGACCGGAATGATTTTTTTGGAATCATGAATGCTTTCAATTGAAAACATTTTTCTGCCAAATGAATCATATATTGATAGATCATACTCGCTTAAGGCATTTGTTTTCGTAATAATAAGTTGTTGAGCCGATGGATCATAATATGATTCGATAAAATTATTCTCAACATTTTCAAGAGATGTTTTCAGTGGATTGACAATGACTGTTATACTATCTGAACTGGTAGCCCCGCTGTTATCAGTGGCAACCACTTTAATGGTGTAAGTGCCGGCAGGAACATTTTTCCAGAAGCTGGTATACGGCGCTGTAGTATCTACTCCCAAACTATTAATCCCATTATAAAATTGTACTTGTTTGATGGTACCATCATCATCGGAAGCGGTTGCCTTAATCAGTATGGAGGCCGGAACTGTGTACTCAAAACCTGATATCGGATTTGTAATTGAAACGGTAGGCGATACATTCACTGAATGATTTTTAAAGAAGTCCCAGATGATTTCAGTAGCATTAATATCCTCACATACCTTCCCCAACGTCCCATGGCTGTCTGTTCCGGGCCATGTATGTCCGCCATTATAAATTTTGTACAAATCAACTTCAGTATCATTAGTGCCATTGGTATAAGTCAATTCATCTACTGTTGTTCCGTCCAGGAGATCTGTATTTGGAAGATGCATCGTTAAGGGTAATGTTGAACATTCATCAAAATCCACCCAATAGTTAACAGCATCCTCCGCTTCACTATAGGGAATAAGTGGATCCGTGGTGCCATGAAAGATCATCACGCCAATGGGTCGGGTCGGAACAGGAGTTGAATTGTATGAATAGCTCGGCATGTATCCCGCAACTACAGCAATTGCTGTAATGCGATCCGTTAGTTCCATCCCCAGGCGATAAGTTAGCATGCCGCCATTCGATGCACCGGTAGCAAAAATGCGATTTTGATCAATGTTATAGTCGGTACTCAGCAAATCAATCAATGCTGAAATAAAACCAACATCGTCTATATTCTGCTTGGGAGTCGCCCATTTTTTATTTAGTCCATCAGGATAAACAACAATAAAATTTTCCTGATCGGCTAAAGGACTGAATTCGGTAATATTTGCCATCTGTGACCCCGTACAGTTGATTCCATGAAAAACAAGCACGAGCGGTGTTGACTGAGCGGCATCATAACCGGTTGGAATATGCAGAAAATAGGTACGAGTCTTACCGCCGACTAATATACTTCCGTTTATATCAGTTGCATGAACGGTTTCCGGTAACATGACGCTAAATAAAGCGATGACAATTGGTATTGCTACCAGTAGATTTTTTTTCATGTGTGTGTGTTTGTGATGTGATGATTAATTCTTTGACATGGATAGGAACCAGGGGTTAATTTTTTGCGAATCGAGATTGTTACCGACCTACAAACAGCGAAATTCTTAGTTCTTGTTTAAAAAAAATCAAATTGTTCTTAGCCAGAAAATCATAAAAAGAGAAAATTTCTCTTTGTGAATTTTCCTCTCGCGATGTCTTAATTAGCTTTTTCGTTTTTTTTAACTACACATCGCTCAATGCTCATGGCAGGGCAGTTCTAAAATTTATGATTTTATCGCATTATTAGTTGCGTCGCCGGGGTTTGCGACGAAAGACACTTGCGTCGTCAAAATTTGTTCCAAATAATTAAAGATAAATTCAAAAGTATTTCTTATCAATAAAATAAAATCATACACATCTGTTCCAGTCAATCTATTAAATTCTTCTGCAACTGAGATTGCTATAACTTTAGTTTTATTTTGAATTCATATTCTGTAAATCTCAAAACTGCGTCAATTGATTTTCCTGGTCTGCATACCCATCCATGAAATTCGGCAAGATTGAGGTCCTGTCAATGATAATTAAATGAAAGATACTTAGCACGCCGTTTGACTTTTAATCTTTGCATATAAATTACACACGATGAAACTACTCCCTGGCCAATACCGAAGTTGCTGTTTGCTGCTTGCCCTGATTTTTCTTTTCAGTTGTCATGCAGCCCGTCATTCTTTTTTAAGCGGTGATTTTGAAACCGCCATTGAAAAAGCGGTGAACAAACTCAGGCATGATCGTACTGATGAAGAGAACATTACTTATCTTGAAGCAGCATACGGCAGACTCAGCGCCCAAACAACTGAACGGGTTGTGTTTCTGAGAAAAGAAGGGCGGCCCGAGAATGTGTTGCCCATTTATGATGAATTGAGCAAGCAGAAATTATATGATGAGTTAATCAAACCGATTCTGCCACTTACACTTGCCTCGAAGCACCGGAATGCGCAATTCCATTTTTTAAAGGATGAAGATTTCATTGCTGCAAAACAAAATGCAGCAGAATACGTGTACGCCCACGCAAGCAAATTGCTGACAACGAATAACCGCATGGATGCGCGGCAGGCCTATAGTGATCTTCAGGAGCTACACTGCATTTACCCATCATATAAAGATGCCGATCAAAAAATGCAGGAGGCGATTGACAAGGGAACGAACCAGGTGAATCTGAGAATCGTGAATAACTCGGGTGCAACACTCTTCGGAGAGTTGGAGAAGCAAATGACCACCCTTTCCATTGGAGACCTCAATGCAGAGTGGGTGAATTTTTCTTCTGTCCAGGGGACTCCTTACGGAGAAAAAAATTCCAACCGCAATTTTGATTACAATGTGATCACGAATGTGAAGCAGATCATCGTAACTCCGGACATGCAGTTGCTTCCCAATGTTTATACAGATAAGAAGACGATCCAGGATGGCTGGCAATATCAGTACGACTCCAAAGGAAACGTAAAGAAAGACTCTCTCGGCAATGACATTAAGAAGCCGAAGTACAAAACCATTTCATGCATCGTCACGGAATACACTGAGCAGAAATCATCCACCATCACCGGCACCATTGATTTTTATCGCACCGGAAATAATTCGCTGCTTTACTCTTATCCTTTTGATGTGCATGAAATTTTTGAGCATCACTGGGCAACAGCCAATGGTGATCTGAAAGCATTGACACAAGCGAGCGCTGATAAAATCAAAATCGGCCCAATGCCTTATCCAAATGAGATTGACATGCTGCTGAAGGTGAGTGATGATTTGAAAGCGCAGGTGAAGAATGTGATGCGGGAGAAGATTGAGCTGGTGAGGAACTGAAGATCACGACTCGCGATTCATGTATCGCGATTTAAGTATCACGAGTTCTCCCGATTTAATCGGGAACGATTCACGGATCACGATTCCCGAAAAAAAAAATCTACAATTGTTCATTGCTTCGGATGGTACTCAATGTACCCTAAGGAATCACGCATAACAAAGTATTGTGGAGGCAACTCATGGTATTCCGGCGCGCTCCATTTCGTAAGGAACAGGTTATTTTTTTCCATCTGCCAATAATAGGAGGGTGGATTATCAGTGACCAGAATGGAGCGTGTCTCGTGATCTTCAAGAGTAGAGAGCAGCCAGAACTGATAGGGCGATGCCCACCATTCCAGCAGTGAATCAGCAGGAACATCTTTCTTATCAAGGATTAATTTTTTATGAGGAAGATTTTGAGTCTTCGTCAGGAAATTTCTCTCCCAAACAATTTGAGCTGTGTACATCGAATGATACTGCTGAATGGAAAAAATTCTTACTGTCACAATGAACCCTAAGATTGCTATTTGAAAGCGGGAAGAAAGTTTTGGCAACACATCAAGCATAAGCGGCACCAGCAAAAAAACACTTAGCGGCAGATAAAGAGATTCCATGTAATAGTCTGTTCCCCCGTAATAAAATGAGATGTTAATTAAGCCGAGATAGCCAAAGAAAGCAGCATAGCACAACACCAGTTTGAGGTACAATTGACTCCGCAAATAGAAAACAGTAATGATCAGAAGTGCCGGAGGCACCAGGTAAAATTTCGTGAGCTGTTCATTTAGAAAAGCAATGTTTGAAGGCAGGTCGAAATAATGAGGAAAGAGCAACAGGAAATTTTTTGTAGTCTCCATAGCATTTGCATCATATCCGGGAACGTACATGAGTTTGCTCTTGATCACCGTCATTGCAATAACCAGAAACACTGATGCCCAAATCATTTTTCGGAAAGCCACAAAGCGCACATCAATGATCATGAATAATGAAATAAAGATGAATACAAAAATCACCAGCGGATGAATGAAGACGATCGTGAACAGTAAGAGTATCAGAACAGCAACCGCAAAGGCAGCGCGATCATCCGCGAGATTGATGCGCGTAAGAAAGGCGAAGAATAAAATGATGAATGAAATTCCCTGGAGCAATTCCGATTGGATCCAATAGAAGGTATCGGTTACCATGAAGATGCTGAAAAGCATCATTATGCCTGCAAATCTTTTTTCCTTTTCAAGGAAGAAACACAAAAAGAAGATAGCCGCATTGCACAGCACAAAAGCTTCACTGTAAATGATCATGGTTTCCTTCAGCGGCAAATGAAGCTTTGCGCTCACAAGGGGAAACAGCTGCGTGAATATGGCTCCGAAGCGATTGTTCTGAATGGCAGGCTTGCAATCCTTCAGAATGTAAAAGAGATTAAAAGAAACATCAGCGAAAATGGTACGCTCATGGTAATACAGGAATGCAAGAATGGACAGCAAAGCATAAATGATGATGCCGGTGATGAGGATGATCTTGTGCTGGCTATTCAAAATCAAAACTGTTGATCGCGCAATGTAAAAAGGAAAGTTTTTTCTTTTGAATTTAAATTGAGGGGATAGAAAATCCTGAGGAGATTTTATATGGCGATCATCACCTTCTTCACCCAATATTCTTTTTTTCCTATAGTTGGTGTCCTGCTGGACAACCGATGCCATCGCTCTTTGCTAAACAAAGTTGGGAATCGCTGTGCTGAAGCGATGGCATCGTTAAGCTTGCCTATGGTCGGTGTCCTCACCAATTTTTTAGTTTGCTATGATTCAAGTTATGAAATTTTAAGCGCGATGCCCGATTCACCCTTCGACGAGCTCAGGGCAGGCAGTATCACGAGTTCTCCCGATTTAATCGGGATTCCCGATGTTACTCGATAAAAATTTTTTTCACCCGCTGCTGCTCACCATTCTTCACCACAAGAAAACAAATTCCCGATGTCTGCCCACTGAGATCAATTTGCTTTTTCAAAGTGCCGTGACTATTTTTTTCTTCCGAAGAAAAAACAAGCTGCCCTAAAACATTCCTGATTTCAATCACCACACTTTCTGCTGAGGGGATTTCTATATTGATGATCCCCGAAGATGGATTGGGATACACTTTTAATTCTTCAGTGAACGCAGCATCTACTGAAGTAGCCAGGCATGCATTGCTCATGCAAACGGCATCGGGAATATATTTCCATAGTTGATTGGTATATTTTCCACTGGCAAATGCACCACCAAATCCTGCAAAGAGCCAAATGTTTCCGTGCTTGTCAAACCACATCACATTACCACTTCTCTGCCCCGGTGTGTTTTGAGCATCAGGAACACTATTAATCCCAAATACGGGATGCTGCAGATTCAGCAATGATCCGGTGATCCATGCCCAGTCATTACTTGCAGAACGATAGTTCCAGAGGTCGCCGTTGCTTCCTGTCCCGAAGTAATGCCCGCCATACATCCACACATTGCCACAGCTATCCGTTGCGCGCGCCCTGTTCTCAAATCGTGCTCCGGGAAAAGTGCTCGTGGAAAATATGCAACTGCTTCCTGCTGCGCTGCTCTGATCGGTGAGCGAATCACCACTCATCCACGTCCATTCACCGCTTGCTAAATCATATTTCCAAACATCATTATAGCTTGAGAAGAGGTTGGCTCCGCCAAAAATCATGAAGTTACCATTCGCATCTTTCCATGAGCAATAAACTCTTCTTGCCCCGGGAGTATTAGCAGGATCGGGAACGCCCATGGTTCCATAAACCGGCAGGGCATCAATTGTGGTGTCACCGCTCATCCATATCCATTGGTTCAGGCCCAAATCATATTTCCAAAGCACATCGCTCGAACCCCCGAAAGTGCTTCCACCGAAAAACCAAAGATTGCCCTGGTCGTCAACCCATGAAGCATCGGATTCAACATTCCAGCCGGGAGTATTGGTGGCAGAAGCTACCTGGTATGTTCCGAATGATGGCAGAACGACACTTTGCGATCCCTGCATCCACGTCCACTCGTTAATTGCAGGATCGTATTTCCAAAGATCAGCGCCACCCATGGTGCCACTGTACAACCAAAAGTTTCCATCGAAATCAGTCCAGCTTAGTCCGCCAAAATATCTGAAGCCGGGAGTATTGAGCGGCGAAGGAATTCCCTGAATACCAAAAACGGGCGGGCTGTTAAATGTTGAATTGCCGTGCATCCAAATCCAGCTTTGCAGGTCAACATCAAATTTCCAAAGGTCATTGTAACCGGAATCCGGTCCCGCCTTAGTGATGCCGCTGTATATCCAGAAATTCCCGGCAGTATCCTGCCAATGATAAGCGCTATACTTCTGGGCGGGAGTATTGGCAACATTAGCAACTCCCTGAGTGCCCCAGGTGGCAAAGGCATTATAGATTGATGATGTGTCACCTTTCATCCATGCCCATTGACCGGATTGGGAGAACGATGAAATGGATGCGAAGAGAAGAAGAACAGTGGAGACAATCGGGAACAAAGATATCATGGGAAAAGATTTTACATGGTGATGATCACTTTTTTGACCCGATATTCTTTCTCTGTTTTCAGAGTGATGAAATAAATTCCTGAAGACGCTTCACTCCTGGACAAATCAATCTGCTTCGCGAACGGATGAATATTTTTTTCGTCAGAAGAGAAAACAAGCACTCCGAATAAATTTCTGATTTCAATTGTGACGTTTTCGCTGCCGGAAATTTCTATGTTGATGATTCCTGAAGAAGGATTGGGATAGACCGAATAATTTTCTTCGTGATGATCATCGGCAATTGCCGTTGCAACATGGCATTTAGCCCCAGGGCATGATGTATCGGGAGTAAACCGCCACAAATCGTTCAAGAAGTAGTGGCCTCCGAAGAGCCAAAAGTTTCCCTCATGATCAAACCACGAAATTGCGCCATCGCGGGCACCGGGCTTATTCGTTGGTGAAGGAACACCTTTCACTCCAAAAACTGAATTCTGACTCAGCGTAAGATCACCTGCAATAAAACTCCAGTCATTTTCTGCAGGCCGATACACCCACAGATCACTGGTGTATCCATAATAATCATTTCCTATTCCGCCGAACATCCAGACGTTACCGCATGAATCTTTACAGCAGCTTCTGTTTTCCATTCTTGCTCCAGGATGAAAAGCAACATTCGCTTCGCAATAGCTTCCCGCACTCGCAATGTTATTACCCACGCTGTCGCCACTCATCCACGTCCATTCATTGGTCACCGTTGAGTACTTCCATACATCATTCCGTTCAGTAGGACCGGACTGGAATGTATAATAAGACGCTCCTCCGAACAACCAAAAATCTTCGCCTTCTTGCCATGAGGAATAACAGTCTCTTGCTCCCGGTGTATTATCCGGTGAGGGAACACCGAGCTCACCATAAACCGGCAATACATCGGGAATGGTGTCACCATTCATCCACGTCCATTCGAGAGTGCTAACGTCGTATTTCCAGAGGACGTCGAGCGAATAAATCCATCCATAGATCCCACCGAAAAACCACAGGTTGCCGGCGTCATCAACCCAGCTCGCATTTGTCTCATCTATGATTCCCGGAGTATTATCAGGCGATGCTACCTGCATGGTGCCATAGTGGGGATAGTAACCATTGCCTGAGCCGCTCATCCATGTCCATTCATTAATGGATGGATCATACATCCACATATCATCACCACCGCCCTCTCCGCTAAAGAGCCAGAACTTTCCATCTTTTCCTGTCCAGCTTAAGCTTCCGAAATATCTAAAGCCCGGCGTGTTATCAGGCGAAGGTATTCCCTGAGTGCCAAAGACAGCCAAGGGATCAATCGTTGTTGAACCGCGCATCCATATCCAGTTCTGAGAGGCAACGTCAAACTTCCATACATCATCAAATCCATCAACGTTTCCATAGCTAAAGGATACTCCACTATAAACCCAGAAATTTCCGGTGCTGTCCTGCCAGTGGTAGTATGAATATTTTGCAGCCGGTGTGTTTGCAGGCTCACCAATACCTTGTGTTCCCCAAACTGGCTGAGGGGACGATATGGTGTCACCTTTCATCCATGTCCAGATTCCTCCTTGTGAAAATAATTGTGATGAAAAGAATAAAAAGAGGAAGAAGAAGAAGCAGTGTTTCATAGATAGAAGATTGCTCTCGGAAAGGTAGTAAAAATTGAAGAACGAAATACGACTACCTAACACGACTCCGCTAATCAATCAAAACTTTCTTCACCCATTGCTTATCGTCTTTTTTCATCCGAAGAAAATAAATTCCAGAAGCAATGTCTTCCATGTTCACAACAACATCGTACGATGTTGCTGTGAATTGCTTTCTTAAAATCCCCAGCATATCATACAAACTTATCTCGCTACCTTCTAAGGTGACATCCAGTTGAATGTTGATGACGCCTGAAGATGGATTCGGAAACACAGAAAAATTTCCCTGAGGAATATTCCCGTTGATTGCAGTGGGAATGCAGGAGCTTCCCAAACAATTCCCATCCGGTGTGAATCGCCAGAGATCATTGAGGTAAAGCGTAGAAAGACCACCGAATAGCCACAGGTTTCCATCATGATCGAACCAGGTAACGGCACCACAACGACCTCCCGGTTTATTCGATGAATCAGGAATTCCTTGCACTCCAAATACTGAGGACTGATCCAGAATAAGATCACCGGCAATGAAACTCCAGTTATTTTGTGCAGGACGATACACCCACAAATCATCCATAGTACCATAATTAGTTCCCATCCCGCCGAACATCCAGATATTGCCGCATGAGTCTTGTGAGCAGCTTCGGTTTTCCATTCTTGCTGAAGGATGAAATGCCACATTCGCTTCACACTTAATTCCCGCATTGTATTGATTGTTAACACCACTATCGCCGCTCACCCATGTCCACTCGCTTGTTACTGTAGAAAATTTCCAGAGATCGTTCCAGCGCAAAAAATCAGGTTGATTCATATCAGCTCTTCCTCCTCCACACAACCAGAAATTATCCTCATTATCTTTCCATGAGCCATAGCACCACCTGGCACCCGGCGTATTGCTGGCTGATGGAATGCCAAGAGTTCCATACACAGGCCATGTATTAGCAAGTGTGTCGCCATTCATCCACGTCCATTCGAGCGTGCTCACATCATATTTCCAAACGAGTGATTGCTGATCTATTAAACCCGGCAGTTGCCCGCCGAAGAACCACAAGTTGCCATCATCATCCACCCAGCTTGCATCGGTTTCTCCAACAAATCCCGGCGTGTTGTCGGGTGATGAAACCTGCATGGTCCCATAGTGAGGAACCGTGTTATTCGGTAAGCCGCTCATCCACGTCCATTCATTGGTTGCGGGATCATACACCCACACATCATCACCATAAGTGTTTTCTGTAAAGCTGCTGAAGAGCCAGAATCTCCCGTCTTTACCTGTCCAGCTTAACCCTCCGAGGTAACGAAACCCGGGGGTGTTGTCAGGTGAAGGAATTCCCTGCGTGCCGAATACAGCATCAGCATCCAGCGTAGTTGAGCCTCGTATCCATATCCAATTCTGTGTAGCGATATCAAATTTCCAAACATCATCATAACCCGACCAGGTACCGGAGGATATACCGCTATAAATCCAAAAATTTCCAGCGCTGTCCTGCCAATGATAGTACGAATATTTTGGTGCCGGTGTGTTCGCAGGGTCACCTATTCCCTGTGTGCCCCATACGGCTATGGGATAATAAATTGTATCGCCTTTCATCCACGTCCAAATACCTCCCTGGGAAAACGATGGTGATGATATTATGGAAAAGATGAAGAGTAGAAAGCAACATTTCATAGGGAAGAAGTTTGCTTTCGGAAAAGTATGAAAATTTTAAGCGCGATGCCCGATTCCCCCTTCTTCGAGCTCAGGGCAGACAGTATTACGAGTTCTCCCGATTTAATAGGGATTCCCGATGTTACTCGATAAAAATTTTCTTCACCCGCTGAATTTCATTGTTCTTCAAAGTGAGAAAATAAATTCCTGACGGCCGGGCACTCAGATCAATTTGACGTGTGAAATTTGCTGAGCAATTTTTTTCGTCAGAAGAGAAAACAAGCCCTCCGAATAAATTTCTGCTCACTCAGAAAAATGCCCGCTTCATACACTCCAAATTTTTATTGTAATTTTCAAATCTCACACACACGAAAATTTTTTTTCTAATAAAAGATTTTCGGATTATGAAAGCAAGAGACATTCTAAGTCGCAAAGGCAGTCATGTCATTTCCGTTTCTCCTCAATCATCAGTGCTCGACGCGTTGAAAGTAATGGCTGAAAAAAACGTAGCCGGTGTGTTGGTTATGGAAGGAGAAAAGTTGGTGGGCATTTTCACCGAGCGTGACTATGCAAGAAAAATCATACTGAAAGGAAAGACATCTGCCGAAAGTAAAATCAGTGAAGTAATGGTGAGCAACCTGATCACCATTACCCCTGACAACGACATTTCAGACTGCATGCGCCTTATGACCAACAAAACTATCCGTCACTTACCTGTGGTTGAAAATGGAAAACTCGTCGGTTTGATTTCCATTGGTGATGTCGTGAGAACCATCATCGAAGAGCAACAGGATGTGATCGGGCATTTGGAGCAATACATCGCCGGTGCATAACCAGTTTCCCGAAAAAATCGGGACAAGTCGGGTTTGGGGTTTTCATGTTGAAAAAACCGGAACATGAACTCTCCGCACGTTGTTGCGCATAAACTCCAAACTCCAAACCCTGAACTTTTTCATGCCATTCATTTTCGTTGTAGGGAATAGTCGCAGCGGCACCACCATGATGGGGCGCATTCTCAATAATCACGAGAAGGTGCACACATTTCCCGAGCTTCATTTCTTCGAGCAATTGTGGTCAAGCAACGAAAAGAAAAAAGTTCTTTCAAATGAGGAAGCGCTGAAACTTGCAGCGCTGTTGCTCAACATTTCCCGCGAAGGATACTTTGCTAAAAAGCATCCGCAGGATTTTTCGAAGGAAGCAATGCGGATTGTCAGTTTCATTTCTCCTGCTGAAATCACTTCCCTCAAAATTTTTTCTTCCGTTATTCTTTCAGAAGCAAAGCGAAACGGCAAAGAATTTCCATGCGATCAAACGCCGCAGAATGTCTTTTACATCCATGAAATTCTCGAGGCATTTCCTGATTCGTTTTTTATTAACATGGTTCGCGATCCAAGGGATGTATTGCTTTCGCAAAAGAGAAAATGGAAGCGAAGGTTTCTCGGAGGTACACATGCAACGTGGTATGAAACCATCCGCGCGTGGACGAATTATCATCCTATCACCATCAGTAAACTTTGGAATGCCGCAATTCGCTCCGGAAAAAATGTGAATGATACAAGAGTGATCAGCGTACAGTTTGAAGAGCTTCTGAAAGATCCTGACCATACAATTGAACGCATTTGTAACCAAATTGGAATTTCATTTTCACCAGAATTGAAAGAAGTGCCTCATGTGGGCTCCTCGAGCGGCATGGATAAAAAAGATGTGAAGGGAATCAATACTGACCGGGTGCAAAGCTGGGAGAGAGGCGGACTGAACAATACGGAAATTTGGTTTTGTCAGCGTGCATGCCATGCTTACATGAAGCAACTCGGGTATGAGTCAGGTAAAGTTTCTCCCAATCCACTGCTGGTGATTTTCTATTACTCCATTTTTCCGGTGAAACTTGGATTTGCTTTTCTGTTGAATATTCACCGGATGAAAAATATTGTGGAGACCATGAAGAAGAGAATGGGAAGATGAGTTTCAACAGGCAGCCAGTTTTGACGACCCCGTAGTACTGCGGGGTTGTCAAAACTTCTCTCACCCGGTGGAAATTTCTTTTCACTAATTTCATCTCGTTAAACCCTTACGAATGAGAAACGCTTTTACTTTACTATCACTTTCACTTTTAACGCTCACCCTCCACGCTCAAACCGGCTGGAACAGCTTGCCTAATGCGCCCACGAGCCAGCGCATTGATGACATTTTCTTTGTGAACACAGATACAGGAGTGGCAGCTACGGCAGAAGGAAAAATTTACAAAACAGAAAATGCAGGCACCAATTGGTCCCTCAAGTTTTCATCGGCAAGCAATTACATGCGCAGTACCGAGTTCCTCAATGACAGTGTAGGTTTCGCCGGAACACTCTATGGGGATTTATTCAAAACAGTTGATGGCGGTGATACCTGGACTGACATCAGCAATCTTCTCAATCCGAATGTGAGCGGCATCTGCGGATTGAATGCGGTGAGTGACTCAATCATATATGGGGTAGGAATTTGGTTTGAGCCCGCGTATGTAATCAAATCAACCAACTCGGGACAGACGTGGTCGTACACAGATATGAGTTCGCTGGCACATGGCCTTGTTGATGTCTATTTCTTTTCTCCTGATACAGGATTCGTTACAGGAATCGGCCTGGATGACCAGGCGATTATCTTCTACACGGATGATGGCGGAGCAACGTGGGCGACCAAATATTCCGGAAATGATTATTCTACCTATGCCTGGAAGATTCAGTTCCTGAATCGCAGAGATGCAGTGGCCTGCATTGCGAGTACAAATGCTTCCACTGGCAGCGAAATGATCATGAGTTCTGATAGCGGCATGACGTGGCAGTTAAAAACAGTAACTCCCATGTATCATGAGCTGGAAGGAATCGGATTCATGAATAAGGCACACGGCTGGGTAGGCGGTTACTTCAATGGCATGTATGAAACAGTGGACTCAGGTGCTACGTGGAATTTAATTTCCGCAGGCAAAGATTTGAATCGCTATTTCAAAATCAATGACACACTCTTGTATGCGTGCGGACATTCTGTTTACAAATTCATTGATACTGCAACAACGATCGCTACTGATGTTTCTGAACCCTTTGTGCCGATACATACACTTGATGCCGTTTATCCGAATCCGGCCAGTGATGAGATCACGATCAGCTATACATTGCATAATAAGACAATGGTTGATCTGGCCCTATACGACGACATTGGAAGACGAGTCATACGATTCGTGCATCAGCACCAGGATGGAGGAAAATATTCTTTGCAGCCAAAAATTAATTCATTGCCCGCAGGAAAATATTTCATCACACTGAACACGAATGAAGGCGCCGTGGTTTCTGATTTCATTCGGATCGAAAGATGATTTTCTAAAAGATGAGATTAACTAACGGAAAGTTAAATTCATAACTTAGCAGAAACAAATCATTTATGACTGAAGTACTTTCTTACCGCGTTTTGCTTCGCAAGGAACCTGAAGGTGGATACACCGTTTTAGTTCCAACCTTGCCTGGTTGTATCACTTATGGAAACTCAATTGACCACGCGCTTGAAATGGCCAAGGAAGCAATCGAGCTTTATATTGAAGACATGAAAGCAGATGGAGAAGAAATTCCCACAGAGAAAGATGTTCTTGAATATCACATGACAATTTGAAATGGGAAAACTTCCTTCCTCCACTCCCAAAAAAATAATCAAGGTTCTTCAGTCGAAAGGATTTGTATTTAAGAGATCTACCGGAAGCCATCAAGTTTTTCAGAATAAACTAACGGGAAAAAGGACAATAGTTCCAATGCACAACAAAGATTTAGCTATTGGTACTCTGCTTAGCATTTTAAAAGAAGCAGGAATTGATAAGGAAGAATTAGAAAACGAAAAGAAGATAAAATCATGAGAGTAGCAGTAGTTGGAGCAACAGGTTTAGTCGGCTCTACCATGTTAAAAGTTTTAGAGGAAAGAAAATTTCCCCTGACGCAACTTATCCCGGTTGCTTCCGAAAAATCCGTTGGGAAAGAAATTGTCTTTAAAGAAGAGTTTTACAGAGTGAAAGGAATTCTGGAAGCCGTTTATTTGAAACCCGACATCGCATTTTTTTCCGCCGGGGCAAAAGTTTCAAGGGAATGGGCTCCCAAGTTTGCAAAGGAAGGAACTACGGTGATTGATAATTCTTCGTCCTGGAGAATGGAACCGAACATTCCGCTCGTCGTTCCCGAAATCAATGGTGATGTTTTAACGCCAGAAGATAAAATCATCGCCAACCCGAATTGCTCCACCATACAAATGGTGATGGTGCTTAATCCGCTTCACAAAAAATACAAAGTGAATCGTGTTGTGGTTTCAACGTATCAAAGTGTGAGTGGCACCGGAGCAAAGGGGGTGATGCAGTTGATGAATGAGCGTGAAGGAAATACCGGAGAAACAATTTATCCTCATTCGATTGATTTGAATTGTCTTCCTCACATTGATGTGTTTATGGAAAATAATTACACGCGCGAGGAAATGAAGATGGTAAATGAAACCCGCAAGATCATGCGCGCGCCGCACATCCAGGTCTCGCCGACATGCGTGCGTGTACCGGTACGTGGCGGGCATTCTGAAAGCGTGAACGTGGAATTTGAAAATGATTTTGATCTGAATGAATTGATTCAAATTCTAAAGAACACCCCCGGTGTAATTGTTCAGGATGATCCGGCAAATAGTATTTACCCGATGCCTGTTTCTGCTGAAGGAAAAGATGAGGTTTTTGTTGGACGAATCCGCCGTGGTCTCTCGCTTCAAAACACATTGAACTGTTGGATTGTTGCTGACAATCTGCGAAAGGGGGCAGCGACGAATGCCATTCAGATCGCAGAGTATTTAATTCAACAGAGAATTATCAACCGGGAAAAAAAATCCGGCGGGGAAACCGAACAGATTTCTACTTCACAAGCTACATGAGCAAGTTGCTCCAATGTCCGGTTAAAATTCTGTTTGATCGCCTGCAGGAACTTTTCCAAAGTTTTTCCGCAGGACTCTGCAAGCCTACAGGACTTTTCGAGGAACTTTGGAAAAGTTATTCAGCGGTTCGTTCTCTTTCATCGATTCAAAATAGAATATCTCGCCCCGATGTTTTCCAAACGTTCTTATCTTCCGGTTGAATTTGAGACAGAGTGAGCAAGCCATTCAAAACTCCGCAGAAAATAATTCTCAATCCTGCTATTATTATCAAAGCAAAAAAATTTTCTGAATCTGTTGTCAGCACTATTGATTACAAAGACAGCAATCAATCCAACATTGAAAAAATCCGCGACGATCATTTCATCAGCAAGTTGGGTGAAGAAGCGGTGAAGAAGTTGATGGAGGAAAGAGGTAACAAAGTGATTGGTCCTGATTACACCATTTATCCGGCGAAGAAAAAATCTTGGAGTACTGACTTAATGATCAATGAAATTGAAGTGGCTGTCAAAACTCAAAAGAAATCCGCTGCAAACAAATACGGTTTATCGTGGACGTTTCAATTTTCACAAGTGAGGAAAGATCCTATTCTCAAAAACCCTGAAGCATGGATTTGTTTTGTAGAATATGATGATACTGATGAAAAATATTCCTGCAGGGTTTTTCCTCCTAGAAAAATGAAATCTCTTCCTCTGAAAGAACCGAAACTTCAACATTTAAAAGGAAAGAAAAAAGTGGTGTACGCTAACGATCTCCTGTAGCGCGAAATTTATTTCGCGGCGACATGAATGTCGCGCTACATTAGTCAACGAGCGCAATATCAAACTGCACGAGATCCACAAAGTCATTCACACGTTCCTCAACATCTTCTTCAGTAAGTTCCACCAGGCGATCAGTGCCGAATTTTTCTACACAGAAGGAAGCCATCGCAGAACCGTAGATCACTGCGCGCTTCATGTTGTCATAAGAAATATCATTTGTCTTTGCCAGGTAGCCGATGAACCCGCCCGCGAATGCATCGCCTGCGCCCGTAGGATCAAAAACTTCTTCGAGGGGAAGCGCAGGGGCGAAGAAGACATTGCTTTCGTGAAAGAGCAAGGCCCCATGCTCACCCTTCTTTATAATCAGGTACTTCGGTCCAAGCGTCAGAATTTTTTTCGCTGCTTTCACCAATGAATATTCGTTGGAGAGTTGGCGCGCCTCAGCATCGTTGATCACAAGCACATCAATCATCGTGAGCACCCGCATCAGTTCCTTCAGCGTGTGCTGCATCCAGAAATTCATGGTGTCGAGTACGATTAGCTTCGGGCGCTGGCGTAATTGATTGATCACAGAAATCTGGATGGTGGGGGTAAGATTTCCGAGCATCAGGAAATCACAATCCTGGTAGCTTTCAGGAATCACCGGATCAAATGTTGCAAGCACATTCAGCTCTGTTACCAATGTGTCGCGCATATTCATATCGAGATGGTACTTTCCCTGCCAGAAAAAAGTTTTCTCATTTTCTTTGATCTGCACGCCTTCGGTTTTAACTCCGCGCTCATTCAGCATCGTGAAATATTCTTTGGGAAAATCGCCGCCGACAACGGAAACAAGGTTGATATTTTTTGTGAAGTAAGCAGACGCAATCGAAATGTAAGCACCGGTACCTCCTACGATCCTTTCTGCTTTTCCGAATGGAGTTTCAATAGAATCGAACGCCACAGTTCCTACAATAATGATGGAAGAATTCTTTTGCGGTGTGGATTGAAATTGTCTTTGCAATGTTTCAAATAGCGACATGGAATAACCTGAGGTTGGTTTGGTTGAGATTAAAGAGCGAAAAATTCAAATTGACGTTGCATTTACGGGACGAAGTTCAGCAAATTTTACTCCTGAAAATGATTCACCGATTCAGGGAAATCAATTTGTCTCTACGAAAAGAATTGCAAACTGTTTCTTTGCGCATCATGATTCAATTGATTGCTGACTCCGGCTCTACCAAAACAGATTGGAGATTGGTGAAGAATAACGAACAGACGACTGCCTTTCAAACGGAGGGGTTGAATCCATATCATCTCTCTGATTTAGTTATTCTGCACATACTTGGTGAGAACGTCTTACCCCATATGCAACAGACACCCGATGAAATTCATTTTTATGGAGCGGGTTGTGCAGCCGAAGAGAATAAGCAAGAGATGTTATCCTGCTTCAAACATTTTTTTCCTGATGCACAAATTGAAATTGAAACGGATTTACTTGGCGCAGCACGCGCATTATTGAATGATCAGAAAGGTGTTGTAGCAATTCTCGGCACCGGCTCGAACGCGGGAATCTATGATGGAAAAAAAATTTCAAAGTCATTCGATTCGCTTGGATGGTTTCTTGGTGACGAGGGAAGCGGCGTTAACATCGGAAAACTCATTCTTAGAGATTGGCTGCGCGGAAAATTTGCTTCAAAGCTTAGCAAGGCACTGGCTCAATATTGTCCCTTGACCCGCGATGAGATTTTGCAGCGCATTTATAACGAAGAAAAGCCCCTGGCTTTCGTTGCCGGATTCGCAAAGTTTGCGCATGAGCAGATTGCAAGTCATCAAATTAAGGAAATACTGAGAGAAGCATTTTATCATTTTATCCGTGAGGTAACTTATGTATTTAAGATCACAAGCAAAACACAATTACATTTTTGTGGAAGTATTGCATGGCATTTTCAGAATCAGCTCGCTGAAGAGGTAAGAGGTTATGAACTTTGGATGGGGACAGTTCTTCAATCACCGATAGATGCACTGGTAAAATATCATTCATCAAAATAAGAAAACCGATCATTTTTCCTGATCGATCTGCTCCCCGGGTTGGACTTGAACCAACGACCCTCTGATTAACAGTCATGTGTAAGGAGCTTTCCGTTGTTTTTATTTTTTTGGTGTTTCTCTATGAAAATTCATTTTCATAGGGGGGATTCTCGGAGAATACTTTTCGTTAATTTTGGTTTATTATCAAAAATGTATGTACTATTGTATGCAAATGAAAAACATTGAAAAGGGAGTAAGCACCGCGATAGTACTGGATACAAGACGGAATAAAATTGATGGATCATTTCCAGCGAAGTTGAGAGTAACTTATAGACGAAGACAAATGTATTATACAACTG
This sequence comes from Chitinophagales bacterium, assembly GCA_035638255.1. GTDB lineage: Bacteria > Bacteroidota > Bacteroidia > Chitinophagales > UBA10324 > DASRAJ01. Next base: position 35,613 of record DASRAJ010000033.1, read on the forward strand.
GAATGTCATTTACACAAGAAGAATTTCAGCGAGTTTGGGTTGCTGAGAAACCACGAAAGGAGCACAAAGAAAGTCAACTACTTCTCAGAGGCATAGAGAAGAAAGCAGTAGACATCATTGAATCACTTCCCACATTTACATTCGATAACTTCAAAAAACATTTTCAATCGAATAGTGGTGAGGTCGAGAGTCTATATTCTGCATTCGAGAATTACATCGACCAATTGGAACATGAAGGCCGAGTTGGGACAGCAAGCAGTTATCAATGCAGTCTCAGCTCTTTAAAAAAAATTACCGGAAAAGATCGTCTGAATTTCTCTCAGGTGGATGTGGATTTTCTAAAGGCATACGAGCGAAAAATGATCGAAAAGGGAAACTCGTTAACCACGGTTGGAATCTATACCCGATGTATCAGAACATTGTTCAACGAAGCAATCGAAAGTGGCATTGTGAAACGTGAATCTTATCCTTTTGGAAAGAGGCGATATCAAATTCCAGCTTCGCGAAATATTAAAAAAGCTATTCCAATAAGTGACATCGGCAAATTATTTCATTACAAAGCAATCGCAGAAACCACTGAGCAATGGGCGATTGATATGTGGAAGTTCAGTTACCTCTGCAATGGAATGAATATTCGTGATATTGCTAATTTAAAATTTCGAAACATTGAAAGTGATAAGATCACATTCATAAGAGCTAAAACGGAACATACGAGACGTAAGAATCAAACCTCGATAGTTGCAATGATTACAACTGAAGTACAGAAAATTCTTAACCGCTGGAAGTCAAAACAACACTCGCCTGATAATTATATTTTCGAAATCCTTAAGTCTGGACTAACACCCAAGCAACAACTTGGCCGAGTCCATCAAGCTACAAAAACGATTAACAAATATGTGAAACGTATTGCATTGAAATTGAAAATTGATAAACCTGTTACAACCTATACAGCTCGGCATTCCTTTGTGACCATTCTCATGAATGATGGTGCTCCGGCTGAATATATTCGAGACCTCGTTGGACATACAGACATCCGAACTACTCAGAATTATATGGGTGCAGTTCCAGATGAAATACGACGTGGATATGCGCAGATGTTGACCAACTTTAAGTTGAACCATAAGCGGTCAGGATAAACTTTGCAAGCAGGGGGTCATCGGTTCGACTCCGTTCACCTCCACCCAAACTGGATAAGGGTTTCAGCGAAAGTTGAGACCCTTTTTATTGAGCTGGTTTAAACATTTTGAGGCTTATAACATCTTAAGTGGGAGCTTTTAGCTATTAGGCTGAAGCTTTTGAAAAATTTTCTGTTGCAGATTTTGACCCTCATCATTGTTGAGCGATGGATGCCATCCCAATATTTACGATGAGGCTACAAATGTGCATTTCTACCTCGCAACGGCGAAAAACAGCACCGTTGGATGGTGAAGGAGACATGAGTTGTAACAAAATTCGCCGGGCGATAAAATTTATACCGTTTTGAAATCTTCTGATCCCATCAGCCTGCTTCACGGAAGTACCTTCTCCTTTCCACCGAAACAAAAAGAAACCATTTCTGGCCTTGCCTTCTATTTCAATATGGTGATTTCGCAGGCGGTGTGAGTTGGGTAGAAAATTGTGCTGGTGTGATTCGTGTTGCAGAGTGTGAAATTAAAGAACCGCTGGATGGTGCGCTTCCTAATTTTAAGATACCCCTGCATTGTGGTATTTTAAAAAATACCAGTAATTGGGGATGTGCAATAGTTTTAAACAGAGTTTCTTGCAGCCTGAAAGAGAAAAGAAATTAAGAATCTCATCGAGAGAGATTCATGGTTAGAATCCACTCTTAACAACATAGATTGAGAAAAGCTAAATATCAACAGGGTAAGGAGTTTAGTAAAAAATTATCCATTACGAAGTAAATAGAAATAATACTTTGTTAGCCGAAATTTTAATTGTCTTGTAGTAAGGAAAAATTTCATATTATCTTCCTCTAAAGAGAATAATATTTTTCAGTGAGAAATGATTGTCGTAATCAAGTTTGAACGGTTGAATTGAATTTTTTAGAAGCCCCTTCGGAATTTCGATTAAGCATTTGAGAAATAAATTAAATTGCCACTTTAACCATCTATAGAATGAATAGAAGCACACATTTTTTTTCTAGCATACTTTTAATCATTATTATACCATTAGGACCGATTATTTTAGAAGCAATATTAAAGCATGGGACTATAACGGATCAATCTTTAACACTTACTGCTGCCATTTTTTCGGTCTCTGTTGGTACGGCATCTGATAGGTTTTTATTTATGCTGTTCTCGGTTTTTGTTTGCGTATTTTTTTCAGTCTGCTATGGATATATTTTGGGTAACCCTGATAGCCTTTCTTTTGTTCATTTAGCTGCTCTTTTTCTAATTGCAGTAATATCATTACTACACTTAGCAGAAAGATATGTAAGGCATTTTAAAGAGGGAGAGATTTTTATAAGACCATTTAAATAAGCAGACACTATGATTGCTCTTCAAGTTCTTTCCATTTTAGTAATTATTTTAACTACGTTACTAGCGGTTTATCAATTAAAATCTCTAAGGGAGAGAAGCAATTTAATATATTCATATGGTACCGAAATAAAGTTGCTAGCGACATCAAATACTAACAAGCGCATAATTAAAGACAGAATTTATAAAATGCAAATAAAATTTTCTGATTGGAGTCTATTAATGATTGCAGATGCTTACTCTTGGCCTTTATTTGCCATAACTTGTCTACCAAAGCTTTTATTTATAAGCTCAGTTAATCCCAAAATTATCGTAGTGTGGAAGGAAATCATGCAATTCATACCTTCAGCAATAGAGTATAAGGTAATTGGAGAATTTTGTAATGGAGAAGTATTGAAATTGAAGCTGTCCAAGGATGCTCAACTAACTTTTAATGTTATTGGTTCTCGCATCGAAGATGCTCGTAATAATAATCCTTATCAGAGTTATTCTTCTTTGCAAGGAGTCGTTAATCAAATTGTAAATGAAGTGGAACTTGAATTTAAGAGTAAGGGCGAAGTACAGTCAACAAAAGACATCCATGAAAAGCGTATGCAATTCTTAAAAAAACAATTCGACATTAATATGGGCGAACAATGAAATCAGTTGATGATAAGATCTTAAATATTATTGGGAATGCTTTAAGACAGAAACCCGAACTTCCATCAATCAACAATCTTTTACATGATATAGTTGAAATCTTCAATGCAAATGGAGCAATACTTTGGGAAATAAATCCAAAATCTAAGAGGTTATTAACTATTGCACAGTGGTTTGAAGGGAATCAAAAACATGTAATTCATAGCGTCCCGATTGAAGGTTCCGTTACAGGCAAAGCAATTAATGAGATGCAAATGAATTATGTTCCGAATATAGATAGAAACAAGCAAGTTTATAGAAATGCAAGCTTTTGGAAAGAATTTGAAATCAAATCGTTTTTAGTAATTCCAATTAAATTCAAAGATAATAATCCAGGCTCCTTAAACATTTACTCTTCTAAGACAAATCCATTTTCAAAAGACAAGCGTAAACAATTAGAAATCCTAGCCTTATTACTTCCGGATTTATTTGAATCCTTGAGGGACCGTGTAACTTTCCACTTAATTACCACAATAGATGAGCGATTGCGTGAGGCTCAAAAAAATTCCAATAGATCGAGAAATAAGTTAAAAAAAATTTTCTCCTACATATGCAAAGAAATTCAACAGACTTTTCAATGTTTTGAGATTTCGATATTTCTTGAAGATCCTTTCAAGAAAACTTCTGAATATGAGCGTATTGCCTCAACTTGGAACAAGCAAAAAGGTAAGAAGTCCTATAGAAGAAGCCAAAAAGCTGGACTTACCGGATGGATTCTTTATAACAAGAAATCTGTTATTATACCAGATCTTCTGCAATTTAGTGAGCAGTATGAAATGATTCAGAAAGAGTATCCTGGCATCAGATGGTTAGATAGAGCAAAAATAAAATCTTCAATAAGAGGAGCATTGAACCTTCAACAAGGTACAGAGACTCATCCATTGAGTTTTTTGGGTGTACCAATTTTGGTCGGAGAAAAAACTTACGGGGTAATCCGGTGTTGCGCTGCCTTACAAAGCCCTTATTATTTTGGCGTACAAGAGCTTAAAATGTTAGAATTAGTTGCTACAAGAATTGGTCATTCTTGGAAGAATTGGATCCAGCAACGGTTGATTGATGAAGAAAGCCGATCTTGGCGTGAAGTTGTTAAATCAACAAGTAGTCTGGATTTGTCTATACTAAATGAACTTGAAAGTGATAATCCAAATCAGAATAGCATATTTGATAAAGTATTTGTGTCCTTAGCAAAAGCAATTCCGGGTGCTGACATAATGGATGTGAGAATATTAGACAAGAACAAAAAGGAATTATATTTTGCCTCTACGTATGGTGATGCTTGGAATATGGGATCAAAAGAAGATATAAGAGCGCGGAAAGAAAGAAGATTTTCCGTCAATAACCAAGACTCAATCTCAGCAGGTGCAAAAGTATATAATTCACGAGAAACGCTTGTACTTGACCCAATCAAGCGAGACGATCCTTATGATGGAACTTTCAAAGAAACAAAAAAAATAATTGTAGCCCCATTATTAGAAGGAAATAATGTTCTTGGAGTTCTTGACATTCGATCAACCAAAAAAAATCGTTTCCCATTACCAGCGAGGCCAGTAACAGAATTAATGGCCAGACAACTCGCAATATACTATCATTTAATAGCGACCATTATTGAACTCAGAAATCTTAAGGATCAACAAGTTCAAACGTTTCAAGATTTGAGCCATCAGTTTAAAGGTCCAATCAATCAGGCCACTTCCAGAGCAAGAATCGCAATTGCAGATGCTAAAAGGACTGAATCAGAGAAAATGTTAAAAAATCTATATCGCGTGTCAGGATTATGTAATAAGGCAAATAGGGTCGCTAAAAATATTCGTTTATTTTCGCATTTAGCGAAGAATATTCCTTTGCAAATAAATTTTTCTCCAGTAATCGCATCTCAAATTGTCAAACTTTCAATTGAAACTGCATCAGATAATTTAGTTATGATTAATCCTCTCAGAAATATTAGGATTAACGTAGATAAGGAGAGTTTTAATTTTTTAGATGGCTATATCTTAGAATTAGATATTGAAATGTTGGAACAGGCATTAAATGCTCTTTTGGACAATGCTACTAAATATTGTTATTCAAACTCCAAAATAAATATAAACGGAAGTCTAACAAGAAGAGGACATTTTCAAATAATTGTATCTAATAAAGGAATTCCCATTAATTCCAATGAGATCTCATTTTGTTCGCAGCGTTCTTGGCGAGGCGAATATGCAAAAATTACAACGGGTGAAGGAGAAGGAATCGGGCTTTGGGTTGTAGATCATATAATGAAAGCACATGGAGGAAATCTGGTCGTTTTGCCAACAAGTCAAGAAGGAGTTACTGAAATAAAATTAGTTTTTCCAATAAGAAAAATAAGAAAATGAAAATATTAATTGTTGAAGATGATTATAGCCAAGCTGATTGGTTGGTTTTGCAAATTACAGATAGATTTAAGGATTACTCTATTGATTTGATTGAAACAGAATTAGAGTTTCGTACTAAAATAAAGACTATAGAAGATAATCCACCAGAGTTAATTTTAATGGACATCATGCTGAGATGGACTAATCCATCTCCAGAAATGGTTAAGCCCCCAATAGATATTGCTAAATCTGGCATTTTTGATGCCGGTTTTAGATGTCAAAACCTTTTAAAACAAAGTGAGAAAACAAGGAATATTCAAATAATATTCTATTCTGTTTTGGATAAAGACGATCTAGAATCAAAATTAAAAAATATGCCTTCTAATGTTGTTCATTTAAAAAAAGAGGCGAACATGGCTCCACTTTTTAACCAAATGAGAAAGGCACTAAAAATACGTAGAGTTAAATAATTGTGCCTATATCGTATTCAAAGTGTAAATAACTAAGCAAGCACTACGGGATTCATACCTATGATTTTTCTTGGTGTTGGATCATAATTTTGTGAGATAGAGCAAATTTACTGTTTTAACTAAACGAGGAGGGGGTACGCAACTTATTTTAGTTTGAAAAACCAACATTGCGGATCAGAAAATCATTACTTGACTTTCGCAATGAATTTAGCATATAGGTTCAGCAATCTTGACGAAATCAATTTGATCACCTGCACAATAATAGAACAGACTGATGTATTCAAAATAAGCCGATGTTGAATATTCCGGACCATATTGACCCACCTATTCCGGAGTAATCTGACCCACCTATTCCGGACTAAGTTGACCCACCCCTGGGAATAAAATTCCGGAGCATATTGACCCACCCCTTTTAGTGTTTTGGATTTGATGCAAAAGCCATTTGCCCTCGATTAATATCGGGGTCAAAACGAACATGGCGGCAAAACCTAAGAACATGCATCAGATCAAACACATTATTGAATTACAGCTACAGGGGAAAAGTATCCGGCAAACAGAACGGCTTACCGGCATTGCCCGAAATACGATCCGCGAGTATCTGCGAAAGATTAAAGCGCGCAACATTGCATTGGAACAAATGCTGATGCTCGATGATGAGTCGCTCAGCGCGGTGTTATACCGCGAAGATATTCCAGTGCTGCACCGTAATGAACGCCATCGCTCCATCGCAAAGGAGATGGAATATTTTTCAGCAGAACTGCATAAGCGGGGAGTAACCCGACAACTGCTTTGGGAAGAATATCGGAAAGAAAATCCTGATGGGTATGGATACAGTCAATTCTGCGAACACCTGGGGCGCCACCTGAAGCGTAGTGATGCCGTGATGCACTTCACGCATCAACCCGGTGAACAAATGCAGGTGGACTTTGCAGGAGATAAACTTCACTATATTGACAGATCCACCGGGGAGCTTATTGGCTGTGAGGTGCTGGTGTGCGTGTTGCCTTACAGCAACTATAGTTTTGCCATCGCACTTCGCTCACAAAAGCAGGAAGAGTTCATTCGCGGTATCTGTGCTGCACTCGAATATATGGGCGGTGTGCCACAGAGTATCAAGTGCGATAATCTTCGTTCGGCAGTAAGCAAAAGCAATCGCTATGAGCCGCAGTTTACCGAAGCGATGGAGTATGTAGCCACTCATTATGGCACCACTGTCCTGGCTTCCCGTGTTCGCAAGCCGCGCGACAAGGGAAGTGTAGAAAAAGCTGTTGACCTTTCTTATAAGCGCATCTATGCACCACTTCGCCATCACAACTTTTTCAGCATCGAACAACTCAATGCTTCTATCCGCGAACAATTAGAACAGCACAACAGCCGGTTGTTTAAGGGAAAGAATTATAGCCGCAAAAAATTATTTGAAGAAGAAAAAAAAGTACTCAAAGAACTCCCTGTTGAGCGCTATGAGATCAGGCACATCACCTATGGCAAAGTGCAGAGGAACTATCATGTGATTGTGGGAGAAGACTATCATCAGTATAGTGTTCCGTTTACCCTCATTGGAAAGAGACTGAAAATCGTTTATACGGCTGACACCGTAGAAATTTATGACGCGATGAAACGCGTTGCCATTCACAAACGCGACTACAAAAAACATGGCTATTCGACAAATGCAGAACACATGCCTGCCCACCATCGTCATCAGTTTGCTGCTAAAGGATGGAATGCAGAGTACTTCGAACAACTGGCTGCTGCCGTCGGTACTTCCACGCTTGAAGTGATAAAAAGAATACTGAGTTCTAAATTTTTCTACGAACAAACCTATAACAGTTGCCTGGGAATACTTCGCCTGGGTAAGCAATATACCAACGAGCGATTGGAAGCTGCCTGCCAGCGCGCCCTGGCTTCTCCGGTGATCAACTACCGAACCATCGCCAACATTCTTAAAAACAATATGGATAAACAAGCTACCCTCTTTGATACTGCTGACGCTGCCATCCCTGAACACGATCAACTGCGCGGTCCATCGGCGTATAAATAAAACACCGTCAAAATTTTTTTTCTAATCCTAAAAACCCAAAATCAAAAAACATGAACACAACCATTACCCTCCAACAACTCAAGGATCTGAAGCTTGCAGGCATGGCGCGCAACTATGAATCTGTTTTGCAACTGCCATTGCACCAACAACCTGAAAGCCACGCACTCATTGCCGGGCTGACAGAAGCGGAAATACAGAACCGCGTTCACTACAAAACACAACTATATCTCAAACTCAGCAGACTCCGCTACCAAGCCATGACCGAGGAGATCAGCTTCGGTAAAGAGCGGGGCTTATCGAAAGAACAACTTCAGCAACTTAACGATTGTACTTATATCGAACGGGCAGAAAACATCCTGATCAGCGGAGCTACCGGTTCAGGAAAAAGTTTCCTTGCTTGCGCCTTGGGACATCAGGCATGTGTGATGGGATACAAAACCATGTACCTCAACCTGAATCGATTCACTGAAAAAATCATCCACTCTAAACTCGATGGATCGTTTATAAAAATGCTCAATCAAATTGAAAAGATCAGTCTGCTCATACTCGATGACTTCGGATTGTCACCACTCGACCAGAACACGCGGCTTGCATTGCTGCAAATACTGGAAGATCGCTATGGGAAAAAATCCATCATCATTGCATCCCAATTACCAATCAGCAAGTGGCATGAATCCATTGGTGAACCGACATTGGCAGATGCAATCATGGACCGCTTACTTGCCAATGCTCATCGTTTTGAACTAAAAGGAGAGTCGCTGCGCAAAAAAAACAAACCAAAAAACTACTACATTTGAACCATCAAATTCAAGTCACCAAAAGGTGGGTCAATATGCTCCGGAATTTTATTCCCAAGGGTGGGTCAACTTAGGCCGGAATAGGTGGGTCAGTATCACCGGAATAATCACGATGTTGCAATTTCGTCTCTATCCTTCAATTCCACCTTCATCTACAAATACTCCCATTCCTGTTAACTCTTTACTTTTTTATCCTGTGCAGCTCAGGACAAAACAGTCACCCCTGGTCTAAATGCTAAATGCCTCGGTGGTTCATCAACTGATTATGGATATTCTGTGGCCGTTACTTATGACAGGGGATATATTGTTACCGGCGTAAGTTTTTCTCCCTCCCATGAGTGGCAATTAGCAAATAGAAAAATATGTAAATCCAAGTGTGTATGTGTGGATCAACCCAAAAAGGAAAATTTCAGCGGAATATTTTTTATGGACGGGATATTATTCATGGCATTCTCCTATACAACCTATTGATTAATTTGATCTTGGATACGCCCTTAAGTCGCTCAGTGCGGTTATATACCGCGAAGATATTCCGGTGTTGCACCGCAATGAACGCTATCACACCATTGCCGAGAGATGGAATATTTTTCTTCAGAGCTGCACAAGCGCGGAGTAACTCGACAGCTGCTTTGGGAAGAAGACCGAAAAGAAAATCCTGATGGCTATGGATACAGCTAATTCTGCGAATACCTAGGGCGGCACCTGAAGCGTAGTGATGCCATGATGCACTTCACGCATTATCCCAGTGAACAAATGCAGGTGGACTTTGCAGGAGATAAACTTCACTACATTGACAGATCCACCGGATCATGCTGACCACCATGCGAGGTATTGGTGTGTATATTGCCTTGCAGCCACTATAGTTTTGCCATTAAACTTCGCTCACAAAAGCAGGAAGAGTTCATTCGCAGCATCTATACTGCTCGAATATATATGCGGTGTGCCCCAGAGTATCAAGTGCGATAATCTTCGTTCGGCAGTGAGCAAAAGCAATCGCTATGAGCCGCAGTTTAACGAAGCCAAGGAATATGAAGCCACTCATTATGGCAACACTGTTCTGGCTGCTCGTGTTCGCAAGCCGCGCGACAAGGGAAGTGTAGAAAAAGCTTCTTCGCCGGAAAGCTATGACCAGTAGCTCCACCGGCATTTCGCTTTGTCAATCTTCTTTTCCGCCGAGACCATCTTTCCATCGAACACTGACTTGAATGGAGTGCTTCTTCTCTTCGCCCTTGCAGCGCGCGCATTGTCCATATCCTCCAGGCGCTTGAGGAAAAGGAGATAGCTCATTTGCTCAAAAGCAGAAAGCGGATTGCTGATGCCGCCACTCCAGAATTTATCCCAGAGAGCATCTACTTGTGAGCGGAGTTGGGGAGAGGTGAGCATTTAGTTGAAATATTTTTAGCTACCTCAGCGATTAAAAGAATCATTCAAAATCATAGTGTTCCAGTTTTTCAATAAACTTTGATATTTTCGAATTGAATCCTTCCAAATCAGAGACTATAAGAATAATATCCTTGAGTTTAAATTGTTGATGTCGATTCTTACTCCACATTCTTCCTGTGTGATCTTCTGAATACTTAATTTTTCTTGATTCGATTGTAAAAACTGTATCATTCAAGGTTGCACTCCATTTTGGAGCTCCCCATATTCCATGTATGAAAAAATTGCGCTGGAGTCTGACGCTATTAATTATTTCAAGATAAGTAAGAAGTTCCTTCTCCAAATCACGATATGCCCTTACAAGCTTTTTGAGAAGCTCAATCGTTTTTGAAAGCGTATAGTCATCAATTAATGTTCTTGCAATAATGTCGTCAGTCTTGTTCTGTGAGATAAAATATACTAAAATGGTTTTCAAATTTTCCTCTGCTCTTGCAAAAGAGATGGACAAAAGTCCAATATTTTTATACACTTCCTTTTCGTCGAACATTCCAAAATAAATAGACTACTAAAATTCCTTTTCAAAATAAATCTTGTAAAATTTTCTTCCATCCTTTTCGACACCTTGCTGAATTAAGTCTCGATTACCGTGAATGTAGATGTGGAAGTTCTTATCCAGTTTTAAAATACTTTTGAAAACTCTTACTTGTTTTTTTACTGCTTGAGGTGAAATTTCAAAACTGTCATTCGATTCAAGGTCGTAGTTCACTCTGTATGTTTCATCAAAGTTTCTGAATGATTTAATTATCCCGTTTTCCTGAAAAACTTTTTTTTCAAAGTCTCTCTTTTCAAATGTACTGTGAGTTTTGAAATACTCAACGGAACGATTAAGTAAGTCAATCTTATCAGCTTTACTCAGTTCAAAATCTTCTGAAAGCTGTTTGGTTACAAACTGTTTTGTTATCCCTAAAAACTCATTAGTCTTGTGAAACTCGTTGCTAATTGGTTTCACTTGTAGGAAATCATTTTTCCAATATTGTGCTTCTTCTAATTTATTGGCGTTGTCAACAAGCAAAATTTTGTAACCGTTTTTTTGACCGATGTTGAAAATAATGCAACCCTTGTCAATTCCCTTTATTTCAAAACCGTAGTCATGGTGAATAGTAAATTTAGTTTTCTGGTTTTTCATTTTCAAAAAAGGAACATGAGTTTCCGATTTAAAAATTCCAATGGCGTCAATCTTTTTATCATCCAAAACAATGTTTGAAAAGTAGGCAATGTTTAATTCGCCTTTTTTAATTCTTGGGTGCAAGGAATGTTCATAAAGCAGCTTCGCAATGTTCTGTGATGAATTGATAAACGACTTTTGCTTTGAAAAACTGTTTCCAATTATTGTATAGATCTCATTCATGTCAATCTTTACCGAATGAGTGAATGAAAAAAATTCCTCGGCTTTGATGGGAAGAAAAAAATATCTCAGCAAAAAATCCTGGGTGTTGACTGCCAGGCTTGTTTCTTCAGTTGCGAGTTCAATCTTCTCATCTCTCAGCTTGTTACCCACATGGTGAGTGATTAAATGTTTGAGCTCCACCTGTGTAAAATCTAAAGTCGTCATAATTCTGTTGCTGGTGTGAATTGTTTGCTGAGATTTTGAAGTTTGCACCATTCGTATTTTTCAGTTTTGAATTTTTCAAACTCTTTGAATAATTGATTTCTTATTGAAGCCAGTGGAACGTTTGCATATTGGTCCTTAGGGAAAACTTTTACAATGTCAACTACCAATTCAATATTTCCAATTCTATTTTTGAAAAAGTTGTAAAACCCAAATCTAATTCTGCAATTTCCTTCTGCCGTAGGCAGAATGAAGTTATAAATGATCTCTATTTCTGCAAGCTCCATGAACCTGTGGAGGTCTTTGTCCTTGAGGAATGGGATGTTGTGCAAAACTTCGCCATTAATATTCAACTCACGAACTTTTGCAAGTTCAAGCCAATTAATGTTCTGAGGCAATGATTCATTGGGGTCTGGCCCAATATCTAAAAAAGTTGCTTTCGTAAAATCAAAAACATCGTTGCTCTCAGTCATGCTTAAGAAGAATTGAATTCTTTCTTCGTTTGTAAAATCTTTGAAAAGAATTCTTTGAATTTCCTTTTTAGGATTCATGTAGTTGTTGTCCTTGAAATGTTTCTCCAAACTCTTGGCAACCTTATCTGAAATGTCAGTTGTTTCAGGTGATGTATGAACAATCTGCAACTGGACTTTATTGTCCTTCGTCGTAACCTTTTCAAAAGTTACTTGTCCTTTGAACTCATTTTTCCCTCTATACCATTCTTTACTGTAATTGATTGTTTCACATTTGAAGTCCAAAGCAATTTTATTTGGATTTGCTTCAACCATTTTAAAATTGGGATTACCAACCACTTTGTATTTCGGAAAATTGGTCTTGATTATTTCTTGAATATTGAAGTTGCTTGGAATTGCTGAAATCAAAGTTTTGTTTGATTCCCAATCCAAAGTTCTTGTGATTGTTTTTTCTCTATCCTCTTTGGTTTGAAGTTTTTCTTTTAGGAAATCAAACTCTGCAGGGCTGATCAACGAGGTTGTCAGAATAGGGAAGGAACTGTCTTCATCTGCGACGTTTACAAACACACCTTTTAATCTAAGCAATTGCTTTCTCTCCGTGTCTTTAATTGAAGGATGTTGCAATATTGCCCTTAGTGATTCGCCGTAAGGCAAAAACCTGTTTATGTTGTCATTGATTTTCTCCATGATCAGTTATTTCTAAAGTTCGGATTAAAGTTTTCTACTGTAAGCGAATTTGTAAAAGACGCTTCTTCAAAAGTTTGCTTTGCTGCATCAACCAATTGTTCATGCTGCAAGCGATTGTAATCAGGAAAAGCAAGGATAGTTTGAGATTGAAAATTACCTCCAATGTTTTTTGCCAAACCAGTCAGCTTAAGTAATTCGTCTTGCTCAAAATTTTCTTTGCTGCATAGTATGAGTGTGTTCTTATCTGTATCGGTTTGTATTTTCATTGGGATTATGTTTGATGAGAGGTATTGCACTGGCATAATTGTTCCGTTCCTCACTGATAAATTGTCGCTATTGAGCCCAGTACTGAAATAGGAGAATTCAATTTGTTTACCTGGGAATTTACGTTTTGCAAATTCGATTGCGTTAAAGAAGAATTCAATTTTCTTATTGTCCACGAGAAAAATTCCGTCGTGGTTAAAGTCTTTTGGTGCTTCTATCTTAAATAGTTTTAGAAGTATGTCTTGCGAATCATCATCTACATTGTTTATCCAAAAAATAATCCCTCTATCAAAAGTTGTTTCAATTTCAGAACTATTGTTAGCAGTCTTAGCTCGCAGGTCAGATTTTTTGAAAGACTCAATAGCCATTCCTAAATCTCTATAGTACTCTTTAAATTTCTCTACAGGAGAGTTTGGGTATTTGTCCTTACTGTATTTGACCGAATACAAAACGTTTTCTAAAGTCCTTGCAATCATGGGACTTTTGTAGTGAAAGTACCCATCAACTCCATGGTTCTGTTTACCGTGTTTGTCAGGTTCAATACTTGGAATATCAAAGTTGCGAACAGGCTGATACCAGCCAATTAGAGAAAGAAATTCAACTACTATTTCTTCCCCAATTTCACCAATGCGTTTTGAAAATTCTCCCATAGGTTTTGAGATTTAAAATTCTTAGGCTACCAATCTTTTCGTCAACTCAATAATCTCCTTCACATCATCATTCGTAAAAAGTTTCTCCACTGCATTCATCCCAAAGTTGCTGAAGGGTGCATCGTGCAGATCAGCTTCTTCAAGTTTTCGTTTCTGCATGCATAGGGTTTGTACCAGCAACTTGAAAGTCAAACACTATATCGTGAACATTACGAATCATTTCCTCGCCGGGAAGCTGCGACCAGTAGCTCCACCGGTATTGCGCTTTGTCAATCTTCTTTCCCGCCGACTCCATTTCTCCATCGAACACTGACTTGAATGGTGTGCTTCTTCTCTTTGTCGTTGCAGCGCGCGCATTTTCCATGTCCTCCAGCCGTTTGAGGAAAATGAGATAGCTCATCTGCTCAATGGCAGTAAGCGGATTGCTGATGCCGCCACTCCAGAATTTATCCCAGAGAGCATCTACTTGTGAGCGGAGTTGGGGAGAGGTGAGCATCTAATTCTCAAAAGTTCTTACAAAGGTTTTCTTACCCTCTTGTAATGATTTTATAACTCTCTCTTTTAATCTCCGCGGTAAATTCTGAGACCGAATTCTTAATTCTGACAATAGATCAAGATATATTTCTTCCTTAGGAGATCCGCGCTTGGTACGCAAATAGTAATATTGAATTAGTTTATAAAAAGTGTAATCGCGTCCTACATTACTTTTTATGCGTTTTATTAACGATTTAAAATGCTTTGGATAGTCCTTACCTTGTATATCACCATATAAAGCTACTGAGAGGAAGGATTCTATATCGGAATCTGTTACTGAAAGTCCTTCATTATCTTGCTTTATTTTATCCAAAACAATAGGAGCTAATTTTGCCGACCCAGCATGTTGATATAATGCTAATTGAACATGGTATGGAATATCAACCAAAAGTTGTTCAAGTGTTATTTCAAATAAGATTGAAGGGGGAAGCTTTTTATTTTTAAGTACATAATCAATTAAATATTGTTTATACAATATCATATAAACCAAGTTGTATTTAATTAAAGAATTATACGCTCGTTTCTTCAATTCTCTATCTTCAACACCTTCAGAATTTCTTAAAACATTCGCCATTAAGGTAATTAAAACATCTAGAGAAATATCACCATCCTTTTTTATAATCATACTCGGATCAGGAATCGCCTCTAACTTTTTATTCTGAAAATCCTCCATCATTTCCTCGGATGGCCTATTTTCTTTTATTCTGTTTATTTCAACATTTTTCGCTATTGGATCAGTAGGTTTTCCTTTCAGAGTGGGCGAAAAATATTTATCAATACCCTCTTCCTTAATTTGTTCCAAGATAAAATTAGTTTCACCAAATCTATCTTCAAAACGCTTAAATATTACCTCAAATACTTCTTTATCACTTCTGGTTAACGCGGTATAATAATCAATCTCCCGATGAAATTTAAAATAGTTATCTTCCTGCAGCACATAATCTTTGAATTCTTTATTGTGTTCCATTCGCTTTGCTATAAAAAAATGAAAATAACAAGAATAAGTAAATTTTATGCGGTTAAATTGATGCTTAACAAATATTTTCCGTTCAAGAAAATATTCCACGATTCTATGAGCTTCAAAATCAAATCCAACAGATTGTAAATAGCCTTCAACCACTTTTTCAAATTCACTGAACAAAATAGAGTAGTTTGATTGGTTTGAAACTAACATTTCTTCAGCAATCTTTGCCAGCAACTGCTCTTTATTAGTGAAATCAAATCTATCACGATAAATATTATTTTTTGAAAGTTTCTCAAGCAATATTTCAATATATATTTCTAAGAGTACTGCGTGATTAATTGGCCTTCGTTCTCTATTTTCCATGCTCCAAAGAAATAAAGAAACGGACATGGCAGTACTTGGTAAGGAGTAAGAATTAAATCCAACAATCATTTTATCTAAACGTTGTTCAGACTCTAGCCCGCCCTCATTCGGAATCCACAACTTCATTAGTTTTTTTATTTCCCTTGATTTAAGATTTTTGATGAAATAATTTTTAAAAGGTATCTTACATGAGGAAATATAATCGGGAGATAATATTCCTGATATCTCAATTTCACCTGTAGCAATAACTCGTAATTCTTTTCTCAAGTTAGGCATATCAATTTTATTATATTCACTGAGAAATTTGTCCAATTTCTTAAATCGCTCTATTCTATCGTTCTTCCTGTAATTCAAATTGTCAATCAAAAGAATAAGTAAATTATTGTTTAGCAGGTTCAAAACATTCTTACTGCTACATCTTAAATATTCTTTAATGCACGTTTCAAAATCTTTACTTCCTATTTCATCAAAGTCAATATAGACGGGAATTTTCCCCAAGTAGTCATAATCGTTCATGAATTCTCTAATCAATCTATAAAGAAGTATAGTTTTGCCAGTTTCTTGACTACCAAAAAACATGAAATTGAATTTTGATTTGGTTATGTCATTTAATTCAAGGTTGGCTTCTTGTTCTACATCGCTAATGGAACTCTCTCCTTGATTAATTGGTGGCATAATAAACGCTTCTAGAATTGATGTAGCAGCCTTTTCTGCTTTTTGACCTATTAGATGATCATCCATTTCTTGAAAATGATCCTCCCTGATATTATTTAGTACTGTATTTATTAGAGTTAAATCTTTCGCAGATATTTCATCGGGAATAGCTATAGCAAATACACCTTCATTCCCCACATCTGTGTTTAAGACAAATCTTTCATTTGAGTGATTATACCTCAGGTATTGACAAGATATTTGTCCAGCTCGCTTATCAAAATCTATTACTGTAAATCCGTTGGCAAAAGATCGACTGTCAGATCTAATATCATTCAAACCTGAAGGTGAAACATTGGTGAATAGCGTTGCATTGTTTAAACCAGTGTGAACCGCAGTGAGATGTTCGTGAACATGGCCTACTAATAAAATGTCAAAAGTTTTATTCACGTGGTTTGTAATTATGTTTTGTTCTACTGTAGATAGCCAGTCAAGGGGATGATGCATTAAAGCAATTTTCACTTGGCAATCCGAAATAGAATGCGTACTGATTGATAATTGCTCTTCTCCTATAAGCAATCTCCCTTTATCACTTTTTCCATAACATCTCCAGGAAGAATTTAAGCAACAAATACCGACAGATAGGTTATTTAATTTCAGCTTAAATGATACCCCAAAAATATTAGAGTTAAAATCTAATTTCAAGTTAGAATAAAATTCTTGCTCGAATTGTTTGTAATCGACCATTCTCTCCATTCCTGAAAAATCATTTTCTTTAATTGCATTCGCGACAAATTCAGAAACATTTCTTTGTTCCTTAAAATATTCGACATTTCCTAGTTCAATCCGGGGCTTATCCCTGTTTCTTACAACATCATGATTTCCCGGAGTGAAAAAAAACTTATCTCTAGGTAGCGAAAGTGATTCCAGGATAGGGTCAACAATTTCCTCACTAAATAGCTTAAATGCAATCGCCGGGGTTTTGTAGGCTTTCCCTCCTTCATCAATCATATCTCCAGTAAAGGCGATGAAACTTATTGGCATTTCAGCTTCTATTTGTTTCAGTTTAGCGATCATTCCATCTTTAACATGATTTTGCCAATCCTTTAGATTGTTAGGATTTAGATGAAAGTCAGTCAAGTGAATTATTCGTACCATGATTCTGTATTTTTTATTTTCAGTTTAAGCCACCAATCTTTTCGTCAACTCAATAATTTCCTTCACATCATCATTCGTAAAAAGTTTCTCCACTCCATTCATCCCAAAGTTGCTGAAGAGTGCATCGTACAAGTCAGCTTCTTTAAGTTTTCGTTTCTGCATGAACACCGTTTGCAATAACAACTCGAAATTAAACATGACATCGCACATATGGCGTATTATTTCATCGCCGTGCAGCTACGACCAGTAGCTTCACCGGCATTTCACTTTGTCAATCTTCTTTCCCGCCGAATCCATCTTTCCATCGAACACTGACTTGAATGTTGTGCTTCTACTCTTCGCCGTTGCAGCACGCTCATAGTCCATGTCCTCAAGCCTTTTGAGGAAAACGAGATAGCTCATCTGATCTATGGCAGTAAGCGGATTGCTGATGCCACCGCTCCAGAATTTATCCCAGAGAGCATCTACTTGTGAGCGGAGTTGGGGAGAGTTGAGCATGATCAACTTTCAGATTCTTCGATGTTCAAAATGTCTCTTGAACTATTTAACCATTCTTCATCAAGGTTTATTAGGTAGAAAGGGAAATCAGTACTTCTCTCCTTATTGAAAATAAAAATTCTCGAAAAGAATTCCCCTTTTAAATTTAATGCTTGCATTTTATCATACTCTGATTTTCTCCATTTAACTGAAATTGATTTAGGCAAAAAGAAATCATAGAATGCACTTCCGTTTCTATCATTGTAATCGTTAGTGAAAATCTGGAAACTCCACAGTTCTGGATTTTGCAATCTCCAATGAATTGCTGCTCTGAAACTAAACCTTTCAGAATCGAGAAAAGGATCACGTCGACTACTCTCACTATTGAATTTCAAAAATATTAAGTCACCTGTTTCGATAATTCCAATATAAATACTTCTCAAGGTCTCATCAAATTCTGAAATGATTTCTCGAAGAAGTTGATTACTGCCAATTCCGCTTAATGCCTCCGCATGATGATCTCTCGCATCCTTTCTTCGATCTCCAAAATATTTTTTTATTCTTGAGTAGGACATAGTACCAAGTGTTTGAACAAGAGCATCGTCAATTGAGTCAATCTTAGAGAGTACACTTTGAGGTAGTAGCCACTCTAAGGAAAAGAGAGGGATTTTATTGTTTGCGGCAAATTCAACTGCGGATGGAGTGAAGGAGTGAAGCGCAGCTACGCCAACTTGATAAAAGTGTCTTCTTCTATTTTCAATTGCATATTCAGCCCTCCTATTATTTTTCCTCTTCGCAATTGTTTCCAAGGTTACAATTTCAAATGCATTTATGTCCTCCCTTAATCCTAATGCATTGCGTGCTACAGAAATTCTGACTTTGGATTCGTATGACTTACATTCAAACAATAAACGAAAGGGATAAGCAAATGGAATTTGAACTGGAGGATCCATCAAGACATCTGCGTCATGAGCTGCTCCTTTCCCATTGATGAAAAACAAACCTTGATTTTCGAACATGTAAATTCCATCAGCTTTTACCTCAGTAAAGCCGCAGTTGAAAAAAATTCTTCTTACAAAGAATTCAAGAAGTTTTCCTTTTAATGCTGATGCTGACATAACTTAATTAATCCGGTATTTATGTTCTCTCTCTTCAAAAGCTATTTGCCCTCCCTCTAATATTTCACAAGTATGCTCTCGAATTCCTTGACATTCTAATACATTTGTTAGTGAGTCATTGAATGGCAATGTATTTTCTAATGAGCCGGAAATGTAGCAAATCTTCTCAGCTTGAAATTTGCATTCCTTATCAAAGTTTGCTACGATTATTTGTTCGGCATCTGTATTTACAACTAAATTCGGATTGTGCGTTATCATGATTATTTGCCTTCTAAGTTTGGCATTTCTGAAATATTCCTTTAAAACTTTGTAAACCGATCTGTTGTCTAGATTTTCTTCCGGTTGATCAATTATCAATGGCCTATACTCATTTTTGTTAATTCCCAAATAAAGTATCAAAAGTGCGATCCCTTTAGTTCCAGGAGTAAGATTGTCAAGTGCGACTCCATTAAAATTCATACTATAGTTAAGTTTGAACTCATCAGTGGAAAAAACTGAATCGTAGAAATCACCCAGAGAATATCCATCTCTTAAATGTTCTTCAATTTGACCACCATCCTCTTTAAATGACTCAATAAATTCAGTTAAAATCTGTTTCCGTTCTTCATCAGTATCAGCCTTTAGTATTCTGCTATACACTTCATTGATCTCTGAATAAATCTTATCATTGGGAGCTCTTAAATATTTGCCTTTTTTTCTACTATCGATCACTCCTATCATCTTATCACCAAGTTTTACATAATCCACTTCCTTTTTGGTTTCAAATCCTAATTGCTGCTCATCCGATGTGTCTGAAATTTGTAATTCGCGTTGGATTGGCTCATAAAGTTTTTTTAAAACAGTATTTTCTTCTTCAAGTACTTTAAAGAATGAGTTATATTGTTCCCACCGCTTCTCTCTCTTCTCTTGTAAAGACGAAATTTTTTCGTTTTCAATTCCGTTTATTTCTGAAATTATCTTAGCTAAATTCACATCGATCTGCTTGATTCGCTTTTGAAAATTTTCAAGCTTATCCTTTTTGCTTTTCTCTAAGGTTGATATGTTTTGAAGCTTTTCAATTTCCCTATTAATAAATGCAAGTGTATTTAATAGTGGAATCTCAGAATTGGGATCACCTTCCAGTTTATTAATTTCTTCTTCAAAAACTTTTCTCTTCTCATTCAATATAATTTTTGTTTCTGGATTTATTTCTGTTTGAAATTTCAGAAATTCAGCGCTACCAATTCCAATACTTTTTAAATCTGGTATTAATCCTTCATAGAACTCCTTCAACTGAATCTCAAAAATCTCAATCCGATTTTTTAAGTCATCGATAGTTTGAACTTGTAATTTTATTCCAGCGATCTTATTAATTAACTGGTTTTTTGCTTGAAGAAACTGTTCTATTTTCTCTTGAATCTTTTTTTCAGCATCACTCGAGTACATGATTTCGCCTTTTTGTTTCTCGATTCCAATCTTTTCATTTTCAAGATTTGATTTGCTTTTTTTCTTTTCAGGCAGGGATTTAATTTCTTGCTGTAAAGAAAAAATATCTTTGTTCAATATCTTGAGGGCATCTTGAAAAATTTCTTTTTTCTGATTTATAGTGTTCGTTTTGACTTCTCTTAAATTATCAAAGTCAATATAATTTCTCTTTTCAACCTCATCCAAGTTTTCGAAAATTACTTTTTCAATTTCCTTAATAAGTTCGGCACCTTCCAAATCCTGAGAGCAGATCTTTTCAACGAAACCCTGTGAAAGATATTGGACTTTCTTTTCCACTCCTTCATGGTCATCTGTGCCAATTATAAATTTATCCTCTAATCCGCCTAACCATTTGATTTTTATTTGAGTATTATTTAGCTCCCTAATTGCCTTGCCAATAAAAGTTCTCTGATCGTTTATATCCTTTATATCACCACCAACAAGTCCAATAAGATCAGCAAGTGCTGTTTTACCAGAACCTTTTGAACCTATTATACAACATAGATTCGGATTCAATGAAATTTCTTTATCCTCAAACCACCCGTTTGAATTGGTGATTTGAATAGAAGAAATAACTCTGTTTATGTCCTTCGATTGAGGAAATGTTTCGCCAATGTAAACTCTTGTTCCAGGTTGCGATTCATATTTTATCTGCTTCAATCCTTCGAATGTTGGATCAGCTTTTATCCAAACATATTTGCTCCCAATATCATTAAAATCATGGGCATCGGACGCAACAATCGATGGTCTATCAAATTTAGTGTAGTAAAAATCTTCATTGTCGTTCTCCTTTCTTATTTCACAAATGTCAATGTAACCTTTCTCAAACAATTCGTCTTTAACAACACCTAAGGAGTCGTATAGAGTTTGAACATTTGTTTTTCCTTTCCCTTCGTGTTTTAATTCTTCTAAGCTATTGCTTTTAGAACCCGCATGAACAATTACCAAGCCTCCCAATTCATGAATTTTGTTTGCTGCTGTCTTAAAGTCAACTTGGACTAAAAACATTCCTTCTTTGAAAGCTTTATCGTTACTGAAATTCGAATGCTTTTCTCTTCCACTTGCAATAATTCGTGTTTCTGATAAATTGAGTGGACTTAGTACGAGATTATGAAGAGCCGTAGAATCTAATTTTGTATTCTCATATGAATCTGGGAAAACCCCGATCATATGAACTGATTTTTGACCGTATTCAGTTCGAAATTCTATCCCGGAAATTACTGCAATTCCTTCCTTCTCTCCTTCAAGTTTTAATTCATCAATATTCTTGGCAGTATGATGATCTGTTATTGCAATAACTGAGATTTGTTTTTCTTTCGCCTTATTAATAATTTCTTTGGGACTTCCTGTTCCATCTGAAGCATTGGAGTGAATATGTAAATCCCATTTTCTCCAAAGAGAACCTTGAGAATAATTTTCTTGCATTGAAAATGATATTTGATTAAGCTACCAATCTTTTCGTCAACTCAATAATCTCTTTCACATCATCATTCGTAAAAAGTTTTTCCACTGCATTCATCCCAAAGTTGCTGAAGGGCGCATCGTACAAATCAGCTTCTTCCATTTTTCGTTTCTGCATGAATACCGTTTGCACTATGCGGAGGAAGCGCGTTTGATCGGCATTGTAAAGATGCTCAAGAATGAATGCATCGAATGCCTGCTGCACAATCTCATCGTAATAAGGCAATGCTTCCAGCTTCAGCACAAACTTTAAAAAGTCAACTAGACCTCCTACGCGCACACCAAATGCTTTGAGAATGTTGTCATCGGTGAGGTTGAATTCTTCCCTGCTAAGTTCTGTTTCAAGTGTTTCTTCCAATGCAATCAAATCCTGCAGCGAAACTTTTTCACCGCTCTTCAACCGCGCAGTGGTGGTATGCTGCTGTGCCAGTTGCTCGATATTTTTTTCCACACTCTTGCGGTAAGTATGCTTCGCTTCAATCACTGCGAGTATTTCGCCGTTGTTTCGGTACAGACAAAAGTCGGTGATGTCATTTATCGGTGAAGTATCATAACCATCAACGGGAACTTCAAAACTTATCTGGGTACGGTCAGCAAGATTCCATCTCGCATTTTTTAGTTGCGGGTCAATGAGGTTATAGTGAACCTCCGCTTCATTGAGTTGTGAAACGTCGAGCATAGAATGGGAGGATAAAGTTCCTCTTTAGTTCTGTTAATTACAAGAAGGTTGAAACGAATTTCATTTTTGGAAAGTAAATTTCATTATTCATGACTTATGCAAAACTCAAGCGTAGATTCTCATATAGGAAATAGGATTTCTTTAGGGTTTTTAGGGATAAACGAAAATTGAGAAGGCGTTTCCCTTTGAAATGCAAGAAAAACCCTAATTTATTTTTTTTAGCCTAAAGCCTTTAGGTTTACTAAAAAATAAAAATTCAAATTTCAAAGAATTCAACCGGGAATGAGGGGAGAAAAAATGCCCTGTAGCCTCTCCGTAGATCTTTATGGTTTTGAAACAGTAAGCTTTGATACTAGGGATCTAAGGCAAGGAGAATTGTTCCTGTCATTACCCCCCCAAAAAAAATTCTTCGTAAAAAAAGATTCGCTGGGTGAAATACTGCATGAAAGTCAATAGAAAAATATACAAGTAAAAGGCTACAAGGTCTCTTGTATATCTTTCCAGGAAACAAGTCTCATTGCAGGTGGTATTTTTTCAGTTTTCTCTGTTAATTCTAAAGAAAGGGTTTCATTCCCAATATCATGCAAAGCCAAATTTTCCCAATCATGATAAAAAATCTCCCTAAAATATTTAGCAAGTTCTTCATCATCAAATATAAAACTGGCATCTCTGTTCACGGAGACTCCGTCATTCGACCAATTCTGACTACCTAAAGCAACTCGCTTCCCATCAACAATAACTCCTTTGGTATGGCAATTTTTCTGAAGCCGTATAGAATCAGGATCAAAACCGAGATCAACTAACCCTTCGATATTTTTTCGGGCAACGGAAGAAACAATCACTCTGAAAATGATCTTTACATTCACCCCACTCTTTTGTTTGTCTAAAACAGCCGATATTAATTCTTGCAACTTTTCGTGATTCGGTCCCGGTGCGTTAAACGTTTGATTTTGTATTAGTAATTCTTCTTCCGCGCTATTGACAAGTTTTATAATCTCATCGAAGAAATTATCCGGAGTGAGAAGGGGAGTCACTTTTAGCTTTCCTTTTCTCTCTTTAGGTGGGAATGATTTAACGTTAACAATCATTTCTTCAGCAAACGCTGATGCCGATTCCGGTATTAAAAAATAAAGGTCTTCGGATATGGTCGCCGCTTCATCGGAAGAAGGCGCATTTTCATGCAGGTCATGTTCAATAAATTTTTCAAAAATTTGGGCTAACCCCTTGTGCTCAATTATTGCATGCCATTCACGATTATAGTTATTTAGCAAATATTTTTGTTTCCTGGTCTTGAGGTTATCAGATTCCAGATTTGGTTGATTTGAAGATTGCCAATTCCCACTTGAAAGCCAAACCGCAGAATGATCCCGTACCGCTACTTTAATATGATACGAAGACGAAACCCAGCCATTCACCCTTCCGATTTTAATCCACGCGTAGTCAAATTTTTTAGTGCCTAAGGCATTTTCTAAGCTATCCACTATTTCCTGGTCAGTGAGATCGTCAGCTTTTGTCCCTTCCCCCACGCTTTCACCAGGTTGTATTGTCAAGTCTAATTTTTGGAAATTTCTATTCTTTCCAATTCTTTCAAGTTTCGCTAAAATGTGTTTGGCCCCGAAATCATACATGGCTACCGTTAAACTCTTTTTAGCTCCATCTAAAAATAAAGATAGATTTTTCCACCCCTCTTCAGGGCTCACATGGGCAACTACTCGCATTGTATCGTTAACTTGTTCAAGTTTTGCTCCTGTTGGTGGAAAGTATTTTATTTCCTCCCCAACACTCATGAGGCTTTCCAATTTGTCAAATCCATGATGGAAGGCAATTAGTTCTTCGAAGGTGGGGCCCGTAATTTCAATAGGATAGCCCATAAAAGTTTCAGGCAACGGGGGAATATTATTTTTTGTCAATTCCTTTATTGATTTCCTCTTTAAAACGGTAATCACCACCGCTCTTTTTCTAGTAACCCAGCCATTTTCAAATAAATAGCCCATGCGAACATTGAGTACGTCTGTTCTATTTTTAAAGGTACTCTTTGCCTCATTTAACACTGACGATTCGCTCTTTGAATCAACGGGAACATTCACCATAGGAGTATCGGCTCGTACTGAGGATATGTTCGAATTTAGATTCCCGTCTCCGATTTTGACTGAGATAGAAATAGGAATGGTCCACGTAGCAACTCCGTTACTATTGATCTGACCTTCGTTTGCAGCCGGATTAGTTTTATAATCGGGAGGTTGAGGATTTTCATTTGTTTCTTCCATGGGATTATTCAGTAAAATTTCTTGATAGAGTTTCTTTTGGACACTATTCATTTCTTGTTTTTCCAAGTGATTGAGAATCGAGGTTATGCGAATACCTTCATTAGCCACCCATTTAACCCTGTCTTCTCCCATACCTGATGACCAAATTTTATCATCTACTGAAATTATCTGGCCCGCCTTGTTTGTTGCTGGCACACCTGAGTGGTGCAACCCTACTACCTCCCATCTTTCGTTAAACACCGGTGAACCTGATGAGCCAGGAGCGGTATCGGTTCGGTAATGTAAAAAATTATCAAGAACATCTATAAGTTGATTTTCTCTCAGTCCAATTTGTTTTGGCTCTCCGTTAGGATGCTGAATTATATTAAGCCATTGAGATACAATTGTTTTTCCTTCTTCTTTATATAATTTATTCCATGAGTAATTGCGCAGTGGGATATTATTATTGCTATTACGAAGAACAGCAACAATAGCATAATCAAGAGACTGGTCAGTAAAATAAAAAGAATCAGGATCGAGCTTAAATATCTCTGACGCTTGAAGAGCGTTCCTGGTATCAATTTGATAATTGAATTCAACAGATGAATATTTAGCCATTGCCTTATCGGTCAACACATGATGATTGGTTATAAGCAGCGAAGGAGAAATCATGAATCCTGTCCCATAACCGCATAATCCTCCTGTTCCATTACATACCCATATCCTACCAACAGTTTTAGCGATATTTAATCCCATTTGAAGAAAAGCAACACCTACCAGGTCATTCGTTCCGAGTACTCTTTCTAAGGTCATTAATTCTCCAGTTACTTCTAGAGGTTCTGGAAGGGTAGGAAATCCGCGAGGGGTTTTCATTGTTGCATTAATATCTCTCTTTGTAAAGCCACGTCGAGCGAGAAATTTTGCCACTCGCTTAGGCGTATCAATATCAAAATATTTTTTCTGAGCTATCAATCGCAAGTTTCTTTCACGAGCATTTGATCGCTCTTTCCAACGTTTTAGAGTTGCTTGTATTTGAAAATCCTGAATGGTCACGAGATTGTTATTGTTTTTGACGCCAATAATTAAATTGGGAGATCAAAGATGAATGACAGATTTATCATTACGATCCCCTGTACATGGTATTTTTCAAAATACCCTTTTCGGGGGACAATAACTTTCATCTGATCTTCGCCGAGGGTTGAAGGTTGTAGTTTGCTTTAACTTAAGTGAAACACGATCTTTGAAATAACCCAACCTAATGTCGTTGACAGCTTCAGTTAGTTGTAGTTTGCTTTCACTTAGGAGAAACACGGTCTTTGAAACAACACCCTGTAGTGTCGTTCCAAATGGAGGAACCAATAATCTATCAGGAGAAATTCATCCCCCAATCGATAGTCGCTTGTTGAAAGGTCTTGTTGAAAATAAAATAATTGATAAATCATTTCAGTACAAATGGACTAAAATGAACGCGACTCATATTGGTTACTGATTAATGAGCTGCGAAAAAAGATAGGTTCGGAACGGTTATGGATTATAGAAAAATATTGGCATCCTGCCGACTATATCAATAAAAAGTAACCGGCACCATTTTCTGTTATGGTACTGACATTGAGATACCTCAAAAAAATTTAAAAATTAAGATCAAAAAAATCACTACCTAAATCTGATGAAGGTCTTTAAAGACTTTAAAAATCGAAAGCTTCCAAACTTAAACACCAGGAAGAACGCTTTGGCATCAAGCGGCAGAACGATGAAGTACAAAATCAGCATTTTTCAAATCTGGAAGGATTGGAAAGATGCTGAAATGCGTAAAGCCGTTTCTGAATTACAATAGGGAAGACATAAATCAATCTGTGAAGCTTGCGATGAAAATTTTCCAGAAGCTCAATATTGCTTGGGAATACCTCGAGAAAATATGTTTGAGATAATTCCATAGTTTAGCCAAATAAACTAAATTTGTAACTTTAAATCCAGTAACTATTATGAAAAATTTTCAAACTATGAAACAGACATACTTCTTTATCTTTTTGTTGGCCATCACATTTTCGATCAGCCAATCTTCAGGTCAAATCACATACGTAAACTTAAATCCTGATGTGGTGCTTCATGAATATGACACCTACTCTTTACCAGACTTCCCTCAATTCACTTTTAATTTTGATCACGAAAATTTTTACATGGAGACAGAGGGAGGCTACGCTGGTTATGTGACTCAAAACATTGATTATGCTCCTTATGTTAAACCTTATGTGTCAGGTCAATTAATAGATGGCTCAGTATCTTATACCTCTAGTAGCCTTTACCTTATCTTCTATTCAGTATGGTTAAATGATACGGTAATTGGCTTGACTCAACCTGGTGTTGTT
>DASRAJ010000034.1:0-15716 GCA_035638255.1 Chitinophagales bacterium
CTTAGTCCTGATTGATACGCTGGCAGTAGCCTGGAAAGCGTTAGCCAAACGTGGTCCTTACGATGATTACGTAAACGTGATTGAAGATGATGTGGCTGTGGAAACGCACTTGCATTTGCTGGAGAATGAAAGTACCATTCGTGTAAAAGCGCAACCGCTTTTATGGAAAGCCGCTTTATAAAATATTCCTGTTGTCGCTGGTCAAACCTCATAGGTTTAAAAAACCTATGAGGTTTTGCGAGCAGAACTCTCGCGAAAAATCCGTACACACCCAATCACTCTGCCTTCTTTTTTGTTTTCCCGAAGAAGTTATCATCTCCCATTTTTGAAAACTCATGCCTGATCTCTTCAGGAATATCATAAGCAGGAGCGGGAGGTTCTTCAAAAATCACCTGCGGGAAAAGTTTGGTCGCATGTCCTTCAAAATCTTTCGCCCATTCTTTGTGATTGTAAACACAAACAGGCAGACAAGCTGAGCAGTAATTGTATTTAGCGAAGTAGGGAAAGCATTTTCCGGTATCAACCTGGTAGCGATCATTGCCGAGATGATCTTTCCCAGCAGCAGGATTTCTATCGTCAGGAATTGCTTTCGCGGGGCAATAGATTCTGCACGCTCTGCAATTGTCACAGAAGGCGGCAATGCCTGCATCTATCGGATGATCAATCTTCATGGGAATGGAAGTGATAACGCTTCCCATCCTGAACAGCGGACCTAAAGTAGGATTGATGATAGATCCATGCCTCCCCAACTCACCGAATCCTGCTTTCAATCCGATGGGGATGTGAAGAACATCACTGTCACCAATAGGATGCTCTACTTTGCATGTGTAGCCAAGCGAGCGAATGAAGGCAGCAAGTTTAATTACCGTTTCTCCAAGAGAATAATAAACGCGGAGACATTCAATGGCGGAAGTAGTGGAAGGCACTACCTGGAATTCTTTCCATTTCATTCGTTGACCGACAGCAATCGCAAATTTTTCCGTCACCGTTTTCCCCCTGTAAATATCCGATGGCTCGATCTCACAGATGCCGACAATGTCAGCGCCAAACTCTTTCGCTTTCTCTTTGATCAGCAGAGATGCTTCTTCTTCACTTTTAAATTGTTTTTTTTCAGCAGCTACTTCACCTTCGAAGCGCTTGTACTGATCGTTGTAAATGTCATCGAGATATTGATTAACCTCCTCAATGCTGATTGACCTCCCGCCGACTGAAGCATACCAATCTTCCCATGAAAAAGCCGGTGGAGATTCAGGTGAAGCGTGAAGAAGTTGCATGTGATTCTGTGGAATTTTATTGACTTTATTCGCGCTGTGAATTTCGTTGTTTTCTTCATCATGCGACTTTGCTCATTGCTGAAGTAAGGGTTAGATGATTCAGTTAGAAGAGGATTTATACTTTCATTCCCGATTATCCTTTGCGATAAAAATTTTCTGTTGACAAGAAGCTTAATTAAGAATCAGAAACTATGGAGATCAGCAAAACACTGTATGTGAAAAATCGAGGGCAATGGAGAGCATGGCTTGAGAAAAACCATTCCACTGAGAACGAAATTTGGCTGGTGTACTACAATAAAAAGAGTGGCAAAGCCAGTATGACTCACAGCGATGGAGTTGAAGAAGCGCTTTGCTTTGGATGGATTGATAGCACGAGGAAGTCCATAGATAAAGATCGCTCCGCACAGAGATTTACACCGCGCAGAAAAAATAGTAACCTGTCAGAGCTGAATAAAGAAAGGGTGCAGCGCCTTATCAAATCCGGAATGATGAAGTCAGCCGGGCTTGATAGTATAAGGCATCATTTTGATAAGCGCTCAAAAGAATTATCGGCTTCTACGGAACTTAAGAAATTCAAGTTGCCAAAAGATATTCTTGCCGAGCTGAGAAAGGATCCGGTTGTTTGGAAGAACTTTAAAAAATTCCCTGAGTATTATCAACACATTCGAATCGGCTTCATTGACAACAGCAGAAATCGTCCGGAGTTTTTTCGAAAACGATTAGATTATTTTCTGAAGATGACAGCCAGGAATAAAAAGTATGGCACCATAAAATAAGAATTGCACTCGCAGCGGATCAAATTTTCTTCACAGAAAAACATATCTTATAAAAAAACCACGCGAATACAGGCGCTACGACCACGTCAACCGTGTAATGCACATGCTGAATTAAAAGACATGTCGCAACTCCAATAGTTATGAAGAGGAAAAATATTTTCAGTGGGCGATTCGGAGCAGCAAGAAAAAGTAAAAACATGGTGGAGGTATGCCCGGAGAAAAATAAATCCTTCGTAATTATTTTCCCGCCATAACCAATTGCATCAACGAAAGGATCCGTCAGCAGAATTAATCCCGGCGGATCATTCAGAGGAACTAACCAATTGCAAACTACCCTCGCAACCGTAAGAAGACAATACGATTGTAAAGCCCGCAACAACACTTGAGGATAAAATGAAAACGAAATAATGGCGACGATAATCGCGGAATAAATCATCGTAAAGGTGAGCGGGGAAAGGTTACGGGGAGGTAACAGTTGCAGCAATGGATCGTATAATACGCGACCTGTTCTTTCCTGGATGAATAAAAAAAAATGAGGCATAAGACTTATGATGAGAACTATCAGTAAAATCGTGGCCAGCAGTTGAATTCTGAAACTATTTTTCGCCCACGCTTCCTTCCACGATAATTTTTCCCTCACCATTTTTTTTGCCTCCTTCCTGTTGCTTACTGCTCCATTGTGTGTTGTGCGGTTTGCACAGCATTTCCGAACAAGGCGCTCGTTTTTTGCCAACTGAAAACTGCCAACTCATTTCAATTTTGCCTATTGCCTATCGAAGTGAAACGAAGATCCCGATTTTTCGGGACTGCCTATTTTTTCCGCTTCTCCTTCTTTACATAAAGTCCGCCGGCTACTTTTTCCACAAGATTCTTTGGAGCAATACGCGCCATAAATGCACCCGCCTGATTCGTAAAGCCGGGAATGATCTCAGCTTTCCCGGCCAGCATTCCTTTGATTCCGAATTCAGCAACATCCTCAGGCGACATACTCATTTTGTCAGAAAGCTTTTGCATGTGAAACATTCGTGCCCGTTCAACAAAATTTGTTTTGGTTGGCCCGGGTGAAAGGCATGTGACGGAGATTGGAGTGCTGTTCAATTCACGACGCAGGCCTCGCGAGAAGGAAAGCACAAATGATTTTGCTGCCGCATACAGCGTGATGGTAGGAACTGCCTGGTAGGCGGCGCTGCTGCTGAGGTTTAAAATGTAGGCCCGGTTTTGCAACATTAACTTTGGAATCAACAGATGCGTAAGGTTGATCATCGTGAAAATATTCACAGCGATCATTTCATTTTGCTCCTGCAAGCTCAGTTCGATAAAATTCCCCCACAATGCATAGCCGGCATTGTTAATGAGTATCTGTACATCAAAATTGTTTTCATCAACCCATTGAAAAATTTTTTGAGCTGAATCCTGCTGAGAGAGATCCAGAGCGAGATACTGAGCCCTTACTCCATATTTGTTCTTCAAATCATCAGAAAGTTGTTGTAGCAATGAATCAGTGCGCGCCACCAGCAGTAAATCAATTTGTCTTTTTGCCAGAGATTCAGCAAAAGCTTTTCCGATGCCCTTACTTGCACCGGTGATTAAGGCATAAGACATTTCGGATAATGGATTTCGAATTGGAGGCGTGAATGAAAGGTATCAGTGTATGTATTCACTTATTGACCAATGACCAATGACTAAAGACCAATGACCAATCTCACCTCACCACTCTCTGAAAGTGATGATAAATCGGCGTCTTGCTTTTTTCTGACTTCGGTTTGAACTTACCGGCAATGATAGGAAAATACATCATACGTCGCTTGCTTGCTGCTCCTTTCACTGATGCTAACGCCGCACGATGCCACACCCGGCCATGATGCACTGTGAGGTCACCGGCCTTGGTTTCAATGGCAAATTCATTTTTGTCATCGCGGTTATCAATGAAATGTTTCTTGCGGAAAAAAAACTCATAAATGTTTTGCTTGTGAGTACCCGGCAACACGCGCAACCCGCCCTTTTCCCTGGGAGAGTCGTCCAGGCTAATGCCTACGTTTACCATAGGATCCAAACGGAAGCCGGCAAACACATCCCGCATGCCGTCAGTATGCCAACCGAGTTTGGTGAGCTGACTTTCTTCGGTATTCACATAATGGCTGATCACGAGCCCATCCTTTTCATATTCGCCGATGCGGCAATCGTTACCTACAAAATCTTTCAGCGCTAACAACCGCGGGTCGGCGAGAAATTCATGAAGCACCGGTGAGTTTAGGGATGCAAATGCAAATCGTTGAACAATGGTATTACCGTTTTCATCAGTTCCGTATTTGATCGGGATGCCATTCACTTTGGTAACGTTATTCCGGATCCATTCCTTTTCCACCTCCTCCATTGCGGTCAATGCTTTCGCTACCTGGTCGGGGGTAAAAAAATTAGTGAAGTGAATGAAACCGTACTTACCGAAGAACGAGATTTGCTCCTTAGTCAATTGATCACCGAGAACAAAAGTTTGATTGAGTTCTTCTTTCTTCGTTATTGAGTCAGTCATGAAGTACGTTTTGGGAGCGGATTGCAAAACTGCATCAAATTTTTTTTATTCTGGTTTTAATTTGATAACGTGAAGTTAAAAATTGCTTAATTAAGTTGATAATGCTTCGATTACACCGATTTTCCCGTGATTACACCGATTACTTTGTGATGTGCATCGGTGTAATCCCTTTTTTATTTTCCTTGGAAGAATCTTTCGGGATGAAATCGGTGTCATCCTCTTCTTCATAATTCAAGCTCTGTTTTGATAAAATCCTTGGTGCCTTTGGGGCCGGTAAGTTGCAGCCACACAAAGTCCTGGTCACCTCTCACGGCGAGGTTAAATGTAAAGAAATCACAGCATTCCTTTTCGGTTTTAATGAATGATGTAAGCGTGTCAATCATGGCATCGCTTCCCTGAAATTTGTAGGCGTAGCCATTTTCAAGTTCTTTTTTCTCCTTCACATTTTTTTGCAACAGGGCGAGCACCTTAGCTTTCCGCTGTTGCATTTCAGATGATGTCAGCTTGCAGGCAAGGGGAGACTTGCAATCATCATCGAAAAGCGAAGTTGTTTTGAAAGCCATTGGCTGATCAGAATTATTATTGCACGAATTTATTGCTGAGATCACACAGATTCCCAGAAAGATTACACTGATTACTTTGTGATTTTTCATCGGTGAAATCAATTTTTGCGTTTTCAAAATCGGTGTCATCGTAATATTATTTTGCTCATTGTTATTTCATTTTTGAAAGAAGCGTTTTGAATTTTTCATTTTGTTGAAGTAAAGCGAGTGCCGGCTCGTTCAAAATTTTTGATGAATCATTCAATCCCAAATCTATAGCATGCTGCAGGGATTGAACAGCTTCATCATCTTTCCCTTGTTTTGCAAACATGCACGCCTCAAGAAACGGCTGATCTGAATTTTTAGGATCGGCCAATTTGTAAATCACCAGCATTTTTTCTGCCACCTCGAATTTACCCTGCTGAATGGAATTGCTCGAAATGGAATATCCTGCAAGCGAAATGAAACCGAGCAGGCGCTGGTACATGGATTTCTGTTGCGGATCTTTTACTGCATTCATTCGTGCAATCTCCGTCTTCCACCAATTCAAATCCTTCGACTGAAATTCGTCAATGTACTGTTGCTTGATCGCTGATTCCTGCTGCAGCACTTTTTGTTTGTCACTTAATTCTTTCCGGTAAGAAGGATTTTGCTGAAGCTGAGTTACTCCTGCTTTGAAGCGATCAATATTATAAAGCCCGTCGAGGAAGAAAACAATTTTTTCCTGTACCGCTTCCTGCACCAGGTAGTCATGCGAATCAGAAAGTCGCTTGTTATTCTCATCAACAAACTGCTGAGCCATTTGCGGGTTGAAAGGAATGTCATGTGCGCGCATGCGATTGAAGGCAAGCCAGTAAAATGCATCACGGAACGAAGCGCTATCAGGCCACTCGTGCTTACCATTCCACTCAACAAGAAAATGATTGTAAGAAGTGGACTGCATTGATTGATCGAATGCTATCACATCGGTGTAGTTCATGTCATTTACACCAGCAAAACCGAGAGTAGAAAAAATCCTTGAGCCCTTTTGAAGGGGCATTGCTGCTCCGCAATAAATTACTGATGAAGCATTTTGATTGCTCATCGCTGAAGAAAGCGCTACCCGAGACCCGCCTGAAAAACCTGAGAGCGTGATTTCATTTTCAACAGAGAGGCGGGAGATTGTTTCGTTCATTAGAGTGCCGGCAATTTGGTTTGTTTGATCGAATGACAATCCATTCTTCGAGTCATTCGAGCCAACGAGAATCACTCCGAATTCTTCCGCGAGATGATGATACTTTGTCACCACATAGTTTCCGCTGCTATGAGGATCGAAGAAGATGATTGCCGGATATTTTTTTAAAGTGTCGTAAGAAGTTGGCAGATACAATGCGAACGAAAGAGCCGGATTTGTTTTGCAGGAAATTTCCGGAATCACTTTCCCGGTCTGAAAAGTTTCTTTACGAGCGCCAACCCTGACTCGGTTTTGATCCCCTTCAGCGGTTGAAGCGTTGGGGGCATTTTTATTTTGCTGAGAGGAACATGACCAGGACAAGAATGAAAGCGCTGCAACGAAAAAAAATATCAAGTGTCTTAAAAATTTCTTACACCACATTTTATCCATGACGTTTCGCAAAGAGAAGAATGAAAGGGCAAAAATACCAAACCCGATTTTGCCATTGTTGATTTTTGCGCCGCCATTTGCAGGGTAGAACCAGCAACAGCACTGCAGCAGCTTTATCTTTGGTTTATATAAACTTTATTTCAGCGAAGGAGTTTGATTGGGGTTGGAAAAAATTCTCATCTTCAATTATAGAAATACTCAATCCTGCTTCACAAAATTCCCCACCATACTCTCACCGGATTTGCTGATGAGAATTTGTAGTGTGTAAAATCCATCCGGTAATTTTTCAGTGTTGAGCTGAATGGAAGATGCCTGCTGTTGGAAACCGGAAGCCGGAAGAGTTATAATCCTTCCTTGCACATCATACATGCGTATGGTGATTTCAGTAACGTCTGTTGTTGTGCGGATCCCAACATTGAAAAAGAATGGAAGAACAACAGTGAGCAGGTTTTGCACGGGGTTGGGAGAAAGGGAAATAAAATTGGCTGATGGTGAAATATCACCTGTGGGCATATCGCTAGATAATTTTATGATCCAGCAATCTCCGAAATAGCCACCATGCAATCCTGAAACATCACCGTCATTAGAGGCGGTTAATCCTACGGCAATAAATCCACTATCAGAACTTTGATAAATAGATCTCGCTTCGTCATAATCTGAACCACCAAATGATTTTTCCCACACGATGCTTCCGGATGAATCCACCTTCAGAATCCAGCAGTCCGCTTCACCATGATTGCCAGTCACTTCACCGTTCGTGGAATTAGAGGCACCTGCAATAATGAATCCTCCGTCAGCAGTTTGCTGAACAGAATGGGCTGCGTCTACCATGCTTCCTCCAAAGCATTTTTGCCAGATAATGTTTCCATTCCCGTCTAATTTTACAATCCACTCATCAAAGTCCCCGTGATTTCCGGAAACATCTCCATCATTTGATTTGGATTGCCCTGCGAGAATGTAACCCCCGTCATCAGATTGCTGAATAAATGCCTTGTAATCTGTACCATAATTTCCTTCGATATCACTGCCACCCAAAGATTTTTCCCACATCAATGTTCCTGATGAATCTAACTTCACAATCCAGTAATCCTTAATGCCATGATTGCCTGTAACATCACCATCAATGGAGTTGGATGTTCCTGCGATGATATATCCTTCATCAGTAGTTTGCTGAATGCAGAATGCCTCA
This sequence comes from Chitinophagales bacterium, assembly GCA_035638255.1. Lineage (GTDB taxonomy): Bacteria > Bacteroidota > Bacteroidia > Chitinophagales > UBA10324 > DASRAJ01. Next base: position 7,915 of record DASRAJ010000034.1, read on the forward strand.
TCTTCACCGGTTCCTCCCAAAGATCTTTCCCATACTAAGTTCCCTACGGAATCTAATTTCACAATCCAGTAATCAAGACAACCATTATCGTAATAGTAGCAGCCATGATGGTTGGTCACGTCTCCATCGTTTGATCCGGACAATCCGGCCACAATGAATCCACCATCGGAAGTTTGATCGATTGACCATGCCTGATCTATATTACTTCCTCCCAAACATTTTTGCCAGATTAGATTACCATTGAAATCCAATTTTATGACCCAGTAATCCAGACCTCCGTGATTTCCGGAAACATCACCATCATTTGTTTGTGCCTGTCCGGCAACAATAAAACCGCTATCAGGAGTTTGTTGAATTGACATAGCCCACTCATCGCCGGTACTACCGAAGCATTTTTTCCACTCAACGTTTCCTGCTACATCCAGCTTTACAATCCAGGCATCGCCATGATAGAGACTATGATTTCCTACTACATCACCGTCTCCTGAAGCAGCCATGCCGGAATAAATGAATCCCCCATCAGTAGTCTGGAGAACGCAATTAGCAAGTTCATCAGAAATTCCGCCCATGCAAAGTTGCCATTGGAGAGAAGGAGCTACTTGTGCGGAGAGCGAATTGAAGAAGCACAATGCTATAGCAGAAATACTGAGGATACCGTTTTTCATAATGATGGGTTCTATAGAAGGGTAGTAGTGATTAAATTATTAGTGGCTAAGTTCTTAATCAAATTTTACAGCAGGAACTATTTATTTGTCAAATCTTACCCGTTCAACTGTTGATAGGGGTGAAGTTTTTTTGAAGGGAAAATTGGAATCCTGCTTACTCGGCTCGCGCGGATAGGCCAAGAAGGTAAATACAGGAGTTTTATCTTTGGATTAGATAGAATTTATTTCGGCAAATGAGTTCGATGGAGTCTGGTAAAAAAAAGCTGACTCTTCATTTGTTGGTCTGGCTCAACTCAAAACTCTGCAAGACCAACAACTGCTCCAAACGGCAATAAAAATAAAATGAAATGTTACCGATTAATATGTCTCTTACTATTGATTTCCTGCTCTCCAGGACAGGATAAATCTGATAAGAAGGGACCTCCGTTTGATTTAGAAAATGAATTTGCTAAATCTATAGTTACCGCTCCAGAATCGGATTTTGCAAGAAAATTTTGGCGAGATGAAAGAGAGTATCTACTTGATACTACTCAAACACTCGACATGTTAATGAAAGACATTTGTGCTACTGAGCCGTTAGAATTTAGTAACCTTTACTCAACCGTTGACTCAATTGCAGGAGATGAATATGAAAAACTAATTCTTCTCCAGATATTAAAGTCCAAAGGTTTTTCAACAATACAGTGGGGACGTGGAAACATGACAGATGGACCACGAATAGTCAGTTTCATTCTAACAAACAATGAGTGTAGTTGCGAGGTAGATAAGCTATATTATTCTACTGAAACAAAAGGGACATATAGAGTGACCGAAAGAATTAAATGTTTAAAATCTTTAGCACAGATTGACACAGTAAAAATTCTTGATAGCCTTAACAAAGTAATCATCGGCGAACCTTTTAATTCTCAAGCTTACTATGAGAGGGGATCCATTTACTTTGGAAAAAGAAAATTTCAAAGCGCATTGTCAGATTTTGACCGAGCAATAAAAATAAATCCTGACTATGCGGAAGCTTACAATGAGCGGGCGAATGCAAAATTTGACGGACAGATTTTCAATAAACAACAACCCTGGGCATGGGATGATTATAGAAAAGCAATCGAGTTAAATCCAAAACTTGGAAAAGCATACTTCGATAGAGGAATCAGAATGAACATAATTGAAAGTGCAATCACGTCAACATGGGGGTGTGAAGATATTTGTAAAGCGCTTGAATTAGGCTATCCCAAACAACCCAAGGTGATTGTTGGCAATTGTGACTGTAACAATGTGCGACAATAATCTTTCTTACTTCTCTTCACTCTTAGGCTGAACTTTATTCGAAACTTTCTTCGCCAACTCCTTCATCAATTCCAAACCAAGCAATCCGCTGATCGGTCCGTTCGGAGAATCACCCCCTGTAATCAGCACATCGGGAATTACTTTGATGTGGTTTGTTCCAATACTCTCTGTGATTTTAAGTTGAGTGAAGTTATCACCGCCCATCGCTTCCACAGCAAGCTTGTACGATGTGGCAGATGATTTACCGATGGCGAGAATTTTTTCTGCTTCTGCATTTCCTGTTTTGCTGATGCGCTCTGCCTCTGCGGCCGCAAGCACCTTTACCCGTTCAGCGTCGGCGATCGCGAGCATGCGAATTTTTTCTGCCTCGCCGCCGGCGAGTAACTTAAAGCGATCTCCCTCTGCAGTAGATTGAATTCTTATTCCGTTAGCATCGCCGGTTGCTTTCTTCACGCTCGCATCTGCAATTCTCTCTGCAATCAGCACGCCCTGGTCTGCCTTCACAATTTCTTTTTGAATTTCTGCTATGGCTGTTTCCTTCTCCAATGACTGTCGTGTTTCCTGCGCTTTCATCTGCGTGTCATACGTTACCTTTTGCTCTTCAGCCAGCTTGCGGTCGGTGAGTGTTTTCATGAGGGTGTCCGGCGGATTGATGTCACCGATGAGGGTGTCCACTCCAAAAACATTGTATTGATCGAGCACTTTACCGATGTGCTCCCGGGCTGATTCCTGCCGTTCTTTTCTTGTTCCCAAAAAAGCAATCACGTCAGAATCCTGGGCAGAGTTTCTGAAATAGTTTCCGATAGTTGGCTCGAGTACCTGGCTCACTAAATTGTTCATGTTGCCGAATCGTGCAATCACTTTCGGCGCTTCCATCAGCGGGATGTGAATGATCTGCGCCACATCGAGGTTGAAGGGAAACCCATCCTTTGAGCGCACCGTGATGGTGGAAAGATTTTTATCGAGCTGATGCGATTCGCTTCTTGCATTCGCCCAATTCAAAACAAGGTTGGTGGTAGGCACTAATTCCAGTCGCATGATGTATGTGTTGATCGGATATTTTCCCGGACCCAGAGGCTCAGCCCACACGCCTTTCTTGCCTTTCGCTACAATATTTCCGTGCTTAAATTCTACGCCGCTGAGATCAACTCCTTCTTCACCCACATAAGAAATTACCACTCCCACATAGCCGATTGGAATTTCCGTCATTGCAATTTGATCCAGCTTAACAAACCACGGGTTGAGATAATAAGAGCCGGCGAGAATTACCTGCTGCTGCAATCCTTTGTTTCCGCCAGCCTCAAGGAACAAATCTGCATCCTGGAAGTTGTTGTGGCCCTCCACCATCTTACCTGCAATTTGCCCTTGTGGTAATGATTCGCCATCGAGCGTAGTCACGACACCAACCATGCTCTCTTCGACGTAAAGCATATCATGAATCGTAATGTCAAAAAGAAATGTGTTGATGCGATAGGAGCCTGCTGTGATCACATCCGTTTGTCTTCCTCTTCTGCCTCCGTTGCGGATGAATGCTTCTCCATCCTGGAACATATCACAGGGAACTTTGCGTGCGAGGATGTGCCCGGTCTCCAATTCAGCACCGTCTTTGGCGAGCACCAATCCGATTTTTCCTGTAGGAATAATGGTGAATGACTGCATGCTGATTGCATACTGCCAGATCCATTTGCCAAAGTACAGCCCGGGTGCCAGCGGCTTCGCCTGATAACCTGCTTCACCGTTCACTGCAATGATGCGACCGTCGGGCAGTGATCTGTTTTTCCCGAAGAGCACAAACTTCTTGGTCACCAAGCCCACCTTGTCCTCTGAAACGATGACCATGCCGAAGAAAAAACGAAGGATGAATTTGTAGAACACAAGGCAGAGCAGAATAATGATTGCCCATACTGCGTAGATGATGAGTTGTTGGTTATCCATGATGAGGGGAATTTTTTTGTTGGAAATTTCAAACTTCAATCATCAAGCTTCAAGAAAATTTCAAGAAGAAAAATTTCAAAACAAAAGCCCTGAACTTTGTCGCGAACAATCGGGATGGAATTTGAATCTTTCTTGAAATTTGAATTTTGATTCTTGATACCTGATACTTATTGAATTCACTATTGGTTGTGGCTTGTATAGAGGAGGTCTTGCGAATGCGCGGGCAAACATCGTGAAAAATCAGACAGTGTCGCAATCTTTAATTCGATATTGATTCCGGAAATCCCGGCTTAGAAATCGGATTTCCTGGAGAAATCGGATTTGTTTCTAACTAAGAAAGCAGCAGAGAAACTTCAGGCATTCTCATCGAACTTCTCCATCCATCTTTCCGGCCAATGAAAAGATTTGAAACCAAATTGCTCATACAGGCCATGAGCATCTTTTGTGGCGAGTGTCCATCGCCTTAATCCTTGCAACTCGGGGTGTTTCATTACACACTTCATCATCCACTTTGATAATCCTTTGCCGCGGTGATCTTCGAGAATGAAAACATCGGCGAGGTAGGCGAACGTTGCAAAGTCAGTGACTGCTCTGCAGAAGCCAATTTGATCTTCATGAAAATAAATTCCGAAGCATAGTGAATTTTCGATTGACTTCTTCACTATTTCCGGAGAGCGTTTGTTTGCCCAATAGGATTGTGAAAGGAATTGATGAATCAGTTTTTCATTCAGCAATATTTTGTTGGTGCTGATGAGATAATCATCTTTTCTTTCTTCAAAAAAGAATCGCGGAGGATCATAGTTTCCTGAGGCGAGTCCATAAATATTTCCATCGGGTGCTACAAAATGCGACCATGAAAAATTATTAACTGTACAAGGAGGGCAAAGAAATTTTATTCCTTCAGCTTCCATTTTCTTCTGCACCTCAGCAACATCATCCACCAAAAACTCTGCAACGGGAGCTGTCGTGAAGTACTTGTTGGATGGAGCCTCTTCAGAAAATATTTCAACCACATCACCCGAGTGAAGCTGCAACTCCGCGAATGTTTCATCTTCTCTTAAAGAAGACAATCCCATCGTGTTCTTGAGAAAGGAAATTATTTCTTTGAATTTGGAAGTTCTGATCCCTAACCATGAAATTCTTTTTGCCTGAATCATTGGTGTTCTTTTCCAACAAGGTAATCAGGATTTGAAAATCGCAATTAACAGCCTTGGGAATGGAAAAAAAAGAATTGGAGTTACACCAGTGTGGTTGTCATTCCTGTAAAGGCCGAATTATCTAACCTTTACAGGAATGACCTAACTGTATAGGTCCTTGAAAAGAAGTGAAGTCATTTTTCTCCCTTGATCTGCCTTACAATTTCGGTAAAGATTCGTTCATCAATGGTGTTGCTCCCGGCAGAAGAGCTGATGCCGTAACTTGATAGCATACCTGCTCCGAAGTTTGAGCTACCACTCGGCTTCACGAGCGCATACGGTATTCCATCCTTTGCATGAGTGATATATTGATTCAGGCGTACTACGCTGCCACCTCCCTGTTCCATGCTTGCAGAATTGATGACATAAGCATAACCATCACTGTGATTAAGAATGATGGAATCAAATGTTTCCTGGTTCACTACTTTATAGGGATAAGGATAAATCTTCTTTATCGCAGCCGGTTTTAATTCCTCGTCCAAATCTTTTTCCCGTATAAGCAGTGTCATCCCGGCAAGCTTGGAAGAATTGATTTGATACATTTCCCGGATGTCTTTGGCTTTGGCATTTGCGAGCCGCGCATTAAAGTACCAGTGAATCGTTTCCATTCCCCACTGCAGATCGGCCTTCTTTGGAAAAATATTAGGCAAGCCCACGTAGTAGAGCGGTATTTCCTTATTTATATCTTCAATCAGGTTGATCTTCATAATCACAATTTCACCCAATCCTGATTTCTTGTCGTCAGGTTTTAATAAATCGGTTATGCTATAGTCCAATCCGAAATTTTGCATCGTAGTTACGGCGGCATTTTTCATGGTGTAGCACAACAGCACTACATACGATTTGTTTTTCTCACTTCTCAGCTTGTCAATTTCATCTGCGGTTTTAAATTCGATCTTATCATTAAAGGTCCAGCATGACTTTGCTACCTGCTGAATGTTCTCATTGTATTCATCAAGCACCTGCTTATACCGGGGCCTCAGATCAGCGTTGCCTTCTTTTTCAAGTTTCTTGAGCATGCCTGGAGATTCTGATTCAAGCATTACAATTAACGTTCTGTTTTTTGCTTCTTGCAACTCTGAAACTTTTCCTAAACCCCATTGAGCATAGATGGCAGAGCACGCACAGACAAAACAAAGCAGCGTAAGGAGTGATTTTTTCATAATGAAAAATGTTTTGTGAAAATCATGTGCGCATAAAAGTAAAGGTTCTTTTCGCGATACAAAGGAGTAGCTGTAGAAGGGGCCATACCAAATTGTCGCTATCCTCAATTTGAGCGCAAACTATTTTCCCCCAGACTCATGAAGCCTCTATTGTTCTTTGACAATAACATTTTTTATTTCACATTTTCACGAGGTCATTCAGGAAACTTCTCGCAATTCATTGCAGAGATCTGTCAGGTGTTAAGAAGGTTCTTCCAGAATGACTGGCGATTGTGAATGTGTCATGAACAACCCTTCATGACCATCGTGATACATCAATTTGGTATGTGCCGAAGTGGAAATCGCCTGCTAAACTTTTTGCTGCGAGGGAGCAAGAGCAATTTTTTTCCTCATTCTTCTTTTCACTAAAATAAAAGCAACGCCACCGACAATGATCAATGGCCAAATGGTGATCACGACAAGCAAAAATTGCTTTACGATTTCCAAACCATCCTTGAAACGATTTCCTGTATCGAGCAAAAAATTATGGCGCACAGCAAGTGGTTGCTGTTTTACTGTAATCTGCTGGTAGTAGCTCAAATGAATGGTGCTGTAAGCAACCTGACTCGAGAGGTAACGGAGTCGCCCTTCGCTCGCTTCAATTTCTTCCTGCAGTGAACCAATCTGTTGCTCAGCTTTCAAAACATCCTCGACTGTTTTCGCCTTGTTGCGAAGAATATCTTCATAGCGCTCCTTCACTTCAAGTTTGGTCTTTAGCCGGCTTTGTAAGTCAACGAACTCAGCAGTGACATCCTGCGTGGTGATCTTGCGGTTGTTCATGAACACAGAGACCTTTTCAATTTCGCGAACCGCAGTTTCAAAATTGGCAGCAGGTACTTTCACTATCATGTCATTCTCTACCTGGTCATAAGAAGAAGTGAGGTTCGATGAAGAGATGTAACCGTTAAATCGTTGCGTGAGTTGTTCAATTTTTTCAGTAGCTGAATCAATATCACTGACCTGGAAACGCAGCTCGCCATTCCTGATAATTTTCTTTTGCTCTACGGCATTGGAAGTGCCGGAACCGGAAGAATCTTGTTGAAGCACTGCCGGAGCAGTGGAGGCGATCAGCTTACCTGCCGTAGCAGAGGAGTCCATGTATTTTTCTTGTTGCGATTGCTGACACGAAAGGAGTGTACTGAGGATGGTGATGATTGCAAAATGTTTTAGCATGGGGAGAAGATTTCGAAGAGAAACGATTCTTTCCCCGATTATTTTTCACCCGATGTCAATGCATTGTTAATGTTCAAAAAGGAATGCATCCACCTCCTGAAAAAATCCCTGTGGATCATCGAGCATCACAAAGTGGCGGGCATTATCCTCTACCGCCAGCTTATAATTTTTCAGCAGGTAATATTGTGCTTTGAAAACTTCGGCAATGCCATCATGAGTTTGATAGGGCTTGTTGCCAATCCATGTTGCAAACACGAGCGCAGGTGCAGTGATCTTGGCAATCTCTTCGCGCAGGTCAATGGTTTGCATTTCGTAGGTGCACTCGGCAACAGTAACTTTATCAGAATTGA
>DASRAJ010000035.1:0-2758 GCA_035638255.1 Chitinophagales bacterium
GCCATCACCCGCTCTTTCATTTTTGATGCAAAGGGATATGCAACTTGCGGTGTCATGGAAGGATAGGTGGCTGCAGGAAGATAGGGCAGAGCATCCACGATTATGATTTTCCCAATGAGATCGGGCTCTTCTGCTGCAATCCACAACGCGAGAAATCCGCCAAGGGAATGTCCGATCAGTATTGGCTTTTGCAAATGATTTGCTTTGATGTATTCAACGATGTCATTTTTAACATGATCGAGAAAAGCATCGTCCTGCACAGGAGGAACGCCGGCAAATCCTGCAAGCGTGAGCACGTGGCACTGGTAATGATCCTGATAATGAATCACGGTAGATTTCCAAACATCACCGGAAGAAGACATCCCCGGGATAAGAATCATCGGTGCGCCGTTGCCAAATACCTGCACGCGAAATGCAGACGCACCTCTTGACGCAGAAGTGAAGGCAAAACCAACTGCGAGCAGCACTACAACCCTAAATAAAAACTTGAATTTGCGATTTGAAATGTTTAAGAGTTTTGCTTTCATCTGCTTTAGAGATTAAGGTTGAATGTATGAAGTTACTTTTCTGGTTCCCGAAATGCGAGCAATGGAATCTTGGTAGCAAAAGCAACCTGATCCGTTTGGCTCGTGAGAAAAAGATTTCCAAGCCAGTTATGCTTATGACGAAACATGATGAGCATATCCGGCTCTTTCTTTTTTACCGCTATTTCAATGTCCTGTGCAATCGTCTTTCCGAACTGAATGCCTTCAATAGAGAGTTTGATTTTTTTGTAACTATTCTCCCCGATCACCTTCGAGGCAACGTCGTATCTTTTCATTGCGTCTTCAGTCGCATCACTGAAAAATAAAACCTCGAGAGTAGTACCCAACAATTCTGCAAAGGGTACGGCATCAAGTAATTCCTCCTCAATAAATTTTAAATCTGAGGGCACCAGAATAAGACGCGGCTGAATAAATTCGTAACGCTCCGGCACACTAAGAACAGGACACTTCGAAGTTGCAATCACGCTCACGGTGTTACTTCCAATCAGCACCTTCCTGATTCCGGTTGCTCCATGCGTGCCCATCACAACTAAATCTGCTTTCGATTCTTCGGCCGCCTCATTAATCGCCACGTCGAGCGAATAACCTGGTTTTACCAGGTAGGAAATTTTTATCTCATTCTTCTCTTTCAACGAGGTAATGGCTTTTTCTACTTCTTCCTCCATCTTTTTATCTATAGCATCTTCATCAGGCATGTCTGTCACCACCGGCATGTCAGTCATTGGCATGGGAATAATGTTTCCATAAAAGATGACTAATTCAGCACTGATGATGCGGGCAAGCTGCAGGGCGTATCGCAATGTATTCGCAGCGCCTTCTGAAAAATCTATTGGAACCAAAACTCTGAGCATGACTGCAATTTGTTCAACGAAGATAGTGTTACGCGAGAAATCTATTTCATCTCGGGAAGTGATGGAAGAAAGTCATAAGTTTTCTTCTCAAAATCAATTTCGCAGCAATGATGCTCGCTTCCATTCGATACCACTAAATATTTTACCCGGAGGGTAAGGTTGTAACGGGCAATCTGATCAAAAACTTTCTGAGAAATTTTTACATCGGGTGATTTACATTCCACAATCAGAAATGGTTTTCCTTCCCGGTTATAAATAACAATATCACAACGCTTGGCAAGCTGATTCAATTCAATCATCTTTTCAAGAGCGAACAGAGACCTCGGATATTTTTTTTCTTCTATCAAATAATGAATCCAGTGCTGGCGCACCCATTCCTCAGGCGTAAGTGCGACAAATTTTTTACGGATGATATCGAAGATAAAAGATTGATCTCCTTCCCGCTGAATCCTGAAATCATATTTTTTAAAAACGATGTTCATGCTGGTTTCATAGGGCAACCGTGAAGGTTGCCCCTACATTCTTATTTTTGACCAAAGATGACTGTATGAAGACGAAAAAGGAAATTGTGGCGAACTGGCTGCCGCGGTACACCGGAAAGAGCCTGAAAGAGTTCGGTAATTATATTCTCCTGGTGAATTTTACACAGTATGTCAAGCTTTTTGCAAAATGGAATAGGGTGAAAGTTGAGGGGAAAGACCGCAACATGCTCAATGCTACTGCTGATGGAATCACCATCATCAACTTCGGCATGGGCAGTGCTAATGCCGCTACGATCATTGATTTGCTTTCAGCCATTGAACCGAAAGGAGTTTTACTCCTTGGCAAATGCGGCGGACTGAAAAAGAAAAATGAGATCGGTGATTTGATTCTTCCCATTGCCGCTATTCGTGGCGAAGGAACATCGAATGATTATTTCCCGCCGGAAGTTCCGGCCCTGCCTGCCTTTGCTCTGCAGAAAGCCATCTCTACGACCATCCGTGATTACGGAAAAGATTATTGGACCGGAACCGTGTACACCACCAACCGCCGGGTGTGGGAGCACGATGATGTGTTCAAAAAATATTTACAATCGATCCGGTGCATGGCGATAGATTTGGAGACCGCAACAATCTTTGTGACGGCATTCAAAAATCAAATTCCGGCCGGAGCATTGCTGCTCGTAAGTGATCAGCCCATGATTCCTGAGGGAGTGAAGACTGAAGCAAGCGATTTGAAAGTGACAGAACAATTTACCGAGTTGCATTTGAAGATTGGAATTGATTCGCTGAAGCAACTGATTAACAAAGGAAATACTGTGAAGCATTTGAGGTTTTAAAGAGCGATTCGCGAGTCGCGTATCGCGATACGCGACTCGCGAAT
>DASRAJ010000036.1:0-9599 GCA_035638255.1 Chitinophagales bacterium
ATTGCGCCCTTGTATCTCAATATAGGCGATTTATATAAAGATCAGAAAAATTATGATGAAGCCCTGAGAAATTACTTTGAATCAATAAAAACGAGTGAGAAAACGGGAAACGAAATAATCCTTGCTGCGTCTTATGTTCAAATTGGTTCCATCTATGAAGCAATCGGCGACCTGTCAAAGGCACTAAAATATGAAACGGTAGGACTTGAGTATGCAAAGAATACCGATCAAAAAGACAAGATTAAAAATGCTTACAGGATACTTGCAGTGATACATGCCAAGAATAAAAATTACAAAGAGGCCTTTGAAAGCGAGCAGTTGTACCTGCTAACCTATGAGGAGATTTTTAACATGGAGAATGAAAAGAACATAACAAAACTCCAGATGCAATACGAGTTTGAGAAGAAAGAAGCTGAAGCAAAAGCGAAACATGACCAGGAGGTCGCCCTGGCTCAAAAGGAAACGGAATATCAGAAAAGCATTCGTAACTATATTTTTATGGGGATGGGCGTGATCGTACTTTTTTTTATCGTGCTGCTGATTCAGCGGAATAAGATTGCCAAAGAAAGAAAACAAAAAGCGCTGGAGCAGGAACGAAGCCGCATCAGCCGGGATTTGCATGATGACCTCGGTTCCGGGTTGACGGGAATCCTTATGATGAGCGACCAGATACAAGCTACGGACAATAAGGAGTTGATCGGCAACAGTGTAGAGAAGATAAAAAATTCATCACGATATATGGTTGACCAGATGGGTGAAATTATCTGGGCGATGAATGCTAAAAATGATACGATGGAAAATCTTTTTAGCTATATCCACACGTATGCTCTTGATTATTTTGAGAACCAGGATATAAAGCTGCAAATTTCTCTTCCGGAAAAAACTCCGGATATAGTAATGAGCGGAATGATGAGGAGAAATATATTCTTAGTAGTAAAAGAATCTTTAAATAACATCACAAAGCATGCACATGCAACTGAGGTAAGCATGAAAATCGAATTAAATGGTTCTGGTGTAAACATCAATTTTTTAGATAACGGAAAAGGATTTGAAATGGAAAAAACAAGAAAGTTCGGCAACGGACTTAAAAATATGGAAAGCAGGATGACAGATATTAATGGTACTTTCAGGATTGAATCGGTCCCGGGAAAAGGGGCAAAAACATTTATCAGTTTTCCTTTATCATGATGACTTTTGATTTAACCGGAATTTGCTCCGCTCAGAACCGTCTTGCTGCCGTTGCTTGCAGAAAATTCGGAATCAAAAAAAGAAGCATACGACGAAAGTTGTATTGACTAAAGCTAATCGTGTTCCTAACTTTGCCTCATTAATAATTATCTCATCTTATGAACCGGAATATGGAAACACCAATAACAGTAGCAATAGTAGAGGATACAGAAATCATACGTGAGTCTTTATCCATGCTGATAAGGGGTACCGAAGGATTTGACTGCGTGGCAGTCTATGCAAACGCGGAGGATGCTTTGCAGGAATTACCTGCTATATGTCCCGATGTAGTGCTGATGGATATAGGGCTGCCGGGCATCAGCGGTATCGAATGCGTGCGCCGCTTGAGAATGGAATGCCCGAACACACAATACCTCATGTGTACCATTTTTGAGGATGATGAAAACATTTTTGAAGCGCTGAAAGCAGGAGCCACCGGTTACATCCTCAAGAAAACAAGCCCTGCTATGAAACTCGACGCCATCATCGAGTTGCACAACGGCGGAGCGCCCATGAGCGGTCAGATCGCACGCAGGGTGATCCAGGCAATGCAACAACCCAAAGCAAATGATGCGCTTGCCTCATTAACCGACAGGGAAACAGAGATACTTCGATTACTCTCCAAAGGATTTCGCTATAAAGAAATAAGCGACCAGCTAAATATAAGCACCGCTACCGTGCGCACTCATATACACAACATCTATGAAAAGCTGCATGTTCAAAGCCGGACGGATGCGCTGAATAAGGTTTTTCCGCGGTGAGAGTACGCATATGTGTCAACGCCGTGTCCATGAAAAATGAGACACGGCTCTGCCTTCATGGATTTTTTACCTCCCTGGTCTAAAATAAAATTTCATTAAGTTTGATTATTCATTCACCAATGCCGGCAAATTGTCCATTGCGCATCACAACTCTTTTTTCATGCTCTGCTAATTCTTTTTTCTTTCCATTGATTGTGCTCGTGTTCTTCACGCAGTTCGCTACGGCTCAAAACCAATATCACATTGACAGTCTTCAGAAGCAGCTTCAATTCCTGGAGGAAGAAAAAAATAAATCGGGCAATCAAAGTCATTCAGCTGATAGCACCAAAGCAAACTTGCTGAGTGCGCTCGCTGGAGAATACTACTGGAATGACCAGCAAAAAGTGAAGGAGTTCGCAGATTCTGCGATGACCATTTCAAAAGGTATTGGTTATGAGAAAGGCGTTGCGTTAGCTTACGACAATCTTGGAGTTTATTGCATCATGATTGGAAATTATGATAGCGCGCTTAACAATTTACATAAGTCACTTGCCATCAAAACAAAATTAAAAGACAAGAAAGGAGTTGCCGGTATTTACAACAGCATAGGTGCTGCATATGACTCAAAAGGAGATTATCCTGAGGCCTTAAAAAACTATCTCTATGCATTGAAGCTGAGAGAAGAGCTCGGCGATAAGCGCGGATTCGCTGTCACAGCCGGCAATGTTGGCAATGTTTACGGTGCAATGGAAAATTATCCCAGTGCTTTAGAGATGCAACAAAAAGCGCTGAAGATTTCTCTTGAGCTGAATGACACAGCGCAGTTTGCCTGGAATTATTATAACCTTGGTATCTTGTATATTGGGATGAATAATGATAGTGCTGCCTTAATAAATCTTACAACGGCATTGGAACTGAATGAAAAGATCGGGAGCAAGGCTGACGTAGCGAATATTTGCATTCACCTCGGCGGTTTTTATAAAGACAAGGCAAACTATTCAAAAGCATTGGACTACTATACCAAAGCCATGGAGATTTACAAAAGCATTGGTGACAAACAAGGGCTTGCTTCAGGGAATATTTATATCGGTGCCGTCTATGAAACGCTGAATGAACTTCCATTGGCATTAAAATATGAAACCGCAGGCGCCAACTCTGCGAAAGAGATGGGACTTATGGACAGACTTCCGTTTGCATACAATGTCCTTTCAGCGATCTACCAAAAGATGGGTAAGTATAAAGAAGCGTATGATTATTCTGTCCTTTATAAGAATGTCTTTGACAGCTTGTATAACCAGGAGAATGACCGAATGATTACCAGGCTTCAAATGCAGTATGAGTTTGACAAGAAAGAAGCGGCGACAAAAGCTGCAACTGAAAAGAAAGAGCTTCAGTTGAAAGGTCAGAAGAACACATTTATTTTTTCAAGTGTGCTTTTAGCAACCATTCTCATTCTCGGAGGAATCATTTTTTACATCAACAGGAAAAGAAAAGAAACACTCTACAAGCAGAATGTTGCCGAGAGTGAAATGAAGGCCCTGCGTGCGCAGATGAACCCGCACTTTATGTTCAACTCATTAAACGCCATCCAAAATATGGTGTTGAACCACGATAATGACAATGCTTTTCAATACCTCAACACCTATAGCAAGCTCACGCGCAGCATTCTTGAAAACTCAGAGAAGAAATGGATACCGCTCAGCGATGAAATAAAATTTCTCGAACTCTACTTGAAGATCGAGTCGCTGCGATTTCAAGACTCGTTCTCTTATGAAATAAAAACCGCAGACAATGTTTCCGTACACGCTGATGAAATTCCCGCCATGATCATACAACCCCTTGTGGAGAATGCCATCAAGCACGGGCTCATGAATAAAGAGGGGGAGAAGAAGTTGCTCATCGCTTTCAACAAACCCAAGGACAACGGGCATCTCGAAGTAATCGTAGAAGACAACGGTATCGGAAGAGCCATGGCTGGTCATTCAAAGAAGGAAAGCGATCACAAGTCCATGTCTCTTTCCATTACTGAAAACCGGCTGCGATTGCTCGACCAAAATGGCGGCAGCAAAATCATTGTGGAAGATTTGGAAAATGGTGATAAAAAGAATTCAGGTACACGCGTTAGAGTATTGATTGCACAACCGGACTAAATTTGAGCGGACGAGTGTGCGGGTCATGCTGAGTTCATCGAAGCATGTGGGCGAGGAAGAATGCTACCGCACACCCTTTGATGAACTCAGGGTGACCCCCAAAAAAATAATTCAACAGAACTTATGATCAATGCAATCATTGTTGACGATGAAATCAGCGGAAGGCAATACCTGCGTCAGCTTATTGACAAGTTTGCTCAGCAGGTGAAAGTGATTGGCGAAGCTGCCAACGCTAAAGAAGCTACTGCCCTCATTCATGCTGTCGATCCTGATCTCGTTTTCCTAGACATTGAGATGCCGGGGCAGTCAGGCATCGAAATGTTGCGTGACCTTAAGGAAATAAATTTTGCAGTGGTGTTTGTTACCGCCTTCAACCAATATGCAGTAGATGCATTTCGGCTTGGTGCGATAGATTATTTACTGAAGCCTGTTGACCCTGATGATTTGCAGCGCGCTATTGCGCGGGTTGAAAGCAGCACAGAAATGACGGAGCAGATTAACAGGAAGCTTCATGAATTCACCCACCAATACGGGCAAGCGCTCACCAAGATCACCATTCCCACGCAACAGGGATTTGAATTCATTGACTTCAGCGACATTGTTTTTCTCCAGAGCGAAAGCAACTACACGCGCATCAATTTGAAAGATGGCAAGAAGCTCATGGCATCGCGATTGCTCGGTGAATTCGAAGAGTCACTAAAGCCCTACAACTTCTTCCGCATTCACAAATCATTCATCATTAACCTCGCCCACATGAAGAAATATACCAAAGGTGAAGGCGGCACCGTGATGATGAGCGACGGCTCAGAGATGGATGTGTCGCGAAGGATGAAGGAAGCGTTTTTGAAGAGGATAAAAATGTAGACTGGGGGCTCCCCCCTTTATCTCGTCATTGCGAGGAGCAAAGCGACGAAGCAATCCCCAACCTTAATCATGTATCCCTGAACCACACAAGGGATCATGTTATTTTGTGGTTCTACTGTTCCCCGTTCATCGTCCAAATCCTCCCGTTCATTTCTCCTTCCTTCCTAACACGCATTTTGAAAAAAGTGGCTTTACCACGCCGGTAGTTTTGGTTCATCAATAAACCAAAATCAATTCACTTAAAAACCTTTCAATCATGAAAAAGCTACTTCAACATCAATCAATTTGTACGTCGGCGTTTCTTCTGCTTATCGTACTCACCCTTTCACCGGCAGTAACATCTGCCCAATGCCAGCAAGGCGATCCCTCTCAGTTCGGAGACCACGTATGGAATGTTTATGCGTGGAGCAACGGCGACGCCATTGACGCCGGGTATTCCTGGAACAATTCGTATGCAGGATACTATGTGGACAGCGGATTAAACTTCAACACACAATCAGCATGGCCGGCAAACGGCTCGCCTTCTTATGCATCCGGCTTTAACGGCTGCGACGTTGCCGTTGATAACCATTCATGGAGCGCCCGGCGAAAAGGCTTCCCGTGCGGTTACTACCAAATCAACGTGGTAAGCCACGATGACGAGGCGCAACTGTTTGTGGACGGAGCCAAGGTGTGGGAACATCTTGAGTGCTGCGATCAACACAACAATGTGTGGTCAGGCATTCTGGGTGACAGCTCCACCATTGTGTTTCGTGCAACAGAAGGTGTTGGCGGTTCCCATGGGGCCATAGAGTTTATCTCTCAAAATTATTATTCCATCACGCCCCTGGGTCCCACTACCTTTTGTCCCGGCTATTCCGTGCAACTCGATGCCGGCCCGCAAGGCGATTACCTGTGGAGCACTGACGAAACTACGCGCATCATCACCGCTACTACAGGTGGTGAGTACGATGTAACCATCTCTTTGAATGGCTGCACATTCAGGGACACCATTCAATTGGCAATTGCTCAATTGGATACCCCTGAATTAAGCTCCACCATTTTTTGCCCCGGCTTTACGCTCGAAACAACCAACTACAATGCGGCGCTGACTTACTCATGGAATTCACCTGACGTAGTAGTAACCGGCAACGAAAGTCACTTCGACAATTCCGGCAGTTACATCTTCACGGCAACCGATGAAACAGGCTGCTCTGCTTCTTCACACTTCAACATTCAGGGTCCTTCCGGTGAAAGTAATTTCGGAAACGGCGTATGGCAAGTGAACGCCTATAACCAGGGCATGGACCTGGACTACGGAACTTCATGGCTGCCGCAATTCTTTTCGGGATATTACATCGACAGCGCCCTCAGCTTTAACTCGGAAAATAGCTGGAACGGAAACGATAACCCTTCACAGGCGACGAACTACACGGGCTGCAGCATCCCCAGCGATTACATGTCATGGAGTGCAAAGCGAAGAGGCTTCGACTGCGGCATGTACCAGATTGACATTTTGAGTCACGATGATGAGGGACAACTTTTTATAAACGGCGTGGAAGTTTGGGAACATGACATCTGCTGCGATGATCACATGAATGTATGGACAGGCTTGCTGAATGACACTTCCACGGTTGTGTTTCGGGTTACAGAAGGAATTGGCGGCTCTTACGGATCAATCCGCCTTACAATGAGAGATACAATTACTACATCGGGCCCCACTCACTTTTGTCCTGGGTACTCTGTGCAACTTGACGCGGGACTCGCAGATTTTTACCTGTGGAGCAACGGTGACACCTCACGGGTGATCACAGCAAGTCATTCCGGCATCTACCATGTATTGACTATGGTAAATGGATGCGACCAGCATTCTGATGATGTTCTGATAACCGTTGCACCATTGGACACGCCGGTATTATCCCCCGTTGGTTCAAGTTTTTATTTCTGCCCGCAAGGCGGAACCAATGTAAGTGTCGACAATTATAACAGCGCCCTCACGTATTCCTGGGAACCCAATTTCTGGTGGGCGATAACCCGCTACGATGTCAATCGTTATAATTTTTTGATCCCCGGGAATTTTACCCTTACAGCCACGGATGCACTCGGATGTTCCGCTTCCGCGCATCTTAACATTACCGTCATGCCGGGCGAAGCAGACTTTGGCCAAGGCGTTTGGAAAGTAAACGCTTATGCAAGCGGTGGTGCTAACAGCCAATTTTCATGGGGGGCGTCGAAGTACTCGGGATATTATGTTGACAGCACTTTGAATTTTGATTCAGAAAATAGCTGGAGCGCCAACGATAATCCATCAATGCCCGGTAACTATGTGGGTTGCCAGATAGGCAGTGATTACATGTCATGGAGTGCGAAGCGGCAGGGCTTTCCGGAAGGCGATTATCAAATAGATGTGCTCCGTCATGATGATGAAGCGCAGCTTTTGATTAATGGCGCCATGGTGGTGGATCTGTCTGGCGCTGCAAGCGATCCTTCCATCAATGTGTGGACAGGAACTTTAGATTCTTCATCACAAGTTGAATTCAGAGTTACCGATGGTACCGGTGCATCGTATGGAGCGATCAGCTTCACTTTGATTAGCGTACCTCACACATACTATGCTGACAACGATGGCGACACTTATGGTGATCCGGCAGATTCAACTTCTTCAATGAGCAGCACGGCACCCTCAGGTTACGTTTCAAACAGCGATGACTGCGACGATGCTAACGCTTCCATTCATCCGGGTGCTGCAGAGCTGTGCAACAGCATTGATGACAACTGCAACGGAGTTGTAGATGATAATGCGATCCAGGCTACCGTTACTCCCGGCGGAGAAGTGAACGCATGTAAAGGCGCACCGCTCACGCTTATCGCCAATACGGGAAGCGGAATTACTTACAGCTGGTATAAGAACGGGAATATTATCCCAGGAGCAACCGGCAGCAGTTATACTGTGAATAAGAACGGCAACTATTACGTGCATGAAACGATTTCCATTTGCTCATCAACATCCATTGCGACAAACGTGACCTTCTCAACACTACCGTTAGCCACCATTGGCTATTCTGGCTCCCTTAATCTTTGCGGAAATGCAAGTGTTTTGCTTTCTGCAAATGGCGGATCAGGTTTATCATATCAGTGGAAAAAGGGAACTGCGAACATTGCGGGAGCTACCTTTCAAACCTATACAGCAACTTCCAAAGGGACCTACAAAGTAGTTGTTACCAATAGCCATGGCTGCAGCAAAACTTCAGCAGGAGTTAAAGTGACGAAGACCTGCAAATCTGATTTAACAGAAGAGCAGACTGCTGATGCAACCTTGAGTATCTATCCTAATCCATCGTATGGTCGGTTTGTAATTGAAATGAATTCAGGTACGGATGAAGATGCAGAAGCTGACTTACAAATCTTCAACGCTCTCGGCCAGCAGGTCTATACTCGCCGGGTCGATGTTGTAAGCGGAACGCTGCATGAAGAAGTGAACCCGCTAAGCAACCTTTCGCCCGGAAATTATTTTGTGAGAGTACTGGTTGGTGACATGATCTGTACCGGGAAGTTAGTGATACAATAATCATCTTAGTTGAAGTAGAGAAAGAGCTTCCTGAGTTTTGGGGAGCTCTTCTCGTTTTTCGGTGATCTGATAATTATCCCTCAGCGAAATCACATTGCGGAGCAAGACTTTCCAGGTTTTAAAAACCTGGAAAGTCTAACGAGGACGAATCTAATAACTATCCCTCAGCGAAATCACCTTCACGATTTTCACTGATGACTGAAGCAAGACCTGTTTACGTTTGCTACTTTGAAGAATATGGTTTCTCCCCCGGGAAGTGCCAGCTTAAAAGTGACTGTACAGAAACCGGATAATTCTCTTGTACCGAATGTTGCTGTAACGATACAGAGTGAAACGGGAACTCCCATTACAGTGAGCGAGGTTGACTGTTAAGTTGGTGGCGATTTGAAAGTTGGTAAGGAATGGTTGAAAATAAGCGCTGAGAGATCGGCGCTTATTTTTTTCTTTGTGGTCGCTTCGATTGCTTGTATCAGACAATGATGGTTCCTTACCTTTTATCTCTTTGTATACGTGTCTGACGGTTCACATACATCCTTCCGAAATTTCCATACTCCCTGCCTCCGGTAAACATCAGTCTTCCTCCTATTCACATACGCACTACCTCGGGTTCAAATTTTACCTTCGGAAATCAATAATCACCCCGCCGTTAATCTCCATAACTCCGCCGCTCATTTCCCTTTTCCTTCCTTAAACGCATTAAGGAAAATACCGCTTTCCTGCCCAGATACTTTTGGTTTATCAAAATCAAAAAAAATCATTTCACTTCAAAACTTTTCAATCATGAAAAATCTACTTCAACAACCAAACAGTTCATTCACGCGGCACCCTGCCACCGGCGGGCGCAGTGCCGCTTTGTTTCTGCTCATCATCCTTACCATTTCTTTTGGAAAAGGATATGCTCAATGCACACCACAGGGTAACCCATCAGTATATGGTGACCATGTGTGGAATGTTTACGTCTATAATTCCGGCGGTGCCGTTGACACGGGGCAATCATGGAACTATTCCTATTCAGGTTACTATGTTGAAACCGAACTCAGTTTCAGCACAGAATCGAGATGGTCCGCCTTC
>DASRAJ010000037.1:0-40283 GCA_035638255.1 Chitinophagales bacterium
ACCTGTTTTAAGCACCTGCTGGTACTCTGAAAGATACATATTTTGCGGATAGGCTTCTTCAATTGTTTTTCCTACGACGTGCTCTGCTTTTTTTCCAATAAATTTTTCGCATGCCTTGTTAATGCTGATGAACCGGAGCGAGCGGTCGAAGGAGAAAAATAAGTTGGGCATGTTTTCCATGACTTCATCATAGCGTACTTCACTTTGCAGAATAATATTCTGCGCGGCAATCTTCTCCTGCATTTCAATATTCTTTTTACTCTCGGAAATATCAGTTGCTACTGCGCAAACTGCAAAAACATTATCGTCAGCGTTGAAAAGGGGAAACTTTGATGTGTGATAGGTGTGGCTGGTCCCGTCAGCATGCTTAATTACTTGCTCAAACTCTATCGCATGCTTCTGTTCAATGACAATGTGATCGGTTTTTCTTACTTCCGCTGCTTGTTCTTTTGGCAGGTGATTAAGTGAGTCCGTCCCGATCAGTTCGCTTGCCTTTAGGTTAAGTATCTTCTCCTTCTGCTTGTTAATCATCAGGAACTTTCCTTCGAGGTCTTTGATGTAAATGAGTGAGCTGGTATGATCCATAATACCCTTTAGCAAACCTTCGCTCTCTAACAATTTTTTGCGACTCAGTGACTGCTGTGTGATATCCCTGAAAACCAAAACACCACCTATGATCTCCCCTTTATCGTTATGAATAGGTGCTGCACTGTCAACTATAATGAGTTGTGTTTTATCTTTTTTGATTAAAACGGTGTGGTTGGAAAGCAGTATCACCTTATTTTCTTTCAATGCCTTCTTAATAGGATTTTCAACCGGAATATGAGTATGCTCGTCTATTGCATCAAATATTGAGTCAATCTGTTTGTCTTTTGCATCCAGGGTCGCCCAGCCGGTGAGGGTTTCGGCACCTTTATTCATGAATGTTATTTTACAGGCTTTATCGGTAGTAATAACGGCTTCTGTTGTGCTCAATAGTGTTTTGGAGAGCCAGTCCTGGCTGATGTATAATTCGTCCGTCCACTTTTTATTTTGCCGGTTCAAGCGGATGCGCGCAAAAAACAATATAACAAGAAGCATCAATATAAATGATCCGATGAGAATCGTTTCCAATGAAAGCGCCCTTTGCTGTGAATAATCCTGTGCTTCTTCAAGTGCATAAAAATGCAGCCCAAAAAGAATGAGCAACAAACATGCAATCGCCATGAAAACAAATGCGACAGGTGAGAGGCGTATCGGTTTTTTCATAAACCTGAATTGGTAGCAAAGATGCAACCTACTCTACGTGAAAATGTTATACAATTATTTCAAAAAGTTACATAATTCCCACAATTGAAGATGATGAAAGATGAGTACCCACGCCTGAAATCACTGCGAATTTGTTGTAAAATGGGGAAAAAGAGGAGGATTGATAGAAAATTCCGGCCGTAAACTCAAATTCTTCAGAAGAATCCGGAAGATACCCGAAGAATTCATGAGTTCGGACTTATTCAGATCATGTAAAGAGAGAATCACCAAGGTCGCGTGTGCCGGCCACTAAACAAATTTCTTCTTTCACCGGTTTAGAACATTCATTGAGACTGCATTTCTCACTCAAAGCTGAAATTAAACCGGCATTGTCAGAATAAATAAAAACAGTACTTCCTCTCTCTGTTAATTCATCCGACTCATATAGGAGCGATTTACCGGACAATGAATGTTCCCGGAGATAATTTTGAAAGAACTCGAATATTTCAGTCTCTGATTCTGCTGCTGTATCATGCAGAGAAAAATTGACACTGTACCAATTCATGTGTGTGTGCCTGCGTATTTAATGTCTGATGTGTGTGTGCTTAGTGTGTGTGGGTGTATGCGTACTTAGTTTGTATTGTGTGTATGCGTGTTCAGTGAATATTGCGTGTGTGCGTGTTCAGTGAATATTGTGTGTGTGCGTGTTCAGTGTGTATTGTGTGTGTGCGTGTTCAGTGTGTATTGTGTGCGTGCGTATTCAGAGTGTATTGTGTGCGTGCGTGTTCAGTGTGTATTGTGTGCGTGCGTGTTAGTGTGTATTGTGTGTGTGCGTGTTAGTGTGTATTGTGTGTGTGCGTGTTAAGTGTGTGTGCGTGTTAAGTGTGTATTGCGTGCGTGCGTGTTCAGTGAGTATTGTGTGTGTGTGCACGTTCAGCGTGGGTGTATTTTGTACCTGTGAGTATCCTTTCTCAGATATTCTATACTTGTACTCTTCTTTTAAAATAAGGTTACACATAGAATAATAATGATATAAACTTAAGAAGATGCAGGTGAAGGGGAAGGGAAGGGATTGGGAGTGAAAGTGAAAAGGAAAATCAGCAATCAACTTTCACTTCTGAATTATCTTTCTAAGTCATCCGGTTCATTTTATGACTGAGCCGGAGCGGCATCATCAAAAATTTTTTCAATCATTTTATGCGTGAGAGGCTTAGAATGAAATCCTTTAACGCTCTCATATTGCTTTGAGTGCTCTATGTCATTCTCATCTATTGAGGAAGTGAGAATGTGAATACTGAACTTTTCCCGGATGGATTCATCCAGCTTTTCAAAAGCTTTTAAAAACCCCCAGCCATTGAGCACGGGCATATTAAGATCAAGAAGCAAGACAAAATTATCTTTCTGGGTGCGGGCACCGTCTTCGTCCTCAATCCATTCTAATGCTTCTAAGCCATTTTCAAATACAAATATTTTTGCATTAGGTATGGTGCGTTTAAAAACCATATTGCACAACTGGATTGTAACGAGGTCGTCGTCAACGAGAATAATGTTTCTTGATTCACTCAATGCCATAAGTGCTGATGAAAGAAAATGATCAGATAAAGAGTAATACCTACTTTCTTTAGTGTTTCTTCGGACTTTGTTTGTGAGTTCGGGAGCTGGAAACTCTTATCGCAATTTACTCCGTGCGATAGTAAGGCTAAGATATGCTATTTAATCACCTCTGAAAAATCATTTTTGGAAAATATCTTACCAGGGGTGTTAACTTCTTGCATGAGGATAGGTCAGAAGTCAAACGTAAAATGCAAGGGGAACTTAACTTCCAGACGTGAAAGATGAGAGATGCTCTGCGAAGATTGACTTCTTTCCATTATTTTGCCCCCAAATAAAATAAGAATGATTCAACTCGATTTTAAAAAAGTGAATGAGGCCGCCATGGTGCTGCGTTCAATGAAGAATCCTTTGCGACAGAAATTGATCAAACTAATTGATGAGGAGCCGGGCATTATTGTTACTGACATTTTTGTGAAACTGCGATTAGATCAATCTGTTGCATCACAACATTTGGCGGTGCTCAGGCAAGCTGGTATTGTTAGAACAGAAAGAGAAGGTAAATCAATTCACTACTATATTGACCACGATAACATCAAAGCAATTTCACCATTAGTGGATCAACTGGCAGTGTTTTTTAGGGGATAGCGCTGGTGCGCACGAGTATGGTTTCTGCAGCTTGCTGGAAATTGATTTTATTTAGTTTGTTGTTTGAATTTTTTATAGGGCACAAGTCCTCTGCGCATATTGCTCTGTTTGAGACTTGCGCCAGTCAGAGGAGTAGATGAATACGAAACTCTTCGATGGTTGATTCATCGCTGTTCTTTAGCGCCCCGATTTTTTTCGCAACGCTTTTCATAACGCAGTTTGGTAGTAAGAATATATTCACGTGTTAGAGGCACGACCCCTGCTCGCGCATTAAGCTTCGCAAAGCGCCGGCCAGGGGTGATTGAAAATGTGTGAATCATGTAACATTTTTCAAGAATTATGTAACACTTCCTTAGGGCACAAGTTTATATTTGCCCGTTTTCTGAAATATTTTATCAACCCTTCACCACGCGCACGGCAGAAAATCAGGAAAACAAACCAAGTCCTTATAAATAAGGCAAGGTGCGAAAAGCATTACGTGCATTCAAAAAGATTTTTCAGGAGGAAGCTGAAAATCCTTCGCTCACCTAAATCCCGATTCATCAGGATGAAGGCGGGCTTAAAACAGAGTAAGCACCCGGAAGCCGAAAAGGGAACGAGTAGGCAAATCAAAATAAATCTATAAAAATGGAATCACAACAAAAATCCCATGGAGCCACAATGCAACCCAGAATGCGTGAACTGCATTCAAAGCTAACGAAATTAGGCACGCAAAATGAACTTTTGCTTATCCTTGAAAAGAAAGGATTAACTACGCCGGTACAATGGTATTTTATAAAGCAAGACATTGAAGCCTTGCATCAGCTTACAGATTTAGTTCAATTCAAAGTTGAATCCCTTCTTGAAGGATGCAATATGATCATTAACGAAAACAGGTAAGTTTTGTCCACAGCCGGCACCCTTGCCGTATCACTGTTTTCCAAAAACAAAAAGCCCGAAGCGTGTTGTCACGATTGGGGCTTTTTGTTTTTGTTCTTGATGCTGTTTCTGATCTGCCTTCGCATTAGCTTTTATAAAAAAACAGGTGGTAGCGACTTCTCGGCAAGTTTCGGCATTACAATACTTCGCGAGGGGCAAGGAATTTAGTCTTGCAGAGGCTATTGAGGGCCATACCATCCACGGCAGCCCGAATCTTTCGGCATGTAAGAATCAAAAAGATCAGTTTAATCCGCCCCGCTTGCGTTTCAATTCTTCGAGGGCTTCTTTCTTTCGGTCAAGCTCAACTTTTTTTTCATTGATCTCTTTCTCTTTCTCTATAATGCTGGTTTCAATATCGGCCTTTTTCTTTTGAAGATCCTTTTGGTCGCTTAATAAATGTTCATAGTCTTTTTCGGTGCTATTTACCTCATCCGTCTGGCTGGTGATCAGGAGGTCAAGAGAAAAGACAGTGACATCTTTTACGAAAGAGTTGAGAAAAATTTTTACATGCTCGGTGATTGTGCTATCCGATTCAGCGCTCGTAAAATTATCATACCCCTTCGAGACTGCCATATATACAATACTGGTGTTCTTGTTTTCACCCTTATCTACCTTGGTGTAAATGTCCACTTTTTCAGTCGCAATTTCTGAAAGTGTGACGGCTTTATAACTCGTGACACCGTTATGTGTTTTACCATCTAACCCTGAGCGTTTCAGCCGTTGCTCGAGAGCGCTGGTAGTAATATCAACGGGCTGGTCAATTTGTATCATCACCGCATTTCGGTTTTCCTTTTCAATAATGGTGGAAGTAATCGTGGCTTGAGAATAAATGGTGAGGGAGGAGAAAGTGATGGCAGCATAGATCAGGAGTACTTTTAGAGTGTTCATGACAAGGGAGGTTTTGAGTGAATTAATTTATGTTTTAAGGTTAGCACTTAGCAAAGATAATAGTTGCATAGATTTGGCAAAATAGATTCTGATAAGAAATTTCTTTCTCCGGTACTGCGGGAAAAATTGAAAGTGGAATGCAGTGGAATTGGCGCTCCGGAGAATTTTAACGAGCGGTATTCCGGAAGAAAATAATTTGGGCTCAGTAACACCTCAATTGACTTTTGAGATCTTTAAATTTACAGGGGGAACAAGTGCAGGAAAGTCAAGCTATTTGATTCGCAGATTACTTTTAACGATCACTCCAGGAATGCAACAGAAGAAATGGAATGAAGCTAAACTTCAGTTGACAATTATTTTTTTGCTGTAAAATTTCTCATCACTTGAAATAAGAAGAAAGTAAACATCAGGAGCAAGATTTTTATTTCTGCTTACCACCAGTTTGTAATTGTCATTGTCAGGTAGCACAGCCTGGGAATAAAATATTTGCCCGATTCCGTTTTGTATAACCACCCGCGCGTGCTTATTTGCGAGACCGTTAATAGAAATATTTATTTCAGTGCCGTTTACAGGATTAGGGAAAACATCAATACTTGAATTCCCGGGTGAATTAATATCAACTGTCACAAGATTGGAATAGACATCTTTGCCATCAAAATCAGTTTGTTTCAGCCGGTAGTAGGATGAGCCGGAAAAAGGCAATTCATCAGTCATCTCATAAGCGTGCTGCAGCGGGCTGGTTCCGGCTGCCGGAACCAGGTTTCCCACGAGAGAAAATACTAAACCATCGTAAGAATGTTCTACCGTAAAATAATTGTTGTTGAGTTCTGTAGCAGTTGTCCATGCCAGCATTACAGTATTATTAAAGGGAGATGCAGTAAAACTTGTTAGTTCAATGGGAAGAGCATTTCCTCCTGTTTTTGAGGCAAAACTAAAATCGCTAAATGAGGTAACAACAGCATCACTTGATATGCTTCCACTCTCTGTGGAGGGGTTCGGACAACCTGCAGAAGTTGTAGTGACCAGATCATTATTATTTTCCCAGGCAATACCGTTCCAATGTGCCATTCGTAAATCAGAGCAATTACCTATAGCGCTCACAAGGGGATGCTCCCAAAACAAACTAACCTTAACATCTGAGGTCCCTTCCACCCTGTCTACAGTCCAATATTCCACCTCGCTGACATGGTGAAAGAAGTTTGGAATTTGTACAATCGTATAATTGCCATACCCGGTATGAAAGTATTGAGCGCTAAACTTATCTGTCATAAGAGCGGGAGCGCTTATTGCTACCCGCGCCCATGTTGTTCCATCTCCTACCGGGAAAATGAATGGATCATTGCCAATTTTTAGCATGGGTCCATTCACAAAACTGACCGCTGAACCAGAAGTGGATATTGCGCCATCCCTTAGAGTAAGAAGATTTGCAATTGTTGATGTAACAATTCCGCTTGTGAATGTAACCGAATATATAACTTCAACATTTCCGCTTAATACACTATTGCCCGATTGATTAAACTCTATCTTATTAAAAGTTTCGCCGCTTATATTTTGGGTTATAGAACCGTTGAAAGTCACCTGATTAATGTTAGGAGAATAAATGCCGGCATTGTCTGTCCAATTACCTGCTACATTAATGTTGGTTGCATTGTTTTGTCTTAACCTTTGACCAGAGTCAATAGTTAAGTTGTAAAAATTCCAGATTCCCGTTCCTGACATATTCAGTGTAGTAATACCATTAAATATAGCGGTTCCACCTGTAGCGTTATATATGCCGGTATTTAGCCAGGTGTGTTCGTTATCGAATTGAATGGCACCACCGGTTTGCGTAATTATATCCGTGGATAAATGCATCATAAGTGCTCCTTGAAAATAAGTGGTACCTCCTGAAATGTTGATGGTCATTTTAGCACCGTTGTAATTTCTAACATTTCCTTTACAAATCAGCTTACCTCCTGTATTCTCTAAAACCGGTGAATCATTGATTGATGAGGTGTTGAATTGTGTCACACCTTCTAAAGTAACGTTTCCACCTGAGATTGTAAATTTAGGAGCAGAACCCGGAGTATTACCTCCATCAAGAAGCAAGGATGGAGGGCCTGAAGATGTAGCGACCAGGGTTCCGCCTGTCATATTAATAAGGCTGGAAGCAATGCCGACACGCAGGCATTTCAGAGTGTACGTTGTTAATGAAGCTGCTCCGCTGATATTAAGTATTCCTCCATGATCGCACTGCGTTGCATCACCCACTACCATAATTCCTCCTGAAAAATTACAAGTGCCGTTATTATCAATTATAAAATCACTGCCCCCGGTAAGTGTTCCCGCAGTCATGATAAGTCGTGTGGCTATATTGCTTCCAAAGGGATTGATAGCTATTGTAGAGGAGGAAGTTAAATTAGCCTGAATAGTAAGTATTGCACCATTGTTAACTGATAAAGAATTGACAGTAAAAATAGAATTGGAACTTATTACAGGGCTTGCCTGTGCACCGGTATAATTAGAAGGGTCAATTATAATTGTACTTGTGCTGATTGGTAATGTGCCGCCTGACCAATTGGAAGCCGAGTTCCAATCGCTGTTTACATTGCCCGTCCAGTTTTTCGGGGCGCTCAATGCGTTGGGGTGAAAGCTTAGGAAGATGATGATGCTAAAAGATGTGGCAGAGCAAAATCTGAAAATATTCGTGCGAGAGAATGGTGTCATTAAATATACTTTTTATATCAGATAAATTGAGGTAATACAAGGTGTACTCATTTATGCCAATAATGTTTCAATGTCCTTTGAAAAGAGTTACTCATTGGCACCTTTTGGAGAGCACAAAGTGCCTTGCTATCTTGTGGGGAGTTGTGCAAATAAATCAGAATCCGGAAAGAGGTTTAGCAGCATTTCCGGCTAAATGAAGTGCTTTTTCTTATTCTGCAGAGGCAATCGTGCGTGAGTTTGCAGGTTAGAGTTCATCAGTATCAATGATTACCACTTCATTATTTTCTATATGATCTGTGACTGCCATCGCAAATATGATTTTTTCTGTTTGTTATAAAATAGAATTCAAAGAATCTATCGATGTCAAATAAAAAAACATATTCAATTGTACGGTACGAAGGTGCGGTAAGATTCCGGCACGGGATGTTACACAATTATTGAAAAAGTTACATCATTTACACATTTTCGAGTGTGATGCGTCGCTTGTTCTTGAGATTCTTAAAATAGGTGGGAGTTAAACCGGTAACTTTTTTGAATTGGTTGGAAAGATGTGCAACGCTGCTGTAGTGAAGTTTCTCAGCAATTTCAGTTAGCGTGAGTTCATCATACACCAGTAATTCCTTTACCCTTTCAATTTTATGTGCGATAATGAAATGTTCAATAGTAATTCCCTGTACTTCTGAAAATAAATTAGAAAGGTAGGTGTAATCGTGCTGAAGTTCTTTAGTGAGGTAGTCAGAAAAATTTGTTTTAGGAATTGTATCAGCATAATGCACCATTTCTACAACCACATTTTTTATTTTCTCAATCAGCATGCTTCTCTTGCTCTCAAGCAATTCAAATCCGAATCTGTTTAAAGCAGCAATAAGTTTATCATGATTCTGAGTCGAAAGATTATTTCGGATTTCTATTTCTCCTAACTGTACAATTGCATTACGCACTCCGAGTTTCTCTAACTCTGATTTTACAATTATTTTACAACGAATGCTCACCATATTTTTTATATAGAGTTTCATTTCGCCGCTATTGTGTGAACAATTTTGCGCATGTGTAAATGCATTTCTGCTTTCTTAATCTCTGTCAAATGAAATAATGAAGCTCGTTCCCTTTCCTTCTTCTGATTCTACCCTCACTGCCGCTTGCTGAGATTGGAGGATATGCTGAGTGACGGCCAATCCCAAACCAATACCCCGGGGCTTAGTAGTAAAATAGGGTTCAAATAATTTTCCGATGTTAGCAGGGCTTATTCCGGTTCCATTGTCTTCAATAATTACCGTACAGATTCCATCTTTTGATGAAGTCGTTATTTTCAATTCTCCATTTGCTGTGGGCATCGCTTCAAGGGCATTGATGATAATATTGACAAAAGCAATTTTTATTTCTGCTTCTTCAATCATTACTTCACACATACCCGGCTCATAGAATTTTTCAACGTTGATCATTTTGAGAGCGATTCTGTCTTTTGCCATTTCAAGAGACTCATCAAGCAATTGATTGATCGCATATTTGTGGCGTGGTTCCTTCTTTGCAACGAAGGAATTCAGCATGTCATTGATCAGCGCACTAATCCTGTCAGTGTTCCTGCGTATGATATCGAAATACATTCTCAGATTATTCTTGTCTGTTTCAGTTTGCAGAAGCTCAAGTGCCAGATAAATGTTGGTGAGAGGATTTCTCACCTCATGCGCAAGTGTGTACGCCACGGCATGGGATTGATTTTTCCATTCATCAGTTTTCGATAAACCTGCGGTCTTTGATTTATGAGTGTTGCCTTGACTGACAGCCCTGACCGGTGGAAAATTTTTTTCAGCAGGTTGTTCGTCAATGATAAGGGCTAGGCCCGAAATTGCAACAGGGAAAGTTGTCATAGTATGTTGAATTGATAAAGTGAATTAATAAAGTGAAGCCGGACAACAAATATCGTGTAAGAAGATAGTGGCAACGTTACACAATTAAATAAAAGAGTTACATAATTCACATACTTACATTTTAGATCGGAAACCATGTTTGGACCCTAACCAGCGATGTAATTGCCTAAATAAAATCTGCTCAAAGTGTAAAGAATTTTATCTCACAAGTTGAGCAGACATGCATTTCCTAAAGGAAACGGGAATCAAAAATTATTGTCAGAAGCAGATGTAATCAAACTGAGGTTCATCATAGTCGCCGTTCATTCTGTTCGCATTTAAGATTTATGAAACAGCAACTGTTGCTGTTAATTGGGTTTCTTTTTTTCTTTTTTGGTTTTATTGGGAGCGGGTGCCGCGGGCTGTTTGTTATCCCGGGGTGTCGTCGGGCTTGCATCCCGGGTATTCTTATTTTTTGGTGTGCTTGCCTGCTGCTGCCCTCCATTTTTTCCTGATTGTGTTTTCACATCTTTTATATCGGACACTTTTGAAGGATGATGTTGGTTGCCATTTTCTTTTTGTACTTCAGGACGGTATATTTTCAGTTGCCCATTACTCATGTTCTGCCCCGGTTTATCATTGTCCTGAATGGCTACGGCCTTGATTGGTTTGCCTTTGATCTTTTGTACTTCATCTCTGTCAGGTCCGGCATTATAAGTAACATTGCGGCTATTATCAGTATGGGAGTTTTGTATTACCGTAGAATTTTTGATGATGGTTATGTTCTTCGTGTGGCCGATATAATGATGGCTAATGTCCGATCGGTCAATATCATGGTCTCTTACAAATACCCAATGTTGATCGTCTTTATCATTATCTCTCCCATAACCCATCGGCACCCAGCCGTAATAGCCGGGCGATTTTCTCCAGGATACCCACGCAGGTCCCCATTCATGACCGGGAATCCATATCCATCCATATTGAGATTCATAATTCCACCTGCCATAGTGGAAAGGTGCCCATCCCCAGGAGTAATCAGAAACCCAGGTCCAACCGAATTCGGTTAACACCCAATGTCCGCCTGAGGAATATGGAGTGAATCCCGCACCTGCATTGGGAATCCACACGTAACCGGTGTTGGGATAATTTACCCATTGTCCGTACGGGCTTAACTGATCATAGAAAAGCTGGAAGCTTACTGTTACCTGAGCCGATGATTTATGCGGAGTCAGGCAAACAGCCACACTCGCGATCGTGAGTATAGCTAAAATTTTTCTCAGAGACTTCATGGTTTCTTTTTTACTCAATCAAATTTCAATACAGTAAAGATTGCAGCAGGCGGTTGTGCTGACTGTTGAAGAACGTAGGGTGCCTCAAAGGGACTCTTCGGAGCAAATGAACTCCGCAATCCACTATTATCAGGTTGAACATAAGTACGAGGTCCGCGCCCGTGACGCTCATGATGTACTCGGGGAACACGCGCTCCGCCCACCCGCACGAAGCAGGAATTAAGAGAAACAAGTGTTGCCACTGCCATGATTAATAATAGGGGTTTGAATTTCATGAGCTGTTGTTTCAGGTTGAAAGTATATTTGTAAACTTTTTTAACTGGAAGGCAGAGATCAGGTTCGATGAGGAGGCATCACTGGAAAAAAGAAAAGGGAGCCCTAATTGTGCTCCCTTTCTCCTAAACACACACACACACTTTTTTATGTAATCTGAATTGTACCGTCAATGTTGTTGTTCCTTTTCATGGTGCAAATGTATAATGGTGATTAGTCGGATACGTTACATAATTCTGGAAAAAAGTTACATAATTCACACATTATATTTTGCTCTGAATATTGTAAATTTTGAGAGCTTAATGATGGGATGTTTACAAAATGCGTCTTCTTCCACTAATAACCTGGAATAAAACTGCGATGATCGCGATGACAAGGAGGAGATGAATAATCGAACCCGCGCCATAAACAAAGAAGCCAAGAAGCCATCCAATGATCAGGATTACTGCAATAACATACAAGAGATTTCCCATGATTTTTGATTTTGAACTGTGATTTAATTCTGCAAACTTACGCCTGCATCGGGTGGAAATGTTACACAATTCTGTGGAAGAGTTACATCATTCACACATCTTCGAGCGCCCTGCGTCTCTTATTCTTGAGTTTCTTAAAGTGAGAAGGAGTTAGACCGGTCACCTTTTTAAATTGGTTAGAAAGATGAGCGACGCTGCTATAATTCAGCTTGTATGAAATTTCAGTAAGGGTGAGTTCGTCGTACACGAGTAGCTCTTTTACCTTTTCAATTTTGTGTGAAATAATGAAATGTTCAATGGTTGTGCCAACCACTTCTGAAAATAAATTGGCGAGATAGGTATAATCGTGATTAAGTTTTTCGGCGATGTAGTCAGAAAAATTTGATTTAGGAAGTTCGTCTTCATAGTGCACC
Source organism: Chitinophagales bacterium (assembly GCA_035638255.1). GTDB lineage: Bacteria > Bacteroidota > Bacteroidia > Chitinophagales > UBA10324 > DASRAJ01. The sequence goes on from DASRAJ010000037.1 coordinate 12,234, forward strand.
ATTTCTATAACCACATTTTTAATTCTTTCGATAAGCACCGATTTTTTATCGTCCATCAATTCAAGTCCTGATTTAATCAATCCGGTCTTCAATTGATTGCGTTGCTCTTCGGATAGATTTTCAATGACATCTGCCTCACCCAAATCCACTACCTTGTAATGAAGCCCGAGTTTTTTCAACTCATCTTTCACCACCATTTTGCAGCGGATGGAAACCATATACCGAATGTAGAGTTTCATTTCTCCTTTATGTTATTCTATTACTCACCTGCAGTTCATAAACTCAAACTGTCCAACAAAGTTTTTGGAAATGCGGTTCGAAGTGCGTCAAGTTAATAATTTCTAAAATCAGTTTCAAATTATTCTCAAGTGAATTTCGCTTCTGATTGAGAATCAATTCAATTTCACCTCAGAACATAATTTCTGTATTGTTGCTTTTGCATCCCCAAAGAGCATACGTGTTTTGGGTTCGTAGAAGAGTTCGTTTTCGATTCCTGCATAGCCGGCGTTCATACTCCGCTTCATCACTATTACATTCTGTGCATTCCCGACTTCCAGTATGGGCATGCCGTAAATAGGAGAGGACTTATCATTTTTGGCTGCAGGATTTACTACGTCATTCGCACCCACTACAATTACCACATCTGTTGATCCAAATTCATTGTTTGCATCTTCCATTTCGAGCAGTTTATCGTATGACACATCTGCCTCTGCAAGCAATACATTCATGTGCCCGGGCATTCTTCCGGCCACGGGATGAATGGCATACTTTACTTCTACACCTTTTTCTTCCAGTAATTTTTCCAACTCATTCACACTGTGTTGCGCCTGCGCCACTGCAAGGCCATAACCGGGAACGATCATCACCTTTTTCGAATAGCTGAGCAATACTCCTGCATCGGAGAGGGAAATCTCTTTCACTGCGCCCTTCTCTTTTCCATCCGCGCCTTTCACCGCACTCTTTCCAAAGGAGCCGATGATCACGTTGAGCAGCGAGCGATTCATGGCGCGACACATGAGGATGGTGAGAATGGTTCCGGCAGAGCCAACCAGAATTCCGCCCGTGAGCATCACTTGATTGTTGTAAATAAAACCGGCACATGCAGCAGCAACTCCGGTGAATGAATTGAGAAGAGAAATTACTACCGGCATGTCCGCGCCTCCGATTGGCAATACGAAAAGAATTCCGTAACACATCGTCATAGCGATCATCAAACTTAAAATCATCATATCAGGCTCAACGTGGATCGTGAGGTAACCTCCCACCGCAATGGTGGCGAGCAATAATCCGGTGTTGATAAACATTTGTCCCGGAAATGCTTTATCGCCGACGTTGCCATTGAGTTTTCCAAATGCGATCATGCTTCCTGCGAATGAAGTTCCGCCAATGAGTAATCCTGCGAGTGTGACTGCCACGATGTTCCACTGATGCGTCTCCACCATGTGCGGATATTCGACAATGGAGATGATTGCCGCACAGGCGCCACCCATACCATTGAAGAGTGAAACCATCTGTGGCATGGCTGTCATCTTCACACGCTTCGCAGCCATCCACCCAACAATCGAACCGACGAGGATGCCTCCGAAAATCCAAGCATAGTTTTGGAGATGGTGACGAAGATTATTCATTTCATAATTTTCATCTTCATACCTGTAGAAAAAAATGGTGGCAAGAATTGCCAAAGTCATTCCGCCTGCTGCAACCAAATTTCCTTTTCGTGCTGTTAAAGGATGGCTGAGCTGTTTTAAGCCGATGATGAATGTAATTGAGCCAATGATATATGAAAGCCAAAGAAGGATGTCCTGCATGGTGTTAATTTAAATTCTAAGTTCCAAGTTCCAAGTTCCAAGTTCCAAGTTCCAAGTTCTAAATTCCAAGTTCCAAATTCCAAATAAACTAAGTAGAATAAATTCAAAATCTCAAATATCAATTCGGTCCAATCATTTTATTAAAAATTAATTTCAGCTCAGTTGCCTCTTGCCTCAATTGTTTTCTTTCTATTTCCAGTGATTCATCATTTCCTGTGTCAATAAGGCGAAGGAAATAAGCTGATTCTTTTGATTCCTTTCTGCAAATTTTACAACGATAGTAAAAATCTTTTTTGCTCAATGATTCATTTGCTTCAATGTAATTAGCTCCAACGGAACCTGAAGCTTTAAGAAGTTGCTTTCCATCTTCATCATTTGCCGGAGTCCTTGGTAGCCGCTTCACAAATTTTCTTACGTTCTCAGCAAACAAGGCAGTTCTCTCTTCAAGATTGTATGGTTTACTTTGTTCCAATTCGAGATTTGATTTTTCTCTTCTTTTTTATTTTTTATTTGTGATTTGGAATTTGGAACTTGGGATTTTGTCATTTCTGCTCCTCATAGTTTTGCTTTGTTGCATTCGCGAGTTTTGATTTTTCTCTTCTTTTTTATTTGTGATTTGGAATTTGGAACCTGGAATTTTTCATTTCTTCTTCTTCTTAAATAGTTCAAGCATCCTGTCAGTCACCACAAATCCACCTACAACGTTAAGTGTTCCAAGAATCACTGCTAAAAATCCGAGAATAAGAGCAAGATAATCATGTGGATCTGCACTTCCCATGACGATAATGGCCCCGATGATCACAACGCCGTGAATTGCATTGGCGCCAGACATGAGCGGAGTATGAAGAACTGTTGGCACATTTGAAATTACCTCAATACCCAGGAAGATGGATAGAATGATGATAAAAACCATCTCGCGGTTTTCATAGAGGAAGTTCAGCAATTGGTCCATCGTGAATTCTTTATTTGTTATCTGTTTTCTAAAATTGAGTCGTGTTACGTGTATCGTGAATCGTAAAGCTATGCGGGCTGCTGCGCCATCGCATCTTTCACTCTCTGGCTAATCAATTCCTTCTTATGTGTGATGCATGTGCCGGCCACAATATCATCCTCGAGATTGACCGTCATCACGCCATCTTTAAGCATCAGCTTCAAAAAGTTCATGATGTTCTTGCCGTACATTTTACTTGCATCTGACGGAACTGTGGAAGCGACATTGGAATTGCCAATGATCGTGACTCCGTTTGTTGTCGTGATTACTTCATTGTTCTTCGTGAGTTCGCAGTTACCTCCACTGGAGGCAGCAAGATCAACAATCACACTTCCTGATTTCATTGCCGCTACCGTTTCTTTGGCAATGAGTAATGGCGCTTTCTTTCCCGGTATCTGCGCGGTGCAAATGATCACATCTGATTTTGATGCGCTCTCAAAAATTTTCTGTTTCTGCTTTTCCAAAAATTCTTTCGTCTGCTCCACGGCGTAACCTCCTGCTGCTGCTGATTCAGCGGCACCTTCAACTTCCACGAATTTTGCACCGAGTGATTTTACTTCTTCTTTCACAGCACTTCTTGTATCAAATGCTTCCACTACTGCGCCCAGTCTTTTTGCAGTCGCAATCGCCTGCAATCCTGCCACCCCGGCACCGAGTATCAGAACTTTCGCAGGAGTAATTGTTCCCGCGGCTGTCATGAACATCGGGAAGAATTTCGGAAGATGCGTGGCTGCAAGCAACACCGCTTTGTACCCCGCTACCGTTGCCTGCGACGAAAGAATATCCATGGACTGTGCCCGTGTAGTTCGCGGAACCATGTCCATACTGAAGGAAGTGATGTCGTGCTCAAGCAACTTCAGTACGACATCTTTATTAAAAAGAGGCTGAAATGTGCAGAGCAAAGCGGCTCCCGTTTTCATCTTTTGAAGCTCCGGATCAGTTGGCCGGTTGATGCTGATAATGAGATCAGTGTTCAATACTTCTTCGCGGGAGCAGATTTTTCCTCCCGCATTTTTGTAATCCTCATCTGAAGCGTAGGCAGTTACACCCGCCTTAGTTTCAACACACACTTCAAAATTCATTTTGACTAACTGACCGGCGATTTCGGGAAGCAGGGAAACACGTCTCTCTTCAGCAGGTTCTTTGAGAATTCCGATGGTCATGGATTATTGATTGTGATTGTCCCGGCATATCGGGACTAAAATTTCATGGGATGCAAAAGTAAGAAATCGCGAGTAGGATACTCAATCCCAATGCAAACCTGATTCTCAAAATATTTTTCAGGTGTATCGTGATACCCCGAAAAAAATCGGGGCAGGCTGTGAATCGTGTATCGCTATTATAAATGTATCTCCGCTTCAATTTCTTCAGGAATGAATGGACTTGCATCCCCTCCATTCACAATCACATCACGAACAATGGATGAAGAAACCACGCTGAGTGAAGGATTTGAAAGAATGAAAATCGTTTCGATGTTGCGGCTTAGCACACGATTGGTTTGCGATACGGCTTTCTCAAATTCAAAATCACCTGCACTCCGAATGCCGCGAAGAATAAACTGCGCATTGTGACTTTCACAAAACTTTATGGTAAGTCCCGTGTAGCTCTCCACTGAGATTTTCGGTTCAAACTCATAAATTTTTTTCAGCCACCCGATTCTTTTCTCCAGAGGAAACAGATATTTTTTCTGTGAGTTCTCGCCAATGCCAATGATAATGTGATCAAACAGCGGCAATCCTCTGTTGATGATATCAATGTGCCCAATGGTAACAGGATCAAAGGAGCCGGGGAAGACAGCGATTTTTTTCATGAGTTAAAATTGTGGTGTTGAAAATACAATTTGATTCAACAAAACTCTTTTACGCAGTAATGCTGAGTTCAAACAATTCTTAATTGGGTTCTTTAGCAATGACATTTTTCCTTTTGCCTTTTACCTAGCGTCATTCAGGAAGAACCTTCTTCACACCATGACAAATGTCCGCGTGAATTGTAAGAAGTTTCCTGCTGAATGACTGAGGGTGTTATCTTCGTTCTAACCCTTCTTCATAAAGAAATGAAAATTGGTTTGCCCGTAATTTGTATTTCTGAAAAAGTGTGGATGTGTTTCGAAATTATGGTGCGGATCAGTTTCGAGAATGAACCAGCCACCATCCTTCAAAAGATTTTGTTTAAAAATTTTTTCGGGAAGTGATTCAATATGTTCCAGTGCATAAGGAGGTCCGGCGAAGATGACATCGAATTTTTCATGGGCGTTATCGAGAAAGCGGAAGACGTCACTTTTGATTAAGTCAATTGCATCAATCTTCCATTCCTCAATATGCTTTTTAATGAAAGCAATGCATTTCTCATCTTTTTCCACCGCAACAATTCGACTGCTCCCGCGGGATGCAAATTCATAACTGATGCTTCCGGTGCCGCTGAAGAGATCGAGGAAACTTATTTCCTGAAAATCAAAAACGTTATTAAGAATGTTGAACAAAGCTGTCTTCGCAAAATCAGTTGTAGGTCTTGTAGCGCTGAGCTTGTCAGGATAAAATTTTCTTCCACCCAGGGTTCCTGAGATCACGCGCATGAGTCAGGAGCAGAGGAGTGAGAAATAAAAATGAGGCGGAAAAGGATAGTCATCATCAAACTTCCATTGGGCAGAGGGCTTTCCAAATTCAATGTTCCGGATGTATTTGTACACGAGTTGAAACATCGCTGAGTCTTTCATAATTTCCCCAAGCAAAACCACTTTCACATTTTCAGGATCGAGATGATGCTGATTGTAAACTGCAAGAAGAAAATAAATGAAATCTTCTGCGCTTTGATACTGAAAAATGTTTGCAAACATCAGTTGGCCTGAATCCAGGTAAATCACCTGAAGAAACCCTGATTGCACAGTGCAGTACACTGCTCGTCCCTGGTTTCGCGATGCCAGCGTGCGGATTTGATTTGTGATTGAATGATGCAGTTTGTATTTTTTTAAAATATCTTCAAGTAAGTTTATCACCTGGGTTGGAACCACGAAGTCAACTTCCAAATTCATATCCTCAATCTGATCGGCGCATAAAACGGAAGAATTCTTTTGTTGAGTAAATTTTTTCTTCCACTGATCTGATAAGTGTGAATCAGAAAATTCCTTTGGTAACAATGTGAAGTCAGGCGTTAGTATCCCGATTTGTCTTTCCGAAAATAAATTCTTCAGCAGTTCATCTTCCGATAAAACTGATTCGAGAAATTTTGTTGCCGATTGCTCTTTCGTTGAAGATGGGTTTTGATATGGCTGCAAACACAATACTCTGCGGTTTTTCTTTTCTGAAATCAAATAAGCAATTTGAGCAGAAGAAATGTGAATTTTCAAACTTAAATCTGCGGCAGAAAATTTTGAAGAATCGCTGGCCCGATAAGGCGCTCCGGTGATAAAAGTTTTTGAACCAGAAGAAATCTCCATCGGCTCAAAAGTAAAGTTTAGCTGAACTTATCTGTCGGAAGAATTCCGATGAATAAAATTCAATCGTGTTCCGAAGTTTTTGACAATGAACTTAAATACTGATCCCAGGTCATTTTAAGGTAGGCCCCGTCTCCAAAAAAATGGAGAATGTTATTCATCATTTCAGTGTTTTGGTAGCCGGGTATATTTGAAAGCACATCAAGGTTCTCACCCAAAAAAGTAGTGGTAGGATACCCCGTTGAATTGCCCATCATAATAGCGGAAAGGCCATTGACCCGTCGCCCGGCATCGTAAGAATACTTACTGCCTTTGAAGGTGATATCCTCTTTCGCTTCAGCATTGAATTTTACAGCGTAAAAATTCTTGTTGATGTACTCCACAATTTTTGGATCCTTATACGTGGTTGCATCCAATCGCTTGCACCAGCCACACCAATCGGTGTAAACATCCACAAGGATTTTCTTTGGATTTTCTTTAGCAAGTTTTTCTGCTTCAGAAATTGACATCCAATTAATACCCGTAGGCGCCTGTGCAAATGTTTTAAATGAGCAAGCAATGAAAATGACGACGAGAATTTTGATGATTTTCATATCTAAGGATTTGACGTGTGAACGTTCAGGGACAAATTTAATTCCAATTCACGAGAAAGTTACTAAAGTTTGTATTAGTGAATCTGTTGCCTCTTCCATTGCATGCTCCAATTCCCCAACTAAGGATGGAATATTTTTCTCAGGATTAGCCCCCATTACTTCCGTTTCAATCTTTTCAATGAAGAACTGCATGGCAGGTAAACCGATAAACATTACTTGCGGCTTCAGCCGGTGGGCGATTGACTTTACTTCCATCCATTGCTGATTAGCTGAAGCATCCCGCAACAAAGGCAATTCTTCTGAAGCGCTTTCAAGAAAGGTGTGAATGTATCGCGCCATTTTTTTATTGTCAGAGCGACAAAACTCTTTGAGGAAAGACAAATCAAGTGTCTTGGTATTTTCATGTAGCACAGGGCGAAACGATGTTGCTGAAACCTTTAGCAAGATTATTAATTAATAATGACAAGAGAGGAAAATCAGAGAGCAAAGCACCGCGGTCCAATTGTATTCATAAAAAAACGGGGCATGGCACCCCGTTTTTAAAAGTTTTCGATAAACTGAGAAATATGTTCTCAACAATATGATACTTAATAAATCACCAAACCCATGTCAAAGATGTAACCTGAAAAGGCGGATTGCTTCATTTTGTCTGCGAATGCCACTATAAAATCTGTGAACCGCCCATAAAAAGAGTCAGATAGCTATTTCTGTCTTTGAAATATTTGTCAGGCGATGCGGTTGGAGGTTACTAAAAAAAAAGAAAGGGGTCATAGCGACCCCTGATATAAGATTTCCTGAAGAACGCTGCATATAAATTGCGGCTTGATAATATAATGTATGATTAATTATGAAGTCAAAAGTACATGCACTGCCTGGTGCCATGATGATTTACTCTGCGAAGCACCCAAAAAAATCTACCGGGGAGCTTTCTTTCACTACGGGAACGCAGAGTCGCCGGATGAAGACGTTTCAACTTGTTATGATCATCCCTATCAGCCATGCGACACTGAAAAGAAATCCGCCGGCAAGTAACCAGGCACCGACTTCTTCGATTACGTTTGGAATTACTTGTTTGACTTGATTGCTTTTCATAGGGATATGAATTTTACCTTTCAAAGATGTTATACGAAAGAACAGAAAAATAGTTTCATGTATTAATACGAAAGAAAAATCGGGAAACAAGGTTCAAAGGCAGATGAAAGAAATTTTTGAGAATAGAATAATTTTTCAACGTTATAATGAATTCAAAAATACAGTGGCGCATTGCTTACTTCATGATTTACTCTGCGAAACGACCATAAAAATCTGTGAAAAGGGGTACTTTCACTGACGAAACGTTAATATCAGAAAATGAAAATCTCTTGTATAGCAGTAGATGACGTAAAGTTGAATAGAGATGCAATGCTTGATTTGATTACCGGAATTGATTTCCTGAATTCTCTCGGGAATTTTGTGAATGCCACAGAAGCCTTAACCGCCCTTATCGAGCTCGAACCTGACGTGATGTTCCTCGATATTGAAATGCCGGGATTGAGCGGAATGGAATTTCTGAAGTCACTCAACAACCCTCCTGTGACGGTGCTCACTACTTCTCATAAAGAATTTGCGGCGGAAGGATACGAAATGAATGTGTTTGATTACCTCGTAAAACCTATTACGCGGGAGCGGTTTGCAAAATGCAGTCAGCGGTTGTTCGATTTTTTCAAAGCAAAAAAAAAACCGTTACTCGCCGATCAGCTTTTCATTAAAGCAAACAACAAGTTTGTGCGGGTCAGGCTTGCGGAGATTCAATATGTGGAAGCGATGCGTGACTTTGTGATGGTGTACACAGAGAAAGGGAAGTTCATGACACTGCAAAATCTCAAAGAGTTCTCTTTGCAATTGCCGGATGACCTGTTCATGCGCATTCACCGATCTTATGTAGTACCCATTGGAAAGATTGAAACGATTGAAGGGAATACTGTGAAAATCCAGAATCATGAAATTCCGATCGGTGAGAGTTACCGGAGTAATGTGATGAAGTCATTATTGGGAAAAGAAGATTGATTGTTATGAAGAAAGTTGTTATTGCAGTCACCGGTGCCAGTGGCAGTATCTATGCAAAAGTTTTGTTTGACAAAATTCTTTCGCTGAAAAACGAGATCACCAGGCTTGGCGTGGTCATGAGCGATAATGCAAAGTATGTTTGGAAGCATGAGCTGGGAAATGAAGTCCCGATTCCAGATTCCCGTAACCCGAGTTCTCCCGATTCAATCGGGATTCCCGATGCAGACAATACGCCTATGATTTCTTTCTATGAAAAAAATGATTTCACGGCACCCTTCGCCAGCGGCTCTGCAGGTTATGATGTGATGATCATTTGCCCTTGTTCCATGGGAACATTAGGAAGGATTGCTTCCGGAGTTTCTGATGATCTTGTTACCCGCGCTGCTGACGTGATACTGAAAGAGAGAAGAAAATTGATTCTCGTTATTCGCGACACACCTTACAGTCTCATTCATATCAACAATATGAGGATGGTGACAGAGGCAGGAGGAATTATTTGTCCGGCGACTCCTTCATTTTATTCTCTGCCAAAAAATTTCGAGGAACTCGCCGCAACCGTTGTTGATCGCGCACTTGAATTAGCAGGATTTGAGTTGAAGACTTTCCGCTGGGGAAACTCTTGATTTCCTGAGAATGTCGGAACAGGTCGGATTTCGGTCCTTTGGAGTTCAGTTTGTCTTAAGTCTTACATCTGCAAGTCTCATGTCCACAAGTCTTACGTCATTCACCTTTCACCACTCATCACTGCTTCACAAATCCCATCCTCTCTGAAACGATATTGTCACTGGTCTTTAATTGAAGAAAGTAAATTCCTGCAGCAAAATCAGAGACACTAATTTCTTCTTTGTAAGAACTTGTGTAGATAGTTTTTCCGGAATAATCTGTAATGATCACACCCGAATAATTTTTTCCTGAAGAAAAAAGATGAAGCACATCACTCACGGGATTGGGATAAAGATTCAACCGTGAAAGAGTATTGCTCACCGCATCAGTTATGTGGGAAGCGAAATCAAGCACTTTAAAATAGTCAATCGAGCCGTGCATGGTTTGATTGCATTCGAAGCATCCGCCGGCACAATGCTCCTGTTGACCTACGGTGACCGAAGAAATATTCAGCTGGGTGCTATCAATAAAGCTTTCAAGCAGTTCTTCCCCGTGATAAAAGCTTACCACTCCCTTTTCGCGGGTGAGAACCATCCAGTTTCCTGTGGTTACAACGTTAACATCGCTGCAGGTATGTAACTCTCCATTGAAAAACAATTTCCACTGCAAATTATTTTTGTCATAAGCAATTCCAAAGCAGTTGATACAGCTTGCATTCGAAGCACTCATGATGGTATTTTGTGATGACGTTCCGCCGGTGCTCCAGTAAGAAAATGCAATGTGGAGCTTAATGGTAAAATCTTTTAGCCCGTTCAAGGCAGCAGACGGAACGGTGAGATAATTACTCAAACCATGACCAACTTGTACTCCGTTGAGGTTCTCGCAATTAATTCCTGTCATACCTGTTAATGTTCCATCATTTCCGCTGCCGCTCAAATCGGTAGCAGAGCCATCCTGAAAATTATACCACACCATTGTATTTTGCGCGCTCACTGACATAGAGACAATCAATGCGAGAAACAGGAAGAAGTTTTTCATAGGGAAATTTTTTTAGAGACCCGAAGTTAGAATTTCTTTTCTGCTGAAAGAAATACCATCATGGAATTTTAAACTGCTTCCTACCTTTGCTCTGTAATCAAAACCTCATCAAAAATGATTAATGAACGAATGACGTTTCGGCTGAAGTACGGAAAAGAAAAAGAAGCCGCTTCTGTTTGGACAGAAATGCTTGAAGCATTTCCGGAAATTCCCGGACCGCGTGATCTGCATTTCCGGCATTACACGAATCTCACCGGCAGAATTAATTGCATCACGCAGGATTTTCTTATCAAGAGCCTAAGCGAACACAATCCCATGATGTATTACTGGAAAATAAATCCGAAGGTGCAGGAAGCATACGGAAAGTTTGTTCAGTTATGCGAATCGTCGATACGCGAAATATTCAACATCGAATGTGAAGCAGGTACCATAAAAAACTTTAAGGACCTGATCATGGAGCGAAATACCTTCCGGCTATGTTTTGGAAAAGCACGGGAAAGCATTACGCTGTGGAAGGCAATAATTGATGAGGTAAAAAACAGCAGTGGTCCTTATTTGCGAATGATGACGGATGTGTCCGGTGAAAGCTACACGCTCGAAGTCGAGGCATATTTTAAAAGTGTGAATGACATCAACCTCCGGGAGGACTTCTGGGTAGGGAACGAAAAGATGAATGAACTGTATCAAAAATTTATTCCGCTTTGCTCCATGTCTGAACGGAATTATTTTCTGGTGGATTATGATTACTGATAAAACCTGGTGACGCAATCTATATCTCTCTCTTAATCTTGTATTAAATCTCATCTCGTCGGTACATCCTCTCTGACTCCATCTCATTCATGTTTCGGGTACGAAATCCAATCTATCTCAAACTAAAAACCTCTGATTCAGGTCTCATAACTCCTTGAGAAATACGATTGGTATTGAAATAATCCTACATTTACGTGGCTCGTCAAAAACACTTCTAATGAAAAATTTGCTACTCCTTTATGTGTTGACCACTGTCGTTTTTATTCGATCAGCTTTTGCAATGAGTGTTACCATCTACACATCTCCCGATGTATGTGGCTATGGCAATGGTGAAGCGAACGCTTATGTGAGCGGCGGCGTTCAGCCCTACACTTATGAGTGGTCAAACGGAGGCACTGGAAGTGCCGTAACCAATATAACCGGGGGTACTTTTCTTACACTATGGGTTTTCGATTCCGCCAATGATTCGGCCACATCATGGGCTACCGTTCCATCGCAGGCCACGCTCAACGCTAGTCCCATGAGTTGGGCAGGAATGAATCCCTGTTACGGCGAATGCAACGGTCATGCGCATTTGATTGAGGATTGGCTTGGCGGTGTGGCTCCGTATAGTGCCTTCTACGATGGGTATCCGATGGATGTTTATAATAACCCTACACCGGGTTTTATGGCTTCCAATGTTTGCTGGAATGCAACGGGCGAGGTTTACGTTGTTGATGTTAACGGATGTTCTGTTACCTGGTACGAGCCGCCTTACTATGTGACTCCGCAACCTGTTATCAACAGTGTTTCAGTTAACGCTGCCTGCAATGGAAATAATGGCTCGGCAACAGTTTCTGATAATTCCAATACGCTGAACTTTATGTATTACTACAATTATTATGACAGCACCATGAATCTCATTACAGGTAATACCACTTCTAATTACCTTGGTGCTCTTGGTCCCGGAACGTACACTGTCGAATTAGTTACTATAACCAATCATCCGGATCCGTACTCCTACAATTGGATCACCGAAACCTGCTATACAGTGTCACAGCAATTTTTTGTTCCGGATATAAGTCCCAACTGCGAAAATGTGAGCGGCATTGTTTATCATGATGATGATTTGGATTGCACGCATGATGGAAGTGAATTCACTCTTGATGATGTTATACTCACGTTTACTCCTGGACCGTATTATGCCGTTACGGGTGGGGGTGGAGGGTATGCTATAAATCTCCCGGAAGGTTCATATACGATTTCGCAAAGTGCGCCCTACACGGTGTACCCTGTTTGTCCGCCTGCCTCGCAGGTGCTGGATGTTCTTAATGGAGGACAAATCATTGACTATAATTTTGCTGATACAACGCAGTCAGCGCTTGATCTTGCATCGTTTCTTTCATCCACCAGCGCGCGCCCGGGATTTGATTTCACCTATCATATTTCAGCGCGTGACTTTTCTTATTACAGCGGAGGGGAGTGCACCATCACTTTTGATTATGATTCATCGCTGACATTTGTGAGTACTGATGTGATACCTGCTTCGCAAACCGCGGGGCAAATCACATGGACCACCAACAGTATTGACTTCAACACTTTATTCGGTGCTGATGTGACACTCCATGTTCCCTCATTCATTCCGATCGGTACACCACTGTTGGCTTCGTGCGACATCACTTCACTGCTTTCAGAAAACAATCTCTCAAACAACACTAATACGATAAGCCAGTTGACGGTGGGTTCATTTGATCCGAATATGAAAATTGTCACGGGAGTCGGGGCTTATTCAGGACCACAAATAACGGCGTCAGAAGATTTGAGCTACACTATTTATTTTCAAAACACCGGGACGGATACGGCCCTCAACGTGATGGTTACTGATACGCTTTCATCTTATCTCGATCTCAGCTCGGTCTATGTTACTCATGCTACACACGATTATCATCTTTATCTTTCAGATCCGGGTATTCTGAAATTTTCTTTTGCAGATATCCTTCTTCCCGATAGCAATGTGAATGAACCTGCCAGTCATGGCTATGTGAATTTCCGCATCAGACAGATGAATGGGAATGCTATAGGAACGGTGATTAACAACCGCGCGGCAATCGTATTTGATTTTAATGCACCGGTAATGACCAATGATGCCTGGGTTTATATCTGCAGTTTTGATACCACGGTGAACAGCGTGAGTATTTGTGAAGGCGACAGTGTTTTCGCCGGAAACGAATGGCAAACACAATCGGGAACATACTTCGATTATTACACCAATCCAAATAGCTGCGACAGTGCAGTCTTTACGATACTGAGCGTGAATTCTATAGACGCTACAGTGAATCAGGATCAAAATGTCCTCACAGCAGTGTTGGCGAATGCTTCTTATCAATGGTACAATTGTGATCTCAGCCTCCCAATATCAGGTGCTACCGATCAGAGCTATACGGCAATGCAAAACGGAAACTATTCGGTGCTGATTACTTCAAACGGATGTTCAATGATGTCAGATTGCTTAGAGGTAATTGGCACGGGTGCTGAATTGACTCCAAACAATTGGTACACAATTCATCCTAATCCTGCTGGAGATAAATTGTTTATCGAGTTCTCCGATTCACGTTCTGTGAATCAATTGGTGATACAAAACACGCTTGGGAAGATTGTTTATATAGAAAAATTGCGAAGTGATGAACGGGTTTTGAAAGAAGTCGACGTGAACTCCTTCCCTGCGGGGATTTATCTTCTAACTATATCCGGTGATGGAAATAGAGTGGAGAAGGTGTTTGTGAAGAAGTGAACAGCTTGGCGCTTATCCTTGTCCCTCATAAAGGAGACGGATGGTGTTCAAATAAGAAAGTTATGCTAAAGTTAAGTGACATAGATAATGAAATGAAAGTAGACTCCGGGGCAATAGTTCGTTTATATAATGTGAGAAGATTTGATATTATTAAAGAAAGGGATGATAATTCGAATATTGACAATTGGACGAAAGATTTTTATGACTATATATTAGTAGATATAGGGATAATTAATCAAGGAATGTTTTTGCTCCTTAATATAACACTTGAGAATAATAGTAGAGGATCAGTTTTATGCGCATTTGATAATGTTGGATCAAAAGGTTGGATTAAGGCAAAAATCATCAAGGATTATTTTGGCGATAGCTCAGACGCATTTCTTATTCTGAATACTTTGGTATAACACAAATGCTCCCTCTAATGGTGCAAGTGTGTACTTTTCCTGGTAAAAGGTCAACCTTGTTTATGATGGTTGAGTTTTAAATAAACACTTGAATTTCCGGTATGAAATCCATCGGCTGGCATGTTTAGAATAAAGATTAAGCGGTCATGACTGGTACTAAAGCTGCATAAATCAGAAATAGGTAATTCGAAATAAGATAATTGTAGTACCTTGCAGCAATTAATCTCAAATAAACCTACCAAGCTATGATGAGCCGAGGCAAGGGAAGACCCCCCACAAGACCAATTCAACTAAGAGATGGATTCTACATTGAAGTGCGAAACAGAGGATCGAATGAAAGAGGAGTAAAGATTCATTGCGAGACCAAAGAGAGCATGGAAAGTACCATCAAGCAGTATCAAAGAAGTAACAAAGAAGTAACTGTGCTTGGTGAGCATAAGGACTTCGAATGGGAGAGTGGAAAAAGCACTCTAAAGAAACCCCGTAAAGAGCCGGGCGCTCGTAAAGTAGTAGCATAGAAGGACCCTGTCTAAGTTTGAATCGCACCCACATTAAACTGCTTCGTTATCGGCGCAGGATTGGCTGTAGCAATCGCTATTGAAATTACTTTGTAGGTTCCTTCTGATATTTCATTGAACAAACTTCCGCCAATTTTTTTTCCAGTACTCAGCGATAAATCCCCACTTGTAGTCTTTGAAATCATCGAGTACTTCGATGGGTAATTTCACGATCAGGACTTTTTTGTTAGGATTAATTTTTGAAACTACCACCATTTGCTCTTCATCATCGCAACCCAGACCATGAATATTTGCGAGATGAATGCAGGAGAAATTCCAAATTGTAAACAGATCACTATCCCAATCTGCATCCGCGCATCCACTATGATGATAAGAATAGTAGAGATTCTTTATACCCCTGATTTTAAGTGCTTCCGGAAAATCTGAAAACCCATTTACTCTTCGAAAGGACTTTGAAATACTATCGAAGAAATAAAGAACCGAAATGCAAGTGTTGCCGCACGAAGTGCTTATGAAATCCTTCATCCCGTCCTGATTGAAATCTCTGAATCCGAATTCCACAGTCGGCCCATAGCCATCAACTGTATCCTGAAAAATCCTCTTCCCGTTTTTCAGGCAAATGATGGTGTCATCAGATTGATCTTTAGAATACCGAAATGTGAATTTGAAGTGTGCACCCAACTGTGTAATTGAAGTATCACCATCGTAATACTGAGAGTTGGATCTGAAACTAAGGAGTATGAGCAAAGGTGTGAGTACAAGTGAGGATGTTTGAAAACTAAACTTCATGAGCTAAAAGTTATGTTTGAATCACACCCACATTAAACTGCTTCGTTATCGGTGCATGATTAGCCGCCTCAATCCCCATCGAAATCACCTTGCGTGTTTCGAGCGGATCAATGATCGCATCAATCCATAACCGCGCGGCGGCATAGAAAGGAGTCGTTTGTTTTTCGAAGCTCTGCGTGATCTCATCCAATAATTTTTTTTCTATCTCCGCAGAAATTTTTTCTCCTTTTGCTTTGGCTGCGCCCACTTGTATTTGCAAAAGGGTACTCGCGGCCTGGTCGCCGCCCATCACTGCAATCTTCGCAGTATGCCAGCCCACGATGATGCGCGGGTCATACGCCTTTCCGCACATCGCATAGTTGCCTGCACCATAGCTGTTGCCGATGATGATGGTGATCTTGGGAACAACAGAATTCGCAACTGCATTCACCATCTTCGCTCCGTCCTTAATGATGCCGCCTTGTTCCGATTTACTTCCTACCATAAAGCCGGTGACATCCTGTAAAAACAACAGCGGGATTTTTTTCTGATTGCAATTCATGATGAATCGGGATGCTTTATCAGCACTGTCAGAATAGATGACTCCGCCGAATTGCATTTCACCTTTCTTTGTCTTCACCAACTTCCTTTGATTCGCAACAATGCCAACAGCCCAGCCATCAACTCGCGCATAGCAGCAAACGATTGTTTTTCCAAAGCCGGGCTTGTATTCATCGTAAGCAGAATCATCCACAAGCCGCTCTATGATTTCATAAGTATCATATTGCTGGGTGGAATTGGTAGGAAGAATACCAAGAATTTCTTTTTCATTTTTTTTCGGAAGGATAGAAGCAACGCGATTGAATCCGGCTTTCTCATAATCGCCCAGCTTATCCATAATGCTGCGAATGCGATCAAGACACTCTGCATCGTCCTTGCACTTGAAATCGGTGACGCCGGAAATTTCACTCGTGCTGGTTGCACCGCCGAGCGTTTCATTGTCCACATCTTCGCCAATGGCGGCCTTCACCAAAAAAGGGCCGGCAAGAAAAACACTTCCTGTTTTCTCAACGATCATCGCCTCATCACTCATGATGGGAAGGTATGCGCCACCGGCCACACATGAACCCATGATCGCTGCAATCTGCGTGATGCCCATTGAACTCATCAAAGCATTATTGCGAAAGATTCTTCCGAAGTGTTCCTTGTCAGGAAAAATTTCATCCTGCATCGGAAGAAAAACACCGGCGCTGTCAACGAGGTAGATGATAGGAAGACGATTCTCCATCGAAATTTCCTGTGCCCGCAAATTTTTTTTCGCGGTAATCGGGAACCACGCACCTGCTTTCACAGTAGCATCATTCGCCACCACGATGCACTGCCTTCCTGATACATAACCCATCATCACAACCACACCGCCGGCCGGGCAGCCGCCTTGCTCTTCATACATTTCAAATCCTGCAAAAGCACCGATCTCAAATTGAGGAGTTTCTTTATCGAAAAGATATTCGATGCGCTCGCGGGCTGTCATCTTTCCTTTCGCGTGCAGTTTCTCAATGCTCTTTTTTCCGCCGCCTTGTTTGATTTTGTCGAACCGCTGCCGTACTTCGCTCATCAGTAACAAGTTTGCGTCTTCATTTTTGTTCAATTGCAGGTTTTCTTTTTCCATAGAGGGGCAAAAGTAGGAAAAGGAAAATGCGGTTACATGGCAAAGGCATTCATGCCATGTCCCTGTCATTCGTTTTTTATTTTTACAGTCTAATCTTTTTCTTATGGGAAGAATTTTCGAGACTCGTAAACACAAAATCTTTGCGCGAATGGATCGCATGGCAAAGGCATTCACCCGCATTGGCAGAGAAGTCGCTATTGCAGTAAAGAACGGAGGCGCTGATCCTGATACCAATCCCCGTCTGCGTGCAGCCATTCAAAATGCAAAAGGGGTCAACATGCCGAAAGAACGCGTAGATGCCGCAATCAAACGCGCGGTGTCAAAAGATTCGAGCAACTATGAAGAAATCACTTATGAGGGTTTTGCCCCACACGGTGTGGCGCTGATGATTGATTGTGCAACAGACAATCCAACGCGGACGGTGGCCAATGTTCGCATGCACCTTTCAAAAGGAAACGGCACCCTGGGCACCAATGGATCTGTGAGTTTTATGTTCGATCGAAAAGGAGTTTTCAAACTAAAGAAAGAAGGAGTCAATCTTGAAGACCTTGAACTGGACCTGATTGATTTTGGTGCGGAAGAAATCACTGAAGAAGAGGACGGCATTTATCTGTACACAAAGTTCAGTGACTTTGGTTCGATGTTAAAAGGGTTAGAAGCAAAAGGCATTGAGCCACTTAGTGCAGAAAAGCAATGGATTCCGAATGTAACAAAAGAATTGGATGAAGCGTATGAAGAACAAGTCTTTAAACTTATTGCGATGCTCGAGGAAGATGATGATGTGCTGGCGGTGTATCACAATCTTTAAACAAAAACGTATTAATTCTTAACCCTGCGATTGATTTCAAAAATAAAACCCTAACCCTTTTTAACAACACCGATTCCGTTTTATTCATCTCAAATATTGATTTTCCAAACCAACGACTCCATGCAAAACCCACCTACACTCACATGCGCCATCGTTGATGATGAACCCATTGCAATTGAAGGATTGACAAGGCAACTACAAGCAATAGAATTTTTAACCCTTACAGCGAGCTTTAAGAACCCGATTGAAGCAAGTAATTTTCTTGAAGCAAATAAAGTGGACCTGCTTTTTCTGGATGTGAGTATGCCTCAATTGAATGGAATTAGCCTGCTTAAATCTCTTTCAAATAAACCGATGGTCATTTTTACTACTGCTTATCCTATTCATGCGGTAGAAGCATTCGGACTTGATGCCTTAGATTACTTGTTAAAGCCTTTTTCTTTTGAAAGCTTGATGAGAGCGGTGAATAAAGCAGTTGTAAAATTGAATGCAAAGACTGTCGAGAAAGTTATTGATTACACATTCGTGAGAAGCGAAGGAAAGTATCATAAGCTTTACTTTAATGATGTTGAATATATCGAAGGGATGAAGGATTATGTGAAAGTACATTCTGCAGGAGGCGTTATTGCAGTAGCCATGAACCTGAGTGACATAATCGAAAAGTTCCCTAAAGATGTTTTTTCAAGAGTGCATAAATCCTACATAGTAAACAAGAATAAAATTGCTAATCTTAATAGTTATGAATTAATCCTCGGTGCCGCTACTATTCCTATTGGTGCTGCATACAGGGATAATTTGCATGCAGAGGTATTATTTGATCGCGTAACCACCAAGTAACTTTGCTTTAACAAAAGGAGGGTGCCACTATGCAGTATGCACGAAAAAAATATGCAAGAAAATCTGAGTGTAAATCAATCCTTCCTGCCCAAGCGTGCCGAATCATTGCGGGTGAACCTAAGTCCGCACTTCTTCTTCAATATTCTTAACAGCATTTATCACTCAATTAAATTAAATCCTGATCAGGCCGAAGACATTTTGTTAAAGTTTTCAGAACTGATGCGATATTATATTTACGATTGTCTGAATGAAAAAATAATGCTGGAAAAAGAAGTGAGGAATATCCGCAACTTCATTGCACTGCAAAAAATGAGAATGCCGTTCGAGCTTAAGGAGGATTTTTTAGTAGAAGGTGAGATTGGAAATCAACTCATCTCTCCATCAGTATTTATGGAGGTCGTAGAGAACGTTTTTCAGCATGGGCTAAATGATATAAATCCGCAGTCCTTTTTCGAGATAAACTTCTCGATACTGGATCATCAGGTTATTTTTAACTTGTCGTATTCCTGTTCACAGGATGTGGACAATCATTCTGAAAAGTATGACAAAGGTTTAATGAATCTTCAAAGCAAATTGCATATCTTATATCCCGCATCTCATTATTTTCAAATTAATAAGAGTGATAAAGCCTGCTCAATTTTTCTTCAAATTCAGACTAACTGAAGAGCAGCAAGAGTCTGATTTTTTTCCAATTCACCTCTGAACTTTTAATTTGTTTCACTTTATACGAGCAACACTGCTGTTGGTGCAATCTTTATAAATGTAGTTGAATTAGTTCCCTTAGTATAATCTTAGTACCTGATTGTATAAATAGTTTTTAAAATCTTTCATGGCAATTGAACATTTGGGCTCGTTTATTTACAACGGACACATTTATTCATTTATCTAAAACACCAATTGTCATGAAACACCAATTACCAAATGCCGCTCGATATTCAAAAGAATTATCGAGGCAAGCTGGCAACCACAGTCAATTAAATTTAAAGCTTCTTTCCCTCATTTTTTTAATGCTAATCCTTCTTGCCGCGCAGTTCTTACATGCTCAGGATTGCACCGGCTTCAGAACTCAAACCCAGGGAGGTTGGGGAGCAGATCCAGACGGGAATAACCCGGGAGTTTATCTCCATGATAATTTCGCTGCGGCTTTTCCCGGTGGTCTAACTATCGGTTGCAATGGCAGCACCTTACTCTTAACAGATGCTCAGGCAGTAACAGATTTTCTTCCTTCCACTACTACACCGTCAGTTCTTCCAGCGGGTGCGATGGTCAATCCCGGAAGCTCATACCTAAACGTTTTTGCCGGGCAATTGGAAACGGCCACATTAAATGTCGGTTTTGATTCTTACGATCCGGATTTCAGTTCAAATTCTCTGCTTCTTGGCGACTTAATTATTGCAAGCGGCCCATTTGCGGGATGGACAGTTTCACAACTGCTCACTGAAGCGAATAATGCCATAGGCGGTTGTAGCAGTACCTATTCTTTATCTGATTTGAATGATGCTCTCGACGCAATCAATAACAATTATGATAACGGCACTTCTAACAATGGTTATTTGAACTGCCCATGCACTATTCAGGCGAGTGCGACCACCATTAATGCAACTTGTCATGGTAGTGAAAATGGAAGCATTGATGTTACGGTCACCGAAGCACATGGTGAGGTAACTTATTTGTGGAATGATGGAGTAATCACTGAAGACCGAAGTAATCTCCCGGCCGGAACGTACTCACTAACAGTGACGGACAACAATGGTTGTTCAGCTACGGTAACAAAAATTATTACGGAACCAGATGAACTTGGGATGAATGCAACAGTTAACAATGTTTTATGTAATAGTAATGCCACTGGCAGCATTGATGTTACTGTCTTCGGCGGCACTCCTCCGTATTCTTATTTGTGGAATGATGGATCAACAACAGAAGACCGCAGTAACCTGACGGCAGGAAGCTACACCCTAACAGTAACCGACAACAATGGTTGCGCAGCATCTTCGACTCAGACCATTACTGAACCGGATGTACTTGGAGTGAGCGGTGTCATAACGAGTGTTTCATCTGCCAATGTAAGCGATGGAGCAATTGACATTACTGTAACAGGAGGAACTCTCCCTTATGCTTACTTATGGAGCAACGGGGCCACCACAGAAGATTTAACAGGAATACCTGTTGGCTCTTATACGGTAACGGTAACCGATCACAACGGCTGTCCCGCAATTCAGAGCTTCGAGGTGACGGATCCCGGTTGTACAGGATTCAGAACTCAGACTCAAGGTGGTTGGGGAGCTATTCCAAACGGAAATAATCCCGGAGTTTATCTTCATGCCAATTTCGCTGCAGCGTTCCCTGGCGGTTTAACTATTGGCTGCGCTGGCAGTACCTTGCTCTTAACCGATGCACAGGCAGTAACAGATTTTCTTCCTTCCACTACCGCACCGGCACTACTTCCTGCAGGCGCTATGGTTAATCCCGGAAGCTCCTACCATAATGTTCTTGCCGGGCAATTGGAAACTGCCGCTTTAAATGTCGGCTTTGACTCCTATGACCCGAATTTCGGTTCAAATTCTCAACTGCTTGGCGATTTATTTATAGTTAGCGGCACTTTTGCAGGATGGACCGTTTCTCAGTTGATCGCTGAAGCAAATAATGCTATTGGCGGTTGTAGTAATCTATATTCACTGAGCGATTTGAATAATACTCTCGATTCGATCAACCAGAATTATGATAATGGAACTGTTGACAACCATTTTTTGAATTGCCAACCTTGTGTTTGCGCTCCTCCTTCAAATCTTACAGTGGATAGCGTATCGGCCGCTGAGGCGCTTTTATGCTGGGAAGGTAATTCCTGTGCTCATGCATACATTGTTGCATGGCGCAATCAAAACAGCTCAGTTTGGTTATACAGAACAGTTTCTGCTCCGGAGCATTGCATGATCTTTACCAATCGCTACCCCGCTGTATTCGAAGTGCAAATTGCAAGTATTTGCCTGGACGGCGACACTTCAGCCTACGGCGAAACTTTTGTGTTCCCAACTTTTGCCAGTTGCCTTGCACCTCAGAATCCTCACACTAATGGAATTACTTCATCAAAGGCAACTTTGAATTGGAGCACCGTTATTGATGCTTCCAAATATGTAATTTGGTATCGCCAAACAGGAGTTCCTGTCTGGACCAAGAAAACCATTAGTGCTGCTAAGATTTCTTTGATTATAAAGAGCTTATTAGCTTCTACTGCGTATGAATGGAAGGTGCAAAGCAAATGCATTGGCACCAGCAGATCAGTAGTAGGCACGTTTACTGCACTGCAGCACTTTACTACACTTTCGGCCAAGATGAACGAAAATCTTACTGAATCAGTCATCGGCAATATCAATGTTTATCCAAACCCTGCAGTTAGTCAGTTCACCTTTGAGTTTGAGGCAAATGGTTCCGGCACCTTCAGCATTGCAATAGAAAATGTGCTTGGTCAAATGGTTTACTCCACTCAGCCTGAATCATACAATGGCTCAGTAAATAAGCAAGTTGACATTAGCAATTTGAAGGGAGGCATTTACATTCTTCATCTTTACATTGGTGGAAATGAATTCAGCAAGCGGTTAATCATTCAGAGCACCGATTAGTACCGATTGACTGTTTTCGTTTCTAAAGGGCTGTCCTCAGGTGGGGGCGGCCCTTTTTTATCTCATGAAATGCATTCACGATTTTTTTTGCACCCCCCAAAAATCTTTACAGAAGCTTTTCTTAAAGAAGTATCAGGATTAGTCATTGCCAAACAGCGATTTGGCATTAATTACTATATGAAAGATATGCCTACCCTAAATAGAGCTGAATAAAGCCAAAATAAGCTTTGATAGATTGCAGGTCTATTGTCTATTATCTCATATTTAATGAGTCAATAAGTGTGATGTAGTCTTCTCAATTCTTTTCAACCTCAGTCGCAATCATCCAGGAAAGGTTGTTTTTATTTTCCAATTGCCACTTTTAAGAATTTCCTCAAATTGATTAATGATATTATTTACTCATGTATATAAAAACCCATCCTTAGTATGAGTTAACTCCTACGATCGTATAAATAAATTTTTGGTTACTTGAATATCGCTGACTTTTGGGTAATGTAAATAAGTAATAAAAATAAATCCCCGAAAAATGAGAACGAATACAGTTACCAAATTAATGATGTGCTCTCTTGTATGCCTCTTAATGTTTAGCAATTTATTATTTGCACAAAGCTGCAATCCTGTTGATCACAATCCATATACGGATTTTAATTCATCGTCAAACCAGGGAACAGCAACTACCCTCTGGTTAAACATTCACACGAAGCTCCTCGGCGGCAGTTCCGGTCTTCCACACAACGGTGATTTTATCATGTTTGCCGGCGGAGTCATTTCTTTAAACAATGTTTCATCTAATCCCACGGTAACGAATTCTCCTATTCCTCGCGGAAAAATTATTGCTGACAACACAGTTTCCGCTCCTGCTACCATTTATGATGCTGCTAAGAACATGTGGATTACAAGAGTGCCTGTGGGCTACACGACCTCTAATATTTTTATCTCGGCTGCAATTATAAATTCATCAAATGGTTTCTCTGTGTCAGGCGGGGGAAAAAGTTCTGCTATTTCCGGCCAATGGGTAAGTAACCGGGGAGCACAATTTACCTCTCAATGGTTTTATGGACTTGCATGCTATCAGCCTCAATTCAACTATTTGGATGTTGACAGCACAAATGAAGTTCGTCCGATTAACAGTGGGGGGCAACAAGCAGGAACACCTACCACGGAAAACGCGCAATTGGTTGCCGGGGGGTCGGGTGGTGGTGGCAGCAATTATACAGGATCTTATAGTTCTACAGAACACTTCACAGGATGTCAGCAAGTTTGCTCCGGATTGTCCGTTTCCATATCTGTAATGGTTATTAGCTGTCACAATGCCAACAATGGTAGTGCAACTGTTAATGGAACAGGGGGTATTACACCATATACTTATGTATGGAATACAGGTGCTATCACACAAACCATCAGCAACCTTTCAGCAGGTCCTTATACAGTTACACTAACTGATTACAATGAATGTTCGATTGCAACTTCAACTGCTCTTATAAATCCTGATGTATTAAATCTCACTCCATCTCACGTAGATGCTTCTTGCTTCGCCGGAAGCAATGGTGGTGCTTCCGTAACAGCCACCGGCGGAACTCCATCTTACAGCTATTTGTGGAATACCGGCACAACAACTTCTTCCATTGCAAATCTAACTGCAGGAAGTTACACAGTGACCGTTTCTGATTCACATGGATGTTCAGCAAGTGCCAGCATAACAGTTAGTCAACCATTATCAGCGGTAAGTGTTTCTATGTCGAAGACTGATGTAACAATCACTGGTGGATCAAACGGAATTGCTACAGCAAATCCCTCTGGCGGAACTCCCGGTTACACATTTGTATGGTCAACCGGTGCGACCACTCAAACCATAACCGGACGCACAGCAGGAACTTATACAGTAACAGTAACTGATTCACATGGATGCACTGCAAGCAACAATATCACAATTAATCAGCCCCCATGCTCACTTGCCATGAGTCAGACTCACATTGAAGTATCATGCTACAATGGTAGCAATGGTTCAATCACAATCAGTGTAAGCGGTTCACAGGGTTCAGTAAGCTATATATGGAATGCCGGTGCAACCACTCAAAACAGGAGCGGACTCTCAGCAGGGACTTACACTGTAACCGCAACCGACAATGGAGGATGTACAGCTTCGGGCACCATCACAATCAGTCAACCTTCGTCCTCTGTAAGTGTTTCGATGTCGAAGACTGATGTAACAATCACCGGCTGGTCAGACGGAACTGCCACTGCTAATCCTTCCGGCGGAACCCCGGGCTACACATTTGTATGGTCAACCGGTGCGACCACTCAAACCATAACCGGACGCACAGCAGGAACTTATACAGTAACAGTAACCGATTCACATGGATGCACTGCAAGCAACAATGTCACAATCAATCAACCCCCATGCTCACTTAGTATGAGCCAGACTCACATTGATGTATCATGCTACAATGGTAGCAATGGCTCAATCACAATCAGCGTGAGCGGTGCACAGGGTTCAGTAAGCTATACATGGAATGCTGGTGCAACCACTCAAAACAGGAGCGGGCTCTCAGCAGGAACGTACACAGTTACCGCAACGGATGATGGAGGATGTACAGCTTCGGGCACCATCACAATTAGTCAACCTTCGTCTTCTGTAAGTGTTTCGATGTCGAAGACCGATGTAACAATCACTAACGGATCAGATGGAACTGCCACTGCAAATCCCTCAGGCGGAACTTCGGGTTACACTTTTCTATGGTCAACCAGTGCAACCACTCAAACCATCACCGGTCTATCAGCAGGAACTTACACAGTAACTGTAACCGATTCACATGGATGTACGGCAGGTAGCAACATTACAGTCAATCAACCCGGTTGCACAATTAATATGAGCGAGACTCACATTGATGTATCGTGCCATGATGGTAGTAACGGTTCAATCACCATCACTGTAAGTGGTGCACAGGGTACAGTAACCTATCTATGGAATGATGGAGCTACCACTCAAAACAGAAACGGTCTCACAGCAGGAACTTACGCTGTAACTGCAACTGATCAGGGTGGATGCGCAGCTTCCAGAACCATCACCATTAGTCAACCTTCTTCTTCTGTAAGTGTTTCAATGTCGAAATCCGACGTCACGATCACAGGAGGGTCAAACGGAACTGCCACTGCAAATCCTTCAGGTGGAACTCCCGGATATACGTTCTTATGGTCAACCAGTGCAACCACTCAAACCATCAACGGGCTCATAATAGGAACTTACACGGTAACCGTAACCGATTCACACGGATGCACAGCCAGCAACTATATTACAATCAATCAACCTCCATGCACACTGAGCATGAGTGAAACTCACATTGACGTATTGTGCCATGATGGTAGCAACGGTTCAATCACCATTACCGTAAGTGGTGCACAGGGTACAGTAACTTATCTATGGAATGATGGAGCTACCACCCAAAACAGAAGCGGATTCTCTGCAGGAACTTATACAGTAACTGCAACTGATCAAGGCGGCTGTGCAGCTTCGAATACCACCACAATTAGTCAGCCTTCATCTTCTGTAAGCATTTCAATGTCAAAGACGGATGTAACTGTTCATGGGGGAAGTGATGGAACTGCCACAGCAAATCCTTCCGGCGGAACTCCGGCCTACACATTTCTATGGTCAACCGGCGCAACCATTCAAACCATCAACGGACTTACGATAGGAACCTTTACAGTAACCGCAACCGATTCACATGGATGCACAGCAAGCAATAGCATCACTATCAATCAACCCAATTGCTCGCTGAGTTTGAGCCAGACTCACAGCGATGTATCTTGCTACAGTGGAAACAACGGTTCCATCACCATCACCGCCAGCGGTGCACAAGGAACAGTAAGCTATGTATGGAATGATGGAGCTACCACTCAAAACAGAACCGGCCTCTCAGCAGGAACTTATACTATAACCGGAACTGATCAAAGCGGATGTTCCGCATCCATAAATAACATATTAATTCAGCAGCCCTCTTCTCCGGTTACTGTTTCGATATCGAAGACCGAGATAACTCACATGGATGGACATAACGGAACAGCTACAGCTACAGCGAGCGGCGGAACTCAGGGCTATACCTATCTGTGGTCAACCGGTGCAACAACGACAACCATCACCGGACTCGCCGCAAAAACCTATACAGTAACGGCAACCGATTCTCATGGATGCACAGGCAGCAACAACATCACCATCAATCAACCAAACTGTCTATTCTTTTTGTCTGAGAATTATACTAACGTATCGTGCTACGGCGGGAACAATGGTGTGATCATCGTTGGTATCCACCAATGTACCGGTATAGTCACTTATATATGGAATGATGGTGCAACCACGAAAATCAGAAATGGACTTTCAGCAGGAACCTATAGTGTGACAGCCACGGATGAGAACGGATGTGTAGCGTACAATACAATAGTCATTCAGCAGCCCTCATCAGCAGTATCTGTCTCGATGTCGAAAACTGATGTGACCAGCAATGGTGGAAGCAATGGAACAGCCACAGCC
Source organism: Chitinophagales bacterium (assembly GCA_035638255.1). Classification (GTDB taxonomy): domain Bacteria; phylum Bacteroidota; class Bacteroidia; order Chitinophagales; family UBA10324; genus DASRAJ01. The sequence goes on from DASRAJ010000037.1 coordinate 39,412, forward strand.
ACAGCGAGCGGCGGCACACCAGGTTATACATATTTGTGGTCAAATGGGGGAACCACATCAACGATTTCAAATCTGACTGCAGCCACCTATACTGTGACCGTCACTGACTCGCACGGATGTGCAGCCAGTAACGGCATCGTGATAAATCAACCATCATATAAGGAAGCGGAATCCGGACTTGCCGGAAAAGAGAGTATATCGATGAAACTTTATCCAAACCCGGCTCAGGATAAATTCTCGATTGAAGTAACGACGCAAGAAGATTCTGAGAAAGAATATACCGGTTATATTGAAAATATTCTCGGTCAGATCATTTATTCAACGCAGGGCCAATCTCTAAATGGCTTGGTTATGAAAGATATTTCTTTTAATCCGCCAATACCCTGCGGTATGTATATAATTCATATAATAATTGGAAATGAAGAAGTGACCAAACAGTTAATAATTCAGTAGGGCAAATAGGTAGTAAACACCATTTTTTTTTGGAAGGCCATCTCTGCGGGGATGGCTTTCCTGCTTTTAGTGGGATTCAGAATTTCCGATCAGCTCATTTTTATAATGGTTCGTGGTCTTCCTGTTTAATATCAGGGGTGATTTAATCTGATTATTTGAGGTTCTGATTTGCAATCCAAAGATACTTTTGAGCATATTGCTGTTTTTTTTGTAGGAAGTAGTGCTGGTGTATGATGTTGTAGTGGTATATCGGCTAACTTATATTTAAAAATGTATGAGCTTAATTACATAACTAGTATAGGCTAATATTTTAGACGGCTTAAATTAGTTAAAAATATAGTTAGATGAAATATTGGAAAGAAAGAAAGGCCTGACCATCTTGCACCCAAATCTAACACACAAACACACAAACACACAAA
>DASRAJ010000038.1:0-9982 GCA_035638255.1 Chitinophagales bacterium
GTCCCAAGAATTCGCATGCTAACCTGACAATTACCAATAAATCAAACATAAGAATCCGATCCATTATTTACTGGAATTATCCCGATACCCTCATCGAAAAGGTCAATCCCAAATATGATGGGACAGAAGGACTTTTAAAAAACAAAAGTTTTACTATGCATGCTCCATTACTATCTTGCTGGGAATCTGTTTTTACCAATGGCAGAGAAGAATGGATTTACTTTTTTAATGCAGACACCATTGAAACTTTAAATTGGGATACTGTGCGACAAACCCATAGAGGACTTTTGGAACGCAGGCAGATAGATTTGGATTATTTACAGAAGAATGATTTTACAATCATGTTTCAATGAAAATGCGAACTTGCAATTAACTAGTAGCTCTTCACTATGTCTTCCCCAAAAATCTTCATCACCACTTCATCCATAGCGAGGGAATGAATTCTCTTGTAGATTTGATACACCAAACAGAGAGGTGCTAAATCGTGAGCCTTACAAATAATTTTTGGAAAAAATTGCTGTCAGCAATTGGCTTGGCAATATTATTCTTTGGTTGCAGCGAGCAACATCAGGAGAGTACAATGTATTCGCAGATTATTGGTGACTGGGAAGAAGTATACAATCGAGATAACGATTCTCCACCGCCTTTTGGAACGAGTACTAACGGCTATTCATTTTTTACAGACAAAACTGTGGACCTTAAAGCAGGTATCTATAAGCAGATTAAAGGAACCGAAAACAAGATGAGATTCCTTGGAACAAAAACTCGGTTTAGAATTGAGGGAGACAGTTTAAGTATTTTTAATCTTAGCGACTCTTCTTGGTGGAGCAGGAAAATTTTAAGTATCACCAAAGACTATTTCGTATTACGGCTCGATAAAGGAAAAAAACAAAAGTTCACACGCGTGGATTATACAGTTGACACCCTTCATTCTTTTGATAAAATTATTCTGTCATCATCGGGCTGTTATGGAACTTGTCCAATACTGGACGTAATTATTTATTCAAACGGAAACGTTGTTTTCCTCGGAGAACGGTATACAACCGAAACAGGTTTTTTTACTGCAACAATTTCAAGAGAGCAATTTGAAAACTTACAAAACAATTTTCGGAAAGCTAACCTTAAAAACATAGAAACAAATTTTTCAGTTGCTTGGTCGGATGATGAAAGGATTTCAACAACATTTGTCAGTGGTGATAAAATTTATAAATCAATAAAAGACTACGGTGAGGCAGGACCTGACGAACTTGTATGGGCTTATGTCCCCTTGAGAAATCTGTATCAAACTTTAGAGTTGCACCGACTCTCAAAGGAAGAATTTCCATTTTATCTTGACCTTCATTACTTCCGCTTCGAAAATGGAAATCAAATATGTGATCTTTCACAATCAGAGAGCTTTTTGCTATGGGACTATTTACGGCAAGGAAAAAGAACCACTATGCCAGTTAAGAATCGACTTGAGTTAAACTTTAATAGAAACTACACGTGGTCTCCGCTGCCAGGTGAATTTGAAGGAGACCTTTACAATGAGAAACAGGAAAATAAAGTAATTAAGATTGAGACAGACGGACAGTTTTACAAGTTCAATTTATCAGGACAACAACCAATAACCATTGACATTGGATTTAACTTTTTTGATAACAATTTCAACCAAGAAGACTTCAGAGAGAAAACCCAATATGATTGAAGTTATCTTCACCTTTCTCACTTCCAAAAATCTTCATCACCACTTCATCCATAGTGAGGGAATGAATTCTCTTGTAGATTTGGCAAAATCAATAGTGGAAACATGTTAGGTTTGAATTTGAAAATAGTATGTTTTGGAGTTTTGTTTTCAGGATTTCTTCTTCACTCTTCTCCGGTAGTTCTTCAAGAGACTATTAATGTAAAACAAAACATTAAGCCAACTGATACCTCATACTATCACGTTTACATCGGAATAGAAAGTGGCGTGACAGAAGAATTTATTGAAACATATTATGCAAATGGAAAAGTGTATGGCGACGTTACGCTAAGGCAATACCTTAAATTTGAGAATGTTAATGAGCCGCCACTTATTCAAAAGCTACACTCTTTTAAAAGAAAATCAATCAAATTATCCAAATCACAAATTGATACGTTAATCAATTTTTCAAGAATGCTCAAAGACAAGAATATAATACACAATCAAGGGATAAAAATTGCGGGACGTATTGGAATTTACCAGACAGTTATTAACGGAGATACGACCTCATTTGAAAGCAAAGAACTTTACAGTTTACTCGATGCGATTGGTTATCGTAAAGCAAAACCCCCACGCTTGCGTTAAGGCATTTAAGCACCATTGTCCTTCTCAAAAATATTCATCACCACTTCATCCATTGTGAGGGAATGAATTCTCTTGAAGATTTGATTACGCTTCAGCCAAAGGAGATTAACCTTTATAGATAAATACAAAAAAATATCACATCATTAGTGGAGGTGGACTCAATTCGTTTGCAGGTTTCGGACGTGGAGGACGATTGATAACTATAAGATCATCATGATCGAATCGAAAGCAACAAGCTCTTTCAATTTTGCAAATGTCCAATACGCGAATGAACTCCCAGTACTTTGAGTAATCACTGAAATGAAATTTTACTCCCCAGGTTGAATCCTGGCTTAAAATCAACTCGCGGACTCTAAGCTGCCCGGAGTCCAATTTGATTTTATCCTCTTTATCGTTATCTAAATTAATAACAACAAACCTCTCAATGTGAGGAAGATCAAATCTGGCAGGCAGCTTTTCAAATCTATCGGGAAAAGCAACTTGCATAACGGTTTGCCTGGTAAACGAATGTTGCACCATGAAATACCAAATGCAGAGCATGGGCAAAGCAATTAAGCTAATGATACCCGGAAGGTAAATTCGGATACGTTTATTTCTTTCTTGAATACTCATGGGAGGAAACGAAGTTGTGTAAAGGTAAAATAATTAGCGAGCATGATTTCGCTTTCTTCCTCCCAAAAATCCTCATCACCACTTCATTCATAGCGAGGGAATGAATTCTCTTGTAGATTTGATGGCAGTCTATGAAATTCAAAAAACTAAATCTGGGTTGGAATGTTGAACCTAATGCTCCGAATCTTAATCTTACAATTCAAGGAGACACACTAAGACTTGAGTTTCTTCTTAACTACATGAAGTTCCCTCATATTTTAGAAGGTGAAAAAGGAGAACTGATTTTTAAAAAATGCTACAAATACAATTACAATTTTTGTAACGATGAAGGATACTACAGAGGTCAATACCGATACAATTACAAAGAATTACCATGGGGAGAATTTTATGAACTTCACACAGATTGGGAAAATGATTTTCCAACTGACTCGAAAATTATTAGGGAACACTTGGGGAAAGAAAACTTTAAACACTTTATCTTTTTTTTCAGAGACTCTACCTTTGAATGCTTAGCAGAGGAATATGAATTTAGAAGGCATCTTTGATAATCACTTTTCTTCCTCCCCTCCTCAAAAATCTTCAGCACTACTTCATCCATATCGAGGGAATGAATTCTCTTGTAGATTTGATGGCAGTGCAACTTTCAGCAATACAATTATATTTGGATGGCTATGCAAAAGAGTCATTCGTGAATACAAATGTTAGTGGCAAGCTTGGTGACAGTGCTAACCCGGCCGTTCCTGCAAGAAACGAACTGACAAAAACAAAATGAGAGAAATAATCACTTCTATAATTCTTACAGGACTACTTTTCAATTTCTTTTCTGCGATCTTCCTTTGCCAACAAAAACAAATTGGAACTTGAGTAAGACAACTGTGTCATCAGGATTTTTTATTTCTATCCATTTTATCTCAAAAAAATCCTGACCATCAACTTGCTTTGTTAGTTCATCAGGAAAACATCTCCCACGTATGTCATAAGATTTATCAGTGTATTGGGAGTTACATTTCGATGAATATATCACCCGATAGTATTCAATCTGTAAAGTATCCCCGGTCAATTTATCCTGAACCGTGAGGCAGGGAGAAGATAAAAACTCAGTCCACCTTTTTGGATTCACTTTAATTAGACTTGCTCTCGGGGGAGCGATACCGTTACCTGCGTCTACGAATACACCCTTTGTAATTCTACTTGTACCGAATGAAAAAATAAATTTTCGCTCTTTTAGTTCTTGAGAATTTCCACGAGAGAAAGTCGCAAATGCAATAATGAATGTTAGAACGAGGTTCACGAGTTTGAAATGAAGCATCAAAACAAAGTACGAAAAAAATCTTCATCTCCACTTCATTCATAGCGAGGGAATGAATTCTCTTGTAGATTTGATTGGCTGGCTAATGTGATTACGAGAAAGCTTTCGACAATACAATTATATTTGGATTCATTCATGAATACAGGTTGACAGCAATTTTTAAATGAAACAAACTATAATTTTATCCACCATATTTCTCATATTCTTGACAGGTTGTCGAGGTCAGAGTATTGACAATTCCTCCATGCCAACCACAAGCAATCAAACGGCAGCTACTTCATTTGTTCCAACTGACAGTACACAATTTTATTTCCCCTTGGAAGTATTCCGAGACACTTCAATTTATGTAGGCCACGACACTTTTGCCGACACATGGTATTCCCAACATTTATTTGCGATGCGGGAACCGGTAATTTTCATGGACAAATCTCAAAATGAAATTTATCGGTTTACATGGTTACGGACATTTCACAATCCAGTTGCTATACGAATCGAAAAACAAGGCGACACCTACTTGCTTTACTGGAAATTATGTAATGGTGCCGGAGGATACGCCCCTGGAAAACTGACCATTGATAAGCAAAGGATGATTGACAAGCAAACTTGGGAGAAATTTAAGATTAAACTTGATGAAATTGATTTTTGGAATTTAGCAACCAACGAAAAAGAAATGTCAGGAACCGACGGTTCTCAATGGATTTTAGAAGGCAAGACATCAAAACAATATCATGTCGTTGACAGGTGGACACCAAGTGATAAAAGCAAATACTATCAATGCTGCGACTTTTTAATCGGACTAACCGATTTAAAAATTAAAGGTGATGACAAATATTGAAATGACACAACAGATTGTAACATGATCACGCCGCGCAACCCACGTGGTTTTTTCCTCCTCAAAAAATCTTCATCACCACTTCATTCATGGAGAGGGAATGAATTCTCTTGTAGATTTGATAGCAGGCAATTGATTAAGTGAAAGAGCGTACACTAAAGTTTGCCTGGGACAAATCTGCTATGAAAATCATTTGCTTTATTTTTCTTTCAACTGCATTTACAATGGATGCGATTGCTCAAGAAGTGGGTTAATGAGCCTATACAGATTGATTCTTCAATTAAAACAACAGTAGCCAGGAAGATTCATGAAGCGAGGAGAATACTATATGCATTTAATCCCGGATTCCCCAAGGATACTTTGTTGATAAATGCTCTTTACAACTCGTCAAGCGTTGACGAGTACAACTCCGATACATCTTCATTTTCTGCGGAAGGATCTTGTAAGTGCATTTTAAAAGATCACAAGATTACAATTTCAATTTACCCGGGAAGTCCGGGAACAAATGACGGTATCGGGGCAATGATTTATCTACAAGATGATAAAGAGTCCGCTTTTTTTTACTCATACGCAGATACTGAAATAAAGCTGGATACATGGCACGTTCCTGATGAGTTAATTGGAAGAGGGTTCTACTCATTAGATGGAGACACCTACACTACACAACTTAAAGTTGGCGCATCTTATCAAAAATTAGTTCTTGATAAAAAGCCGCAATACAAAAAGGGCTCAATCATCAATGGAGAGTTACTTCTAACAACACTGCAATATTTCAGACCAGAAGATGATCTGCTTTGGGAAGAACATAAGATCATTGCAGCTTTCTTCAGATGTAAAGTTGGTCGCAAATAATTTTTCTTCCTCCCCCAAACCCTTCATCACCACTTCATCCATAGAGAGGGAATGAATTCTTGCGTGCAACTCTGAAATCCGAAATCGAAAATCCGAAATCCGAAATCACAAACCTCTAACTTTGCCCGCATGCCCCTCATCAAATCCATCTCCGGCATTCGCGGCACCATCGGCGGCAAAGCCGGCGAAAACCTCACGCCCGAAGATGTGGTGAAGTTCACTGCTGCCTTTGCATCCTGGGTGAAGCAGAAGAACAAAAAAAATAGAATGGTGATCGGCAGGGATGCACGCATTTCCGGAAAAATGGTTTCGGCTCTCGTTTCCTCAACGCTGCAGGCAATGGGTGTTGATGTGGTTGATTTAGGATTGTCCACCACACCCACGGTGGAGTTGATGGTGACTGATGAAAAAGCCGGCGGAGGAATCATCATCACCGCCAGCCACAACCCCATGCAGTGGAATGCGCTGAAGCTCCTGAATGACCGCGGAGAATTTATTTCAGAGAGTGAAGGGAAGAAAATTCTTGCGATGGCTGACGCAGGAAATTTTGTGTTCGCTGAAATTGCCGCACTCGGCAGTTACCGCACAGATGAATCAGCCATTGAAAAGCACATCGGGAAAATCAAAGCGCTATCGCTCGTGAATAGGGATGCGATTAAGGAACAGAAATACAAAGTAGTGGTGGATGGTGTGAATTCTTCGGGAGGAATTGCAGTGCCGCAGCTTTTGAAATCACTCGGCGTGAGTGAAGTGATCGAACTGAATTGTGAGCCTACGGGAAAGTTTGCGCACAACCCTGAGCCGCTTCCTGAAAACCTGGTGGAGCTCTCACAGCAGGTAAAATTTCACAAGGCACATTTGGGAATTGCCGTTGATCCTGATGTGGATCGCCTTGCCATGGTGTGCGAAGACGGAAGCATGTTCGGTGAGGAATACACGCTCGTGGCCGTTGCTGATTATGTGCTGCAACACCGGGTTGGAAATACCGTCTCCAATCTTTCTTCCACCCGCGCACTGAAAGACATCACTGAAAAATACGGAGCAAAATATTTTGCCTCGCCTGTCGGTGAAGTTCATGTGGTGACAAGAATGAAGGAAGCGAATGCCGTCATCGGCGGTGAAGGAAATGGTGGTATCATCTATCCTGAGTTTCATTATGGAAGAGATGCGCTCGTAGGAATTGCATTGTTCCTCTCACATCTTGCTGCATCAGGAAAAACATGTTCAGTGTTGCGCGCAACATATCCGAATTACATCATCTCCAAAAATAAAATTCAGCTTACGCCGGAAGTAAACATTGACCGCATACTTAGCGGCATCGAAAAAAAATATTCAAGTCAGCCCACAAATACAGAAGACGGATTGAAGATTGAATTCGATGGCGACTGGGTTCATCTCCGAAGGTCAAATACAGAACCGATCATTCGTATTTATTCCGAGAGCGAACATGAGACTACAGCGAATAACCTCGCGAAGAAAATTATGCAGGATATACAGCTGCTGATGAAGGAAAGTTAGTCATTCAACCGATGCCATCGCTCAAAGCGAGGTATCGGTATTAGACAAACACGTATCTTTGCTTAAACTTACACGTGCAATGACTACTAAGCTAACGCTCACTGTTGAACAATCAACCATTGAAAGAGCCAAGCGATTCGCAAAAAATAATGGAAGGAGCCTTTCGGATTTGGTTGAAACATATCTTGAGCAGATTGCAAAGAATGATTCTACTGAAGAACAAGACCTTCCTGCCGGTCTTAAAAATCTTTTTGGCTCCGTTAGAATTCCCAATTCATTGAATCACAAAAAAGAAATCAGGAAGATCATGTCCTCAAAGAAAATCTGATGAAAATCTTTCTCGACACAGATGTAATTCTCGATTTCCTCGGCGACCGGAAACCGTTTTCAAAACATGCCGCAACCATTTTTTCACTCGCTTACAGGAAACAGCTTCAGCTTTTCACATCATCAAACTCCATTACAAGCACCTACTACTTGCTCTCAAAAATTGCTGGCGAAAAGCAATCAAGGCAGCTAGTGATGGAGTTGTTGAAGTATATGAGCGTAGTTCCGGTGACTGAAAAAATTTTGATTGAAGCGCTGAACTCTTTGTTCCGTGATTTTGAGGATGGTGTTCAGCACTTCAGCGCTCTTTCTCATCCTGAACTAAAAGTGATTGTTACGCGTAATCTCAGAGATTATTCAAAGAGCACCTTAGACATAAAGAGTCCTGAAGAATTTTTGCTGAACATTCAATAATTTGCACCGATGAACAGAGTTTACTTCGACAACGCCGCCACTACCCAAATGGATCGTGAAGTGATTGATGCCATGCTGCCATACATGGAATCACATTTCGGAAATCCTTCTGCCATTCATTTTTACGGAAGAGAAACACGCGCCGCCATTGAGAAGGCGCGCAAGACCGTAGCAAAATATTTGAACTGCACACCTGGAGAAATCTTTTTTACATCAGGCGGAACGGAGGCGAACAACATGGCGCTACGCTGCGGAGTGAAGGCGTACAATATTCATCACATCATCACATCCCCGATTGAGCATCACTGCGTAGAGCACACGGTGGATGCGCTGAAAAAAGACGGAGCAGTGGAGGTTCATTTTCTAAATGTGGATGAGAAAGGAAGAATGGATTTGAATCATCTCGAAGAACTTCTTGCTTCGATTGGTGAGCGATGTTTGGTTTCACTCATGCACGCCAACAATGAGATCGGGACCATGATGGACCTGAATGCTGTGAGCGAAATCTGCAAAAAGCACAATGCCATTTTTCATTGTGACACGGTGCAAACTGTTGCACATTTTCCATTCGACCTGAAAAAAACTTCTGTTCATTTTATCACCGGCGCCGCTCATAAATTTCATGGCCCAAAAGGAACGGGATTCATTTACATCCGGCACGATGTGAAAATTCAACCGATGATTTTCGGCGGTGGACAGGAGCGTAACATGCGTGCAGGAACAGAAAATGTGTACGGCATTGTTGGCCTTGCAAAAGCAATGGAAATCAGTTATGAAAATATGGAGAAGACAAAAAGTCAAATTGAAGAACTTAAGAATTACATGATGGGGGAACTGAACAAAAGATTTCACGACATAGCATTCAACGGTGATGAAGAACATTCACTCTACACGGTGCTGAACGTTTCTTTCCCGTTGAATAACAAAAGCCAGCTACTCCTTTTCAACCTCGACATGAATGGGATTTGCGCTTCGAGTGGCAGCGCCTGTTCTTCGGGCAGCGATAAAAACTCTCATGTGCTCGAAGCCATTAAAGCGGATCCTAATCGTGTTGCGATCCGTTTTTCTTTTTCAAAATACAATACTAAAGATGAAGTTGATTTTGCTATTGCGAAGTTGAAAGAGCTGACGATGGTGCCTGAAACTGTTGCCTGAAAAAATTATTCTCTCCCGGAATCCGGGTATTCGACTCGTTGTTCTCAGAAGAAAAAAATGGGAAAACCATTTTAATCGGGCTTCAAAACACGATTATTTGTCCCGCATACGCTCTTATTTCAGCCGTTAAGGGGTTACGAGAAATAATTAATGTAACTTCTAAAAAAAAAATTAACTTTAGTCCGAATCCCCGCTCAGAATAATTACGCCCACCTCAATCTTTTTTCGGTTCGGCATGATACGTGAGCACTGATAACCGAAGCCTTTTCATCTCAACACAATAATTTATTGGTGAATTTGCTGAGAACACATGTAAGAAATTAATACGCTCAATTAACTTTACCCGGAAAACAAAATACTGCTGAAACAACAAGGAATCACTTTTAAAAACTCCGAGCCCATGCCTATTGGACAACGCTACATAAATTTCTTTGCACCCGCAGTTCCTCAGATGATCAGCCATCCGACAGATAAAACGAAAGTTAATTCTTTCGGTCGCAAGGTTTCTGCAGGTAAATTTCATTGGGTATTGGTGATTGCAATTCTTTTTTGGTTGCCGTCGTTGGGACAAACCACGCTTGTTGATCCTGCCGGTAACGGAGGCTTTGAATTGGGAACTACGTTCGCGCTAAATGGCTGGACGGTTGCTAATGGA
>DASRAJ010000039.1:0-33915 GCA_035638255.1 Chitinophagales bacterium
TATTTCTCAATGTAGATGTATTGCTGAATGGCATTCGAATCCAAATCCTGTGATACCGTTACCGTTGAATCGAAAGAAAGACCATTAAGAGTTAGTGGTTGATGAACGGATGTGTATTCATATCTCCACCCGTTGAGAAAAACAAGATTGCTATCGGCCTGAATGTAGTTGTTCCCATACCATTGCTTGTTCAGAATAATCGGAAAGTCAAGTTTGATGAAGCGAAGATTTTCTTCCACCTTCTCCGCAGTTTGATCTGTAAGATTCGATGACCAAATATCGGTGACTACCCAGGAACTGCTTGCATCATTTCTTCTGCTGCGAATGATTCTGAATGCGTGGTTGCCTGCATTATCAATGTATGGCGAGTCCACTTCCTCTTTGATTTGATAGGTGTGATGAATGATGGTGTCATTAAAACCCCAGTAGCCCAAAGAGTCCACATCGTAAATAATGTATTTACCAGTGACAAGCGGGAAATAACTTTGGTCAATTGCAACCGGTGGGTAAGAAGTTTTTTTGCAAGAGAAAAATAAAAGCGCGCAAATGCAACTGACGAATAAAATTGAGAAGCAAATATTTCTTGAATTGCTCTTCATGAATGTTGAATCAGTATTCATTTCCATAAACTTGATTTTTTTCAATTACAAACTCTAAGCTCCACCGGTCCCGATCTGATCAGGAAACCCTGAGCTTTTATGAATTATCCCTCCGCCAATCACATCATTGCCGTCATAAAAAACTGCTGACTGTCCGGGAGCAATTGCCTTTACTTCAACATCAAACTCCACCCGAATTTTTCCATCACCATCATTGAACAAGCGACCCGGTGTACCGGCATCCCTGTAACGGACTTTTGTGACCGCATCCATTCCATCTTCTACGGACGAATACTTTTGAAGATTCACTTTACCCGCAATCATTATACTCCGCTTCAAATCATCTTCTTCACCAAGCACAACAGTATTCGTATCAGCATCAATGTCAGTAACAAACATGGGAACGCCGAATGCAGCTCCTAACCCTTTCCGCTGACCAATGGTGTAGAAGGGGTATCCTTCGTGCTTTCCGAGGATATTTCCCCCTTTATCCACAAACATTCCACCGTCAACTCTTTCTTCCAGTTCAGGAATTCTTCTTTTCAGAAATCCCCGGTAATCGTTATCCGGAATAAAACAGATTTCGTACGACTCGCTCTTCTTCGCCAGTTCTTTATATCCCCAATCCTCGCACATCTTTCTGATTTCTTTTTTCCGGAAACTACCCAGCGGAAAACGACTCATCGCAAGATTCTCCTGCGAAATTCCCCAAAGCGCATACGATTGATCTTTGGTTTCATCCAACCCTTTTGAAATCACAAAGCGATCATTTTCTTCACGCACCTGCGCATAATGTCCTGTTGCTATGAACTCACAATCCATCTGCTTTGCACGTCTGATGAGTGCTGTCCACTTAATGTGAGTGTTGCACAGCACGCATGGATTCGGAGTCCTTCCTGCGATGTATTCCGAAACAAAATCTTCAATCACCGCATCTCCGAATTCATCCCGGATGTCAACGATGTAATGAGGAAAGCCAAGTTCCACTGCTACTGCGCGCGCATCATTGATTGAATCAAGATTGCAGCAGCCGGTTTCTTTTTTTGATCCGCCGCTGGTTGCATAGTCCCACGTCTTCATCGTGATTCCGATCACCTGATACCCTTCGTTGTGAAGCATGATTGCCGCAACGGTGCTGTCAATACCGCCGCTCATCGCAACCAGAACTTTTCCGTATTTGCTCATGAGACAAAGATACGATTCACGAAGTTCACGACTAAGGTGGAATTATTTCTTAACTTTCATAAAATTTCTCCAATGAAAAAAATCACTCTCCTTATTATTTCCTGCCTCATGGTTTTGATAACTTTTAATGCAACCTCTAAGGATTGCGTGGGATGGATCCGGGTTTATAATGGTACCTACTTGAGCACCTCAGGGTGTACTGAGTCTTATAGCATTTCATACTGTTCAGAACTTAGCATGATTGCATTTAACGGACTTTATACTTGGTGTGATTCCACTGACTGGTATTTGAATGGAGAGATGATAGCGCGCTCTTATGGAGGCGATACATTTCATGCAACGTTACCGGGCGCTTACACTGCAAAATTGTATGAGGGTATTTACCAGGTAGGCTGGACCAGCTGTACAGATGGCTATGGTTATTGCGGCCCCGCCAAAGTAATTTTAACAGTTGGAGCCCCTTGTCCTACACCTTCAACAGGGTTTTCTACTACGAATATTTCCTCGACAAAAGCAACCTTAAACTGGGGAACACTTCCTTGTGCACTCGGTTATAAAGTCCGTTATCGAGTGAATGGAACTTCATCATGGATTAAGAAAAACGTGAGCACTAACGTCGGATTAAAGAACCTCACCCAACTCACAGCTAATACAACTTATCAATGGAAAGTGAGAACTAAATGCGCAGATGATCCCGGTGTTTTCTCTGTATTTTCCCCTGCGCAAACATTTACCACAACGAATGTTCGTGAAGAGATTGAACAATCAAAATCAAAAAATGAATTGATTGTTTATCCCAATCCTGCTTCAGAAAATATTTTCATCGGGCGATTGGGTTCAACGGAAACTGCTGAGTTAAAAATCATAAATTATCTCGGGCAAATTGTGTTGGAGAAAATTCTTGCTCCTGATACTCCGGAACCGATACAAATTTCTGATCTGCCAAATGGAAATTACTTCTTAATTATTATTCGCAACGATCAGGTTTTAACGGGAGAATTTATGAAGCAATAGACTGATTCCGGTTACGATTCACGATGCCGTAACACGACCCGCGTACCACAGCAAATAATTTTGAGTCGTTATACGTGTATCGTGATTTGTAATTTCATCCCGTGCATACCATAGGCAGAATTGACAAAGTGGATTTCCCCGAATTGGGTTTGATTGATGTTGAGGCGAAGATTGACAGCGGCGCATACACTTCTTCCATCCACTGCGAAACCATCAAAGCATTTTACAAGGGAGGCGATCACTTTGTAAAATTCATTGTCTTCAATGAGGATCATCCTGTTGAACGCGAGGCGAAGGTGTTTGCAAGCAAGCAGGTAAAAAATTCTTTCGGGCAGATAGAATACCGTTACACCATCAAGACGCCGGTAATTCTTTTTGAAAAAACTTATCTGATCGAACTCGCTCTCACCAATCGCTCTTCGATGAAGTATCCTGTTTTGCTGGGAAGAAAATTATTGGGGGAAAGATTTATCATTGATGTGACGAAGAGGAATCTTTCCTTTAAAGAAAAAATGAAGAAGAAAAAAACTGTTAAATGGTTAAATGGTTAAATGGTTGTCGAGCCATTTAACCATTCAGCAATTAAACAATTGAAATGCAAATTGTAATTCTCTCCCGAAGCCCCCGAATCTACTCGACGTCCCGTCTGCTTCAGGCAGCAGAGCAGCATGGTCATCAGGCTATTGTGCTCAATCACACCAAGTGTTACTTCGGAATTGAAAAAGGAAAGCCGCAGGTATTTTATGAGGGAAAAGAAGTGAACGGTGCCGATGCTGTAATTCCCCGCATTGGCGCCTCAGTAACTTTTTACGGAACCGCCGTGGTACGTCAGTTTGAGATGCAGCGAATTTTTTCCGCGAATGAATCGCAGGCGATCACTCGCTCGCGCGATAAGCTGAGATCGCTGCAGCTCCTGGCGCGGGCTGGTTTGGGAATTCCCAAGACAGTTTTTGCCGATACTTCTCACAATGTAGATGACATGATCAGGATGGTGGGAGGTCCGCCGCTGGTGATCAAGCTTCTTGAAGGAACACAAGGCATCGGAGTCATTCTTGCTGAAACCATACAAAGCGCAAAGTCAACGATCGAAGCATTTCTTGATCGGGAGATTTATATTCTTGTCCAGGAATTTATTAAGGAAGCCAACGGTGCAGACATACGTGCATTTGTGATTGACGGGAACGTGGTGGGAGCGATGAAACGCATGGGGAAAGAAGGAGAGTTTCGCTCCAACCTTCATCGTGGTGGTCAGGGAATGAGCGTGAAGCTCTCACCGGATGAAGAACAATCGGCAATAAAAGCAGCGAAAGTCCTGGGATTGCGGGTGGCAGGTGTTGACATGCTTCGTTCCTCACGCGGCCCGATGATTTTAGAAGTGAATTCATCTCCCGGCTTGAAAGGAATTGAAAAAGCTACCGGGGTTGACATTGCTGCGAAGATCATTGAGTTTGTGGAGCGCAATGCACCACTGAAGCAGGTGGAGGATAGAGTGGGGTTTTGAACCCCGATTCTCGATTCGCGTATTGCGATTCTCAATTCTAAACACGCTTTTAAAATTGTGATGAAAACTAAAAACACATCTTGCTTCGCTCAAGGCATATCTTGAGTATGGAATTAATTTGAGAAAGGGAGCATTTGATCCTTCGCAAATGCCTGAAAAGAAATAGTGATTCTCATTCAAGCGCATGTGCGCTTATGCTTTTTGTCACGTCCCAAAGAAGTTTCCTGCCGAATGACTTTGAAGTCTTTAAAAAAACAGCAGCGAGAAATTTCTTCCCGCTGCTTTCTATCTTCTAACCTCTAACTTCTATCTTCTGATTTCAAATCGATGTTTTCTCAAAACTGCTTCACCACCTTTATCACACCAAGCATCTTATTGCTCTCAACAAAGTGAATGAAGTAAATACCTTCCGGTAAATTTTTTCCGAAACTAAATGTGCCTGAAGAGTTTTTCACCGGGAGCGATTCCAATTTATTTCCCAGCACATCATACACATCCATTCTTGCATCGCTGCCGGGTTGATCAAAATGATAGCTGATGGTTTCCTCGTTGCTAAATGGATTCGGGTAAGCATTAATGAGATCGTGATTCATATTGGTTTCAGATATTCCTGTAGCAACGGAATCCACCACTTCAAAGACATCCAATCCGCCTTCAATCCAATTCGCATTTCCCTGGTAATCCACGGTAGATAATTTCAGCTTCATGTTATTGGTGAGAGTAATAAAGTCTGAGACTTTGAATGAATGGAAAATCCATGAGGGATCAGATGCGTTGCTTGTTAAATTCATAAGAGAAACGGTGGTATTCCCGTTTGAAAGTGTGAACTTCAGCGTGTCATCAGGAGAACCGAAGATGCCACCATCAACCCACCACGCATAGAAGTTTATGTACGGTTCATTGTAATTCGTCAAATCAAAAGCAGGAGAAGTAAGCGTGACAACATCACCATCCACATCGCTGTTGCCCGGCGTTCCGCCTAAATTGCCGGTCATGTAACACTCGTCACCCAAATCGCCGGACACATCGTTATAAGGATTATACACATCGTATCCGTAATAAGAAGTACCAATTGGCACATCCCGAACCCATTTGCCTGTGTTGGACACTCCACCGATAGATTGCCACCCGAGGTTAAAGAAGAAATCATCATAGTATCCTTTTATTAACTGGAATAAAAAGGGAGGAGGATTAGGATTTACGACAACGCTCAGAAGTCCTTTTTCGTGATAACCCCACTTGCCTGCATAAATGTCATAGGTGCCCGGGTAACCGTTGAAAGAGAAATTACCATTCGCATCGGATGTGGCATTGTACTGATACCCATCAGTACTGACGAAAAAAACAGGTGCGCCTTGTATCGGGGCATTGGTGATGGAGTCCACCACTTGCCCGCTAAACGTTGATAAGATAAGAGGAACCAATTGAGCATCGAGTGTGGTTTCAACACCACTGGTAAGAGTTACATTTTGAACTTCTTTTGTGAGGTAACCAAATTTAGAAAACCGAACGGTGTATGTACCGGCAACGCCATTGCCGGTTTTATAAACTCCGGACAAATCTGAATTATCAGTATTCTGCGTGCCCTCCACTTCAACATATACATTATTCAGCAGCACACCGGTTACGCTATCAGTTACAGTACCTGAGAGCCAGCAGGCTGCGACATAGGTAGGAGTGAGGACAGTTAGCTTTCCTCCGTTGGCTCCTGCATCAGAGAGATCGGAGGCAATGATGGTTCCGGAAGGAAGATAAGGATACACGCCCCATGTGCCTCCGTAATTTCCGCCCGACTCACCCGGGTCAGTGTCATAGCTTCCGCATTCGATCATGTTATCAGGATGCGAGACATCAAAGAGTACTACACCGTCTTTATAGTAGGCAACGACTGCAAATTGATCATTGAGCAAATGCACATTGTGAATAATGGTACCACTCCCTGGATTTGACTGCGCACGATCGAGTTCGGTGACATTGCTCAGGTCAGAGACATCATAAGAAGTAAGGTAGGAATTATCAACTTCATCGGTAGTGAAAACATAATGGTCATCGTGTGTAGGCCAGGCGTTGTGAGTGAAATTACTTGGCGTATTGAATTGTGCAAGAGCAACCGGATTTGCAGGATCAGCTACGTTAATTACTTGCAGTTGTCCGTCGTAAATTTCACCTGCCCATAAGGTATCTCCACGCACAAAGCCATCATGAATATAAGGAGAAGGCCGGTTGCCCAAAAAGGCCGGATTGATTGGATCAGTAGTGAGGTCAAAGCAAGCGTATCCTGAATAAGGGCTGTTTGACCCATTGGCTCCGAACACAAACATTCTTCCGTGCTCATCAATCCACAGTGTGTGTCCTGTGTAAAGGTCTTGTCCTTGTGAATAAATGAATTGGTATTGCTTCACACTATCGGGCAGATATTGCAGATCAATGATGAGCAAACCATTGTCCTGTTCATTGGTTGCATAAGCATAGTGGCCGTAGGTTTTAATTTCACGCCATTCACTCGCTGCCCCCTGATGTACCACATCAAAAAGATCAACGGGATTATCAGGGTCGGTGACTTCTACGATGGAAACTCCGTAGTTTGTTCCTACGAGAGCATACTCTCTCATGAGTGCGCCATCAAGTGAGGAATACCCCCAAATGCTGGCGCAGGAATAAGGGAAAGAAACTTCGCTGCGAAACTGCATGTTGAAGTTTTGTGCGCCAAGATGGGTGAAGTTTAAGGCCAGCGTGAAGGTCAGAGTGAGAGTGAGTAAGGCTTTTTTCATGGAAGAATCAGTTGAGTGGGCTAAGATAAAGAGAATCGGGAGATTGAATTTTGATAGTAATAAACAAAACAAAAGAGCCGTCAAATGAATGGTGGCTCTTCTGTCGATGTAAAGTACTTAGATGTTATTCGCGATCCATTTCTCCGGTTGACCTTTCCTCATCATCCATTTCTGATGAGCGGTTTCGCGTGGAGCGCGTGGAAGCCGACCTGTCATTTCTTGATGACGTGGTTTTTCCTCCTCTTCCTGAATTACGACCGGATGAAGATTTGTTTGACGATCCGGAAGAGTTGCTTTTGTTGGAAGTTTTTCCTTTCATAAATTTGGTTTTATATGTTGCCTCAATGTCAATGCCAGCGTAAAGAGTTGTATTTCCCCGGGCACTCAGGTAATCCTACGGAGAATTTCTCTATGAAAATTCCCTAAGGAGCATCACTTAGAAAGTTGAGCGAAGTGGCTGACAGTTATTTCTTATGAGGAAAATATTCTCAGGTGTGGAGGATGTGCTTCACTTTCTTTCGACAGAGTAGATGCCTACAGTTTCTGATTTCCCCTTCAATTCTTCCCTTGCCAAAAAGGAAATCACTAATTCATCAGCCGTGGAGAGTTGTTCTTTAAGATGCTCAGAGATCAGCAGTTTCTTCCCGAAAAAATTACAGCGGCTTTGTATGCGAGCCCCGGTATTCAGCACATCACCGTGATACGCGATCTCTTTTTTTATCTCGCCCACTTCTGCGACCATCACCTGACCATCATTTACACCTGCTTTGAATTGAGGGACGAAGCCATACTTCTCCTGGTAATATTCAGCCCTCGATTTCAGCACATCATCAAATGCAAAGAAGACGCGAAGGCAATTGTGATTGAGCAAACCATTTTTTATTTTCCAGGATAGTACTGCTTCATCACCCACATACTGATAAATTTCTGTTCTGTATTTTTCAACTACTGTGGCAAGATCATAAAAGCAATCCTGGATCATTTCGCTGAAGAGTACGTGCCCGATCTTCTCCGCAAACGTGGTGGATGACTGCAGATCGAGAAACATGAAGATGCGCTCTTCCTGCTGCGGCTTGAAATATTTTCCCCTCACCATTTTCCATAAAAGACCCGGGCCGAATTTCTGATTCACCTGTTTGATGAAGCTCACGAGAAAAGAAATCACCAGTGCATAAATGAGCATGGCGAGTAAAAACTTATCCTGATAAAATTTAAGCAGCTTGTAAAATTCCTGCTGAACAGAATCATGGTCAGCAAAAATTCCGGAGAAGAAATGAATGAGGCTCAGCACAATGATGATGGTGCTGATGTAAATCAATGCCTTTACGATCACGAGAAAACCGAATGATCTCTTGCGAATGGTACTCTTTGCAAGAAATAAATCCACGATGCCAAGGATGGTGCCGATGAGAATGGCTGCAATGGTACCCTGTATAATGGTCAACGAATAGCGGATGGGAATGACTACCCGTATGTGATCGTATTCCGCAAGGCCAAGCACCCGCACGGTGATGAATAAATATGCAGCAAGAACCCAGCAGATGATTTGAAATATAATTGTTTGGCGGACGATGCGGGTGCCCATGATGCGAAGGTAAATCGCGGCGGGTAAACTCCGGCCGTGTTGCAAACTCTGATGGAGTTACCTTGAGAACTTTTCATTTTCCGTATCTTTGAAACCCATGAACATTCGTTACAAATTTTTCATCGCATCACTACTTCTATTCGTGATGCATTTTATAGCGCATGCGCAATGCCCGACAGGTTTAGCTCCGGGAGATACCAACATCGTAACCAATGGAGACTTCAGTGCCGGTAATATCAGTTTCACTTCCGGCTACAACTTTTGTAACAGCGCCAACTGTCTGGGCATACCCGGTGCTGAGGGTTCATACACTGTTGGCGTTGATCCATCTTTTTACAATGGTTCTTTCACGGGTGTTGATCATACTTCAGGCACTGGAAATTTTCTTATCGTAAATGGATCTCCGGCTGCAAATACTGCCGTATGGTGTCAAACAGTAACCTTTGTTCCGAACAGCTATTACATCATCAGCTTCTGGGTGAGTTCACTCGTTGCGCAGAATCCTGCCAGCATTCAGCTTTACATTGATGGATTTCCTTTTTTCGGGCCCATCACGGCGCCTGCAAGTACAGGAACCTGGCTCGAATACAATCAGACGTTTCAATCCGGGCTTCTGGAAACAACAGAAGTTTGTTTGTATGATGCGCATACGGATATAATGGGAAATGATTTCGGCATTGATGATATCTCGATCAAAAAATGCGAATGCGATCTTGCGGTGAGTGCAGGACCGGACAAAAGCATTTGCTACGGAGATTCAGTACAGCTTGATGGATCGGGGGCCGTGTCCTATTTCTGGAGCCCGACAAATACTTTGAGTTGCTTCACGTGCGATTCTCCGTACGCTTCTCCGCCATTAACAACGATGTATTATGTAACAGTGAGCGGGCCGGGGGGATGTGTTGTAGTTGATTCAACAGTAGTCACCGTGTTTCAGCATTTTGATATACATGCAGGACCTGATACCACCATTTGTGCAAACACTTTTGTTCAGTTGCATGCTGACGGTGCGGTGAGTTATGCCTGGCAACCACCAATAAGTCTGAATAATCCGAACATTGCAAATCCGCTTGCATCTCCTTCACAAAACACAACGTATTACGTTAGCGCAGTAGATAGCCACGGTTGTATTCAATCGGATTCTGTAACGGTGAACGTTTTTCCTTCTTCAGGCAACCTTATTGTTTCTAATGACACTTCAATATGCCTCGGAAGAAGTGTGCCGCTTCAGGCATCAGGCGCTGATACTTACACATGGGAGCCACAGCAAAATTTGAGTTGTGCAGACTGTGACAATCCAATTGCTTCACCGCTATCAACTACAACTTATATCGTGACAGCGATTGACAGCAATGGTTGTTCAGCAGGAAGTGACTCCGTGAAAGTGACGGTTGATATTGGCTGCTCGCACTTAGTAATCCCTACTGCATTCTCTCCGAATAATGATGGCAGGAATGACTTCTTTCATGCTCTAAGCAAGGGTGTTGTTTCCTTTGATCTGCAACTTTACAATCGCTGGGGCACATTACTTTTCTCCTCTGTAAACCCTGATTCAACATGGGATGGGAAGCTGAATGGAATTGCACAGCCGGTTGGAGTTTACATCTGGGTGTTGAAAGCGCAACTCGATGATGGAACGGTGGTGGATAGGAAGGGAAGTGTGACGCTCGTGCGATGAGATTAAAGACAAAAGACAAAAGATATAAGACTCAAGCATTCGAATTTGGAATTTGTCCCGATTAATCGGGATGGAATTTTTCCCACTCTTGAAATTCAACTGGAAGGAAATCATACACTCCCCGCACTCACGAGAAATCGTGATTGTCTTTGCCATTCAGGCGTTCGCACTTATTGCTTCACTGACTATAAGTTTAATCATCACCAATCTTCTCGGCGCAGCAGCGTATGGTGCATTCAGCTACGGATTTTCATGGGTGAACTTGCTTGCTACATTCTCATGCATGGGCTATGAGCAACTGGCGCTCAAAGAACTTCCTTCGTATCGCGTACAAAATCGCAATGATCTCATTCGGGGATATTTCCTTCACTCCATGAAGATGGTCTTCATCATTTCTGTTTTGGTTTCCCTGCTGCTATTTGGGGTCTCCTGGTTTCTTCAGCAACCTTCAGATGAAATGTTACGAAAGGGTTTATGGCTCGCGGTTCCCGTGCTTCCGGTGATTGCAATGATCAATCTTAGATTATCATGGCTTCGAAGTTTTCATTTCAATGCACAAAGTCAGTTGCCGGATAAAGTAATTCGCCCTGCCATTTTTCTTCTCGCCGTGTTGATCAGCTATGGGATTTTGAAAGATAAGCTGAATGTATGGCTCATCATTTTATTGAGTGCAGGAAGTATCGTAATCGCCTTGCTGGCTGGAAATTTTTTTATCAGGGAAAAAATTACAAGTGCTGTAGGTGGAATTCCGCCATCGTACCTGCGATGGCAATGGACAAAAGTGGCGTTCTCTTTTTTGCTCGTGAATGGAATTTATTTTTACTTCTCGCAACTCCAGATCATCGCGTTAGGATCTTTTAAGGGAGCGAAGGAGACGGGGATCTTTGCCATTGCATCACGGCTTTCTGATCTGGAAGGTTACATGCTCTTTGCAATGAACGTCGTGCTCGCCCCGGTAATTTCAAAATTGTTTGCTGAGAATAATTTACAGGAATTGCAACGCGTGATCACCAACTCGCTTCGTATCGGGTTTATCCTTTCATTCCCTGTCATGATCTGCTTCCTTCTCTTCCCCGCATTCTTTCTCGGTTTTTTCGGTGATGAATTTGGCGAAGGAAAATTTACATTGGTCCTTCTTACCATTTCGCAAATGGTGAACTTTGGCACCGGCTCCGTCGGATATTTGCTTACGATGACAGGGCATCAGCGCACTGCCATTCAACTTTTATTTCTCTGTGCTTTGCTGACGACTTTGCTCAGTGTTTTACTCATTCCAAAGTTCGGAGTGAACGGTGCTGCCATCGCCGCCGCAACAAACAGCATCGTGCTGAACGTGCTGATGGCAATTGCAGTGTACAGGAAAATTGGAATTAACTCAACGCTTATCGTGATTCGCGGTACGCGTATCGCGAATCGCGATTAGTATATGAAGCCAAACTTCTTCATAGTCGGTGCTCCGAAAAGCGGAACTACTTCATTGTATTTCTACCTGAAATCACATCCGCAAATTTTTTTGCCAAGAAGAAAAGAGCTGCTCTTCTTTTGCGATGATCTTCATTTTACTTACCCGATATTGAATGAGCGTCAATTTCTTGACTACTATCGTGAAACTCGGGATCAGCAAGTAGCGGGAGAGGTGTCTGTTTGGAATTTGTATTCAAGGAATGCTGCGCAGAATATCTTTCAGTTCAATCCGGATTCAAAGATCATTATTATTCTGCGCCACCCGGTTGACATGCTGTATGCCCTTCACAGCAATCATGTTTTCAACGACAATGAAACGATTACTGATTTTGAAAATGCACTGAATGCTGAAGCAGATCGCAAACAGGGCCAGCAAATTTCTTCAGCCATAAAATGCCCTGTAGAAGGATTGTATTATTCAGAAGTTGCTGCGTACTCCGGACAAGTGCAACGCTACTATGATATTTTCGGAAAGGAAAAAGTGAAAGTGATTTTGTTCGATGATTTCATTTCCGATACAAAAAAAGTTTACGCTGATCTGCTTCATTTTCTCAGTGTTGATGAAACGGTTCTTCCCCATGGAAATGGAGACAGTCCCGAATTCAAAATCTTCAATGCTAACAAAACCACCAGGAGTGAACCGCTGAAACGGCTTACCATCGCTCCGCCCCAATGGATGAAAGTAATGGGCAGAAAAATTTTTCCGCATCAAAGCAAACGGCGTGACTTGCTCATGCAATGGCTTTGGAAGGTGAACACGAAAGAAGAAGAGCGAAAGAGAATTGATCCGCAATTGCGAAAGAAACTGATTTCACAATTCACTCCGGAAATTCTAAACCTCGAAAAAGTTATTGACCGCGATTTATCACGATGGCGTCAGTGATTCAACACGTCTTCATACAACTGAAGAAATTTTTTCCCCACCACTTCAGAAGAATAGTTTTCCCGCACAAATGCTTTTAATTTCTTCGGATCAAATTCCCGGTAGTGATCACACATCCACACCAGCGCCTTGCAGAGTTGATCCGGATCATTCGCATCAATAAGTTTTCCGCGCTCATCATTAATGAATTCCTCCGGCCCGCCACAGCGTGTGGAGACAACCGGTTTGCCGCATGCTAATGCTTCTGCAGCCGCCATCGAGAAAGTTTCAGATAAACTGTTCACCACGAGGAATGAACAATCATTAAGCAAGCTGTACACCGCATCATTCGATAAATTTTCGTGAAAAAAAATTGTTTGATTCAGCAACCCTGATTCCTCGGCTTTTGCCTGCAGGAGTGAATCAGGAACCGGTCTTACTATATGAAGTTGCGCACGGGGGAGTTGAGCACGGGCAAATACCTCAATCAGCCCCGCAATGTTTTTGCGCGCATCAGTAAGTCCGCCAATGGCAACAATGCGAATAACACTGTCGCTGCTCTTCATCACTCCATCGCCCGAAACAAAAACCACGTTGGGCACTATTGTATAATTGCCATGAAATCCGAAATCTTCCATCGCTCGCTGCAGGGTTTTAGAAACTACAGTCACATACCGGGCACTGCGTGCTGTAAATTGAGTAAACCATTTGAGGGGAGGAAACAACACCGGCAAATCGTATACAAAGTGACTCGAGTGCTCTGTGATGATGAAGGGAATTCTGTGCCGCCACTTGAGATAAAATGCAGGCATAGCAGGACGGGTAAAAATATGAACATGGTTAACCTCCGGGAGTCCAAATGATTCCCGGATCAATCGCCACCCAATGCGTGTTGCTTTGAGGTAGCGAAAAAATTTCCTGACTCGTCCTAATCCCCTTTTCGAAACGTCATTGTTACGATACCAAACGTTCACCACCGTGAAACCGAATTCCTGTTTCATTTCCCAATCGAAAACCTTGTCACTCATACTGGGATCAGCACACACGTGCAATATTGCGAGATCGCAAAACATCGCGACGGCCCTCGCATGATTCTCAATAAAGTTTCCATCGAGCTTGTCAACGCGATTCGGATACCAGCGTGTGATGAATAACACTTTTGGTCGCATGGTTGCGAAGGTAGAGTGAGAATGGGGAAAGTGAATGGGAGAGTGAAGGGTGAGTAATAATGCCAACGACTTTTCCACTTCACTTTTGCCTTCACCATTTGCCTGTTAAAACTGCGGACAAAAAACTCTCCTTGATTTTCTGATCTGCACCTGCCTGTTTCTTGGGTACTTCACTGAGAATGAAATCACATAGGTCACACTTTCTCCCGCATTAATATGTGAATTCCATATCAATTTTCCTGACAGAGCATCGGGGGTTGCGCCTGAGGTTTGAATAATATCAACCACAATATCACTTTCCTGTGAAACAGGAACCTGATCCTGCACTTCAATATCAATTGGTAATCCGCTGTTATTTTTCACACTGATTTCGTAGGTGAATGATTCCTCTCTTCGAGTGCCTACTAATTTTTTACTGCCATAATCTTCTTTCTTTTTCCTTGTCACTAAGACCCTGTTATTACGACCCATGGACAAATCAAGAGTGTCTTCAATTGAGCGGGTATCTATCATGGATTCGCCGATGTATGTGTTTCCGAAATAAACATTTGCAGGTCCATCAATAAGATTTAATTTTTCCCATCCTGTTACTCTCGCGAGAAGAAAAGCATCCTGATCAACTTTAGGTATCGTGAAATACTGATACATCGCATCCAAAGTGTAATGTGCGATATCAACTAAATAAGGTTTGCCATCGGATGGTATGTCATACGGTTTTTCAATTTCGAACTCTGTACTCAGTTCGCCGGCCGAAATTTCAGAATAGTTGACCGATGTATCGGGCTCAACGGGCAGTACATTGACTCCGGCGGGTTTAAAATCAACCCTTCCCTCATTAGCGCCGGATGAGTAATTCAATATCCATGTAGTCAGAGCCGGCTTCGTAGCGCCGAGTGATGGATCAGCGGTGGAGAATTTTAACCTGACCTGTTTCCAGTCAATGCCTGTGTTGTTGTAAACTTTGGCTTTGTATTTCAACTCAACAGGATTTTTGATGTCTTCAGCGATTAAGTCATAAGTCGCTTCCCAGCCCGTATTACTAACAAGATATCTCAGCAATGCCGTCGTGTTTTGATCTGATGAAGAAACAATCACTACCATCACTTCTTTTCGTTCAGGATTATTCTGATAGTTGAGATCGGCTAATTGATTTTTTGCCGAAGTCAATTTCTTATTCAGTTGCCCAAGGCTTTTACTCAATTCAGAAATTTGTTTGTTTATCTGCAAGGTTTTTTCTCTGTAGAAATCAATTGCCTTTTGCAATTCCACCATAGAAACTCCTGACTGGTTACTGCCAATGGACTGATTCACTGTCAACACCGATTTCTCAGTCTTATAAGCATCCATTTGATCATTGATAGAGATGACAGCACTCTCCATTAATGCAATCGTGTCATTTAACTGAACAATGCGCTGATCAGGTTTTTCTGAATTAAGAAAGTTCGATTCAGTAGATACCGACAATATCTCAAGCTTTCCTTCCACTGAAACTTGCACGCTCGTCGATTCCAGATAACGTGAAAGCCCGGTGAAGATGATCCTGTTCATTCCTATCTTTAAATGAATATTTGCATTGTGTCTCACTTCAGCGCCGGCTAAATACACAGTCACGTCATTAATTTTCGAATCAATCCGGATGACATTTTCCTGTTGTGACTTTGCTGAAAAATTCATGGTGAATAGTAAAAGCGCAAGACCAATCTTTTTCATGACATTCTTTTTGATGAGGAAATAATTTTTGATTCGTGCTCACAAGTTAAAGATTTGGGGAGAAGTGAAGGTGAAAGTGAATGTGGCGGGAAGCAGGCAATCGATTTTCCTTGTGCTCTTCATCTTCCTCTTCTGCTTATCACCTGAGTTTCTTAGTTCGCAATCGCAGTGAATTTCCAATCACAATCACATCACTGAATGCCATGGAGAGCGCTGCAACAATCGGTTTAAGAAAACCTACTGCAGCAATTGGAATGGCCAGCGTGTTGTAGAAGAACGCCCAAAAAAGATTCTGCTTAATCGTTGCGAGCGTGTGCTTGCTAATGTTGATTGCTTCGGGAAGCAGCATAAGATCATTGTGAAGCAGAATGATTTGGGCTGAATCAATCGCTACCTGAGTTGCATTGCTGAGTGAAACGCCGACGGTGGCAGCAGCAAGGGGAGGAGCATCATTCACTCCGTCACCTACCATTGCAACTGTTCCTTGCTTTCTCAATTGCTCGATGATCGAAAGTTTTTCCTGCGGAAGTTTTTCAGCATGGAATTCATCAATGCCCAATGCTTCTGCTACTTCTTTGCAGTTCTCCATTTTGTCACCGCTGAGCATCACGGTTTTTATTCCGGAAGATTTCAGAAAGGCGATCATCGGTTTCGCTTCGGCGCGGATTTCATCTTTCACGTTAGCCATACCAACAAGCCTTTCATTCTTATTCACAAAAACATTCCAATTACGTTGGACCAAATCAACTTTTCCAAAAATTTCTCCCGGAACTCTGTAAGTGCCTTTGGAAAGACTTGTGTCCGCAAAAGAGTCTGAATCACGTCCCAGAATTTTTACTGAACCAACTTCATAAGCATTTCCTTCCTCGTCAATGGCTTTTATAGAAACTCCCTTAAGCTCACTTACATTTTTCATGGAGAGAATCCTGGTGTCGCTCAACTCCTGTGAAATTGATTTCGCAATCGGGTGTGAAGAGAATTTTTCCACACTCGCAAGAATTGTTCTTAATTCTTCCTCTGAAATTCCAATCGTTTTCAAATTTTGAATTTTGAATTTGCCGGAAGTAAGCGTCCCGGTTTTATCAAACACAATTGTTTTTACAGAAGCGAATGTCTCAAGCGTTTGAGCGCCCTTGATGAGAATGCCGCGGCGTGCGGCTCTGCCAATACCAACCATGACCGCAGTGGGTGTTGCCAGTCCCATCGCACACGGACATGCAATCACCAAAACTCCGATGCTGTTCATCAAAGCTCTTTGAAATGAAAGATTAAATCCGAAAAGAGCGATTAGAAAAGTCAGGGCTGCAACAGATAGAACAACAGGCACAAAGACCGCGGTGATTTTGTCTGCTAACTTTTGGATGGAAGGGCGGTTACGTTGTGCATCGTTCACCATTTCAATAATTTTCGACAGCACTGTTTGTTTTCCAACTGCAGTCGCCTGCATCTTAATGGTGCCGTCAGACACAATCGTTCCGGTGATCACATCGGCACCGGTTGTTTTTTCTACCGGGAAGCTTTCTCCGCTGATCATTGCCTCATCAATCCATGCATTCCCCCAAACAATTTTTCCGTCGGCAGGAATCCTATCGCCGGTATTCACTAAGAAATAGTGTCCTGCTTTTATTTCGTCATGATCTGTTTCGGATATCACTTCAAAGACCGGATCGCCGTAAAAGTCAATCCGCTTCGCTTTCTGAGGTTGCAGTTTGGCGAGTTGTTCCACCGCTGACCGGGTTCGCTTCACTGATTTTTTCTCAATGACATTTCCAAGCAATACCAGTGTAATAATGGATGCCGCGGTTTCAAAAAAAAGATAATCAGGGTTGTGAAGAAAGATTCCCCCGATCAAACTGTAAATGAAAGCCGCGCTGCTCCCGATGAAGATGAGTACATCCATATTCGGAACACCTTGACGTAGTGAACCCCACGCGCTTCGTCCGAAATAAAAAAATCCAACTGTGTACACAGGCAGGCACAAAAGCAATTGTACTGATGCGCTATGCAAAAATTCAAACGGTAATAGCATGTGCAGCAATAACGGGAGGGTAAAGACAAGACAGAAGTAAAATTTGCTTTCAACAGCTCTGAGAAAATTCCATGATGATTTTTTTTTCGAAACATTTTCGCTTGCAACATGATAGCCAAGTGCGTTAATGCCTTTGATTACTTCATCGCGATTGAAATTGCCATTCGAATCGAACTTCACTGCGCCCAACGAAAAATCAACATACACGTTTTTCATTCCGCGCTTCTCTAAAAACTTTGTCACCGTCATTGCGCAGTTTGTACAGGTCATTCCTTCCACGCTCAGCTCAACGTCGTTGGGCAGCGTTTCGGTCTCTTCATCATGATGATGTAAATGATCCATCGTTTCAATTTTGCACCCTGGGTAGGAGTTGCTCCCGGTGTAAGCTGTTAATGTTTTCTAAAATGTGAAGTACGTTGTATTTGTTTTTCTCAAAAGTATCTAACTTCATTGCAACGTTTTTCAATCATTAAACCTGATAACATGAAAACAACAACAAAAAATTCCCGACGGGATTTTATTAAGAAGAGTGCACTGGCAGCGGCAGGTTCTCTGACTTTTTTGTCAGTAGACTGGCAGAAAGCTTTTGCGGGGCAAATCAGCATGGAAGAACTCACACAGCCCGGTAATGATGGCGTGTTCACACTTCCTGCCCTTCCATATTCTTATGGTGCCCTCGAACCATACATTGATGCGCAAACGATGGAGATTCATTACACAAAGCATCACCAGAAATACGTTGACAACCTTAACGCGGCTATTGCAAAAGCGCCCGAGCTGAAAGGAAAATCCATTGGGGAATTACTGAGCATGATCGACAGCCTCCCCGATGGTGTAAGAGCTCCGATTCGTAATAACGGAGGCGGACATTGGAATCATTCTTTCTTCTGGCAGATCCTCGCGCCGAAATCGGATATGATGATGCCTTCAGGCAAACTTAAAGAAGCCATGGTTTCTCAATGGCAAACCTTCGACAACTTCAAAGATCAATTCAAGCAGGCGGGATTGGGTGTATTTGGTTCAGGATGGGTTTGGATGATTGCTGATCAGGGTGGAAAACTTTCTATCGTCAACACTCCTAACCAGGACAATACGATGATGGACATTGCCAAAGATAAAGGGAAGCCCATCATCGGCATTGACGTTTGGGAGCATGCCTATTATCTCAAGTACCAGAATAAGCGCACCGATTATCTCGACGCTGTTTGGAATGTGATTAGCTGGAAGAAGGCGATGGAGCTGTATGGGTAAATTCCAAATTCCAAGTTCCAAAATTCAAATAAATTCCAGGTAAGAAATTTCAAAACCAACAATCCCATTCTGCCTTGAGAATTGAACTTTAAAAAATTATTTGTGATTTGGATTTTGGTAATTGGAATTTTATGCTGTTAGATCCTAAGCAAGAAATTTATAAACTAGCCTCCCGATTCCGGTTTGAGATTTTAAAAATTATTTGTGATTTGGATTTTGGTAATTGGAATTTTGTACGCGCGAGCACTTAACTTTGCGACCGATAACAAACGGTGATTGTAGCTCAGCTGGTTAGAGCACTAGATTGTGGATCTAGGGGTCGCGGGTTCAAGTCCCGTCTTTCACCCGGTAACTCCGGCGGAGTAAAAAACTCCACCGGAGTTTTAGTTTTAAGTAATCGTGAAGAATCAGTACACCTCTTACCGCAACATCTTTTCTATTGCGTGGCCCATGATGCTTGGCTCGCTGGGGCAGAATCTGATTTACCTCGTTGACACATCCTTTATCGGGCGCGTGAGTGAATATGATTTGGGTGGAAGCGCTATCGGGGGAATTTTTTATTTCCTTCTCTTCATGGTTGGCTACGCGCTCAACACCGGGATGCAGGTGATGGTGGCAAGACGAAAAGGCGAGGGGAATGACGCAGCGATTGGTGAGGTAGTAGATCATCAGCTTTATCTGATTCTTTCACTTGGCGTCATTGCATACATCACCCTCCGGTATTTATCGCCGGTTATTTTGCCACTGATCATACACTCTGATATCGTTAGAGATAAAGCGTTGTGCTTTCTTCATTATCGCTCTTATGGAATTGTGTTTGGTTTGGTCAACTCGATGTTCATGTCATTTTTCATCGGCATCGGAATTACCAAAGTCACCACCTGGACAACCGGAGTGATGGTTGCAGTAAACATCTTTTTTCTCTCGGTGCTTGTCTTTGGAAAACTTGGTTTTCCAAGAATGGAAATTGCAGGGGCTGGGTTAGCCTCTTCACTCGCCGAGATGTCGGTCACAGTGGTGATGATTTTTTATTTGTTCAGAAAAAAATTCAAGCACGAGTATCGCCTTTTTGAATTTCTGAAAGTGCGAGTTTCCCTGATCATTCAAATGCTAAAACTTTCCGGACCACTTGTCTTTCAGCAATTGATCAGCGTGGGATCCTGGTGGATTTTTTTTCTTGCCATTGAACACCTTGGTGAAAGACCACTCGCCGTTTCCAATCTTATCCGCAGCATGTACACAATGTATGGCGTGCCGGTGTGGGCATTGGCATCAACAACAAATTCGATGACGAGTAATTTAATTGGTCAGGGAAAATCGAATGATGTAATTCCGCTGATCAAAAAAATTGCTGTGCTGAGCTTTTCATTTGCTATCATCTTTGCGATGGTAATCCTGTTTATTCCTACTGCAGTCCTCTCCATTTTTACCAATGACAAAGATTTGATTGCTGACAGCATCTCCACGTTGCCTACCATATTGCTTGCCATCTCTCTTTTCTCAGTCGCAATCCTGGTGATGTTTGCAGTGAGCGGCACCGGTGCGACACGAATTTCATTTTATGTCGAGGTCACTTGTATTGTCGCGTACCTCACCTACATCTACTTCACCGCAATAAAATTCGAGTGCCCGCTTCCGATCATCTGGCTTGCTGAAGCTGTGTACTGGATTATCGCGCTCACCTTATGCGCGCTGTATATAAAGTATGGAAACTGGAGATTGAAAAAAGTTTAGAGAAGCTTTAGCTTGATAAACTTTTAATTGTTTTCTCAAGTTCCTCAACCGTGGTTGCTTTCAAAACTGCTTTCACGATTCCCTGTGAAGCTTCATTTGGAGAGACGTCCTGCATTTGATAGTAAAGCTTACCATCGCAGCTTCCAATGATCACCCAGCACATTTTGTAATCCGAGGGTACATCTTTAAAGGTGAAGGTCCCATTTATGTTATCACCATTCATCACGGAGTTAATGTTTTTCAGGATAAGAAGTGATGATACATTCTCCATCTCACTATAATTCTCAATCTGAACAATTACATCTTTTTTCACTGATGACTCAAGGAACCGGTCACAATTGATGTATCCCATTGCGGGAATACGAAGATTGATGGCTTTCGTATTAGTTTTAATAGCTGAGACATTCGGGTACGAAACGAGATTGCGGGGATCATCGTCAATGCGGTAGCCGCTAAGGATTTGCTGATGATAAACAGGACCACGCATGAGGTATCGCGCATACTCTTTGTCAATACCCCTGCTCTCAAGTTTCTTCAGTGATCTTAGTCGAAGCTCTTTTGCATTCACAAAAATTTCCTGATCGTAAAGTTTGCTCTCCTCAAAAAATTTCCGGAACGCTCTTGTATTTTCTCGAATCCATCTTCTCTTGCTCGCGCCGATGGCGAGATATTTTTTGGAAATGGAGTAGGAGCTCTCCTTGATGTTGGCAGCATACACGGCCATTTGAAGCACTGCCAATGAGTCTGCTCTGTTCAAATCATTGGGATTGTCCATGTAAAGAGCGAGCAGATCGGAATTCCATCCCATCCATTTTATTCTTTCGACGCGGCGTAAAAATTCTTTCGTACTTAATTCGGTGTTGGCATATCTGCCGTTTGCAAGTGCAGTGATCTGATCATTCCAGGTCTCATTCAAATTTTTATTGTGCTTCAAAACATTCCATGGAATCCTGTAACTTTTAAAGTGAAAATAATCGCGGGAAATGATTGCAAGCGGCAAAGCAGTTTTTTGTGTAGGGTACAATGGCCAATCCGGCGTCGGGTACAAAGACCAATTCATCATTCCGCGCTTTACATTCCCTGTGAAGAGTTGATAGTCTTTTGCATTTAGCCGGCCGGGAAGAGTTACGGAAACGAAGGCACCCGAGTCCAATTGAAGCTGTTGTCCATCTTCCGACGTTGCATTCCAGTAAATCATTCCTGCGCTTTCCAACGGTGTGCCATTAGACGTAGTAGAAAAGTTTGCAAAAACCATTTGCGCTTTTGAAAGAACTTCACGCAGCTCAACTCTTACCGGGCCAACGTACGGGGTTGAATCATTGAGCATGAAAGTGGACGGAGGAAGTTGAAGTACTGTTCCATGCATTCCGACGAGGGTATTAAACTCATTGGAATTTATTTCGAAAGCTTGTTGCGGAGCATAGCGAGTGGCCAGGTATTCCGCGGGAGATTGATTCCCGCTATAAAAATCATTGAGGAACTCCGTCACCGGAACTCGAAATTCATCGTCGCAATTATTTTCAACAAATGCATTTGCCGTACAGGGTTCTTTTTTGACTTTAGTAAAAGTTGAATGCGTGATCGGATAAGAATTCTCTTCATTAAAATTTTGAGGAGCTCTTTGCGTGACTGATTGGTCAGAAGGTTCTGTTTGTGTAATTGGTTTTTCATGTTTGCAAGCACATGCAAGAGCGATGACGAAAATGACGACTGCTTTTTTCATAGCTAAGGGGTTTTAGTAGCGTAAAGCAGTTTCGATACTTAACTTTTTGGTCGCGCTAAGAACGGTTGAGTGAAAGTTTTTATTTCATCGCAAAAAAAAATTAAGGGAACTCCTGATCGGGAAATCAAAAGAAAATAAATCAACCGCAAGAATATCTGCCCGGTTTCGAAGCTGAGTGGACAGGGAGAGTTTGCAAAGTCATCTCTTGTGATGAGCCATTGTGTTGGGTTGATCTAATTGCTGAACCTCATCCGGTAAACTCACCGGCTGATCCAAAAGGCGGCGGTGATAATTGATTTGACCGACATGATAATTGAGATGAGCGAGAACCTGAATCAATCGTTGAGCAGTGATCTTTGCGGGCTTGCCATCCTTCAAAGGATATTCTCCGTAGAGTTGTTCATCGGTCAAATTCGATACGATATTTTTTACCTTGTAAGCAAGCTCATCTACTTCCTTCATCAGCTTTGAAGTTGGAATATCACGGTCAGAAAATTCTTTATCCCGCTGACGAACATACCCGGAGTTACCCAGCCCTGCACCGATGAAATGATTGAGATTGCCAATGAGATGCCATGCGAGTGTTCCTCCTGAATTTGCAATCTGTCCCTTCACGTGCCACACATGCTCTTTGTGTGTGTAGCTGTTGATTTCATTTTTGAGTTGCTGAAGAGCGGCTTCGAATTGATCGGCGAGATATTGCTGTAGCATTCTGAATGTTATTGTCGGCAAATTTACTCGCAAAAAAATTTCCTTAAAACATTTGAGTGCTACCTTAGCAACCTTGTCATGAAATCAAAACTTCAGACTTTAGAAAACAGGCGCGCAAAATCCTTTGAAGGCGGCGGCGCCAAACGAATCGCCGATCAACATAAAAAAGGAAAGCTTACCGCACGGGAGCGCATTCATCTTTTGCTCGATGAAAATTCATTCGAAGAAATCGGGAGCATGGTGGAGCATCGCTCTCATGATTTCGGAATGGAGAATGAAATTTATCCCGGTGACGGAGTGGTGACAGGTTACGGAAAAATCAATGACCGGCTCATTTATGTTTTCTCGCAGGACTTCACCGTTTTCGGCGGCTCACTCTCTGAAACCTATGCAGAAAAAATCTGCCGTGTCATGGACCTTGCCATGAAAAATGGCGCACCCATCATTGGATTGAATGACAGCGGCGGAGCACGAATACAGGAAGGCGTGGTTTCGCTCGGAGGTTACGCCGATATTTTTTATCGCAACACTCTTATATCCGGCGTGGTGCCACAAATTTCAGCGATCATGGGACCGTGTGCCGGAGGCGCTGTGTACTCACCTGCCATCACAGATTTTGTTTTGATGGTAGAAAACACTTCATACATGTTCGTGACCGGACCGAACGTGGTGAAGACCGTAACGCATGAAGAGGTAACATCTGAAGAACTTGGCGGTGCGATGGCGCATGCTACAAAATCCGGAGTCACGCATTTCGTTTCGCCGAATGAAGCTGACTGTATTCAGAAGATCAAAAAACTTCTTTCCTACATCCCTCAAAACTGCGAAGATGTTACCCCTGTGTTTAATTATACCGGCAGTGATGAATTGCGTTTGAGGCTGAATGACATCATTCCTGCCACTCCGAATCAGCCTTATGATATGAAAGAAGTGATCCGGGAAATTGTGGATGAAGATCCAGCTTCTGGTGGGATGAGCAGTTTTTTCGAAGTCCATGAAAATTTCGCGGAGAATATAGTCGTAGGGTTTGCGCGCATTGCGGGAAGAAGTATTGGAGTAGTGGCAAATCAGCCTGCCGTTCTCGCTGGAGTTCTTGACATCAAATGCTCGATGAAAGGTGCGCGCTTCGTTCGCTTCTGCGATGCGTTCAATATTCCCCTCTTGGTGCTGGAAGATGTTCCCGGATTTATGCCCGGCACTGACCAGGAATGGAATGGCATCATCACCAATGGAGCGAAATTGCTCTTTGCATTTTGTGAAGCCATGGTTCCGAAGATTACGGTGATCACCCGAAAAGCGTATGGCGGTGCCTACTGCGTGATGAACTCAAAGCATATTGGCGCTGACATGAATTACGCTTGGCCTTCTGCAGAGATCGCTGTGATGGGAGCGAAGGGAGCTGCGGAAATTATTTTCAAAAAAGAAATTCAGAATGCAGAGAATTCAGAAGAGAAACTAAACGAGAAAGTAGAAGAGTTCACGGAAAAATTTGCAAATCCTTATGGCGCTGCTGCAAGAGGATTTGTTGATGAAGTGATCAAGCCGGAAGAAACACGAATGAAATTGATCAAAGCATTCTCCATGCTGGAAAACAAAGCCGATAAATTACCGAGGAAGAAGCATGGGAATATTCCGTTGTGATCCAAAATGGGGGTTAAAGAATGGCTCTGGTACAATAGCTTACATACAACCTTGGTTTACATTCACGTAAGCAAAAAGCACTTCAATAAAATTCAATCCCCTTTAGAACGTACTTCTATCTTTACGACAGTGAATAATCTTTGAGGAGATGAGACCACGATTTTACATCCGGACATTTACATTGATGATGTTTTTTACTTCGTGCGGACAATCACAGTCAACAGGACAAACAAATAAAACAACTGCCGGTGAATACACGAATGAGTTGTTTCTTTTCTCTGCTGAAGTTCCTAAGGACTGGAAACTATTCGGGCAAATTAAAAAACGATACGATAAAGAAGAGGGCAATAGTTGAATGGGGACTACCTTTAACTTATAGTGAATTAGAAAAAACGGACATTGAAAATTCCATTTCCATTACTGCTTATCACAGGACAGATATCAAATCAATGGAAGAACTGATCACCTATGAATATTTGCGAAAAGACCCACGAGAAACATCTTTGGAAGTGGACACTTCATCAGTAAATGCACGCATTGTTTATTCTACCATCAAAGGACTCAATTACAAAGGGAAAATATATTTTGTGTTTAAAAATGATATTGGTTATGTAATAACATTTATGGCAACTCCCGGCACATACGATAAGAACCTGGGACTATTTGAGGACTTCAACAAGAAAATAACTTTCTTATAATGACGCCCGTATACAAATGTTTCAATAAAATATTTGTTCGTATATTTAAACGTTATGCCTCATGCCTGGACTGAATAACATTAAACTACTTTAAAAGAAAATTATGAAAAAGATATTACTGGTTTCTTTACTTATTGTTGGTGCCTGCGCCGTTGAAGCGCAAGAATTGGTTTGGACCAATAACATTGACAAAGCAATGGAAATCTCACAGAAAACTAAAAAGCCCCTAATGCTTTTTTTTACCGGGAGTGATTGGTGTGGTTGGTGTAAGCGTTTACAGAATGAAGTTTTTACCAAACCCGAATTTGTAACCTGGGCAAAGGATAATGTAGTTCTTGTGGAAATTGATTTTCCAAGAAGGACTCCGTTAACTCCGGAATTACAAGCACAAAACAACCAACTACAACAGTTTTTTGCAGTTCAGGGATATCCAACAGTTTGGTTTGTTACCGCAAGTAAAAAGGATGGAAAAATCAACTTCGAAAAATTAGGAAGTACAGGATATCTTGCCGGTGGACCAAATGCCTGGTTGGAGGCAGCTAATAGAATCCTGCAAAATAAATAAGCCAGTTAAATTGCCCGAAAATAAAGCTGATAATTACCGAAGAAGAAACACGGGAATATTCCTTTGTGATTTTTGATTTGTTTACCTATTGATTTCAGTTGTCAGCAACTTTTATGAAACGACTATTGCTGCTCTCGTTGACATTAATTTGTATAAAGTCAAACGGACAGTGTGGTCTGGAGCATTCCTCAGCTTCTTATCACAACTCAAAATTTGTTACTCCGGAAGGCGACACTCTTAACTCACTCGACAGTTCCGGATTTTACGAGGGGCTTCATCTCTACGCAGACAATTCGAAAAATATATTCGACAATACACACTCTTATACTCTCGGATACTTTCATCACGGACTTCCGGTTGGCGATTGGACAGACCATTGTAGTGACGGTTCATTTTCGGTGGGGCAATTTACCTGGGGTTGGGAAGTATCTTCAGACGGAAAAGGAGGATGGATTGATAAAAAGCAAGGCATTTACAATAAGATTGGCGTTTGGAAATACTTTGATAGAGACAGTAATTTGATAAAGACAATGCGCTACGATAGATATGTAAAAAGAGATGAAACTTATCTTCAAAATATATCGGGCAATTTTATTTTGATAAAGTATGAGTTCAATGACATGCACAATTCATCCTCTCCGTTTAAAAAAGAAATAACAAAAGAATTTACAGAAGACGGGAACATATCAACGCTTGACTTTGAAAATTTTTGGAAAGACATTTCTCTTGAATATTATGCAGATGGACAAGTAAAAGAAAAATTTAAGTGCAGAAAGTTTATTGGAATAAGAATAAATCGCTCCATCAGGATATCGTATTCGCAAGACGGAAAAGTAATTAAGAAAGAGAGAGGAAAATGTTGGACAAAAAGATTTGGCCTCATGTTCTGAAAACTACTACAACAGCAAACCTGCAGGCTCACAATATCAACTCAAATACACTGCTTCTTCAATCGCCATCCCAATCTCTACAGTGATGCTCTTCCATATTTGTAGCGAGTAAGCCCAACATAATCTGTACTCACGGGATAACTTTTGTGGTGATCCACTAACAGAGCCACCTGAGTTTTCTTACCCCCTTCCGGTTTCAGTAAGGGTACTGGAAGGATTCAGAGATCTCCGTCCTCCTCAGGAGTGGGCTGAGGAAAAGAGCAAGTCTTGCGCCTGGCGTATTTCTATTTTCATTCGTGTCCAATCTTCGTTTTCCTTATTCTCATCAGCACAAAGGAAAATCCGATTACGACAAAAGAAGGCAGCCATACCCAAACTATCTCGCTGCATAAAACCCGCAATCCCCACTCGCTGAAAAAGCTTCCAACATTGAGAGGAGAAACCTGTATTGGCCCCCATGGAAAAAAATAGCGATGTGTGTTGAAGGGAAAGAAAAACTCAACGCCAAGTCCGCCGTTTGTAAATGCATCAAGGATTCCGTGTGATGCTGTAGCAAGAAAAAAGAATCCAAGCAAAGCAAACCATTTAGAGGAAAATGTTTTTTGCTCACGAAAAAAAATAAGCATGATGATGAAAGCAAGAAGTATGGCAAAGAACAGTGAATGCGTAAACCCGCGATGACCAAAAGGACTGCCGTAAGAAATGTGATAATGGAAACCGATTACATCTGCATCGGGAATTATAGAGCAGAAAATGCCGGCAAACCAAAATTTCGTCGACTCACGAAAGGATAATCCTCTTCCGATTGCGACGGCTGCAATTCCATGAGAGAGCGCTGATGCCATTGTTCTAAAAAGTTTGCAGTTTGCAATTGGCAGTTTGCAAAAAAACCATGTTTTCAAAACGCAGTTGCCATATCAAATTATTCGGTCAGCACCAGCTCTTGCCCTAAGTTCATTATTTGTCAAATGGTAAACTGTTTCGATTGGTATTATAAGTTTATCAATATCTCTACTGTCAACATATTTTTTCTGTTGGGCAACAAAATCTGTAATGCCTTCAATTAGTCTGAGTTGTTTTTTAGCAAAAGTTTCCAATGTCTGTCCTTTTAGTCCTAATTGTATTGCCCGTCTCGCTAACTTGCTTCCATAAGGATCGTGATCCGGGTCCCATTGAAGTCTGACTTCTTTTGTATCAAGATCCTTTTTCCAATGATCGTAACTCCCATAATATTTTGGGTCGAAAGATGATAACACTGCCTGGCTTAAAATATTCTCAAAGTCCTCTTGGCTTATCCAAAGAGCTAAAATTCTCTCTTGACCTTCTTTTGTCGCCCAACCACTTCGATACATCATCCAAAGGAAATTTGGTTTTATCCATGACATGCGTTTGTAGCTATAATCCGCTCCTCCTAAGAATTGATTCGTAACGGCAAAGTCTGCAATTGCTGGTCTGTAAGCCTGATACACTACAATTTCATTTTCTGCCTGGTGTCCGACAATATATTTTCCTTCTTTCGGAAGATGTGATAAAGCAGAGATGTACTTTTCTGTAATTATTTTCATTCAATGCACGTGATGAATTCAGTAATATCCTTTTTGAAAATTAAACCCGGAATTTGCAGTTCGAATTTTTGCCGCAAAGAACGCGGAGTAAAACGCAAAGAATAGCGCAAAGAAAAAGTTACAAATTATCTTGTGTTAAACTTTGCGTTTTTTCTCTGCGAAATTCTTTGCGCTCTCTGCGGTTTATTTTATTGAATTGCAAAATGTGGGTTAAAATATGACTCGTCACTTTCGTAATCAAATCATCGAAGGCATCGAGAAGTATTTCTATTAGGTTGGGGTTTGTTTCTCCAAGGGGTGGTTTTCAGTTTGCGGTTTGCTAAAAAGGCCGAGTTATGTTCTTCCTATTTTTTTATATCCTGTTTTATCGCAGTCAAAATGCTTTTAATCTCCTTGACGTTATAGTCACTGTAACTTAAAACTACGGTAAGTATCCTTTTTTTTATATCTCCAGGATATTCTCTATCAAATGCGATTGCGCTATCCCCTAAAACAAAAACAAATTCGTCGTTGGGTCTGTCAGTAAGAATTTCATTCCATTTTTTATTTCCATCTTTTGTCAATAGAAAGTCAACGTCAACGGCCGAATCCATTTCAGTAGATAATTCTGATTTGATGTCTTTAATGTCACTGAAACTTATGAAAGGTTGATTTTCTAAAAAA
This sequence comes from Chitinophagales bacterium, assembly GCA_035638255.1. Classification (GTDB taxonomy): domain Bacteria; phylum Bacteroidota; class Bacteroidia; order Chitinophagales; family UBA10324; genus DASRAJ01. The sequence goes on from DASRAJ010000039.1 coordinate 29,009, forward strand.
TAAATTTCATCAGAAGGAGCTTTTGTCAAGTGTCTTTGAACACCCTTCTCTTTATCAGTCTGAAGATACCACCCATCTGTCAATGAAATGGGTGAACTTTTGTGCTTGGTCTTGTCTGAGTTGCAACTAAATAAAATTGTAACAATTAATAAGAACAATATCCTTTGCATTATCATTAAATCAGGTTGTGTGTGACTGTTGTATTCAGTTCCGACTTCCTCCTCAACTCAAATACACCGCCTCTTCAATTCCCATCCCAATCTCAACAGTGATGTGCTCCTGCATATTTGTGGAGAGAGAAAGCCCAACATAATCTGCGCTCACGGGATAACTTTTATGACGGCGATCTACCAACACAGCCACCTGGATTTTTTTTGGAGAAAAATCAAGAAATGGTTTCATAGCATACAGCAAGGTTTGACCGGTATTGGCTACATCGTCACACACGATCACTACTTTATTATTGACGGAAGAAGAATCAATTCCCATGAGAATTTCAGAGGAAGTGGGACGACGCTTTTGCAGTTGAATGTCAGTGAGGATGACGGTAAGATCACTCATCTTGTGCAGTTGCGCTTCGAGTCGCTGCGCGAATACAAATCCTTTTTGCCGAACGCCGGCGAGAATAATTTCTCCTTCCTCAGAATTATTTTCCAGGATCTCATAGCTGATGCGCTCGATCTTTTTCTTGATATCATCGGCATTGAGAATTGCAGTTCGGTTAATTACTTCCATCTTAAAATGATTGTTGAATTGTTAAATGGTTAAATGGTTAAATGGCTTAATGGCTACCTAAGGATGGGAGAAAAACAATTTAACAATTTAGCCATTAAGCCATTATTCACTCTTGCACCAAGAGCTTAATAATTCTGCTGCTCCCGTTTCCGGATTGAAGCCGGCAAAAATACAAACCTGCAGGAAGCTGGCTTCGATAGGTAAGGTAATGCTGCTGAGAAGAAATTTTGAGTTCATCCAAAATTTTTCCCTGGACATCGGTGATTAGAATTTTGGCATCCGCATTTCCTTCTTCATTCAAATTAAAAAAGAAAGTGGTGAACGACGAGGCAGGATTTGGAAAGCAGGAGAAAGAAATTGCTTGTGATGGATCATCAATTCCAATGTTGAATTCACACGATCCGTCATCTACCGTGGCTTGAGGGTTAAAGTTGAGACTCATAGGATTTGTGCAACCGTAAATGATCGTAGTAGTTAGTGCACCGAAGGCATTTATTTTTCCATATCCCCAAGCACTATCAGGGAGATTGTATCCGGTGTAATTATCCTGGATGGCACTCAGCCTGATCGCGTCTTTTATTTCCTTCCAGTCTGCGGTTGGATTTTTTTGAAGATACAATGCCGCTACTCCCGCTACCACAGGTGACGCCATTGAAGTTCCCCCGTTACGGAGATGCATTCCCCCCTGCGCCACCTTGAAGGATTGATAATAAATGAAGAGGGCCATTTCATAAACTAAATAACCATAGTTGTCCATTCCGAGGATTAAACCGGATGCAAGTGTTACGTCCCCGGGAGCTGTGATGTCCGGCTTCATTCTTCCATCACGGGTCGGTCCCACACTCGAGCCCCGTGCTAAGGCTCCGGGCGGATTTATAAATGTTTCAAGATGTTCGTAGTAATCAATGTAATTGTCACGGTTCGTATAATTGGCAACGGTAATTACTTTGTCAGAACAGGAAAAGCTGCTGACGATCGTCTGGCTGCTGTCGGCCGGTATGTAGCGTACAATATCCTGAAAAGTATCAGGAAGAGATACGGCTGTGACCATGTCAGACGTTCCGATCAATCCGGAATGGCTCCAGAGATCAAACCTGCCGGTACCTCCTGTAATAAATCGCCAGTAGTCAGTAGTGAAACCCGGCTTGATGGCTACATCACAAGCATAAGTACTGTCATACCTGTAAGCGGTGAAAGTGATGATGCCGATGCGCTTTCCATTGCTAAATAATGTATCCTTTTTAACCGCGGTGTCATTGATATAATTGAAGTCATTAACGAGATTGTAATATTTTGTTCTTCCCAAAAATATGTACGGATTTATGCTATCGGCACCAATTGCGAAATTAAAACCTGGAGCCACATCTTTATCAACCCACCATTCATAGAAAACTTCATGAAGCGACGGATTGTACTTGAGCCAGGTAAAAGATGAATCACTGGTGGCGGAATAGCCAAGATGAAAGGGAACAACAGCATTGCCTGCATTTCCGCCTGCGCATATAAAACTTCTTCCGCTCTGTTGTTCGAGGAGCGCATCAATCATTTGCGCCGGCAGATCATAACCATCGTGTGAGCCGTAGTACGTTCCAAGACTTGCATTGACTACACAAGGTTCGCCGAAAAGTGAGTCCGAAAGATGAAAACAGTATTCGGTTGCATCCACAACATTGAACAAAAAATTTTCATCAAAGGCAATGGCAACAGCAATGATGTCTGACTTTGGAGCAACGCCTTCATAATTATTTACCGCCAGACCATTTCCCGCTCCGATGCCTGCCACATTTGAACCATGACCGAATTCCGAGTTAGTTTCATAATAAGAACACGTGCCGCTGTTAATCACTGATGCATTCCATTCTTGTCCATAATTGTATGGTTGCGGAGTGTCTCCTCCGGAGTTCGCATTTTGGTCCCAGATGTATTTAATGCGGGTAGTTCCATCAGCATTTTGAAAATCGGGATGATGATAATCAATGCCATCATCCAAAAACCCCATAACCACACCACTGCCATCATACCCTTGAGTGAGGGGAGCAATCCCGTCATGAACAGGATTTACATTCGCATTGACGTTCGTCACTTCATCCATCGTGCGCCCGTTGCCATACAATCCTTCCACTCTTGAAATGCCCTGAGTCTGTGCCAGTGTGATCACTTCATCGAGTGGCAGAGAAACGGAGGAAATATTGTTCAGTGAAAATTTGAAAGTGCCACCGAGCAATTTTATTTTCTGCTCAACAATTCCCGGATCGCCCTGCACGAGCAGTGAAACTACTCTCGAAGAAACAGGTTGCTTCATAATTTCCCGCCAAAGAGAGGGATTCAATTTCGCCTGTTGTGAAAAACCATATTGTGCTGTCAATAACAGCAGGAGTAAAAATTTTATCTTGCTTCGCATTGTAGAGGATTGAGTTATTTGGTTGTTGAGTTATTGAGTCACTAAGTTAGCAGGCAGACCAGTTATTCATTAGCCAAGAAGCCAATAACTTCATAATTGATTTACTAAAAGTAGAAAGAATCCATGATAGCGCAAGTACTGTTTGTTGCAGTATTGTCAACTGCAATTTTTTTCTTCACAAAAAATGTGAGAAAAATCATTCGCAACATCCGGTTGGGAAGAGATGAAAAGATTGTCCAAAGGACTCCTGACGGAAAAGGTGACAGGGTGAAACGATGGAATGTATTACTGCGGGTAGCTCTCGGGCAATCGAAGATGCTCACAAAACCAATTGCGGGATTTTTTCACGTGATCATTTACCTCGGATTCATCATTATCAATACCGAGATTCTCGAAATTATTTTAGATGGGATTTTCGGGACGCATAGAATACTTGGAGAGTACATGCCTTCGGGCCTTTACAACTTTGTCATCATCGTTTATGAAGTTCTTGCAGGCGGGACAATTATTGCAGCTATTATTTTTCTATTCAGAAGATATGTACTGAAACTACCACGATTCAAAAGCAGCGATCTCGATGGATGGCCGCGAAAGGATGCAACAATAATTCTTGTCTTCGAAATTGGTCTCATGGTTTTCTTTTTAACCATGAATACTACCGATTATCTGCTAAGGGAAATGAGATGGAATGAGTTCACATTTATGCCCGGCGCATTTCCCTTAAGCGCATCGTTTATTGCTCCAATATTTTCTAACCTTTCAGAACCACAGATAGAAATTATTGAGAGAAGCGCATGGTGGCTGCACATTGTTGGCGTGCTTGTATTTCTGAATTATCTCGTAATCTCTAAACATTTTCACATCATCATTTCTTTTCCCAATGTTTATTTCTCCAACTTAAATCCAAAGGGAAAATTTGACAACCTGGAAAGTGTAACAAGGGAAGTGAAGCTGATGCTCGATCCCTCCGCAGGGTCCGGTGAGAATGCAACACCCGCTGAACCCTCAGTTGCAAAATTCGGTGCAAAGGACATCTTCGATCTTTCATGGAAACAATTGATGGATGCGTACTCATGTACAGAGTGCGGAAGGTGTTCGGCAGCTTGTCCTGCAACACTGACAGGAAAAAAACTTTCGCCACGATTGATTATGATGAAGACGCGTGATCGAATGGAAGAGGTGGGAAGAAATTTGGATCGTGCGTCTGTCACCCTGAGCTCCGTCGAAGGGTCTGCGAAAGCGTTATCAAATGCTTCGACTTCACTCCCGAAAGCATCGGAACAGGTCAGCATAACACCCACAGACTACAGTGATGGAAAAACTTTACTCTACGATTATATCACCGAAGAAGAGCTCTGGGCATGTACCACCTGCAATGCATGTGTGCAGGAATGCCCTGTAAATATTTCTCCGCTTTCAATCATCGTTGATTTGCGAAGAGCCATGGTGATGGAAGACTCAAAGGTTCCGCCTGAGTTAGCGCAGATGAACAGCAACATCGAGAACAACGGGGCGCCCTGGCAATTCGCACAACATGAACGTTTGAACTGGGCGGAAGGAATGGAGATTCCCACGATGGCAGATTTCGCTGCGAAGAGCGAGAGTCCTGACATTTTATTTTGGGTTGGATGCAGCGGCTCCTTCGACGATCGCAACAAAAATATCACACGCTCCTTCGCAAAAATTCTCCGGCATGCAAACATCTCATTCGCTGTTTTGGGAACGGAAGAAAGCTGCAATGGTGATCCTGCCAAGCGGGAAGGGAATGAAT
>DASRAJ010000040.1:0-61722 GCA_035638255.1 Chitinophagales bacterium
GTCTATAGGTTTTGAAAGCATGTGCAAAGTTGCAAGGTTTTCAAAGATTCTTTCAAAATCCCTGCATCATTTTTTGCACACCATTGTCTTGAAAACCTTTACTGGCCTACGTTTCAGGAATTGTTAAGGGACGACTAAATACCAGCGAAGGAGGGAAAATATATGGAGAAACTTTACGTTAAGCGCGAGACAGCAGCGAATTAGCAGGCACTTACTAAAACTACTCTTCTTTTAATGCCATATATCTTCAGGAATATTTCCTTCTCATCATTAATTATTCTATCCCTCCTTCCTTTAGTTTCTTATGGTCAAACTGTAACTCAGGATGTCCTTTATTTGAGAGATAGCAGCGTCATTCGCGGAACGATCATTAATCAAAGCGTTGATAGCGTAATAAAAATACAAATCATCGGAGGCAGTGTTCTGGTAATAAATAAAACCAGCGTACTCAATATTTTTCATCAACCTGTTTTAGAGTATGCCATAACACCATTTCAACAAGAGGAAAAAGGTTATTCTAATTATACAGAGCTTGGAGTAATGATCGGCCAAGAAGGCGGTATTTTACTTGAAACAGTAAATGGCTATCGCTTCAAAAAATATTTTTTCACCGGAGCCGGAATTGGTGTTGACCTTATGAACGTCGCTGTTTTGAGCATTTTTGCAAATGGCAGATGGGAAATGTTAAACAAGAGAGCAACACCCTATTTATATGTTAATGCCGGATATGGATTTCCTATTTACCACAATCCCGATCACTACTATCATGAAGTAAAGTATCATGGCGGCATAACATATAGCGGAGGGGCAGGAATGAGGTTTAAGTTTTATGGCGATGGAGCTTTTCTTGTCAGCGCGGGCTATAAAAACGGCAGACTTTATTCAGATTATTTCTCTGAACCGGAATATACCTACAAACAGTTGACTATAGCCTTAGGGGTGAGTTTCTAACTCTGTAGAAAAGGAACACGCTTGCTCTTTCACCTTCACGTTCACTTTTCACCCTCATCACGAATTTTCTTTTGAAGAGTTTAAAATTTCAAGTTACGTTTGCTTACACAATCCGATTTAATGAATAAAATATTTTTACTTCTTCTATGTACCCTTTCAATGACTGCGCACTCACAAACTGTCGGTTGGTTTTACAGCTATTCAGGAGCCATGGATGGATACCTTCTGTTTGCGCCCGCCGTCAGTGATACAACGTATCTTATTGACAAATGCGGCAAGCGCATTCATCAATGGACCAGCACCTATCGCCCGGGGTTGGCAGTGTACCTTTTGAATGACGGCACCCTCCTGCGTTGTGGAAATACCAATAACGCTTTATTCCAGGGCGGCGGGCAAGGCGGCATTGTTCAAAAGATGGATTGGAACAGCAATATTATATGGTCTTATGAGATTTCTGACAATAATCAATGTCAGCATCACGATGCCATTCAACTGCCGAATGGAAATATTGTGGCCATCGTTTGGGAAGATCACTCCAAGACGGAGGCGCAAAATAACGGGCGCGTCTCATTGGGCAATCATGTATGGTCTGACAAAGTAGTAGAGATTCAACCTATGGGGAATGATTCAGGAATCATTGTATGGCAATGGCGTGCCTGGGATCACTTAGTGCAGGACGTTGACAGCACAAAATTAAATTTCGGCGTAGTAGCCGACAGTCCCGGCTTGATTGACATCAACCTCGGCTCACTTAATATAACGAGTGTTGACTGGCTTCACGTCAATGGTTTGGATTATGATTCTGTTCACGATCAACTGATGATAAGTTGCCACAACCTTAATGAGGTTTATATTATTGACCACAGCACCACTATAAATGAAGCTGCGTCACATAGCGGTGGCAATTCCGGTCATGGAGGAGATCTGTTATACCGCTGGGGCAATCCTCAGAATTACGGACGGGGAACACTCGCCGATCAGAAATTTTATCAGCAGCATAATACTACCTGGATTCCGCAGGGAATGCCGGGAGCAGGAAAAATCCTGGTGTTCAATAATGGCGTGAACCGGCCGGGTAATGACTATACCACAATTGAGACCTTCACGCCGCCTCCGGTAGTAAACTATAATTACCCGCTTGCCCCTGATTCAGCTTACCTTCCGGCAAGCCAGGATTGGATATATGCTGCCAATCCTCCGACTTCTTTGTTTTCTTTTGTGGAAGGCGGGGCGCAGCGTTTGGCAAACGGAAACACGATGATCTGTGATGCAATTTCAGGGAGGTTTCTGGAAATTGACAGCTCGGGAAATGATATGTCGAAATATATTAACCCTGTTGGTCAAAACGGCATTGCGTCACAGGGTGAGCAGCCCATTCAGAACTCCTGTTTCCGCGTCACATTTATTCCGACGCAGTACTCGGGTCTCGCCGGTCAGGTACTCATACCCGGGGCGCCCATCGAGTTGAATCCGCTCAATTACACTTGTATGAATTATGCCACCGGTGTAGCAGAAATAAAATTTGATGCTGCAAATCTCACCGCTTATCCTAACCCGTTTCAAAACAATTTTGCCATTCATGTTCCGGTTGCTGTGAGCAATGCAACGCTGCAGGTACATGATGTAATGGGAAGATTGCTTTACGAAGAAAAGAATTTTACCGTCACGCCTCAATCCGATGTTTTGATTTCCCTCCCTCAATATAAAGGGATTATGATTGTTACGGTAAAGGACGATCCTGATGGGCCGGGAGAAAATCATGAGTGGAATGTAACAGCAGTGGGTTTATAATTTTACTGCAACTCGCGCGGTATGCGTACCATATTGTCGCCGTCCTAATCCTATAGGTTTTGAAAACCTGTAAGGTTTTTGTGAGATGAGTTTTCACAATAAAAAAATGAGTCCGGCACCGGCTCTTATCTCAAATTCCAGCCGGCAAGCACCCGCATGAAGAAATGAAAAAGTATTTTTCAGCAACGGTTGCAAATATGAAAACGGATTGTTAGGTTTACTGCCTCATTCTGTTACATGACTTCTTCCTGTCGCTCTCTCGCAATTTGCTCTAAAATTTTTGTCCGTCAGGAATCCTGCAGACAACCAAGTAATTTCATTTCTTATGGTGCAATCAATACCGCCTCCATCAGTTGGGCAAAGCCGGATGCGGGCAAATTGCACAGGGATGGAAACGTATAGGGAGTGGATGAGTGTGGTAATCGTGTGAGGAAATTATCTTTAGTTCCGAACGTCAGCAATCATATTTACCAATCTAAATTTACCTGTCTAACATTCTTCTCCTAAATTCACTGGCTATGAAATCAAAATTTTCTCTCCTTATTTTATTATTTGCTGCACGGATGGCCCCCGAAGTTTCTGCACAGGTTCCTCTGATTGACTGGCAAAAATGTCTTGGCGGAAGCAGTTCTGAAAATGCAAATTCCATTGAACAAACCGCCGACTCCGGGTATATTGTTGCGGGATATACCTTTTCCAATAATGGGGATGTTTCCGGTAACCATGGCAACTATGACTATTGGGTAGTTAAGCTAAATAAAAATGGCAGCTTAGTTTGGCAAAAATGTCTTGGAGGAAGTGATATTGATGAAGGGTATTCTGTGAGTCAAACTTTCGACGGAGGATTTTTTGTTTCGGGATTGTCTCTGTCTGCAAATGGTGATGTTTCGGGCAATCATGGGAACTATGACTTTTGGGTTGCTAAATTGGACGCTGCCGGCAGTTTGCTCTGGCAAAACTCTCTCGGTGGAAGTGCTGATGATGTTTCATATAGCAATTGTCAAACAAAAGACAGTGGATATATTGTTGCGGGGTATACTCATTCAAGCGATGGGGATGTTTCCGGAATTCATGGAAGTGACGACTGCTGGATTGTGAAATTAAATAACAATGGTATCCTTCAATGGCAAAAGTGTCTGGGAGGTACTGATAGTGAATATGCGAGGGATATAAAAGAAACTAAAGACAATGGTTTCATTTTCGCTGCTTCCTCATTTTCGAATGATGGAGATGTTTCACTGAATCATGGCAATGATGATTATTGGATTGTGAAATTGGACTCACTCGGCAACATACTCTGGCAAAAAGTTTTTGGAGGAAGCAGTCATGATAATCCCAAATCGATTCAGCAAACAGAGGATGGTGGTTATATAGTTGCAGGAACGTCCAGCTCTGCGGATGGCGATGTAACTGTTAATTTAGGGTCAAGTGATTATTGGATCCTGAAATTAGATTCTTCTGGGAATTTAATCTGGCAAAAATCCTTAGGAGGGTCGGCTGCTGATTATGCAAATGCTATTCAGCAAACAAGCAAGGGATTTATTGTGGCAGGGCGATCCTATTCAGATGATGGTGATGTTACCGTGCATTATGGATTCAGCGATTATTGGATGGTGCAGATGGATTCAACCGGAAGTATTGAATGGGAAAAATCTTTAGGAGGAAGTAACTTAGACGAAGCATTATCCCTCGTAGTAACTATAGACAGCGGATTTATTATAGCAGGAAATTCAACTTCTAATGATGATGATGTTTCAGGCAATCATGGCAACGGAGACATGTGGATTGTGAAGCTGTTAAACCCCGCCTGTCAGGTCTATTATTATGATGGTGATGGCGACGGCTACGGAAATAGTCTTGTTGCTGACACATTCTGTAATGGCATACCTGCAGGTTATGTAACCAACGATCTCGATTGCGATGATGCCAACGCTGCTGTTAATCCATCCGCAATTGAAACCTGCAACGGCATTGATGACAATTGTGACGGGAATATTGATGAAGGGGTACAATTAACTTTCTATTTCGATTTCGACGGGGATGGTTATGGCGATGCCTACATTGAAACTTTCGCTTGTTCAGCCCCATCAGGATATGTTGCAGATAATACTGATTGCGATGATGGAAATATAGACGTTAATCCCGGCGCAAATGAAATCTGCAACACTGTTGACGACAATTGCAATGGGCAAATTGATGAAGGAGTACAATTAACCTGCTATGCCGATGCCGATGGGGATGGCTATGGCAACGCCAATATAGACAGTGTGGCTTGCAATGTCCCTGTGGGATATGTTTTAGACAGTACTGATTGCAATGATGCCAATCCGAATATTTACCCCGGTGCAATTGAAATTACTAATAATGGAATTGATGATGATTGCGACGGCTTCATTGACGAGTTTCCAACCAATATACAAAACACAAATGTGCTGCAATTATGGTCAGTATTTCCCAACCCCGCATCCGGTACTTCTTTTATCAACTATACTCTTTCATCTGCTTCAACGATAAGCATTGATCTGTATAATGTGATCGGTAATAAATTGCAGCAATTACTAAACGATGACCTGCCGGCGGGAGAACACAACTCAGCATTTGATACGCGCAAGCTGGCGAACGGAGTGTATGTTTTGCAGATTCGAGCGGGGAATCTAACTGCTTCTAAAAAAATTGTGGTGATAAATTAAGAGTGGAATTTTTGCTGCTGTGATGTTGACCACGACTACATACTGAAAGGAAATTGACCGGATAAAGCTGCTGGGAAACAAACTGCAGCAAAACAACTCTCCCGGATTGCAGAGATTATAATTTGACTGAGCGAGAAAATGAAAGACTGAAACTATTAGTGAAACTTAGGTTGCCTACCCTACCGTTAATTTACACATCACCACATTTATAAATAGCCGGGAGTAAATTCTATTGGACAAACTGTGAACAGAGCGGTATGCAATAAGCAATTGTGATTGCTTGAAGTCAACCCCTGTTCCGGTAGAGCATTAGTTACTCCCTGAATTCAGGGAGACCGAAAATACCAGAATTCAGGGATGCTGTTGCTCCTACTCTCACTCCATCTTTGCATTCTGGAAATTGCAATAAACCAATTCACTAGAATTAATGAATTGATTAGGAGTATTACCGGTGTCTTCAGATGCTGTAGAATAAAATTTTCCCTGTTCGGCAATACTGCGGGGAGGGAAAATTTCAAAAGTTAAATTTTTAGCCTATGAAAGAAATAATACTCCTACCTTTCGAAAAGAATCTGCATCAACATATTCCCGCCAGAAAAGTTTACAGCGCGATCTGCTATCAAAGCGGCGGGATGGTGAATGAAATTTTCTTACGCGGTCCCGAGGACAGTCAGAGTTTTTCTTTTTCAGTTCACCATAAAATCTTTCTTTTATGAAAAGAAAATGTTTTCATCTGGGCATGATGACACACGGTGCAGATCTCTTCTCGTTGTTCCGCCTGTTAAAACCCTCATTTTTCAAACCTAATAACCAAAAACAATGAGAAACTCCATTTTAAATTTAGAACCCCGCTCAGCCGGGAAAAAACAATTTGTCCACCGAATCTTTACTTACAGAAAATTAATTTTTATAAAGAAACACATCTTTCGCACTGCATGCATAGGTGTGCTGCTGATTATTTGTTCAACAGTAACCTCTTTTGCTCAAGTTGCTAATTATGCGTTTACTCAAATCACCGGAACATTTACCCCTATATCGGGCGGGACAGCTTTGGGAGCCATAGGTAGTAATTGGGATGATGCGTCATCATCTGGCCAAAGTATAGGGTTTAATTTTACCTATAATGGAATAGTTTATTCAACATTCGGAATAAGCTGCAATGGCTACATTGTGATGGGTAGTGGTTCGAATCCTTTTCAGTGGTGGTGTGGATTGGAAGCAGCATTACCAAATATGATTGCACCATTTGGTGTTGACTTGGTACCAGTTAGCTCAACTTCAGGTGAGGTGCGATTTCAAACATTAGGATCAGGAACAAGCCACCGGCTTGTTTGCCAATGGAAAAATTGCCGACACTATGCTGATACCGGAGGCGACGATTATAGCTTTCAACTTATTCTCAATGAAACTTCAAACAGCGTTCAGTTTGTATACGGACCGTTTACAGCAGTCACAACTATGATCACGAACACCGTTTGCAGTGATGCCTATAATTCAGCTCCCGGAATTGGAATGATAGGGAGCACCACATCTGATTTTATACTAAAGAAAATAATTAATGGAACAAATACATGGTCATCGCCTCCATTTGGGAGCGCGTTGACGGATAAATGTGAATTAAGTTCTTCTAACCTGCCTTCAAGCGGATTAACATGGATTTGGGGATGCAATGGCTTGACTGCTTACGCTGATGCAGATGGTGATGGTTATGGTGATGGATCTAATAGTTTGTTTGCAGGAGACTGTATACTTCCGAGCGGTTTCGTTTACGACAACACCGATTGCAATGATGCGAATACAGCCGTTCATGCAACGGGAAATTTCTATCTTGATGCAGATGGTGACGCTTATGGAAATCCGAATTCAACAATTCAAGCATGCGGCGCACCTGTAGGCTACGTTGCAAACAACACTGATTGTGATGACGGCAATGTACTCATTCACCCCGGGGCAACAGAAGTTATAAACGGCATAGATGATAACTGTGACGGAACCATTGACGATTTCTGGATTCAGAAAGCTGATTACGGAGGGGGAGCAGAAGAATACGCTGTTGGATTTACTATAGGCAGTAAGGGATATATCGGGACTGGTCACAATTTTAATATCGATCTTAATTGGGACGTGTACGGTAATGATTTCTGGGAGTATGATCCCGCAACTAATTCATGGACTCAGAGAGCAAATTTTCCTGGAAAAGCAAGAGCTGATGCAGTCGGATTTTCGATTGGAAGCAAGGGGTATATCGGTACCGGTTTCAATCATGACTCGTATTACGGAATTTACTCCTACTTTAATGATTTCTGGGAATATGATCCTGCCACCAATTCATGGACGCAAAAGGCCAACTTCGGGGGAGCAACCAGAAGTAGTGCAGTCGGATTTTCCATCGATGACAAAGGATATATAGGAACAGGATATAATTCTGGTACTTATTATAAAGATTTCTGGGAGTACGATCCCACAGCGAATACCTGGACCCAGAAAGCGGACTTCGGGGGAACAGCAAGATACAGCGCAGTCGGATTTTCTATCGGCAGCGAAGGGTATATAGGTACTGGCTTTGATGGCTATGTGACAAATGATTTCCGGGAATATGATCCTGTCACCAACGCCTGGACCGAGAAAGCCAACTTCGGAGGAACAGCAAGATCCTCCGCGGTCGGATTTTCAATCGGCAGCAAGGGATATATAGGAACGGGATCTCCTAACAAGGATTTCTGGGAATATGATCCTGCCACCAATGAGTGGAAACAGAAAGCCGGCTACAGCGGAACAGGAGGGTACGGTGCAGTAGGATTTTCCATCGGCACCAAAGGGTATATAGGAACAGGCGCTTCTTTTCCCGACGGTCTAAGTGATTTCTGGGAATATGATCCTGCCGGCACCTGTTTAGTTCCAACAAATTTATCAGCAACAAATATAGTCTCAACATCAGCTAAGCTAAACTGGGATGCAGTAACAGGAGCCGAAGGATATAAGGTTCGTTACAAAGTTGCAGGCACGAGTGTATGGACAAAGAAGGATACTTATAATCCATCAAAAACCATCAACGGTCTTTCGCCAAACACAAACTATAAATGGGAAGTGAAGACTTATTGCCAGTTAGCTCATCCTCATGTATCGTCTGATTGGTCTTCAAACCAGGAATTTACTACAGGACCATTGCGCACGGGTGATGAATCACCGCAGCAAGTTTCATTTCAGATTTATCCCAACCCTGCTGAAGATCATGCGACCATTCAATTCACGCTCCCTCAATCATCGCATGTATATATAAAAGTGTATGACGTAAGCGGAAAAGAAATTGCTTCGCTGCTTGATGGGGATGTGGAGCAAGGAGATCATTCACCGCTGCTTAACACCAATCATTTTTCAAAAGGTATTTACCTCGTCAAATTGATTTCTGATTTTGGAATTGAAAATCAGAAGTTAACTGTACAATAAATCTTTTCTTTCTTCTAACCCTAAAAACCGAAAAAAATGTTGAACTCCATTTGTAATAGACGCATAATGAAATCTATCAAAGCGGGAAATTTTTTTATCCCCCGGTTTATCCAACGTAGCTTTAGCGTACCCGGAAACTTTAGTATAGGCGGAACAATATTCCTAACCGTTACCCTCGCACTTTTATTTTCACTTGCATCAGCGCAAACCGTTAACACGCCGCCTACTATATCCTGGCAAAAGTCATTCGGTGGTTCCGGTGATGATGTGCCGAATTGTATAAGTCCTACATCTGATGGAGGGTATATTATTGCGGGCGCAAGCAATTCCAATGATGGAGATATAACCGGCAATCATGGTCACAATGATTTTTGTCTGATTAAAATAGATGCTTCCGGTAATCTTGTGTGGCAGCATTCTTATGGGAGCACGGGAATTGAAGAAGCCATAGGCGTAGTGCCTGCATTGGATGGGGGGTTTGCTGTTGCGGGAAAAAACAGTTTGAACAATGGGGATATAACAGGCAATCACGGATCATCTGATTATTGCCTGATTAAAACGGATGGCCAGGGAATGATTCAATGGCAAAAATCTTATGGCGGTTCCGGGGCTGAAATAGCCAATTCCATGGCATCAACTTCTGATAACGGATTTGTGATAGCAGGAAAAAGTTATTCTAACGATGGGGATGTATCAGGTAACCATGGCGACGGTGATGCATGGATCATTAAGTTAGATCAATACGGCACCCTGCTATGGCAAAAGTCTTATGGTGGCTCCCTAAAGGATGTAGCGAATGATGTTCACCAAACCACAGACGGCGGGTATATTGTTGCCGGCTATTCATTGTCGAACGATGGGGACATTACCAGTAATTATGGCCAGGAAGATTACTGGTTCTTTAAACTGGATGCCAACGGCAATCTTGAGTGGACAAGGTCAATGGGCGGCACGGGAGGAGATACAGGAAGTGGTGTAGCACAAACTCTTGATGGAGGATATGTGATAACCGGATTGTCCCACACCATGGATGATTTTGATGTAATAGGCAGTCACGGCGCGCATGAAATGTGGGTTGTAAAAACAGATTCGAATGGCTCAACGCAATGGACCCTTTGTCTTGGCGGAAGTCTGGGAGATAATGGTAAGGATATAAAGCAACAAACCGATGGAACCATAATAGCCTGTGGCTATACTGAGTCTACCGATGGTGATGTGAGCGGGCTCCATGGCTTAAATGATATTTGGCTAACGGCTTTAGACACCGCAGGAAATTTATTGTGGCAGAAAACTTTAGGCGGAAGCAATGATGAATACCCGTTTAACTTACAACTCTTATCCGCAGGGCAATATATAGTGGCAGGAAAGAGCAATTCGAATGATGGGGATGTAAGCGTAAACCACGGAGGTTTTGATTTCTGGATTGTAAAACTAAATCCTGCCTGTAACAATGTTTTTTATATAGACGCTGACGGAGACGGATATGGAGACATTAATTCTATGATTACTGCATGCAGTGCGCCCTCAGGTTATGTAACTGATCATACCGATTGCAACGATAATCCCGCCAGCGGCTCAGCTATTCATCCCGCCGCATCCGACATTTGCAATAGCATTGATGATAACTGCGATGGCACTGTAGATGAGAACGCAATCACAGCAACCGTTACTCCTGCGGGAACAGTGGCAATTTGTGACGGCTCCTCTATAACACTTTCAGCTAACAGTGGAACGGCCATCACCTATCAGTGGATAAAAGGAAGCAAAAATGTTTCGGGTGCAACCAACCAAACCTACTCAGCTAATAAAGCTGCAGGGTATAAAGTAAAAGAGTCAAACAGTTTTGGCTGTTCATCCACTTCAGCAGTAACTACAGTGAATCTCACTCCACGTCCTTCAGCAAGTATTAGTTATACTTCACTTGATCTATGCGGACAAAGCAGTATCACTCTTACTGCCAATAGCGGAACAGGGTTAACCTGGCAATGGCTAAAAGGCGGCAACAATATTACAGGAGCCACCAATCAAACATATTCAGCCAACAAGAAAGGTAGTTACAAGGTAATTGTTACCAACAGCAGCGGGTGCACTAAAACTTCCGCCAGCGTAACAGTGACTAAATCTTGTAAAGAAAGTTCAAACAGCACTTTTGCATATTGCATGCAATTGGAAATCTTTCCTAACCCGGCTGAAGATCATACAACTATTCAATTCTCCGTAGGAGTCCTTACGGACACACTTTCGCAGTCATCGCATATATATATTAAAGTGTACGACGTGAGCGGAAAGGAAATTGCAACACTGCTCGATGATGAGGATTTGGACCAAGGCGATCATTCACTGCTGCTCAACACCAATCAGTTTTCAAAAGGTGTTTACCTCGTGAAAATGATTTCTGATTTTGGAATAGAGAATCAGAAGTTGATTGTGCAATAGCAAAACAAAATTCACCAACCTTTTCCTAACCAAAAACCAATTCTCATGTTGACCACAAGCTCAAATAAGCAGACTGTGAAATCCCGCCTGTCCCCCGACATGTCGGGGAGATTCTCTTCGGGAAACAACACAAACAAGTACCCAAGCCAATTTGCGATAGCCCGTTTACCCCGTGCTTCTCGGAGCTCCTTAGCGGGGAAAACGATCAATTTCATTTTCCTTTTTGCAATCCTGATTATACAGTCATCATTTCCTGCAATAGCACAAACCGCTCCGCTCAAACAATGGGATGTACAGTTTGGAGGCAGCGACTTTGATCAACTTAATTCTCTTCAGCAAACTGCTGATGGAGGATATATTCTGGGAGGAAATTCTCGTTCAGGAATCAGCGGTGACAAGACACAGCCAAACCGGGGCGGTTATGATTACTGGATTGTAAAGACCGATGCCAATGGAGGGAAACAATGGGACGCATCATTTGGAGGCAGCTACAGTGATCTTCTTTATTCTCTTCAGCAAACTGCTGACGGAGGATATATCCTGGGAGGATATTCTTCTTCAGGAATCAGCGGCGACAAAACACAGGCAAGCCGGGGCGATGAGGATTACTGGATTGTGAAGACTGATGCCAATGGAGTAAAACAATGGGATGCAACATTTGGAGGCAGCAGCGATGATTATCTTTATTCTGTTCAGCAAACTGCTGACGGAGGATATATCCTGGGAGGATCTTCTGAATCAGGAATCAGTGGTGACAAAACACAGGCAAGCCAGGGAGAGGATGATTACTGGATTGTAAAGACTGATGCAAATGGAATAAAACAATGGGATGCAACATTTGGAGGCAGCAGCGATGATTATCTTTATTCTCTTCAGAAAACTTCTGATGGAGGATATATTCTGGGAGGATCTTCTGAATCAGGAATCAGCGGCGATAAAACACAGACAAGCCAGGGCGAAGCTGATTATTGGATTGTAAAGACCGATGCCAATGGAGTAAAGCAATGGGATGCACAGTTTGGAGGGAGCAGCTCTGATGGATATCCTGCTTTCTCTCTTCAGCAAACTGCTGACGGAGGATATATCCTGGGAGGATCTTCTGAATCAGGAATCAGCGGCGACAAAACACAGGCAAGCCGGGGCAAGGCTGATTACTGGATTGTAAAGACCGATGCCAATGGGGCGAAACAATGGGATGCAGGGTTTGGAGGCAGCAGCAATGATGGATATTATGCTTTCTCTATTCGGCAAACTGCTGACGGAGGATATATTCTGGGAGAATCTTCTCTATCAAAAATCAGCGGCGACAAAACACAGGATAGCCAGGGCGAAGCTGATTATTGGATTGTAAAGACCGATGCCAATGGAGTAAAGCAATGGGATGCAGGCCTGGGAGGCAGCATGACTGATTATCTTAATTCTCTTCACCAAACTGCCGACGGAGGATATATCCTGGGAGGATCTTCTGAATCAGGAATCAGCGGCGACAAAACACAGGAAAGCCGGGGCAAGGCTGATTACTGGATTGTAAAGCTAAACTTTGCATGCAGCAATGTTTATTATATTGACGCTGACGGAGACGGATATGGAGACCTTAATTCTACTGCTGCTGCATGTAGTGCGCCTGCGGGTTATGTAGCAGATAATACTGATTGCAACGATAGCGACCCGGTGATTCATCCCGACGCATCTGACGTTTGCAATGGCATTGATGATAACTGCGATGGCAATGCAGATGAGAATGCAATTACAGCAACAGTCATTCCTTCGGGAACCGTGGCTATTTGTGAGGCCTCTTCTATAGCTCTTTCAGCTAACAGTGGAACGGGCATCACGTATCAGTGGATAAAAGGAAGCAACAATATTTCGGGTGCAACGAACCAAACATACTCCACTAATAAGGCTGCAGGGTATAAAGTAATAGTATCAAATAGTTTTGGTTGTTCATCCACCTCGGCAGTAACTATAGTGAATGTTAATCCAAGTCCTCCGGCAAGCATTAGTTATACTTCGCTCGACCTTTGCGGGCAAAGCAGTGTCACTCTTTCTGCCAACAGCGGAACAGGATTAAGCTATCAATGGCTAAAAGGAGGAAGCCATATTATAGGAGCCACCAACCGAGTGTATTCTGCCAATAAGAAAGGTAATTACAAGGTAATTGTTACTAACAGCAGCGGATGTACTAAAACGTCTGCCAATGTAACAGTGACTAAATCTTGTAAAGAAAGTTCGGACTTACTACAACAAATTTCATTTCAGATTTATCCCAACCCTGCCGAAGATCATGCAACCATTCAATTCAAACTCCCCTACTCATCGCATGTATCTATAAAAGTGTATGGTGTGAGCGGGAAAGAAATTGCAACACTGTTAGATGATGATTTGGAGCAAGGCGATCATTCACTGCTGGTCAACACCAATCATTTTTCAAAAGGAGTTTACCTTGTGAAAATGATTTCTCCATCAGTACTGCGGGATGGAATTGCGAATCAGAAGTTGATTGTGCAATAACTGAAAAAAATATCTTGTATAACCCCCAAAAACTAAAACCATGTCGAACACGACTATTCAACTAAAGAAAATTGTGAGATCGGGATCAATAGCCGGGAAAGCCCTTACTTACCTCTTGCTGTTGATCGCTGCCCTTCCCCTGTCAACCAAAGTTTTTTCGCAGCGCCCGAATTTTGTCATCATCCTGATTGATGATGCACATGAGCCCTCATTGCCTCCTGCCGGACCTTCCTTTCTTAACTATCCTTCTATTCAAAGAATTTACCAGGAAGGATTGCAGGTCTGCGATGCGTATTGCCTTTTTCCACTTTGCAATCCGTCGCGTTACAGCATGCTAACAGGGATGTATCCTCATGTTCATGGCGCTATAAGCAACGGAGCACATCCAAGAACTGACCTGGCAACCTTTTATTCTATTGCAGCCGGCAACGGATATCATAATGCTTATGTCGGCAAATATTCCAATGTGGAAGGTTTAATTACAAACGTTCCCGCAATGGAGAAGACGTTGACCATGACAGGAATCGTGCAGAAGAATCCTAATATGCGATACAATGGGGTAATAAAGTCACTGGTGGGAAATACCACTGTTATTATTGATGATACATCACAGGCATGGTTAGCTGTGATTGATACGCCTTTTATTTTGGGAATAGGACATATAGGAACTCATAGTCCGGTACCTATAGTGACTGCTTATCAAAACGACTATAACGGGCTTGGTGCTTTGCCGGATAATTATTACCGGTATACGACGGACTATCCATCATTCCTGTATACTGATACTACCAGTGGTGCCTATCTAATAGCAAATGACACTTTCGCACTTACGAAGTCGAGAGAAAAGCTGTTTGAAATCCAGTCAGAAATTAACCGGGGGGTAGAAAATGTTTTTTCAGTTTTGGAGAGTCGCGGAATTCTGGACAACACGATGATCATTTTTACCAATGACAATGGAACTTTGTACGGTGAACATCAATTAGGAGGTAAGGGAGATGCAAGAGAGCCCTCTGCCAGCGTATCTTTTTTTATTCGTTATCCTGCCTGGTTTGCACCCGGCACTATAAGTTGCGGCAACATGATTGGCTTGCATGATATATGTCCCACTGTTCTCGACGCGGCAGGAATTAATGCTGCATCCTACAATTTCCAGGGACAATCTCTTCATAATCTCTTGCAGCCGGGTCACGAAAGAACCTCTATCTATCTTGAGTGTATAAAGACCAAGGAACATACTGATTCCACTGGAGAGCCATCATGGAGGGCTGTTAGAACAGCAGGATTCAAATACATCCGCCATCGTTGCCAGTCAAGTGTAGAGGAGCTGTTTGACTTAACCACCGATCCTGAAGAAAACTCCAACCAGGTAAACAATCCTGCTTATGCTGATACCCTGAATTACCTGCGTATATTGCTTGACTCGCTGGCAATTGCTACAATAGATACCCTTAGCAGTGATACGGTGTACGCACCCTGCACACTCATTGGATGTACGCCGTCAACATTTTATCAAGATGCTGATGCTGATGGTTATGGCGTTTCGACTAATTCAGTATTCGTATGCACCGCTCCATCAGGTTATATTTCCACCGCGGGCGATTGTAATGACGGAAATGCTGCCGTTCATCCCGGCGTAACTGATGTCTGCAATAGCATTGATGACAATTGCGATGGAACTACAGACGAAGGTTGTGTCTCCACCATTACCACAGCTTCTGTTTCCGGTTCCCCGTTTTGTCCTCTAACGATCCTGAATGTTCCATTCACCTCATCCGGAACATTTTACAGCGGCAATGTATACACCGCTCAGCTTTCTAACAAGAACGGAAGCTTCAGCAGCCCTACTCCTATAGGCACTTTGAGCAGCACTGCCGGTTCAGGAACAATTACAGCCACCATCCCTTCAAAACCTAAAGCCGGAACGAATTATCGAATTCGTGTAACAAGTAACAATCCTATAGTAACAGGCACTAACAACGGCACCAATCTGCAATTGATTGCATGCGGTATGGTGATGGCATTGTCTGCTTCAGGAATCACTGCTACATCATCCTCACTAACATGGACCGGAGTTCCTTGTGCTGTGAAATATAAAGTTCAATACCGCAGGCAAGGCATTGCAAAATGGACAACACAATACACCGCCACCAATTCATATACCATTACGGGCCTGATAGCAAACACCATATACGAATACCGGGTACAGACCTATTGTAATGAGAGCGGCTCGGCAAAGTCAGTTGCAACTCCTATACAAACATTTACCACAACGCTGCGGCTTGCTTCAGGTTCAACTTCAGCAGAAACAACAATGAGCATGCATCCCAACCCTGCCGGTGATCAAACAGAGATTCAGTACACACTTCCACAGGCATCGCATGTCTTTATAAAAGTGTACGACGTGAGTGGAAAAGAAATTTCAATACTGCTAAATGATAATGTTGAACAAGGCGATCATTCACTGCTGCTCAACACCAAGCAGTTTTCAAAAGGAGTTTACCTTGTGAAAATGATTTCTGATTTAGGAGCAACAAATCAGAAACTGGTTGTACAGTAGTTGATCATACAGTTCTTGTCAGGAAAAATTTTTACATTTTATATTTATGTGAAGGAATACGGAATGTAAAATGCAGCATACGGGACAAGCAGTCCTGATAGGGGTGATTCGAAAGGGTCACCCTTTTATAATTTATAAACCCTCTCGAGGTGATTCTCCAAGTGCATCCCGGTATTCAGTGATGCGCAAAATACCAGAATCCTGTGATGCGCTTGCCCTTGCTGCAATGCCATCTTTGTCCCGTTATAAGAATCAACAAGAACAATCTAAACTTTTTTTTAAAAACAAAAAACAATTATTAATTCAACTCCCCCTTAAATCAAACAACATGTCGAACACTACTAATGAAAACAAGAAAATGGTTATATCCGGATTAATAAACGGAAAAACTTTCATTTACCTTTTGCTGCTAATAGCTACCTTTCCGCTATCCACCAAAGTCTTTTCCCAACGCCCGAATTTTATCATCATCGTGCTTGATGATGCACATGAGCAATCGCTGCCACCGGCCGGGCCTTCATTTCTTAATTATCCTTCCATACAAAGAATATATCAGGAAGGACTGCAGGTCTGTGATGCATATTGCCTTCAGCCGCTTTGCAACCCCTCGCGCAACACGATCTATACTGGAATGTATCCTCATATTCACGGCGCCACAGACAATACGGAACTCCCAAGAACTGACTTGCCTACCTTTTTTGGTATTACTGCAAGTCTCGGTTATCATAACGAATATGTCGGCAAATACTGCAATTTAGAAACGGAGAACCTTCCCGGAATGGAAAAGAGATTAACGATCACCAGAATAGACCAGAACAATCCTACCATGCGCTATAACGGAATACTAAAGTCATTAGTCGGAAATACGACCGTTATTATAAATGACACCTCACAGGCATGGTTAGCTGCCATTGATACGCCTTTTATTTTGGGAATAGGGCATATAGGAACTCACAGTCCAATTCCAGCATTGTCTACTTGTGAAAATGACTATAACGGACTTGCCGATTTGCCGGATAATTATTTCCGTTATACGTCGGACTACCCATCATTTCTGTATTCTGACACTACTAGTGGTAGCTATCACTTAGCCAATGATACTTTTGGGCTTGTGAAGACCAGGGAAAAGCTGTTTGAAATTCAGTCAGAAATTAACCGGGGGATGGAAAATATTTTTTCAATTTTGGAGAGTCGCGGAATTTTGGACAACACGATGATCATTTTTACCAACGACAATGGAAATTTGTACGGGGAACATCAATTAGCCGGTAAAGGAGATGCAAGAGAGCCATCTTCGAGCGTATCTCTTTTTGTTCGTTATCCTGCATGGTTCGCACCCGGCACTATAAGTTGCGGCAACATGATTGGCTTGCATGATATAGCCCCCACTATCCTCGAAGCGGCGGGAATTAATGCGACTCCCTATAATTTGCAGGGACAATCTCTGCATACTCTCATGCAACCGGGTCACGAAAGAAGCGCCCTCTATCTTGAATCTATTAAGCGCAAGGAACACACTGATTCCACAGGAGAACCATCATGGAGGGCCTTGAGAACAGCGGGATTCAAATACATACGCCATCGTTGCCAGTCGAGTGTAGAGGAACTGTTTGACCTTACCACCGATCCGGAAGAAAATTCCAACCAGGTAAACAATCCTGCTTATGCTGACACACTGGATGACTTGCGTATGTTGCTCGACTCGCTGGCAATTGTAACAATAGATACTATAAGCAGCGATACAGTGTACGCGCCATGCACACTTATTGGATGCGCTCAGTCAACATTTTATGCAGATGCCGATGGTGATGACTATGGAGATGCGAATGTGACCGTGTTTGAATGTACAGCTCCACCCGGTTACATTTCAAGTGCGGGCGATTGCAACGATGCGAACGCAGGCGTTCATCCCGGCGCAACTGATATATGCAACAGCGTGGATGACAACTGCAACGGGATTACCGATGAAGGTTGCGGGAGCACCATTACCACAGGTTCCATTCCCGGTTCCCCGTTTTGTCCTGAAGCAATCCTGAATGTTCCCTTCACTTCAGCAGGAACATTCAACGCCGGTAATATTTATACAGCCCAACTTTCAGATAATAGTGGAAATTTCAGCACGCCTTATACATTAGGCACCCTGAGCAGTGCTGCCAATTCAGGAACAATCCCCGCCAGTATACCTTCAGATCCCAAAGCCGGATCTAAGTATCGCATTCGCGTAATAAGCAGTAATCCAATAGTAACAGGCAATAAGAACAGCTCTAATTTGAAATTGGTTGCATGCCGTATGGTTACAGAATTGTCTGCTTCAGGAATTAGTGCTACTGGCGCTTCATTAAATTGGACCGGAGCTTCGTGTGCCGTAAAATACAAAATTCAATACCGCAAGCAAGGTATTTCGTCATGGACAACAAACTACCCTACTGCTAATTCATATACCATCACGGGGCTGCTCGCAAATACTATATATGAGTACCGAGTACAGACGTATTGTATGGAAAGCGGCTCAGCAAAGTCATTTTTCACTTCTATACAAACATTCACCACTGCGCTGCGGCTTGCTTCAGGTTCCGCTTCAGCAGAAGAAATAATGAGCATTCATCCTAACCCTGCTACAGATCATGCAACCATTCAATTCTCACTCCCGCAATCATCGCACGTATATATAAAAGTGTATGACGTGAGCGGAAGAGAAATTGCCTGCCCCGACCTCCTCGGGGAAACACTGCTGAATGATGAGGTGGAGCAAGGTGATCATTCACTGCTGCTCAACACGAATCGTTTTTCAAAAGGAGTTTACCTTGTGAAAATGATTTATGATTTTGGAATTGAAAATCAAAAGTTGATGGTGCAATAAATTTTTTTAGCCCGCCCCGCAGCAGTGCAGGACGGGTTTTTCACCAAATTAACTGCGTATTGGTGAATGAACGGGGCTTTTCAAAAACAATTTACTTTGAAAGGAACATTTGCTATATTTCGAAAAATTAAGCTTCGAAAAACTTTGAACTGAGATCCTTGCTCGCTTCGAAAAAAATTCTGCTGAACGAGTACCAATTAGGAAAACCCTGCTCTTAATGAATAGTAGAGAATGAAATGTCCCCTACCGTTCGATTGATGAAATAAGAAAATTTAATAAGCATATAACCAGATCAACTCACTCTAAACCCTATCACGCATTGAATACATATATAAATAGACGCCTATTGAAATCCCCCCTGTCCCGCACCTGCCTCAACCCGGGAAGCTTAGCTGAAAAAACCATGACTTGTCTTCTGATGTTCATCATTACGATTCTTATATCAAGCAATCTATTTGCTCAACGTCCGAATTTTGTAATCATCCTCATAGATGATGCACATGAAAAATCGCTGCCACCAGCCGGACCTTCTTTCCTTAACTATCCCTCTATACAAAGAATTTACCAGGAAGGATTGCAGGTCTGTGATGCATATTGTCTTCAGCCGCTTTGCAATCCCTCACGCTACACGATCTGGACGGGAATGTATCCTCATGTTCACGGCGCCACTGACAATGGATTACGTGCAAGAAGTGACTTACCAACCTTTTTTGCTGTTACAGCAAGCCACGGTTATCATAATGCTTACGTAGGTAAATATGCCAATGTGGAAGGTGCTTCCATTCCGGGAATGGAGAAGACGATGACGTTGACCCTACCCATCCAGACCGATCCTACTATGCGCTATAATGGTGTAATGACGTCATTTGTCGGAAATACCACTGTTATTATTGATGACACATCAAAGGCGTGGTTAGCCGAAATTGATACGCCTTTTATTTTGGGAATAGGACATGTAGGAACTCATACCCCTATACCTGTAGTGAGTGCTTATGAAAACGACTACAACGGACTTGCTACATTACCGGATAATTATTACCAATATAGTGTTGACTACCCATCATACCTGTATGCGGACACTCTTAGTAATGTCTATTTGTTAGCGCATGACAGCGCCTCGCTCAAGTTTTGCCGGGAGAAGTTGTTTGAAATACAGTCGGAGATTAACCAGGGAGTAGAAAATATTTTTTCAGTTCTGCAGAGCCGGGGAATTCTTGACAACACGATGATCATCTTTTCCAATGACAATGGATTTTCGCTTGGAGAACATCAATTAACCGGTAAGGGAGATGCAACGGAGACATCCGCCGGCGTACCTCTTTTTGTTCGTTATCCTGCCTGGTTTGAGCCGGGCACCGTTTCTTGCGGCAATATGATTGGCTTGCATGATTTATACCCAACCATTCTCGAAGCGGCAGGAATTGATGCTGCTCCATATAATTTGCAGGGACAATCTCTTCATTATCTCCTGCAGCCGGGTCACGAAAGAACCTCTATCTATCTTGAGGACATTAAGCCTAAATATCACACTGACTCTACGGGAGAACCATCATGGAGAGCTGTTAGAACTTTGGGCTTCAAATACGTCAGGCATCATTGTCAGGCACAGGTAGAAGAACTTTTTGACCTTATCACCGATCCGGAAGAAAATACAAACCTGGTGAACTATCCTGCTTATGCCGATACACTGAATGACTTGCGTATATTGCTTGACTCACTGGCAATTGCCACGATAGATACTATAAGCAGGGATACAATATATGCGCCGTGCACACTCATTTCCTGTCCTCAGTCAATATACTATGCAGATGCCGACGGGGATGGTTATGGCATTTCGACAAGCACAATATCAGCATGTACTGCTCCATCAGGTTATGTCGCAATCGCAGGAGATTGTAATGATATTCCCGACCAATCGGGAACCGCCATTCATCCCGGCGCAACTGACATCTGCAATAGCATTGATGACAACTGCAACGGAATTACAGATGAAGGTTGTGTATCCACCATAACAACAGGTTCTATTTCCGGTTCACCATTTTGTCCTCAGGCAACCCTGAATGTACCGTTCACTTCGGCAGGAACCTTTTTAGACGGCAACGTATATACCGCTGAGCTTTCTAATAAGCAAGGAAGCTTCAGTACCCCTGCTCCTATAGGCACACTAAGTAGCACTGCGAACTCAGGAACAATCATTGCCACCATTCCTTCCAAACCTAAAGCCGGAACTAAGTTTCGTATTCGTGTAACGGGGAGCAACCCTGCAATAACAGGCAGTAACAACGGTTCTAACATGCAATTGATTGCTTGCGGTATGGTTGCGACATTGCCTGTTTCAGGAATCACTTCATCAGCAGCCTCGCTAAACTGGACAGGAGTGGCCTGTGCTGTGAAATATAAAGTTCAATATCGCAAGCAAGGCATTGCAAAATGGACAACCCAATACTCCACCACCAATGCATGTACCATTACCGGCTTGACGGCAAACACTATATATGAATACCACGTACAGACGTATTGTAGTGAGAGTGGCTCAGCAAAGTCGGGTTCCACTCTTACACAAACATTCACCACCTCGCTGAGGCTTGCTTCAGGGCCTGCTTCCGCAGAAGAAACGATGAGCATCCATCCCAATCCTGCCGGCGATCAAACGATGATTCAATTTACCCTTACTCAATCATCGCGCGTATATATAAAAGTGTATGACCTGAGCGGAAGAGAAATTGCCTGTCCCGACCTCCTCGGGGAAACACTGCTGAATGATGATGTGGAGCAAGGTGATCATTCACTGCTGCTCAACACGAATCGTTTTTCAAAGGGGGTTTATCTTGTGAAAGTGATTTCTGATTTTGGAATTGAAAATCAAAAATTGATTGTACAATAATTTTTTTAAGCCCGCCTCGCTGCACTGCGGGGCGGGTTTTTTCACCAAATTAACTGAGTATTGGCGATTGGATGGGCTTTTTAAAAACAATTTACTTTGAAAGGAACATTTGCTATATTTCGAAAAATTCAGATTCTTAAAAACTTTAAAACAAGAACATGGTTCGCCTTCGATCAGGGAAATAAAAAAGATTAAAACAACCATATAGCCACTTCAACTCACTCTTAAACCCACAACATGTTCTTCACACACACAAATAGACGAACAGTGAAATCCCGCCTGTCACTCTCACGTTCAGAATTTCCCGGTGAAAATCCGGAGAGATCTTCACGGGGCTTCGCTGTAAGGATCTTAACTTACCTTTTGCTGGTCATCGCTTCTGTTTCTATATCGACCCCCCTGCTTGCTCAACGCCCTAATTTTGTCATCATCATTCTTGATGATGCAGATGAAAAATTGTTGCCACCGGACGGT
The DNA here is from genome assembly GCA_035638255.1 of Chitinophagales bacterium. Lineage (GTDB taxonomy): Bacteria > Bacteroidota > Bacteroidia > Chitinophagales > UBA10324 > DASRAJ01. Next base: position 22,602 of record DASRAJ010000040.1, read on the forward strand.
CCTTCATTTATTAATTATCCTTCCATTCAAAGAATTTATCAGGAAGGATTGCAGGTGTGCAACGCTTATTGCCTGCAGCCCCTTTGTGGTCCCTCACGCTATAGCATGCTTACCGGAACGTATCCTCATGTTCATGGCGCCACAAACAATGGGATACATCCAAGGGGTGACTTGCCCACCTTCTTTACCATTGCGGCAAGCCACGGTTATCATAATAACTATGTTGGCAAGTATTCCAATGTGGAACATAATAACCTTCCCGGAATGGAGAAAGTTTTTGAAGTTTCTAATCTGCTTAATAGCGATCCGACGATGAACCTCAGTCCGGCGAAAGGGAATTCGACCGGTACTGTAACGGTTGTTATTGACGATACCTCCGCGGCATGGTTAGCCCATATTGATACGCCGTTCATTTTTGGAATCGGACATATAGGAACGCATCTCGGAATAGGCATCGTGCCAGCTTATGCAAACGACTATAACGGGCGTGGCGCTCTGCCCGATAATTATTACGAATATGCTACCGACTATCCATCATTTCTTTATGCTGATTCTCTTAGCGATCAGTTCAGGTTAGCACATGACAGTTCCGCAATAAAAAATAACAAGGAAAAGTTGCTCGAAATACAGTCAGAAATAAATCGCGGGATAGAAAATATTTTTTCAGTATTGCAAAGCCGGGGAATTTTGGATAATACGATGATCATCTTTACCAACGATAATGGATTTTTATTCGGAGAGCATAAACTATCCGGCAAGCAAGATGCCCACGAGGAATCAGTTGGCGTTCCTCTGTTTATTCGTTATCCTGCCTGGTTTGCACCCGGCTCCGTTAGTTGCGGCAACATGATTGGCTTGCATGATATAGCGCCTACTATTCTTGAAGCTGCGGGAATTGATGCTGCGCCCTATAATTTTCAGGGGCAATCTCTTCATTACCTCGTGGAGTCAGGGCACGAAAGAACATCCATCTATCTTGAGAATATCAGGACAGGGATTCCTGCTGAATCGACTGTTGATGATCCATCATGGAGAGCGGTCAGGACTGCCGGCTTTAAATATGTAAGGCATCATTGCCAGGCCAGTGTAGAAGAACTTTTCGACCTTACTGCTGATCCGGGAGAAAATTCAAACGAGGTAAACAATCCTGCTTACGCTGATACCCTCAATAGTTTGCGCTTGCTTATGGATTCCCTGGCAATTGCTACTATAGATACAATAAGCACTGACACAATATACCTCCCATGCACACTCATTTCATGTCAGCAATCAACCTTCTACACTGATGGTGACGGTGATGGTTATGGCAGTTCGACAAGCTCGGTAGTAGCATGTACCGTTCCATCAGGTTACGCTGCAAACACCGGAGATTGTAATGATGGGATTGCTGCCGTTCATCCGGGTGCAACTGAAATCTGCAATAGTATTGATGACAACTGCAACGGGACTACAGATGAAGGCTGTGTATGCGTCATTACCACGGGTTCTGTTTCCGGTTCACCATTTTGTCCTGAAGCAATCGTTAATGTTCCGTTCACTTCATCAGGAACATTAAATACCGGAAATATTTATACAGCGCAACTTTCAGATAAGAAAGGACACTTCACGGCACCTATCGCTATTGGCACTTTGAATAGCACTGGCGGTTCAGGAACAATCATGGCGGCCATGCCTTCCACATCTCAAGCCGGAACTAAGTATCGTGTTCGTGTAACAAGCAGCAATCCCGCAGTAACAGGCACTGACAATGGCGCTAATCTCCAACTGGTTGCATGCGGCATCGTGACAGCATTGACAGCTTCAACAATCGGTGTTACTTCAGCCTCCCTGAACTGGACAGGAGTTTCCTGTGCTGTGAAATATAAAGTTCAGTACCGCAGGCAAGGCGTTTTAACATGGACCACGAAATACTCCACTACTAATTCATACACCATCACGGGTCTCGTAGCAAACACTACATACGAATACCATGTACAGACCTATTGCAGTGAGAGCGGCTCAGCAAAATCAGCATTTACTCCCATACAAACATTCATTACCGTGCTGCGGCTTGCTTCAGGTTCCGCTTCACCAGAAGAAACAATGAGCATGCATCCCAACCCTGCCGGCAATCAAACAGTGATTCAATTCTTTCTTCCCCAATCATCACATGTATGTTTAAAAGTGTATGACCAGAGCGGGAAAGAAATTGAAACATTGCTGGACAATGATGCGGAGAAAGGAGATCATTCAGTGGTGCTCAATACCCGCAATTTTTCAAAGGGAGTTTATCTTGTGAAAATGATTTCTGATTCAGGAACAACAAATCAGAAACTGATTGTGGAGTAATTGATCCTGATACATTTTTTCGGACGCGCGCAAGATTTGAAAACCTGCTGCATTTCGGAGTGGTCAAATCTTAGGAGATAATCCTCTGCTTCATGATGCCGGGCACTTATACGAAGTCAAGCCAATTTGCAAGTCCACGAGCGCCGTTCGTTCCTGATTCGCTATTCGATTATTCTACTATTCAAATGGAACAATCGAACTTTGTCCATCATGCACGATCTCTTTACTTCAAAGCGAACCATCGTAATCAGTTGCTCGCCGCACATTGTTCCATATTTAAAACAGGAAACCGAAGCCGCAGGATTTCCGGTGGCAAGTGAATCATGGACAACTGTACAAACCACCGGAACATTTGCCGATTGCATTCGCCTGAATCTTTTACTGCGAACAGCCAATCATGTCTTCCTTCTCATAAAAAAATTTACAGCTGCAACATTGCAGCAGGTGTATGATGAAGTAAAAGCGGTTGAATGGGAAGAAATTCTTTTCGTCCACGGGACTCCTCACGGAGATGAAGGATACTTCAGCGTTCATTCCGTGAGTGAGCATGCTGAAGTCACCAACTTCATGTTTATGAACATGAAAGTGAAAGATGCCATTGCAGATCGCTTCGTTCAGCAACTTGGCAAACGACCTGACTCCGGTTCTGAAAAAAACAAGGCGGTGATCTTTCTTCACTGGAAAAATAATGAGTGTTCTCTCTATCTTGATACTTCCGGTGAATCCCTCACGAAACACGGCTATCGTAAAATAGCAATGAAGGCGCCCTTGCAGGAATCACTTGCCGCAGCCATGATTTCTGCTACACGCTGGGATGCCGCATCCCCATTTATCAATCCCATGTGCGGTAGTGGAACACTCGCCATAGAAGCAGCATTGATGGCCGTCAACAAACCGCCGGGACTCATTCGAACGAACTTCGGATTCATGCACGTGAAAGGTTTTGATTCCACTTCCTTTCTCACACTGAAAAAAGAACTGGAAGAAAAAATACTGCCGCTATCACCCGCAACCATTCTTGCTACAGATAATGACAGGCACTCCCTTGACGCTGCAAAACAAAATGCCAGGATGGCGGGCGTTGAACATTTAATTCGTTTTGTACAATGTGAGTTTGAAGAAACGCCTCTGCCTTCGCAGTCATCTGACTCCTCCGAAGGAGTCGGGAATCCTTCGAACCTAAGACGCCCCGCTGGAATTGTAATTTTTAATCCACCATATGGAGAACGGCTGGGAGTAACCGATGAATTGAAAAATACTTATGCTGCTATGGGGAATTTTCTAAAGAAGAAATGTGCAGGTTATTTCGGTTACATCTTCACGGCCAACCCTGAGTTAGCAAAGAACATCGGATTAAAACCATCTTCAAAGAAAACTTTTCTCAACGGAACATTGGAATGCAGGCTGCTGGAGTTTGAAATATTTGAAGGAAGCAGGAAGGATTTGGTAATGAATCGGAAGAAGTAACAGTAGGCAATTGGCAGTAAGCAATATTTGAAAGTAAAAGCCTGTTTCAATGACCGACAAACAAACGCAACAATGACGGTACGAATTCTTATTGCATTCCTTTTGCTTTTTAAGATTGGTTATTCGCAGATACTAACTGCGGATGCGATGAAAGTAAAAACTGCTTTTGACAATCTTTCAGCCGACACTAATTCTAAAAAACTTCAAGAAGATTACATTGCCGCTTTTCCTTCTGACTCGAACTCTTTCCTGAAAATTTTTGGACCAGAGAAGTTTGACCAACTTTATTCAGAGTCTTATAAATACCTCGAGGCGCTTGAAAAATGTGCTGCAACTTTTCCAATCGAAGTGATTAATAAATGTATTGACATCGGGAAGGATTTAGGGTGGGATGCGGATGCTGTTGGACAACTTCAGCAGATGAGTGTTGACCTTGCGATAAAGTGCACAACAGTTTTTGTGAGCAAATACAAAACGCTTGAGGGCAAAGAGCAAAACAACCTGATAAACTTTTATGCAGATGTAGAAAATCACAATGCCTATCCGGAATATCAAGAGTTAATAAACAAGTTAAACTCTATTGGAGAAAAAGACATTGCGAAGAAACTTGAAATTGCAAGAACAATTAGAATGAACAGACACGATCATTGATGAGTCGTTAGGACATACTGACCGATCCGCAACAAATGGCTGGCAAGGATGCAACTACTGACTAAGTTGCTAATTGCCAACTGAAAACTGCCAACTTCTTCCCTACTGCTTTTTCTTCGGCGCCGGCTTTTTCTCCTCCGCATTCTGACTCTGCAAAAATTTCATCCGGTTCACGAAAGTGTTTTTCTTGTTTGCCGAACCGGGATTGTACATGTATTGCTTGCCGTCTTTCGAGTCTATTCGGCGCTTTTCAGGTTTAATGTCAATCAGCTTTTGATTGAACTCTTTTTCGCCTGCCACTATTTGCATGTTGCTTGCCGCATAATTGAAGAAGAACCAGAAATCGTCATCTTCTTCTCCGGCAGGAAGGTATAGATTGAAATAATCACCGCTCCGCTTGAATCCCATTTCAATATAGCCGGGAATTACTGTAGCGATGGATTGCTTGCCGATGAATGCGATAGCAAACGGTTTCGTGTTGTAGAACACGCGCGTGGTTTTATCCCACTTCAACTCTATGTCCGAAATGAAAATAGTATATGGCAATGCATCGCTTTTCACAAACCTGCCGGTCTTATTCATGTTATCGCGCCAGCTCTTTTCATCTTTTGAATTCAGGAATTCGATAATCGCTTTTTGAAACTCCTCACTCGTATAGTCAGCCTGTTCACCTCCCCCATTTCCTTTAATGATGGATTGAGCTATAAATGCCAGCAGATCATCATCAAGGTCAAACTTCAACCCCAATGCAACGTGAAAGACAGGATCCTCTTTATTCACATCGTAGGAAACTGTTCCGGCTATCTGCGCATCCACCATTCCGTAATTCAGGCCCATGTCCATTTTCCCTTCTGCCAATACCTTTCCTGTCTTGTCATTGAAGCGAAGCACATTTCCGCGCGGTGCGTCGTTCACGATCTTATTTTCATCGCCGGCTACAAATTGCTTTGCAGTATCATCGTAAAAAACAATTCCGTTTGCTACAAAAAGATTTTTGTCACGACTTGATTTCTTTGCGTTGAAGAAAGAAGTATAGAGGTCAGAAGAGTCTGCATCGAAAAACAATCCGGCAGCCATATCACGATGCGCTTCATTCTCGGGATCCTTGTAGTGGATGTAAGAAGAATCTTTAGAAACGAAGTCATCAATCGAGAACCACTCTGCCCTCACCTTCGGGTTTTTGATGTCGAGCTTTGCATACCCTTTAAATTCAATCGGCTCTCTTGCTGATGAAATATTTACTCTCCCCTTGTAATAGATCTTAGGCAGGATCGTGAGCTTTTGCGAAGTATCCACTGTTGCTTTTGCAAACACATGAAGTTTTTTATCCGCAGTGTCTTTGTAGGCACCGATGTCATCACAGAATATCTTCTGAGTCTTCCCGGTTTTGTTGACGTAGGAATAACGACCACTGGCCTGCAAACTGTTCTTACCGAAAATATTTGCCGTAACGCTGTCGAACCTGTGATACTCGCTTACAGAATCCATAAAGAGTTTGGCTTTCATCAGCGTGCGCATCTTCGCATCTTTCTCAATCACCACCTTGCCGCTGTCAGGGATAATTCGCGAATCCACTACATCAATGTTCGGAACCTTATTTATTTTCAGAATATAATTCTGCATATCATACGTAGCATTTCCTCCCTGGAACGTAAGAGAATCCTGTCCCTTAGCAATGGATGTAAAATCTGCTGTGCTGCCTGGCGGCGCTTTGAATGTCATTCGCTTTTCATCCATGTACCATTTGAACTCATTGATGGATGTGCTGTATTGATTGTAGGGAAACGTAGTTGAAATATCATCGGTATTGGATTTGAATTCTCCGATACGCTTATCGAAATCAATCTTAGCATGCACGTCCTGCGTCTTCAATGCGAATTTTTTCGGATCAATTGATTTGATCAGGAAGTCAGCACTGTCAGCGTCCATTTTATTTTTTCCGAAGCCGATATCATTGGAAGAAAGCTGTGCATCGGCCCAATCAACGAAACCACTGCCGCGCAACCCTTTTGATTGAAGCACAAGCGTTCCGCGCAATGTAGTTTTCAAATCAAACATGTAGAACGGAATGGAATCCTGTTTCACAACCATTGAATCTTCATACGGAATCCAGTGAACTCTATCCCTTGCTCCGCGCACTGTCGGAAATTCAACGCCATTCATTACCGTAGCATTCATGGTAAAAGAATCTGCCTTTGCAACCAGGGAATCAGGATAGAAAATGATGTCTTTGGATTTGGTGATGGAAGTAACAAATTTGATGTCTCCCTTTCCTCTCAAGCCTGAATTGTCGAGAGAAATTTGATTCGTGAAATTTCCTTTACCTCCATAGAGCGGGAGATCGCTTCGGGTGGTTTTGAAACCAAGTGACAAGTCTTTTTGAATGGAAACCCGGTCCTTCAATTCAGGAAATATTCCATCGGAAACTAATTTTCCGTCGAAGCGGATCTTTGTCCAGTTGTAATTATTCAGCGAGTCAAAAGAGAAAGGATCAAGCTGGAAAAAAAATTTATCGCGATGATAAACACCACCCAGAATTTTCGAGTTATCGTAATAAACATATGAAGGTTGTGTTGTTGTAAGAATCGGATATTGCGGATGATGCTTGTTGCCGCTCCGGTTATCCTTCGTATCAATTTCAAGGAATCCCGTCACATCACTGATCACGCTCTTAATCGGGCCTACAGTGAGATCGCCGTTTGCATCACGATTGCCTGTTGGAATATTGATCACCACCGAATCAACTCTTGAAAGATCAATTTTGTAGTTATTGTAATCAAACGAGAATCCGTCGCCACTGAGATCGAGACGCCCCGCAAACATTTGTCCGCTGAAATCCATGCTGCGATCTTGTTTGAGTGTGAGTTGATTTTGCCTCGGAAAGACCACCACAAAATTGGTATCACTCAGCACAAAACTTTTCACCCCGTTCAATTGAAGATTGTAACTGCGCATGTCCATGATGCCGTTAATGCTGTCACTGATGGATTCAATCCGGAGATTATCGTAATCAATTTTCTTCGACTTGGCCGCCACGTACTGAAAAGTCTTTGTACGCACCGTAACAATCTCCTTCTCATCATCATAATCAATAAAGCCCTCTTCCACTAATTTGTAAAGCATCGGCTTTATTGTTTCAGCAGCGTAATGCGGATCAATTTTTTTTGCAAGATCTTCTGTATAAAATTGCTTCTCTCCGGTGCGGTCAACTATCTGTTTCAGACGGTCAATGAAATTGTAATCCGCAATGCCCTGGTACTTGTCAATTTTTCCCTGGCGGAAATAGTCAAATGATTCAAGATCTACCGTACTCTTTCCTCCCACGGCAATGTTGCGCATCAGCAACTCCGGCTCATTCATGTCCCAATAAATCAATTCGGGATTTTCTTCGAAGCCATGGTAGTAGTCGTAATAAGAAGATTTTTGAATTCCATTTTTCCCCCGGAACAAAAACAATTCACGCTTGTCAATGTTATAGCGCATGGTGATGCCCCCATGAAGGATAGAATCTTTTCCAAGCATCAATTTTACCTGCGCCTGCGATGCGCTGATCTGTTTGTCCTTATGAATGTCGAAGTGTTTCGACTTGGCGATAATCCCAACTAAACCATCAAAGCGATAGATTTTTACTACCGCTTTGTGATCAGTGGTGCCATCGAGATTCATCTTCGCCCCTTCCAATTGCAAGCCGCCAAACACTTTCACATGGGGCGCTACATCATCGAATGCCAAATCTTTTTTGTAAGAATCGAAGCGCGGATAGTTCGCATACTCAGGGGTAGTGTGTGAAAGCATTTTATCTGAAAAGTTTCCGGCAATGTTTGCTTTCTTGTAAGCCCCGTAAAAAAGCTTCACTGAATCAACAGAATAACCGCTCTGGGAACAGTCAATAGTATAAGCTCCAAAGGTTACATAAGCATCTTCAGGACCGAAACCGACGCGCTCCCAGTTTGCTTTGCCTTTTGTTCCCATCCATTTATTATCCAGCGGATAAAACACACCTGCTGTTTGTTCTACACGAATTGAATCACCTTCCGTGATGCCCATGATGGTGCCATCAGAAATTTTTAATACGGGAACATCCTTCTCCATGACCAGGTCAAATACATCAGCATCGAACTTCCATGTTTTTCCCTGTGAAATGTAAAGGGCATGCTGTGAAAAAAGCGCAAAAGAGAAATCGAGAAAGTCCTCGTACTTTTTATTGTTACCCAGCCGGAGGTTTGTAATGACTGAGGATGTCACGCTCTTCCATTGATCCCAAAGATCAAGGCTCTGTTTGGTTTGCTGAAATACGAGGACGGTGTTGAAATATTTTTCAAAATACGGAGTCACCAGCATTTTACGGGTACGCATTGCCTGCGCCAACTCGATAATATCACCTTGCTGTGATGAGGTGAAAGATGGCCACGCTTTCTCCAAATCCTGTGCAGTCTGTTTACAATCATCACGTTTGGTTTCATTGAGAAGGTCTGTTGCTGCTTTGAGGAATAAAGTCCGGTCATCGGGGAAACTCTTATCAGTCTGCGCCAATGCGATAGATGATAGAAGACTGAGTCCCAATATTAAATAAACTGATAAGCGAAATCCCGATCTTTTTCCGGGATAGAAGATAGAGAATGGAACAAAAAATCGAAGCATGAGAGATTTCTTTGTCGAGTGAAGCGAACGAAATTATGGAAAGAAAATTTCGCCCGGTGAATGACCCAAATCTCTTTTGAACATTCAGAAAGTAAGAGAGAAAAAGAAAGAAAATGTTACACCAAGAGGAAGCAAATTTTAATCTTTAAGCCGGCTCAGCTCATTAATGTCAACCGAATGAATATTGCGGTAGATCATGGTGATGATGGCAAGTCCCACAGCAACTTCAGCAGCAGCCACTGCCATAACGAAAAAAACAAAAATCTGTCCGGCAGGATCGTGACGATATGCTGAGAAAGAAACAAGAAGAAGATTCACCGCATTTAACATCAGCTCGACGCTCATGAAAATAATGATTGCATTTCTGCGGGTAAGTACGCCGACAACGCCAATGGAAAACAACCCCGCGCAGAGGTAAACGAAGTGAGAGATGGGTACAGTTTGAAAAATTTCTGGCACTTTGACAAGTTTAAAGTTTGGAGTTTGTCCGCAGGACTCCTACGGAGGAGTTTGGAGTTGTTGAGTCGTGTTACGTGTATCGTGCATCGTATTGCCTACTGTCAATGCTGCTTTTTCCTTTCTTCCCAAAATCACTGCGCCAACCATTGCTATTAAAAAGAGAATGGAAGCAACTTCAAAAGGCAAGATGTAATCGGTGTACAGTATTCTTCCCAGCACTCTCATTGAACCGATATTTTCATTCGTAAACATTTTGTTGTTCACTATTTCAGGAGTCGCTTGCCTGATGACTGCTGTAATAATCAGTAGTAATGCACCACCGGCAATCACTCCGCAGATTTTAAACAGGTTCGACTTCACCGGTTCTATTTCAGCATTCAGATTCATGAGCATGATGACGTAAAGGAATAAGACCATGATCGCTCCCGCATAAACGATAATGTTTACAATTCCGACAAATGTTGCATCGAGCATAAAAATGTAATTCGCAGAAATACCGAAGAAAGCAAGTACAAGAAACAAAACACTATGCACAGGATTTTTTGAAGCCACCACCATGATGGCGCAAAAGACGGTAACGAAGGCGAGGAAGTAAAAGGTGTAGGTGAGCATGTTTTATTTGCGATTTACGATTTACGTACTACGATTCAAATCTTCGTTCCTGTGTCGTAATATGTACATCGTATATTGTTTATTTTGTCACCGGTGGAACAATCTCTTCCCGAATCGCTCCTTCCAATAACATTTCCTTCGTGTAAATAAAATTGTTGCGGCTGTAATTGGCGGGAGCAAAAGTTGTTTCAAGAAAGATCGCTTCTTTCGGACAAGCATCTTCACAGAATCCGCAGAAGATGCAGCGCAGCATGTTGATCTCGTACTTGGTAGCGTACTTCTCTTCCCGATACAAATTTTCTTGTCCGGCTTTTCTTTCTCCTGCTTCCATGGTGATTGCCTCCGCAGGACATGCAACTGCACAAAGACCACAAGCAGTGCAGCGCTCCGCTCCTTTCTCATCTTTCTTTAAAACATGCAGGCCACGGAATGTTACCGGCACCGGTCTTTTCTCCTCCGGATAATTGATGGTAACTTTCTTCTTAAAAAAATGCCGCAGCGTGATGGAAAGCCCTGATGCAATCGCAGGTAGATACAAACGCTCTACCAGCGTCATCTTTCTTTGTTCGAGAATTTTTCTTCTGCTTGTTAGTGCTTCCACTTCGAAAAGTTATTCGTTATTTGGTAGTACCACTTGTTAAGCCAACTTCAAGATTCGTCATTCAAAATTCGACATTCATTATTCCATTATTATTTGAAGATAAGCAATCCGGTTGCAGTTGCAACCAAATTCATTATACCCAGTGGTATCAATCCCTTCCATCCCAGATTCATCAACTGATCATATCGAAACCGTGGGACTGTCCATCGCACCCACATGAAAAAGAAAATGAAGAAAATCGTTTTCAGGAAGAAGACACTAAACCCAATAATCGGTCCCACAAAAGGTCCGACAACAGAGTTCACTGTATCCATACCCGGATAATTGTATCCGCCGAAAAATAACGCACTCATCACCGCTCCGGACATAAACATGTTGATGTACTCTGCGAACAGGTAGAAGCCAAGCTTCATGGAGCTATACTCCGTATGAAAACCTCCCACCAATTCAGTCTCACATTCAGGCAGATCGAAGGGTGTGCGATTGCACTCAGCAAATGCGCAAATAAGAAAGAGAATAAATCCAACGGGCTGATAGATCACATTCCATTGCCAGCCGTGCTGCTGCTCAACAATTTCCCTCAGGCTCAGCGTGCCGGTCATCATTAGTAATGCAATGATGGAAAGTCCCATGCCTAATTCATAGCTGATAACCTGCGATGATGCGCGGATGGCGCCCATCAGTGAAAATTTATTATTAGAAGCCCAGCCCCCTATCATGATTCCATAAATGCCTACTGACAATACTGCAAACACGTATAACATTCCAATGTCGAGGTCTACAATTTGTAATGGAAATGTTCTTCCAAACATAGTAATATCAGGTCCCCATGGGATCACCACGCTGGTCATAAGAGATGCCGTCATCGCGATGCTGGGTCCCAATACAAATAGAAGTTTGTTCGACGCAACGGGAATCACTTCTTCTTTCATAAACATTTTCACGCCGTCAGCAAGTGGCTGAAAAATCCCACCGGGTCCTGCCCGGTTCGGACCGAGACGATCCTGCATAAAAGCTGCGACTTTCCTTTCAGAGTAAGTTGAATACAAAGCGACAAACATCGTGAGTGAAAAGATCACGACGATCAGGATTAGTGTGGGAAGAAGCTCTACGAAAGACATAAGATTTAAGACAATTTTATTTTACGAATCACGATACATCCTTCGACAAGCTCAGGACAAGCAATAACACGACTTGCCTGTCGTGTATCGCGATACGCGTATCGTGTATCGTAATACGTGAATCGTGCATCGTATTTCAAGTAACCCCTTCAAACTCATTCCACCGCTCATTATCAAGTTTGGAATAAAGATCGTCAGGAAGCTCTACTGTTTCCTCTGCGTATTTGTTTGCATTGATCACGCTCCACCTCTCAAATTCGCGTGGGCCTTCGATGGTCCAATCCTTCACATCGTAATGATCCCAGCGACATTCGTTGCAGATGAATTCCTGCACTTCACCGTATTCATCCTTTCTTCCCGTCACTCTATAAACTTCTTCTCCGCGCAACCACAGCACCACTTTGCCACAGCACTTATCACACGTGCGATGAGCAGTCATCGGGTTCAGATACCATACACGATTGCGAAAACGGAAATGCCGGTCAGTGAGCGCACCAACGGGACAAACATCAATCATGTTTCCGCTGAAATCATTTTCTACTGCTTTCTGAATGTAGGTTGAAATTTCTGACGCCTCTCCTCTCCATAAAATTCCGTGAACTCTTTCTTCAGTCAATTGATCAGCAACCATGGTGCAGCGATAACAGAGGATGCAGCGTGTCATGTGCAACTTAATGTGCGGACCTATATCAATCGGGTCAAACTCCCTCCTGTGAAATTCGCTGCGGGTTTTTTGTAAGCCATGTTCAAAGGCAAAATTTTGCAGATCACACTCTCCGGCCTGGTCACAGATGGGGCAATCGAGCGGATGATTGACAAGAAGTAATTCAACGATTCCCTTGCGGGCATCAAGAACTTCAGGTGAAGTAATATTCTGAACAACCATTCCTTCCTGAACTGCGGTCACGCATGATGCGACAAGCTTGGGCATTGGTCGCGGATCTTTTGCAGAACCTTGGGCAACTTTGACTAAACAAGCACGACATTTTCCGCCACTTCCTTTCAATGAAGTATAATAACACATCGCAGGCGGAACAATCTTCCCACCGATCTTGCGAGCAGCATTAAGGATCGTTGTGCCTTCTTCAACTTCGGTTTCTATTCCGTCTATAGTGACTTTGACCATTTTTTTCTTTGCGTTTTCTCTGCGGTTACTCTGCGCTCTTTGCGGTTAAATTTTCCTCCAGTCCGTACACCACTCTCCTTAACCCGCTCTTCAGCATTACCACGTTAAAATTAATTATCAGTCCAAGTTTACAATCAGTCAACTTTAAGTACGTAAGCACTATCGCAACATAAATATCATTAATTGCTTCTGTTGACTTTACTTCAATTATAACTTTTCCTTCAACAAGAATATCACACCTGAAACCACAATCTAATTTTACCTCATCGAAAATTAAGGGTATCGGCTTTTGTCTTTCAACTCTTAATCCTCGCTTTATCAATCTGTGGCATAAACACGCTTCGTATGCAGATTCAAGTAGTCCAGGTCCCAGAATTTTATGAACATAGATGGCTTCACCGATGATGATGTTGGAGAGCTCATTTTCTGTCATAAGGTTAACCGCAAAGGGCGCTAAGGTTTCGCAAAGTATCGCAAAGTTATTTTCAAACGGCTGCAATTGGTTGTTCCCTGATTCCATAATTCCTTTCCAAACATTCTTTCGGATGAGTGACATGCCACTCAAATTCGTCTCTGAAATGCCGGATCGCTGAAGCAACGGGCCATGCGGCTGCATCACCAAGCGGACAAATCGTATTGCCTTCAATTTTTCTTTGCACATCCCACAGCAAATCTATGTCACTCATTTTTCCATGCCCATATTCGATATTGTGAAGAATGCGCTCCATCCATCCTGTTCCTTCCCTGCATGGTGAACATTGCCCGCAACTTTCATGATGATAGAAACGGGTGAAGTTCCACGTATTACGGACGATGCATTGATCTTCATCGTACACAATGAAACCGCCTGAACCGAGCATCGTTCCTGTCAGGAATCCTCCATCCTGTAAAGACTCATAACTCATCAGTCTGTTTTCACCTGCAGCAGTTTTCAAAATTAATTCTGAGGGAAGAATCGGGACGGATGAGCCACCGGCCACTACTGCTTTCATTTTTTTTCCGTTTGCAATTCCGCCGCAATATTCCTCTGAGAAAATAAATTCTTCAACAGGAACTCCAAGCTCGATTTCGTACACTCCGGGTTTGTTGATGTTGCCGCAAGCGGAAATCAATTTCGTCCCGGTACTCTTGGGTGTTCCCATCTTGGCGTATTCATCTCCGCTGTTATTTACAATCCACGGAACTGCTGCGATGCTCTCCACATTGTTCACTACGGTCGGCATTCCATACACACCATACACTGCCGGAAAAGGTGGCTTGATTCGCGGAAGTCCGCGCTTGCCTTCGAGTGATTCGAGAAGGGCCGTTTCTTCTCCGCAGATGTATGCACCCGCGCCGGGGTGTATAACGAGTTCGAGGTTGTAGCCGGTGCCAAGAATATTTTGTCCGAGAAATCCTGCGTTCTTCGCTTCAGCAATTGCCTGCTCTAAAATTTTTATGATCCACCTGAACTCGCCGCGCACATAGATGAAAGAGAGATTTGCTTCGAGTGCAAAACTTGATGTGATCATTCCTTCAATGAGCAAGTGAGGAATATACTCCATGAGGAAGCGATCTTTGAAAGTGCCCGGCTCGCTTTCGTCGGCGTTACACACTAAATATCTTGGCCGTCCGGATTTCTTATCGAGGAAACTCCATTTCATTCCGGTTGGAAACCCGGCGCCGCCCCTTCCTCTTAGCCCGCTCTTTTTTACTTCTTCAATCACATCATTCGGCGCCATGGTCTTCAATGCTTTCTCAACAGAAGCATATCCACCATTGGCGCGGTAGACATCGAATGATTTGATGCCTTCAACGTTGATTTTATCGAGAAGAATTTTTCTTGCCATGATTCTCATTTAGAAATTGGAAATGGAAATTAGTGCTTAATCTCTGCCGTACCATTTTCGATTTTCTGATTTTCATGCTCACTTTAATTGTTTGCTGCAACTTTCCTTCGTAATTCATTCAATAGCGCTTCAACCTTTTCTTCTGAATCCAAAAATTCATGAAACCGTTCACCACACTGAAGCATCGGGGCATAGCCACATGCAGCAAGACATTCTACTCTTTTCAAAGTGAACAATCCATCAGCAGTGGTTTCGCCCACCTCAATCCCCAATTTATTTTGCAGAGTTGAAATCAATTTCTCCGCTCCGCGAATTTCACACGGTCCTGTATGACACACTTCCAGTAAAAATCTTCCTCCTGGTTTCAGATTGTACATGGAGTAAAACGTTGCTACTTCATACACCTCAATTGGTTGAATGTTCAGCAGACGCGCGACATAATCCATTGATTCAACACTCAGGTAGCCACCGAATTCATCCTGCGCCAAATGCAACAATGGGAGTAACGCAGACTTGTGTTTTCCCTCCGGGTAAGAAGAAATAATCTTTTTCGCCTGCTCCATTGCTGAAGAAGAAAACTCTAACTGCTTTCCTGTTTTTACAGCGAGCATCAATTCAATTTAGTCGTGCAAAAATAACCACAAAAAGGAAGCGCTGCAATCTTATAGGGCTACTATGGATTCAATAGCACCGTCGAGTGACTTGTCATTTTTCGAAGCACTTTTTCGGGCTGTTGTTAGAATATTTATTTACACCAACCATGGAACTTCAAAATTTTTCCTGTACAAAATAAACTGATCTGCCTTCGGTAAAATTTTTTATTCTTGACTCCCATGGAACCATCATACTTATTGAACGACTCATGGAAATGACAGTACCGAATTACCCGATGCAACGGACCTGCTTGCAGATTTTATTGAGGCGGTGCAAGCACGCAACAGATGGTGTTTGTTATCTTCACTCACAAGAAAAAACACCTTGAACTCCCGAACCTCCATATTTCTTTCCATTTCTTCGCTGCTGTTTTTCTTTTGCGGCAGCGCACAGCCATCTTACTTTCAGAAAATCTACACCGACACCACGCGGCATGTCATTGGATACGAAACATTAAACCTCCCTGACGGATACCTCATTGCCTGCTCTTCAGAACTCCGCGATTTGGTGATACCACCACAAGATATTTTGCTCGTGCGAATCAATTTATCAGGTGATACCCTGTGGACCCGTAACGTGCACATGCAGAACAGAGACTTTTATCTGCTACGGTTCGGGATGATGCTCACTCCTAACGGTGACATCATTCTCACCGGTGGCATTTTTGGCTATGGTTTCAACAGTCTCTATTTGATGAAATTGGATGGTGCTGGAAATTTCATCTGGATGAAATATGCAGAAATTGATTTTGGAAATTATATACGCATGCTTCAGGCGACCGATACATCTTTTTTTGTGGTGAGCAATTATACTACAGTACACCAATCACATTTGTACCTGCTTCAATTTGATTTTGATGGTAACCTTATTACTAAGAAGGGATTTCTTATTCCTTTCACCTACAGTTCTTCAGTAGATAATGCGTTGCAGGCGAGCGACCATTCGATCTACATTATTTCTACCGAGGCAATCACAGGATTTGCACGACTAACGAGAATTGATAGCGGTGGGAATTGTCTGTGGTCCGTGGTTTTTTCGAATACACTGAACATGCCATCTCTGCCACAATTTGTTGAAGGAGGAGATCATAATATTTACGTTACCACCGGGCGCTATTACAACAACCAACGAAACATCAGCATCATCAAGGTACATCCGGAAGGATCAATAGCGTGGGCTAAGCAATACGGTGACACAGCCTACCAGGATGTTCTCGCTTATTCTTGTACTACAGATGCCAACGGTAATATCTGCACCGCCGGTTCAATCCGATATGACGAAGACTATTCCAACTACGATTATCTCTTTGTGAAGTTTGATACGGCGGGAAATGTTATTCAGAATAAAGTTTACGGAATGCCTTACCCAATGTCTGGGGCCGTAATAAATCCAACAAATGATTCAGGGTTTCTAATGGCAGGAGCCACCGGCTCATGGATCACGAACGTTCCATTCTCGCTCTATCTTGTAAAGACAACTGATTCCGCAAATGCCGGATGTGACAGCAGCATCTATTTTCATTACTTAGAACCATTGCCTGTGGATGACTCTCTCGAAGTACTCGATTCTGAAACGGTTTCCTTTAACATCACGGATACAGTTCCTGAGATCACCGCAGGGACAATGACAATCTTTACCGTGTGTGAAGATTCTTCCATCGCAACTTTCGTAATGCCATTTTATGATGAGATTTCTCTTTCTGTTTTTCCCAATCCCGCTGATGATAAAGTGAAGGTTACCGTTGAAGGCTCCGACAGAGCTTTTGATCTGACAATTACAAATGTAATGGGCGCAGAACTACTATTGATTCACGTAATAACCCAGCCTGCAGAATTGAATCTTCTTTCGCTGCCTTCTGGATTTTATGAAATAAAATTCTCTGATGGACAAAGAACGCTTGTTCGGAAACTGATTGTGAAATAAAAACAGTCAACTCTGAATCACCACAATGTGATTTCATGTATTTAGTTTTCCATGTCATGTGGCGACGAATCCGGCTCGGCACGATCCACATCTTCATAGGAATCGGATTCTTCTTTTGGCTTGATGAACTGAATCCAGATACATGCTATCACGGGAAAGAAAAAAGCAAGAAAGCCCCACTCATTTTTGCTCCTGTTGAGTTTGCCTGCTTTATCCACGCAATAAATGGTGGCGGCGATTCTCATCACTATAGATATGAGAATAAGGGCTTCGCGAGTCATGCTTTATCCTATGAATCCAATTCTCCGGCAATCACATTAATGCTGCTCAACGTTACAATCGCATCAGAGATGAATTGCCCCTTTACCATTTCGGGAAATGCCTGGTAGAAAATAAAACAGGGGCGACGGAAATGCAAGCGATATGGAGTTCGTCCTCCTTCACTGATTACATAAAATCCAAGCTCACCATTGCCGCCTTCCACGGAGTGATACACCTCACCTTTCGGCACATCAATTTCTCCCATGATGATTTTGAATTGATAGATAAGGGCTTCCATGTTATTGTATACTTCTTTTTTCTCCGGCAAATAATATTGAGGCACATCGGCATGAAAAGAAGTTTTGTCTTCGAGCTTGTCAATTTTTTCAATCGCCTGTCTGATGATACTCAGGGATTGCCACATCTCTTCATTACGAACCATAAAGCGATCATAAGTGTCGCCCCTTGTTCCAACAGGAATAATGAAATCAAAATCTTCGTACGATGAATACGGCTGCATCACGCGAACATCATAGTCAACGCCCGCGGCCCGGAGGCACGGTCCGGTGAATCCGTAATTGATGGCGCGTTCAGCGCTGATTCCCCCTGCCCCTTGTGTCCGCTCCATGAAAATCCTGCTTCGAGTGAAAAGCTTCTCAAACTCTTTAAGTGCTTTCGGATAATCCTTCATGAACTCGTCGAGCTTTCTCCATGCAATGCTGTTGAAGTCACGCTCGAGTCCTCCAACACGACCAATGTTTGTTGTCAAGCGTGAGCCACACACCTCCTCCCATATCTCGTAAATTTTTTCACGATGCTGCATCAGATACAGGAATCCTGAGTATGCACCCGTGTCAACACCAAGAATGGAATTGCATATAAGATGATCAGCAATGCGGGCAAGTTCCATGATGATCACACGCAGGTACTCGACACGCTTGGGTAATTTCACGCCGAGTAATTTTTCAACCGTCATGTGCCAGCCCATGTTGTTAATGGGAGAAGAGCAATAGTTCATCCGGTCAGTGAGCGGAGTGATCTGATAATACGGGCGATGCTCTGCAATTTTTTCAAAGGCACGATGAATGTACCCGATCGTAATATCTACATTGACTATTCTCTCTCCATCAATCTCCAGGATATTTTGAAACACACCATGTGTTGCAGGATGTGTTGGGCCAAGATTGAGTGTGATTGTTTCTCTTTCGAGACCACCTTCTTCAAGCTTGATATGTTGATTGCCGGTTAACATTTCGGAATTCGGATTTCTGATTTCCCGACAAAATCGGGACGGGTCGGATTTGATTTCAGATTTAAGATTTCAATTTTCATTTTGCCTACTGCATATTGCCTACTGCCTATTGATTCACATGTCAGCCCGAATCAATTTTGGATCGCGACCAAACATTTCATCATTCTTATCCTTCCGTGTATTGTCTTCAAGCGGATATTCTTTTCTCATCGGGAAAATTGTCATCTCATCCACATTCAATATTCGCTTCAGGTTTGGATGACCTTCGAAGATGATTCCATAAAAATCATACGTCTCGCGCTCCATCCAGTTTGCTGCAGACCAGAGCGTGGTCATCGTGGGTGCTTTCGGTACATCCCCGCCAAGAGGAAGTTTAACCCTCAGCCGAATGTTGTTGGCGAAACTGTGAAGATGATAAACCACTTCAAACTTTTTTTCACGGTGTGGATAATGAACGCCACACAAAGTGGTAAGGAAAATAAAATTCAATTCCGGATCTTCTTTCAGAAATTCCATGACGGATATGATGTGCTCATGATCTGTGTTCACGCTCATGATGCCATACTGCAGCTCGGCAGAAGAAATTTTATCTCCGAATTTTTCTTTCAGCTTTTCGAGGATGCGTTCGTTGGTGAGCATAGAAAATGGAGATTAGAAGATAGATGGCAGAAAGTAGCGGTCAGAAGGTAGAAGGTAGAAGGTAGAATGTAGAAAGCAGAAATTGGTGCTATTTTCCATTTTCGAAAGTTTTGATTCCGTAAGATTCAAGCAATGCTTTGTACTCCGGTGAATTTCTCCTTCGTATCGGCTCGTTCTGCACGAGTTCCTGAATCTTCATTACGCCGTCAATAATTTGCTCCGGGCGCGGAGGACATCCGGGCACATATACATCAACAGGTATGATCTGATCAATGCCCTGCAAAACAGAATAGGTGTCGAAGATTCCCCCGCTGCATGCACATGCTCCCACCGCAATCACCCACCGTGGCTCTGCCATTTGCTCATACACTTGTTTGAGAATAGGCCCCATTTTTTTTGCTATCGTTCCCATCACCATCAGAAGGTCAGCCTGCCGGGGAGAAAAACTTACACGTTCACTGCCGAACCGGGCAAGGTCATAATGCGAAGCCATGGTTGACATGAATTCAATGCCGCAACATGAAGTGGCAAATGGCAATGGCCAGATGGAATTCTTTCTCGCCAATCCAACCACTTTATCAATTTGTGTGGCAAAATATCCTTCGCCGCCAAGCCCTTCAGGAGCATCTACCACTTTCACTTTACGCGGCGGAGTTTCAACTAATGTTTCCATATTTCACAATTGTTAAATGGTTAAATGGCTAAATTGTCATTTATAGTACTGCTGTTCTCTTCAACAATTTATCCATTCAACAGTTAAGCCATTTACTTTATTCCCAATCAAGAGCCCCTTTCTTAATAATGTAAAAAAAACCTGCAAGCAATAATCCCACGAACAAACCCATTGTGATCAACCCCTGTGTTCCCAACTCTTTAAAATTGACTGCCCAGGGATAAAGAAAAATTACTTCCACATCAAACAATACAAACAGAATCGCAGTTAAAAAATACTTAATCGCAAACGGTTGGCGGGCGTTGCCGACTGATTTCACACCACTTTCAAATGCTTTGAGCTTCTTTCTTGTAATCAATTTTGGCCCGATGTAGTGTGTGACCAGCATCACTAAGGCCACAAACCCACCGGCAAAAATGAATTGTAAAACGATTGGAAAATAGCTGACAGCCGTTGATTGTGTTGCTTCTGTGTTTACCTGGATCAACATCACATTTGCCTCTTAAAATGGCACACAAAGATAAGCA
Organism: Chitinophagales bacterium; assembly: GCA_035638255.1. Taxonomy (GTDB): domain Bacteria; phylum Bacteroidota; class Bacteroidia; order Chitinophagales; family UBA10324; genus DASRAJ01. The sequence goes on from DASRAJ010000040.1 coordinate 43,366, forward strand.
TGAAATAATGAGAGGCAAAAAGGAGAAACCTTACTGAACAATGCTGCGTTGCTTTCTTTTTACTTTTAGGCCAATCAAGAAATTCCTATGTCCAAAATCCTCTTTTCGATTCAACTCCTCTTTTTCTATTCACTATTCACCATTCACCATTCACCACTTCACGCTCAAACTTCACCTTCACTTAACGCCGCAGAAATTGAATTGCAGCTACAGAAGCTGAACGTATTGGGAAGTGTATTGTACATCGCTGCACACCCCGATGATGAAAATACGCGACTACTCGCTTATCTCGCCAATGAAAAACATTATCGCACAGGTTATCTCTCCTTAACGCGCGGAGATGGCGGACAAAATTTAATTGGCAATGAACAAGGCGAGCTGCTGGGTTTGATTCGTACCCAGGAATTATTAGCCGCAAGAAAAGTAGATGGTGCTGAGCAATTTTTCACCAGAGCAAATGACTTCGGCTATTCAAAAAATCCGGAGGAAACTTTTGCGATTTGGGGAAAAGAAAAAATTCTGGCTGATGTAGTTTATGTGATCCGCAAATTTCAACCGGATGTGATCATCACCCGCTTTCCAACAACCGGCGAAGGAGGACACGGTCATCACACAGCATCCGCCATTCTTGCGCAGGAAGCTTTCACTGCTGCAGCGGATCCGAAACGCTTTCCCGAACAACTCCAATACGTGAAAGTGTGGCAGGCGAAACGGTTGCTGTGGAACACATTCAAATTCGGAAGTGCTAACACCACGAGCGAAGATCAATTTCATTTTGATGTGGGAGTGTACAATAAACTGCTTGGAAAAAGCTATGGAGAAATTGCAGCCGAGAGCAGAACAAATCATAAGAGCCAGGGATTTGGTTCGTTGAAAACCCGTGGTGAGCAAATGGAATATTTCAAAACTATTGCAGGTGATGCACCTCAGCACGATTTGATGGATGGAGTAAACACAACATGGTCTCGAATTGAAACTCCGAATACGATTCAAGCATCCGTTAACAAAATAATTAGTGAATACACCCCGGAAAAACCTGAAGCTTCTGTTGTTTCACTTATTGATGTTGATCTCGATATGAGACACTTACCCGATAACTATTGGAAAACACAAAAGCAAAAAGAAGTAGAGCAACTCATCGTAGCCTGTTCAGGTTTATGGTTTGAAGCATATTCGAATTCAACATCAGTGTCATCAGGTCAAACTTTAAATTGGAATTTTCAAGTTGTTAAGAGATGCTCATTTCAAATAATGCTAAGAACCGTTTCACTTCAGAACTTCGATACCACAATGGACAAAGCTCTTTCAGAAAATGAGCTTTTTTCATTCAAACATACCCAGGCGCTCGATCTAAAAACTTCGATTACACAACCTTACTGGTTAGTGAATGAAAAAAGTTTGGGAACATTTAGTTTTTCAGATCAGTCGTTAGCGGGTAAGCCTGAGAATGATCCGCCGGTGATCGCTTATTTTATGTTCAGGATTGCCGGAATCGATTTCACCTTTCCGAGGCCGCTTGTTTACAAATATGAAGATCCCGTGAGAGGGGAAGTCTATCGTCCGCTTGAAGTTGCACCGCAGGTGATGGTAAATATTGAAGAGCCGGTCTATCTTTTCAGCAACAATATTTCGAAGGAAGTGAAAGTGACTATCAAATCTGCGATTACAAATGCAAAAGGTGCTGCAAAACTTTTTGTACCCAAAGGATGGAATATTTCTCCTGCAAATTTTCCTTTTGAGTTGAAGAATGCCGGGGATGAAACATCAGTGACGTTTTTGCTTACACCACCGGCAGGATCCATTTCTGCTTCAGTAGATACACTGAGAGCAGTTCTGGAAATGAATGGCACCGCCTACAATCGAGGAATAAAAACTATCGCTTACGATCACATTCCTGCCATTACCATTTTTCCTGTAGCAAAATCGAAGCTGGTAGCTGTTCCTCTGAAGATCACCGGTAAAAATATTGGCTATGTAAAGGGAGCGGGCGATTTTGTTCCGGAGATGCTGAGGGAAGTCGGCTATAAAGTTTCCATACTGAGTGATGATGACATTGCTTCGGGAAATCTGCAACAGTATGATGCGATTATCACGGGTGTCCGGTTGTACAACACGAACCAGCGAATGAATATCCTCAATGGAAAATTATTTGAGTATGTGAAGAATGGTGGAACATTACTAACTCAATACAACACAACTGCTGATCTCGTCACAGAAAAAATGGGACCCTATCCCTTCAAACTTTCGCGCGAACGTGTGACGGATGAAAACGCAAAGGTGAATTTTATTGATCCGAAAAATCCCATCCTGAATTCTCCAAATAAAATCACCGACCAAGATTTTGAAGGATGGATCCAGGAAAGAGGTTTATACTTTCTCACTGCTGTTGACAGCAACTACCAAAAGGTTTTTACGATGAACGATCCCAATGAATCTCCTCTCGATGGCTCACTCATCGTTGCGAAGTATGGTGAAGGAAAATTTGTTTACACAGGCTTATCATTCTTCCGTGAATTGCCTGCTGGTGTTCCCGGTGCTTTCAGGTTGTTTGTGAATTTGATTTCGAAGAATGAGCTTCCCAAATGAGGCGCCCTTTCATTTAACTCTTAGTATCTTTTTTATTCTCTCTTTCATTTTTTCTAATGAAGTTTTTTGTGGCCGGACGCTATCAAAAAAGTCGGGATTAAATTGAATGTCATTATTTTCTTTAAGCAGCTTATTAGCCCATTTAGATGGATCAAATCCATCAACCTGTCTGACTAAACCTTTAAACTGTTCCCTGATCTTGTCCATTGGCATTTCAAGATTAGCCACATCAAGTCCTGCAAGTTTAAGTGTTTCAATACGGCCATAGTCGCCCATTGTAAAATTGTAATCATTCCACTTCATTGCATTTTGTTCCCACAAGCCAAATTTGCTCGAATCAATAATAATATGTCTTTGTACAGTATCTATAATTATGCATTCGCATGGATATGCTTCCTCCTCCATAGGTAATGCGTATTCGGGTTTATCCAAAAGAAGCTGAATTACTTCTTCTCCATAGTCAATTATACTTTCAACCGGTATGTAGGCAGTTCTTTTGATAAAGATGCGATCGCTTTGTTTTATTACAATAAGCGTCGCTTCGAACTTTTCAATTTTGTCATTGACTATTTCTTCTTTTGATTTACTGCAGAATTCCGGCTTCTCTTGTTTAGAAATATAATCAATACTTAAAATTTTTTCTACATCATACATTCTGTTTTTGAGTCGCTCAAGATTCCATCCCGGCCATTTTTTGACTAACTGCTTCAGATAATATTCATTCAAGGAAGTGTCATTTCGAAATTCATAGCTCCAAAAGAAAAGCTGCCTTCGTGAAATGTCAATAATTACACACCCCTCGATCCAAAGTTCAGTCATTATCTCATTGTCAACCTGGCATTCATTTACAAAATTCAAAAACCTTCTTTCACCAAGATAAAGGTCAGAAGCAATACAATTTGCTCTCCAATGATTATAATGGATTGTGAGTTTGTCGCCTTCTTTTACTATGTAGTTTGCTCGTTGCCCCATTTGGTGGATCGTGGGTTACTGGTCAATCACATTTGGATTTGCGCCATTGTGGAACGTAAAGCCAATCAAATATAACCGCATTGCCGCAGATGACAATTGCAAATCAACAGTCGTCGCCACTTTCTCCTTCTTCGTTGAAAACATTCCGTCAATGAAATAACCTTTAGTATTTTTTCGCGCGTGAAACAAACCGATCCGCCTCCCCTCTTTCGCATCTGGACTTACTTCTATTGCGCTGTAGTGATTTGGCTGGTACTGCTCATCACCGGGTTCTATTTCTTCACTAAATATTTTTCATGAGTACCCTTGACTGGATCGTATTAAGCGGTACGTTGCTGCTCATCGTTGCTTACGGCGTTTACAAAAATCGTAAGCATCACACTTTAGATGTCTATTTGCTCGGTCATCAAAACGTGCCGTGGTGGCGCATTGGTTTTTCCGTGATGGCAACCCAGGCAAGCGCTATAACTTTTCTTTCAGCTCCGGGGCTCGCTTACATAGACGGAATGCGCTTTGTACAATTTTATTTTGGACTGCCGCTCGCAATGATTTTTATCAGTGTATTCTTTCTTCCCATCTATCAGAAGCTGAAAGTTTACACGGCTTATCAATTTCTCGAACAGCGTTTTGATTTAAAAACAAGATCGCTTACCGCAATGCTTTTCCTCACGCAACGCGGTTTGGCTGCAGGGCTTACCATCTATGCACCCTCCATCGTTTTATCATCATTGCTCGGATGGAATATTTACTGGACAAATGTTTTCATGGGTGGATTGGTGATCACGTATACCATGACGGGTGGAACGAGAGCCGTTTCAATGACCCAACTGCAGCAGTTGCTGATCATTTTTATCGGGATGTTTATCGCAGGATGGATGGCAGTGAAATTATTGCCCGATGGAATTGGATTTACCGATGCATTAATGGTAGCCGGGAAAATGGGGAAGACGAATGTGATCACCACCAACTTCGACTGGAATGATCGCTACAACATCTGGAGCGGAGTCATCGGCGGATTCTTTCTTGCGCTCTCTTATTTCGGAACCGATCAATCACAGGTTGGCAGGTATCTCACAGGGAGGTCGGTGACTCAAAGCCGTTTGGGTTTATTGATGAATGGCATGCTTAAGGTGCCAATGCAGTTTTTAATCCTGATGATTGGCGCTTTGGTGTTTGCTTTTTATCAGTTCAACCCTTCACCGGTTTTCTTCAATGACAGGGTAGTTGAAAGAGTTTTGGAGTCAGCCAAAGCGAATGAGTTTTCTGAAATTTCCAATCAGTACAATGCATTGACAGAAGGAAAAAAGAAAAATGCATTTGCCCTCCTGGATGGAATGAAAAATAAAAATACAAACGATGTTAATCAGGCACAGGATGAATTACGGGCAGCAGATGCAAAGGGAAAAGCATTACGGGCAGAGGCCATTGCAGTGATCAAAGAAGCACACCCATCTGCTGATACCAACGATACCAATTACATCTTCCTCACTTTCGTTTTGCATTACCTGCCGCATGGATTGATCGGCTTGCTGATCGCTGTAGTGTTTTGTGCTTCCTGGAATTCCACCACTGCTGAACTGAATGCACTGGCTTCAACTTCGATCATTGACATTTACAAGCGCTCAATAAAAAGTGATGGCTCTGACAAGCATTACATAAATGCATCGAAGGTTGCAACACTTTGCTGGGGAATATTTGCAATCGGGGTTGCACAGCTTGCAAATAAATTGGGAAGTCTTATTGAAGCAGTGAACATCCTCGGCTCACTTTTTTACGGAACCATCCTCGGAATTTTTCTCACCGCTTTCTTTCTGAAAAAAGTAAAAGGCAATGCTGTCTTTCTTGCTGCCTTAATTACGGAAGCTCTCGTGATTATCTTCTACATGAATGATGTCGTCGCTTTTCTCTGGTTGAATATGATTGGTTGTGGATTGGTGATGATATTTTCTTTGCTGCTCAACAAAATCTTCAGAAACCAGGGACATAATATCTTCCCATAAAGTGATGACTTCTTCGATGAATAAAAGGGAATCTTTTGGAGATAAAATATTTCTTCCTGCGTGTATCAACTTTATCTTTTTTAATGGGCTGCGATTTCTCTATAGAGCCTTCATTCTGAATAACACGCTGATCAATTTCTTTGGCAGCAGAATCCTCACCGCAATCAGGAGTTATGAATTCTATTCTCTCACCCTGTTTGATTGTAGATTGTGATTTAGCATCATAAACCCAAAGCAGTGTTACGAAGGCAAAAACGGACTTGAAAAGTTTCTTCGGAAATGAAATCTTAATCTCCACAATAGACGGCTCCACCTGATCTATTCTAAACTTTCCGCACGATACAGAATGTTCACTGAAGTATTCCAGAAGATCATCACGACTCCACTTTGTAAAATCAATTATGTGCTTGTCACAGGAGTTACAATAACGTTCACTGCCATTGGTCTCGATTAGATCATGCCACTCTCTGGTACATTCGGTTCCAAAGCTGGTTTCCCTCGTTAGTGCCATCAACTAAAGATACCAACTCTTTAAATATTTCCATCCAAAAAGAATCTGACAGCAAACGATATCTGTTTGGGAGCCAAACGATATTCAAATGACCAACTTGTTCATTAAGATTCCGCCGTTTAGTTTTAAGTTTGAATTTCAAAACATCGTGCTTCAAATTTATCGGGTCACAAACAAAATCACTCTCGGTCTATGCAACATTCTTACTCTCCTCCTAAAAATGACAAGGTGTTTCTTTCCGCGTTCATCTTGATTTTAAGTTTCAATTTCTCGGGCGCACAAAATCTTATTACGAATGGTGACTTCGAACAATACTATAACTGTCCGACATTTCTTGGGATGGTGAATGAGTGCACCGATTGGCATTCGATCATTGAATCGCCTGACTACTATGATTGCAACTTTCTTATTTATCCTGCCTTTCCTACGGCAGACACGGTCGCCTATTCAGGGACGGGCTGGATGGGTTTCGCAAGCTATGGAGATGCGGGTGGCGCTTGTGAGGCAATTGGACAATCACTCTCTTCGCCAATATTAGAAGGGCAAACTTATGCGCTTACCTTAGCTGCGAAAAAAGCAAACGGGGGCACATGGTCACAGACTTGCGGCGGTATAGCGATCTATGGATTTAAAGATTCATTGCCGCCGAATTCAACCGGAGTTCATGCGGAAGATTTTCCGGGAAGTATTTTCCTTGGCAAAACGGATACCGTTGATAATCTTTATTGGCAACTCTATACCTTCAATTTTACATCACCCGATACCATTAATCATGTAGTATTTACAATCGAAAAAACTCCAAACTGTTCGGAGTGTGCTTTTATTGATGGAGTATCAATTCACTCCGGAAAAGGTACTCATGTTGCTTCCCCTGGTGAACACAGTAATGCAGCAATCTTTCCCAATCCCGGTAATGGTGATTTTACCCTCCTGTTTGGTAAACTATTCGAAGAGACTACCATTGAAGTTACAGATATAACAGGCAGAACTATTCTTTCAGAATTAAGTATGCCGGGAACTTCAATGATGCAACTAAACTTATCCAGTCAATCCGAAGGACTTTATTTTGTCAGGATATCCGATCGAATACAAACAACTGCTATCCCGATTCAAATAATCAGATAGCGAGCGAACATATATTCACATTAAGGATTCAGGAAGGCAGACTTTTCAGAAGATTTCTTCTATTCCATTAGAAAATATTCCTGAAATTATTTTTTCACGGTCGCTTCAGCAATAATTGCATCCGCTTGTCTTGCATCATCAGCATTGCCGTCTTTTAACGATAATTCTTTTGCCCGTTGTGCTGTCATGACTGCTTCTTTATTCTTGCCGAGCTTGATTTCAATTTTTGCCTTGGTGAGCATCTGTCCATAAGACTCAGGCTTTGCCTCGATAGCTTTATTGATCCACTCATAAGCTTTGTTTAAATCTTTATCATTGTCCAAATAATATCTTGCTGCCTGTGCATACGGTGGTTTATCACTTTTCATTGCTGCATCAATCTGCGCCATGATCTTCGAATCAATTTCAGCAGTCACATGCATGCGCACCAGGGTTTTGTCCCACAACAAATCAATGTCGCAGGCATTGGGCTTTATGTTGGATACATCAATAAGAAATGTTTCGAGTGAAAAAGGAAGTGACTGTGGTTTCACAGTAAACCGGACAAGATCATTTTCTTTTTTGTAACCGAATGCTCCCCACAGTGAAGTGTCTTTTGAAAGAATGATCGTCCATGATTCTTTTCCGGGAATCGTGTACAACGCATATTCACCCATGGGTACGCGATGGCTTTCCAGCATTACATCTTCACCAAAATAAATTTTAGTAGATGAGTTTGCGCCGGTGCGCCACAACGAATCAAAAGGAACAAGACCGCCATAGATCGTTCGTCCTTTCACTCCCGGACGACTGTATTCAATGATAATTTTTGATGTGGCGAATTCCTGCTCGAGTTTTTGTGCAGGGCTCGGCTTCGGAATATTGAGCTGTTGCGAAAGGGCAGCGGCTGAAATCATCAGCGTCATCACGGAGAAAAAAAGTTTTTTCATGGTTTCTGTTACATTTAAGCACAAAGATAAGATGGGGAAGTGAATGGTGAGAGGTGAGAAGTGAGACGTGAGAAGTGAAAGGTGAAACATGAGAGGTGAGACGTGAGAGTAATTGACACATTGTGAATTGTGATAAGAGAATCGTGAATCGTGTTACGTGAATCGTGTATCGTAGTGCGTGAATCGTGAATCGTATTTAACGGATGAGTAAAGAATTAAAACGCGAAGTATCACTGCTGCAAGCCACATCGATCAACATGATTGACATGGTGGGCATTGGCCCATTCGTAACCATTCCGCTGGTGATTGCGGACACTGGCTCTCACTTTTTGTGGGCCTGGATTCTCGGTGCTTTGATTGCTTTTACTGATGCATTCATTTGGAGCGAACTGGGGTCAGCATTTCCGCAGGCCGGTGGGAGTTATAATTTTTTGAAGGAGTCTTATGGAAAAAAATGGGGCCGGCTACTCTCCTTTCTTTATGTATGGCAAACCAGTGTTCAGGCGCCGTTAGTGATTGCGAGCGGGGCGATTGGATTTTCACAATACGCTTCGTTCATTTTTCATCTTGACGATTGGGGAAAGAAAATTTTGTCAGGAGGAATTGTGATCGTGCTTGTAATACTGCTCTATCGGGAGATCAAAACAATCGGGAAGATCAGCGTGGTACTATGGATAAGTGTAATCGCAATTATCCTCTGGATTATTATCGGCGGAATGAGTTACAACACCCCCGTTGCGAATTGGTTTTCTTCTTCGATTGAATTTCCTGAATTGAGCTCGCTATTCTTCGTAGCGCTCGGGCATGCTTCTGTGAAAACCGTTTACAGCTACCTTGGTTACTACAACGTTTGTCATATTGGTGGTGAAATCAAAAACCCGGAAAGCAATATTCCGAAGAGTATCTTTATTTCCATTACAGGAATTACCACACTTTATCTTCTTCTTAACCTCAGCATTGTAAGAGTAATTCCCTGGCAACAAGCACAGAAGTCAGAATTCATTGTCAGCACTTTCATCAATCATATTTATGGACCGCAAATAGCGATCATCGCTACCGTAATGATTTTGCTGATTGCATTCTCCTCGCTGTTTGCGGTGATGCTTGGTTACTCACGCGTGCCCTATGCTGCTGCTGTTGACGGACAATTCTTTTCGGTTTTCGGAAAACTCCATCCCACAAAAAATTTCCCCTACATCTCGCTGCTTGCCCTCGGCGGAGCCGGGTTTGTTTTCAGTTTGCTCTTTAGATTGGGCGATGTGATAACGGCAGTCCTCGCCATGAGAATTGTTGTGCAGTTTATCGGTCAGGCAATTGGAGTACTACTTCTCCGTGAAAGAACTAAAGGAACTCATCTGCCGAAAAAATCCCCGAAAAGATCGGGGCAGGCGGGACAGGTTCAGTTCAGGATGCCCCTTTATCCCTTGCCGGTAATTGTCGCAGTAATCGTTTGGATTTTTATTTTCTATTCTACAGGAATCCGGTTTATGGTTTCAGGATTCATGATGATTTATGCAGGCGTCAGGATTTTCTATATTAAAGATGAGTTCCGGGGCAACACTACTGCTTCTACCAAATTTAAAGAATGAACAATGACAGTCAATTTATGTCCTGCGACTTTTCAAGTTTTGCAATCGCATTTTTCATGTTGTTCTTATTCATTTCATCAGGCGCTTCTTCGTATGCTTGCTTGGCATACTTGAGCGCAGTTTTGTAATCACCTATAGCAGAATAGCCCCGTGCTAATCCTACATTTACCGGCCACGTCTTCGGATGGTTCTTTGCATTCAATTGCCATACCCTGAGGGCATCGTCTTTTTTTCCCTGAGCAAGTAATTGTCTGCCATACATGTGAATTTGAATCGCAGTTGCTGTGGGGCTGTTCACTGCTTTATCAAGTGCAGCCTTCGCTTCTTCTGTTCTGCCCAATGCGGCCAACACTTCTGCTCTTGTAAGCAGGTCAGTAAAGTTTTCATTAAACTGAATTGCTTTATCAGTCCATGCAAGTGCTTCATCGAGATTGGTCTTGTTCATCATGCAATAATTGGCGGCATCATTCCATCCCTGCCAGTTGAAGCCGGCACTATTTTCTAATTCCTGCCTCATCTTACTAATGTACACTTGCTTCATGTCAGGAACTTTAATGGTGAATGGAATCATCTTCGTTTCCCAAATCAAAGCACACACTGCAGAATCTGTTTCGCGATCAATAAATTCATAAGTGAGCCATTCGTGAAATGCAGCGTCCTTCGGAGTCGTTGTTATCCGAAGCGCATCATTCTTTTCATCATAAAAAAAACTTCCCCATGCGGTATTGGTTTTTGAAAAGATCAGTGTCCACGGTCCATGTTCGTCAGGTGCAATAAAGAAACCGTAGGTTCCTGCCTTCAAAGGTTTGCCCTGAACCAGCACATCATGAGAAAAGCTGATAGTAGTGTTTTCATTAGAGCCGGCGCGCCAGGGAGCGGCTTTGCTTGTACCAAATCCCTGGTCAACATATCCGTAAGGAACTAATTGACCCCAGATTTTACCCCTGCGATCTTCACCATTTGGTCCGGTCACATTCGGGCTGTTGTAAGTGACGGTTACGCTCACGAGTGCACCTATGTATTGGGTCACGATACACCTGTTGTTATCTCCGCTCGGAGGTTGTGTAACTGTTTGTGCTGGTGCATTCAGAATGAAAAACAAGAACACGATTGCTAAAAATTGCTGCTTGATGGTAGAGCTTAATTTCATGGTTTGAAATTTTTTTTAAAAGTAAATTGACAAAAGATTCATCATTATATCACACGTCGAAATTTTTCATGTCTATGTCGAAATCTACCTGTCCCGGTAACAATTTGAAACTTTTGACGAATGATGGCAATGAATGACAAAAAAAAATCCCCCCGATTACCCGGGAGGATTTAAACCTCCTAACTATGGCTACAAAGTGTCGGAAGTTTTGCTGTTCTTCAGTCACCCACTCAGACCGACCGCGGTTTTAGAAACCGCGCCGGTCTTGCTTGCTACTTTTGTCCTTTTTTATAATCGTCAAGAAATTTTTGCAACCCAATGTCCGTTAACGGATGCTTCAACAATCCCATGATGGATTCAAGCGGGCACGTGCAAACGTCAGCTCCGGCTTCGGCGCACTTTACAATATGAAGTGCGCTGCGAATGGATGCAGCGAGCACTTCAGTTTTGTAGCCGTAATTCTGATAGATGTTTACAATCTGTGCAATTAATTCAACGCCATCCCAATTGCTGTCATCAATTCTGCCTATGAATGGTGAAACGAAATTCGCCCCGGCTTTTGCTGCAAGAATTGCCTGACCTGCAGAAAATACCAGCGTACAATTGGTTTTGATTCCGTTATCGCTGCACCACTTTAAAGCCTTCACGCCATCCTTGATCATTGGTATTTTTACAAGGATTGCCGGATGTAGAGCCGTTAGCTTTTTTGCCTCCGTTAACATTCCATCAAAGTCAGTGGAAATAACTTCAGCGCTTACATTCTTTCCCACCATATCACAAATAGTGACGTAATGTTTCAGAATATTTTCTTCGCCTTTAATTCCTTCCTTCGCCATCAATGATGGGTTCGTGGTAACGCCATCGAGAATGCCAAGATCGTTGGCTTCTTTGATTTGAGCGAGGTTGGCAGTATCTATAAAGAACTTCATATTTTAGTTTGCAGTTGGCTGTTGGCAATTTGCAAACTGAAAACTGCGAATTGCCAAGTAAAGAAAAAATGGGCAAGTTACTTCCATCGCACCGCTACAACCATCTACCCTTGCTGCCTTCCGACCCTGGGGGAGTTCAACGGGAGCTGGTCGTAGAAGGCTTGCCCGCGACAAAGGTATGTGCCGTTGACAGTTATTGATTCCCAGTAGAGGAAAAATAGTTTTGAACAGAATTATTCTCTTGCCTGTGCAAAAATTCTGAGCCCTATTTATGGAAGGATTCTACCTCAATTTTTGGATAGAGTTAGTGCTCTTACTAACTGATTTTTAGGCAGATGTAATAGAGTTAGCCAAGTTCCGGGGAAGTTATGAAAGCGGTGTGCCGTTCGATGCTTGTGAAAAGCGATGTTCAGCTTTCAAAGCCTATTACATCTTGGTTCCTTAATAAATACTGCTGGAGGTCTTTGAACCTCTTTCTTCCGCCTTCTATCCTATACACACAAGTGAGCACATCCTCCTTTCGCTTCATTGAGGAGCGGTGAATCTTTGGACAAATATGTTTCATGTTTTCTTCAATGCGCATCATTATTTGCTCATCTGCTTTAAAAGAAATGAGGAAAATCTTTGAAGCGTTCAAATGGTCAAGAATATTTTCAAGACGGGAGAAAATTTCCAGCACAACAAACACAATCAGCATCACCATTGCAGCGAGCAGAAAATATCCGTCGCCAATCGCCATTCCTAAAGCCGCCGTAATCCAAATAGTGGAAGCAGTGGTAAGTCCGGTTATTTTAAGTCCTTCTTTAAAAATTACACCCGAGCCAATAAACCCCACGCCTACCAAAATGTAACTTGCAATACGATCACCATTATTCACGCCGCCAATCTTGAGTGACAGCATGGTGAACAGGGTTGATCCCACGCAAATGAGAATGAGCGTGCGGAAGCCGGCCGGCTTGGTCCGGTACTCGCGCTCCATACCAATAATACCACCTACGGCGAGTGATACAAAAATTTTCAGGATGTCCTGCATCGTTAATTCCATGATGTAGAAGTTTGGGATGATGAAGATAGAAATTGCTGGTCACAAGTGCCGTTTCACTAACTTTGTATCCTCAATCAATAAATTATGAGCGATAATTCAAAAACGGCCTTCGCTTTTCTGCTCGGTGCGGCTGCAGGAGTTGCCATCGGTTTTTTTCTTGCTTCAGACAATAAAGAAGAACTCATCAGTGATTTAAATGACACGGCTAAAAAAGTGAAAGTAAACCTGGATGAGGAAATTGAGAAGGGAAAAAAGTTTGTTGATGATCTCAAGAGTACGGTGAATGATCTGCTTGAACATTCATGACATGTTAATCAATGTCAAAACTGCAATACAGAGTCCTGCATGAGATAGAAAACATTCAACGATTCACTATTCATCATTCATCACCCCACCCCAATTATGGCTGAGAAAAATTTAGGCACCTGGTGGAAAGAGCTGCGGGAAGAATTAACAGAGTACCTGAAAGCCCGGGCTCAACTCACTAAGCTTGAAGCGTATGAAAAAATCGCCAAGGTAGTTGGCGTCATGATCTCATTTTTCATTCTCGCGTTGCTGGTGGGTTTCGTCATCATTTTTATTCTGATCATGATAGGCAGTTGGATTGCGGAGTTGACAGGCCGTGTGGCAATCGGATTTTCCTCGGTGGCGTTGCTGGTGGTCGGCTTATTTATTTTTCTTTCTGTGAAAAGAAAATCTGTTCTTGAAAAGCCTGTTTCCCGCCGGGTGATCGAAGCATTGTTTGATGAAGAAGAATTTTTTTCCGAAAAATCCGCAGGAGACGAACAATACAAGAAAGATTTAAATGACAATGAAGAATAAGAATAAGATAAGTGATGAGCAATTGCTTCAGATAGAGAAGAAGCGATTGAAAGAAATTTGCGCGCTGCACGAAGCAAAACTAAAAGCGCACCTGGCAGAGTTACGTGACCACCCTTTCAAAATGGCAATCCATTCCATTTTTCCTTTTGAAACCGGAAACAAAAACTCACAGAGTCCTGCGGACAAGGTCATCGGTATGATTCATTTGTTGAATAAGACTGTCTTCCCGGTACTTTTCGGAATGTCTTTCGGAAAAGAAAAAGGGAGCCTGCCAAAAAACCTATTGAAGTTAGCGCGTCCGATAATGATCGCATTATCCTTGAAAGTTCTCAGAAAAATATTCTCGAAGAATAAGCGGAAGGAAACAGAGGCATAAAAACATTTATCTTCAGCCAACATGAATTATGAACTACCCACCCTTACTGACCGGGTGAAGTCTACGATCATTGATACGTTCCTGATTTTACTACTCATGGGATTGGTTTCAGAACTTTTCAATTTCTTCACGAACGTTCCTGATTGGGTAAGAATCACTGTGATGATTATGATGATTCTTTATGACCCGATCTTCACAAGCACGACGTGTACGCTGGGTCAGAAGCTTGCCGGGGTAAGGGTGAGAAATTTTGAGAAACTGCATTTTGAAGACCGCGAAGAGCGAATTGGATTTTTACCGGCCACTCTGAGAATTGTTGTGAAATTTATTTTGGGAGGAATCACTGTCATTTCTTTTTTCCTGAATAATGAAAAGAGGATGTTACAGGATTTTGCGTCGGGATCTATTGTAATTAAAAAGTAACCTTCATTCAAATCACTCCATGAGAAAGATTTCTTAGAATATCACAGCTATTAATATTTTCTCCTCCTCCTTATAAATTCTTTTCACTGCTTTATGATTTTTATGCTCAACTGCTTTTTTTCATTTGAAAGTACGAGCGTGTAATTTCCTGAAGGCAGCATTGAATCAAGATTAAGGACTTCGTGGTGCAGTCCTGCGCTTCTCTTTTTATGAGTAAGGAATGACTGCGCTTTTCTTCCTGTTGCGTCATACAATTCCAGCAAAAGTTTTTCATCGCTTACAAGTGTGTATTCTAATTGCGCAACGTTCTCAACGGGATTGGGATAAATTAAAACAGAGTTTTCGTTCCATGAAAAATCAACGACCCCGACATTTAAACCCGAAAGATACCGGGCAACAGAAAAGTTATTGACGTTATCGTCTCCGGAAAATCCTGCAACTACAATTTTACCGTCGGGTTGTATGGCTATGGAGTTGCCATCATCTTCTCCGTTCCCAATGTCGGTAGTAGTTTTTCCATCACTGCTGAATGTATTATCAATCGAGCCGTCAGTATTTACCCGTACTACTGCAAACTGTTGATTTGGATTGTCGCCTGATAATCCTGCTTCCAAAATTTTTCCATCCGGTTGTATTGCTAGACTGTAAGCGACACATGTTGATCCAATGGACAGACTAAGTAAGCCATCGCTGCTAAATGTATTGTCAAGAACGCCACTGGTATTAAATCTTGCCAATGCAAATTTGCCGGTTCCGCCTCCTCCTGTGGAAGTTCCGCCAAGCACTGCCTTACCATCACTTTGCAGTGCAATTCCGTATGCAATGTCATCACCGGCAAACGATGCGGTTACAAATCCATCAGTGCTGAAGGAATTGTCGAGTGTGCCATTAGCATTATAGCGAACCAGAACAAAATTATTTGCAGAACCCACTTTGGTACTGCCAGCCACCAGGATTTTTCCGTCACTCTGCACCGCAATACCATATCCTACATCATCAGTGCCTGAAAGATCAGTGGTTACAATTCCATTGGTACCGAAGGTGTTGTCAGGTGCACCATTAGACTGATAACGTACCAATGCAATGTCAGTAGTTATGCTGTTGGAGGTGGAGCCTGCCACTAAAATGCTTCCATCCGGTTGTATGGCTACTGCATATCCTACGTCATCAAAGCTTCCAATAGCGGTAGTCGTTATTCCATCAGCGTCAAAAGATACATCGAGTGACCCATCGCTATTATACCGGGCAAGTGAAAAATCAAAGCCAAAGTTGATCAGTGAATAGCCGGCCACAATAATTTTTTCATTGTCATCAATAGCCACTGCTTTACCATAGTCATTCGACACGCCGGATAGGTCGGTAATTACTTTCCCATCACTGTCAAAAGTATTGTCGAGCGAGCCATTAGCATTATAACGGGCTAAGGCAAAATCAATAGTGAAATCGGTATTGCTGGTGTAACCGGCAACCAAAATTTTTCCATCCGCCTGCACGGTAACTGATCTTCCATAACAATTGTGAGTGTTGAATGATGTGAGTGTTTTCCCATCACCATCAAAAGTGATATCAAGATTCCCGGCTTGTGATAAAACATGCGATATATTTAAAAGGCAGAAACAAAGAAGTGCGATGGAGACTTTTTTCATGAGGTGAAAGTTTAACTGTGTGTGATTTTTTATTTGCAACAAAAATGATAAACTGTTTTGATTCGCTCCGATATTTCTTCTTATGGCGAATTTCTTTCCTGGCTTTGCATTCCAGCCATTACCAAAACGGTGTAAAAAAAATCCTTCCACGAAATATCGGGGGAGGATTTTTTTTAGAACTAACTTTCTTTTACAGTTTCACAATCTTGTTCGCGTAAACCTTACCCGAATGGCTATCCCTGATGAATAATGTATAGACCCCTTGATTATATGATGACAGATCAACTGTAAATTTATTGTCACCATCTTGAACCTGCCGTTGAGTCGCGGTTACAAGCTGCCCTATTGCATTGTAAACCCCGAGTGTAACATCAGTGTTGCTCGTCGCTCTAATGCTGATGTTGAATACCCCCTCGCTTGGGTTCGGATAAACAAAAGGTGTAAAAGAATCTGAAGATCCGTTTTCAATCGCGATGATGTTTGAATAGGAGTAAGTGCCATCAAGATCCGCTTGCCTTAACCGGTAAAAATTGGTTCCGTGTAAGGGAGCGTGATCCGGGTAATAATATTTCGTCTCGGAGGTGCTCGTGCCTGCAGCTTTGATGGAACCCAATTCCGTAAAATGTTCTCCGTCCGGCGACCTCTCAATGGCGAAATAATCATTATTGGTTTCAGAGGCTGTGATCCATTTCAATACATTATCTGCGCCTACGTTTTCACCCGTGAATGAAAGTAATTCGATGGGAAGAAGACCACAACCTGTACCGCTACTAACGAAGGTCGCCTGCTGATTTGAAGGGATGCCATCCATCCATGTTATATGGTACGTTGACGGGCCGGTCCAAATATTTACCATGAGAACATACCATTGATTGGCAGTGCCATTTACCGTTTGGACAAATGCATTTCCTGAAGCACCGGAACTTAAATCACTTTCAGCCATTTGCAGGCCCGTTGAATAAGGCGGTAATCCATAAGAGTTGGAGCTGTAAGCAATAGAATAATCGCAACGGAGTGGGGTGGTATTCATCGGACAATTCAGCCCTGTCATAGGACCCCACAATACGAAATCATTATCCATATATGTTGATCCGGAGAGTGCACTAATGGTGAACCCAAATGTTCCCGAAGTTGCGAGTTGAAAGTAGTACCATGCAGAGCGAATTTCACCGGAATAATCACAGCCCCAGTAGGAGGAATTATATTCATTGGTACCGTAATCGGGATAGTTATAAGCAGTATGAGTAAGCATGGCGTTGCTGCAAACCTGTGATGCAGTCACACAATCTGTATTTGCAGTGCTGACCACACAAATATTGAAGGTGTGATTGGCATTGGTGGCAGCAGCATCGTACACTCGCACATAGTAAGTGTTACCTGGAGTTAAACCGGTCGCATTAATCGTTTCAGTTCCTCCGGCTGCTGTGGCATTCACGCATGACAAAGAAGTAAATGAACCACATGTTCCACTAAATAATTGCACTACCGGATCCATCGTCGCATCGCTCGCTGCAACCGTAATTGTCGCTGTATTATTAATAGCATTAAACGAATACCATACATCATCATTAGCAGTGTTAGCGCCCGTACATGTTGGTGCCAAGAAGGGATTTGCATTGCTATTAGTAATAGCTACTGAACCGGAAATATAATTACACGTTGGTTGGGGAGTCAGAGGTTGAGCATTGGCGCAATCATTATTGGGTGAAGTGGCAGGACAATTTGTACAACTCAGGCCTATTTGCCAACCCCGCGTATGATTCAGGAAATCATTACTTGAAATGAATTGAAAGGTAGTCGAACTACTCACCGTTGAGAATCCAGTAGGATTAGTCCACGTATTGGTATAAACTGCAGTGCCACTATTAGCAATAGGCGAAGCGATTGAAGGCCCATCGAATACTTTCAACGTATCACCTGAGCAAATGCCAAAGTTGCTCGGAAACGATGGATCAATGGAAATACATTGACCATTGGTGGTAGAAAAAGTCTCGATCACATTCGCATCCTGGTAGTCTTTGGTATTTCCTCCGCTAGAAATACATGTACCGTCTCCGCCGGGACCACCTGAACCTACCTGTTGGTAGTCAACAAATTGATATGTTCCCGGACAGGAAAAACTATAGCTTCCATTTGACATAAAATAATAGGAAGCAACTGTCGCCTGCCATCCTTTACATGTATTGGTTGCATCGGAAATGAACCGAAATGTTATGCTGTTACTACTGGTGGCGCCAATCACTGCGGGAATTGG
>DASRAJ010000041.1:0-67109 GCA_035638255.1 Chitinophagales bacterium
GTTTGAACAACTATCGGAAATCGAAATCCATTGCAGTTGTCGTCAACGTTGTTGCAGAGCTCTGCTGTTCGCTCCTGGAGACTCATATCCGTCTCCGGCAAGAATAATGGCAATCGTTATTCCGTAAGTGCTCACTTTCCCCTTTTGTGAATCCAAATCATCGTCAACAAATGTAGCCGGATTGATGGCTGCATTGAGGTCGGAGAAATCTATATCGAATACTGCAAGCTGGTAGTATGGTTTCAGGAGCAATCCAACATACCCAGTCCTTCCAAAAAGAAAAAATAAATTACCTGCAATGGAAAAGGCAAGATTCACATTTTTGGTTATCTCATCATACTTTTTATCCTTTATTCCGGATGCTTCCCCTGCTCTCGAAAACGTTTTCAGTGATCCGAAATCCATTGAAAAATTAATTCCAGGGCGCACGTTTGCTTCATTTCCTGCGATGTATCCTAAACCAAGGGTGAGGGTATTTGCTCTCAGCTTGAGATCACGTTGCTGCAGCACATCACCGGCAGGAGTACCCTGAGCAGTCACTATATCATTTCTTCCGGCCCACCCCGCTTCAAGCAGCAGCCCGCCATCACCTACATAACCGCACAACACTGATACACCACTTATGTTTCTGAAATTTTCAATCTCATCACTCAGGCAAAGCACGCTGCAGTCAGTGCGGGTTTCGTTGTAGCGCTGAATAATAAAATCAAGTGGTTTTGGTTTTGTGAACGACAGGTTTGAACCGGCGCCAAAGTAAAACAGTTGCCCGCTTACATCCAGTCCTGTGAGAAGCAGAATTATTGAAAACAAAATTGCTTTCATGACTAAATTCATTTTCGAAAGTTATCGCAATTTTTCTCATATATTTTCTCATTCTGTCACGGCGTTCAGCAATACGATGATTTCACAGCCCAGCGTGATGAAGAATCGAATTGCGAATAGTGACCATAAAAAAGAAACGGAGCAACCGTTTCCAATTGCTCCGTTCTCTCTTTGCAAACACCCTCACTTCAGCGTGATGGTTATCGTTTGACCGTTCACGGTGATCGTTGCGACATTATCGCAATTACCGTTTCCGTAGTCAAGAGTAATAGTTGGCAGGTTAGCCCGCACGAGTTCAACAACACCACTTACGTACCATTGGCAGGCATTCCTGATTATTGGTGTTGTGATTGTTGCTGTAAATGCCACTCCATTTCTGTTCGTGCCGGTTACACTCCCGGTGATCGAATACACGTCATCATTAAGATCAGAAGTTGATGCACCCTCTGTCCATTCTTTGATTTTATCTGCTGCATAATTTGCAGTTTCTCCGTTAAAATAAGTAATGTTCACGGTGGCAACACTGTGAAATTGCATGTTACCACTGGCATTAAGTCCCGTGTTTGTCACCGTTTTGTTGAAATCAATTTGATCCATTTGGTCAGCACTGACGCCGCGGAAATAGTTCGTGGTGGTAATGGTAAGCACACTTCCTGCCTGGTGATAGGGTCCTGTCCACTGTGCTTCAACAACTCCCTGGCGATACAATCCATCCCACTGATCGCAAAGGCAAGGTGTTGAGCCGAAATCAATCGTGATGGATTTAGGATCTGAAGAAGTATCAATAGTTACTGTAGCACACACAGGTAAAGTGATGTTACCAAAAATGCCTGGGCCTTCGAGTTTTCCTCCGCTGAGGCTCATACCATTCGTCAGGGCTATGGCATTTACCAGGGCGTCAACGTTATCGGATTCATTGTCTATCCGTGCATTGTCGGTTGCAAGAATTGATTCAGTAGACGCAGGAGAGAATCCAGTTTTTTGGCAAGCTGAAAATGCAATTACAGCAAGAAATAAACTTGCCAGCGCAAATTTTTTTGTCATTTTCATAATGTTAAAATTTTAGCGTGAAAAAATTTATTGGGAAATACAAGAAAAGAAGTCAATACATGTGCCAGAAGGAAAGACCAGTTAACATTAGAGTGTCTTTTAACTTTGTCTTAGGTTAAGATATAGAAACTCTATGTATTCTGTTAAGAGCAGGTAAGAAATATGGAGGAGGAATGATGGATATAGGGAAATGGATTTGAGGGAATTGCAGGCGCCGCGATTTAGAAATGACTGGTTACTATAATTTGAAGAGCGTGGAAGTTAATTTTTTAGACAAATGAACGCTTTGTCCTGTCTGACTATGACCAAGCAATAGAAGTGTCCTGAAATTTTCAGTCACATTTATAGTGCAACGGGGCTTTCACAAAGCATTTTATCTGTTGAGCTAATATTAATATATTACCATTGCCAAATAAATCCTAAATGCAGGCCGTAAGATAAATAAATCGTTCCCGGTTGGCTGTTGTAAATGGAATTGTACGGATCTGTTGTTTTATCTATAAGTGTATATCCATTTGAATGGTTGGGCAAGGTTGCGATTGTTGCACTCACGCCGAATTTCAGGGCAAAGCGGTCTCTGTCATTAAATTTATAGCACATATCCAGCTTTGCATTGAGGGCGAAGCTTGATGTGCTGCTATTTTCCTTGCCGTTATAGTTCTTGTCAACTGCAAAATCGTAGCCGGCGCTATCCAGTAAAGCAAATACAGTGGTGGCCCCGGGAGATTCAGATTGCGCATTGATTTTATCTGCAGTAAGCCAGACATTCCACGTGGACCCAGGGTCAAAGGTATCATAGTAAGTAAAAGCATGTTGATCTAATGTGTCAACCTGGTACAGACCTTCAAAGTCTATATTTGAATTATAATCCGAAGTATTAGCGAGCATAATTAATGATGGACCTGCACTAAACTCAATAAACCAATTCGGTATCGTTTGATCCCTTTTGGTCAATTTTCCGGGTCTGTATCTATATGTGAATAGCAGCGGGAAGTTAAGAACACTATGGTTTATTGTTTCCGATGATCCCGCATGAAGAGTAATTCGCCTGCGATAATCATCGGGGGAGCCATCATTTGACCTAAATGTATAAACAGCAGGATCATTGACTGTGTAGGTTGCTTTATAACTTGCAATATCAGCTCCCAAATAAATTCCCATCCTCTTGTTCCTGCTGAAAAAATATGTGAGGCCTATACTAAACGGATAACTTTGGATTATACTCTTGCCCTGCAAACTACCCCTCGCTGATAAGCTTGGGTCAATTGATTCATAGCCGAGCTTATCTAATTCAGGCATGCTCATATCGGCTGAATTCCACTGCAAAGAGAGCACGCCTGAGAGTTCAAACCTTGTTGTAAAATAAGTTAAGGGACACCCTTCATTTTTGGAGTCACCAAATATGTATGGGCATTTATCGACCCCATCTCTCACTCCGTCAAGGTCGTTGTCAATACAGCCAAGAGCAGTTATATCGCCTTGTTTTCCTTTATCACAATCTTCGTTTTCAAGTACTCCGTCGTTATCAGAGTCATTATTGCAGCTCAGCGTATCTATGATTGAGAGAATCCTGATGCTGCTGATCTTTACAGTGTTATCCTTCTTTACCAACCTGATCTCAACGGAGTCTGATGTAGTAAATAGGTAGGCCTGATTTCCATTGGCAATTAATTTATTGATCGCGGCGATCACTCCGGAAGTATCAATTTTTTCAACGCCGTACTTCTCAGTTTTATATTTTATCAGGTTATTTGCCAATGCAGTGGTATCATCAAAAACATATTGCCTCCGCTTTTCGCCCGAAACTGTTTTTCTAAGGGTTACATTGACAACATCATTATTGATGCTGTCCAGGTTATAGCGAATATAAAGAGTATCAACATTCAGGTTTTTGAACTGCAATACAACATTGTGAGCATAGGACTCAACTGAAACCGGGCTAGAATTCGTTTTATAAGGATGCGGATCGTTCGAAGAAGCAGGGAAATAAATCGCATTAATGTCATTGATAATTGTTGCATTGGAATCAAAGAGACTTACGAATTTATTATAAGACCTGATATCAGCAGGAGCTTCACCTTCATTGTTTAATCCCAAAGACCATGTTGCCACAAGTTCAAATATTTTCTCCTCCGCCTCACTCTTGTCAATATGTGTTGTGTTCACCTGCCCGAAGGCGAGTGCAGGAAAAAGTAAAATCATTAGTATTATTCCGGTACGCATGTGGCGCCTCATTAATTGGTGATGATAATTCTTGCACTTACTCTTTGATGATCGCTCTTAGTTAATTCCAGCATATAAATACCATCAGGCAAAATCAGGTTATCAATTCTATATGTGGTTTCGTTTTGGTTTTTCAAAAATGTGTTTTCATAGACTTTTTCTCCCAGCATGTTAAAAATTCTTGTGATGATGTTGCCGTAAATATTTCCATGAAGTGAAATATTAAAACTGCCATCATTGGGATTGGGATAGACGTTAACTCCAATAGTGAGGTCATCATCAGTTTCTTCAGCGGGCTTTAAATAGGCATAAGGTCCGTTGTAGTAAACCTTGCTGCTGCAGGCACCTCTTCTCAACAATACCCAATATGCATGGTCAATGGTTTCCAATTGTCCGTTCGCATTAATAAGTCTTTGCAGGGGTATAAATACCTGGTACACCCGATCGGGAATAGGAAACGGAGGGCCGAGAATTGTATCATTGACTGTGAATTCAATAATTGAATCATATCCCCATTGATAGCCATCCAGTGAATTGTCAGGGTAAACAAGCAGGTTACCGGGTTGCTTCAAAATGATTGCTCTTTCAATAATCGAATTGTTATCTGCACTCACATTAACTATCTGGGATTCTGAAGCAGTGCAGCTTCCCAATGCGAGTGGATTTGTTGCCGTTAGTGTTACTGTATAAAAGCCAATATCATTAAATGATATCACCGTGTTTGGATCATTAGCAACGCCAATGTCAACTCCTGTTTCCGGAAATACCGACCACGAGTATGTAACGGTATTCATAGGAGAGATCACATTGAAATTGATATTCTCTGAACCAGCGCAGAGTTTTATGGTATCTTCATTTACGGCGAATGAATTAAACAATGGGGAAGGAGGTGATGGATTGATGATAATGTTAAAGGTACTTTCAGGACCTTCACACCCATTCGCTTTGGCAGAAACAGTTATTACGGCAGTGTCTGATTGTGTTGTACTTGAGTTCATTGCAAGAAAAGCGGGTAAGGAATATCCAATACCCTGATTGGTTAATCCAATGGAGGTGTTATTATTTGACCAATAGAAAAGCGAATCTGCAGTGGGACTTGAAAAAGGTATTTCCGAAGTACTGTCTCCATTGCAATAGGTTGTATCAGCTATAGGATTAACTTTTGGTGATGGGTTTACGGTGATGATAAAGGTCTGAGTATCTCCAATACAACTATTCTTTTCCGGGATAACGGTTATTACTGCCGTTATGGGATCATCACTAGAATTAATGGCGGGAAACGGAGCGATGTTACCCGTGCCTGTTAACCCCATTCCGATGTCTGAGCTAAATGTCCAACTATAGATCGCGCCGCTAACTGCACCGTTAAACATAATTTGATTAGTCAATTCATTATTGCAAACGACCTGATCGCCCGGATCAAAGACATTCGGAGTAGGATTTACATAGATATGGAATTGTATTGTATCTCCTGAACAAGATACTCCGTTAAGTGAATACCATGGTGTTACTGCAATGTTTGCCACTTCAGTTTGGATTCCATTATTCAACGCGATAAATGACCCTATGTTTCCTGAGCCAATCGGAGGAAGATTTATAGATTGATTATCATTAGTCCAATTAAATTCAGTCGCAATACCTGTAAAATCAATAGCGACAGTATTGGCACCATTGCAGACTGTTTGACTGTTGACAGGGATAACGTTAGGAGTAGGTAGCACAGTAATGGTGAAACTTTGTGACGTACCTGAACATATAACTTCATTTAAGGTGTACATAGGTGTAACTGTAATCGTTGCCACCGAAGGACTATTCCCTGCATTAGTTGCCGTAAATGAACTAATGTCTCCCGAGTCGCCTGCGCCAAGATTAATTGATGTATCATCATTTGTCCAGTCAAATGATGTTGCGATACCGGTAAAATGGATCAGTGAAGTGCTTCCGCCATTACAAACCGTTTGGCTTGCCGGTATATCAACTGTAGGAATAGGGCTTACAATAACTGTATCAGTGCCATTAAGATCGGATAATAGAGCCGAACACGTTCCGACGCTCAATGAAGAAATGGTATAGGTAGTAGCTGTGTCGGGTGAAACTATTATATTGATGAATGTGTCTCCGATGCCATTAACAATTTGATTATTTGAAAGTGTAAAGTTCCAGTCCTCTCCATCGGTGCCCCCAACCGTCACAGGGATAGTTACTGTTTCTCCCAGGCATATTGTTTGTGTTGTATCCGTGATTGACGCAAATAATTTCGGCTTAACTGTAATTGTATCACTGCCTGTTAAATCGCTTAAAAGAGCGGAGCAAACTCCGTTGGTCAACGAATGGATTGTATAGATAGTGGTGGAAGTTGGTGCTACTTTGATATTAAAGGCATTCCCTGATGTTGCAATAGAGCCGGCTGGTGAGAGATTCAATGTCCATGTTCCGTCAGCAGTTACAGCCCCGCTTATAGTAACTGAATCACCATAACAAATAGTTGCATCAGCACTCGTTATACTTGCCGACAGGGGTGAATTAACGGTGACGGTTGCAGAACCTTTGAGATCTTCTGCAAGCGCACTGCAAGTTCCATTCGTCAAAGAAGTAATGGTATAGATTGTAGTTGAAGAAGGTGAGACTGAAATGGTGGTGTCCTTATTGTTGAAATCATGTCCTGTAATAGAATCGCCCGTAGAAAGAGTTAAGGTCCAGTTTCCCGGTGCTGTTATTTTTTTTAGGTGAATATATATTAGCTGTCCAATACAAATAGTTTCCTGGTCTGAAGCAATTTTGGCTTTTAGTTTCTTTCTTACTATTACCGTTGCGGTGTCAGTCAAATTATTATCAGGTGCAGAACAAGATCCGGCTTTAAGCGAAACAATTGTATAAATTGTTACTGTATCTGGTGATACAGGAATACTAAAAGAACTACCCGATCCTGATAATTCATCACCGGAAGAAAGTTTGATCGTCCATGGCCCATTGGCTGTTACAGTTCCTTTTATATAAGCAGTGCCACCATAACAGATTGTCGTGTCAGCAATGGAGGTTATTGCAGCGCTCAAATCAGAATTCACAAATACAACTGCTGAACCGCTAAGGTCGGCTGCAAGTGCAGAACACGTATCATTGCTTAGCGAAGAAATAGTATAGGTAGTAGTTGTGGATGGAGTTACCTCAATGTTGAAGTTCGCATTTCCTGTCCCGCTTGTATCTATTCCGCCGGGATCAATTACCAATGTCCAGTTTCCCTCCGCCGTTACAGTTCCTGAAATAATGGTTGTTTGACCATTGCAAATACTCGTACTGGTATTTGTGATATTTGCCTGCAACTTGGGTCTTACCATTACTGTATCTGTTCCGGTAAGATCGGCTGGAAGAGCGAAACAAGATTGGTCAATTAGTGAATAGATTGTATAAATAGTAGTATCAGATGGTGATGCCGGAATGTTGAAGGGACCATTGCCGGTTCCCTCATCTGTGCTACCGGATGAAAGAGTTAATGTCCATGCTCCGCTTGCTGCTACTGTTCCTGAAATATCTGTTGTATCTCCGTAACAAATTGCAGTCGGTGTTGATGTTATTATTGCAGCAGGTCGTTCATTTACTGCTACCGTTGCACTTTGGCTTAACACTGGGGTTGTACAATTGGCGTCACTCACTGAAATAAGTGTGTAAGTGGTATTGACTATTGGCGCAACAGTAAGGTTATATGGGGAAGTATTTATACCCGTAATCTCAATATCATTACTTCCATCATTGTAAGTGAAGGACCATGGAGCAGTACCTGAAAGTGTAATTGTAAGATTTGTACTAAAGTCTTTGCAAATTGATGCAGAGCCTGAGATCGTGGCAGCGGCAGGACAGGAAGGCTCGCCAATAATGAAATCACTAAAGCTTCCGAAGCCATTTGCCGTGATGGTGTTGTTGCCTGTAGTTACCGATAAAGGGTTTTGCCATACAATACTTTTTTTTGCCACCGTGAAGTTTGATTCAGTAGTCCCCGGATCCTTATCTGAAGAAAGATAATTTAAGGTTATATTGTAGGTGGTAAATACTGTTGCTGAATTTTTGAAACTCCAATAGCGGTTCACACTTTTTGCCGGATTTATTCCTGAACCACTGAAGTCAGCATAGTCACTTCCTGTAACTATTGCAACAAGATCACCGGCGATAGTAACGCTGCTGAATAAAACCGTAGCCGGGCTATAGTTAGAAGCATCCCCGATTTCAAAAGTTCCTGAAACATTTGTTCCGGTTGCTATATTCTTCTGAAGGTTTCCATTTACCCAGCCATTCGTTCTTGATACAATTGAACCGGGAGCCATAATAACTTTATTGATTCCCGTATTGATGGTTCCATTCGTCAGGGAAAGAGAACTATTAATTGTTTGATCGCCGCCTGTATTTACGCCGCTTAGGTTGTCTATCGTGAGTGAGTTTATATTTCCTCCACTTCCATTCAATGACTGGACTGCAGTTCCGCTGAATGTCAGTGATGTTAATGCGACTGAGCCATTGTTAGTAAAAGTTGATCCGGTAAATGACATGCTGGTGCTCCCCGTGAGAGTAGCCCCTGATGCAATCGTATAAGTACCCGAATTGGTACCGCTACCTGCAATATTGACGGTACCCATGTTCACGTTTACTGTACCTGAATTGGTGAAAGTTTGGCTCGCATCTGTCGTAAGATTACTGGTTCCGGTTCCTCCCGATTTTGTGATGGTTCCCTCGTTGGTAAGATTGGAAGCACCCGATCCTGAATTAGAAAAGCCAAAGCCACCATTTCCCGAAATGGTAATTAACCCACCGGTTTTGTTCGTGAAACTTGTTCCTTTCCCCAGGTTAATTTTAGCTGAACTGCTGAGAACGAAATTTGAAGTGAAGTTTTCAATTGATCGTGTGCCTTGTACAATACCATTATTGCTGCCACTAAAGGTTGCTGTAGCCGTTGACAGGATTTTCGTGATACCACTACCTTTCATGGTTCCATTAGTCCAGGTGAATGTAGCAGATCCATTAATTGATATAAGCCCGGTTCCTTGAATCGTTCCACCACTGAAAGTTAAGGTGCCATTTACATCGAGGTCATTGCCGGCTCCATCATTTACGGTCATGATATTATTACTTATAACAAGTGTTCCTCCCGTATTTACAATAATTTGATCAGCAGTTACTACTGAATTAACAGTGACTGTATGTCCGCTTAAAACGGTGATGACCCCATCGGAGGATGAAGGTGCGGTAATTGCATTATTCCATTGAGCTCCATCGAATTTTTCCCAGGTACCCGCAGTTTGCCAATTGCCTGTTTGCTTACTGCGAAAATCACCGGCGCCTTGAGCAAAAGCGTGACGGCTCCAACATATCAGAACAAAGGCAAGTACGATTTGTAAATAGCGTTTCATTTTATTTAATAGAGTTTCGTATGAGCTATTACAGTCTCCAGGTTCGCTCTTTTTACATCGAGCCGGTTTTTAAGTTCAGTTAATAATTGTTCTGTAAATGGATTCCACTTATAATTGAACTTGCCGGTTTTAAATACAATGCGGTCGCTCCCCTCATCATATTTTGCATTTTTAATAGGTCCATAGTTGTCAGGCAATGCAACCTCAATGAGCTTAGTATCGGGATTGAGATAGTTCTGTAAGGGTCCATTTGCATTCTCAGATTCATATACTACTGCTTTACCTTTAGAGTTAGTAGCCAATAAATAATACCTGTTATCAGTTTTTCTTTTGAAGAAATCTACGGCGGTAACCGGCCATTCCAGATCATTCCGGTAAACTGGCTGATACTTTCTTTCATTTTTGTTGCTGTAATTGATGTATCCTGTTTCTCCTGTTTGTAATCCGAAAAAGATGATCGAATTTTTTTGATCCGCATAAAAATCAATGGCCGTAATTACCCCACCTAAAACAATTTCGTTTTCAGTTGTTGTCTTGTAGGCAGCATCATATTTTAAAATAGTAATGTCCTTACTTTTTGTTGCAATGAAAAGTTTTTTTGCAGCAGGGTCGACAGCAATGGCACTGATGGCATTCCTGAATAATAGGGAGTCTTTAGTCACCTCACCTGATTTTGAAAAAACCAGGTACAGTTTTTTATCCTTTGCATAAATGAATGAAGTGCTTCCAATTGAAACGGAATCAGACAATTTTGAATCGGTGTCTTTTATTGCATATTTAGGATTGATTCCCTTTAAACAGTAATACAGTTTTTCATACAACTCATCATCCTTTCTTGGAACCCCCAGAAATTTTAAATGAGAATCGTATGCAATCAATTTAAAGTCGAACGTATCTTTTAATATCGAACTTTTTTCTGTAGGCCCTTCGCGTATTAGTTTTTGATACTGGGCAACGGCAACTTTCTTTAGGAGAACTTTTGCTTCTTTCGTGGCGGTATCAGCCAAGTTTCTTTGATGCTCTGCGTCATTTCTGGCTATATCAGCAGACTCTTTCTGCATTAGTGCAAATCTTCTTGCTTCATCAGCGCGATCTGCTGCATCCAGGGCTTCTAATTGTGCACGCGTCGCCTTAGCTGCACTTGAATCCGCAGCTTCTTTTGCACGTAAAGCCTGCGCTGCGCTGGTATCTGCTTCAATTGCCAGAGAATCCGCATGAATTTTTTGCCGCTTAGCCTCATTTTTAGCACTGCTTACAAAACCAATTCCTATAAACGCACCTATTGCAATAAGTGCTAAGGTGATAATGGCCACTATTGCAGCTCTCCGTTTGTTTCTGGCTGCTCTTTCCTTTTCTTTTTGAAGAATTAGTGCAGCCTGCTCACTATTTTTTAAGAACACGATTGCGTTCTCGAAATTCTTATCATACCGCTCAGCCCAAAGCGCCGTGGGATGGTTGGCATTATACCATTTAAGTCCTATTGCTAATTCCGGATTATGCCATAAATCAGTTTTTCCCTCTGCGTAAAGTTGTGCCGCATCTGACAGCCGCAAATAGATTTCTGCATTCAGCGCTTCTTCATCAGTCCATTTTATCAGGCGTTGCCACACGCGCATGATGCTCTCATGCGATATGTCAATGATGGAGTTCTTAGTTAAGGGCACATCGGGTGGCGGCATCAAAAATGTGCGTCCCGGTCTTCTGAAAATTTCAACTATTTGAATTACCTCCTCAACACTTGCACTTGCAAGCGTACTAAGATCGGCTACACTTGTAGGTCTGCGGGTACCCCGCACATCGGCAGCTTTATCGGTCAGCGCTTTGAACATTAGCTCGCAAATGAGTCGCAGCTTATCAGTAGTTAGTTCAGCGTATGCTTCTTCAGCATGCAGGGATAAGGCAGTGCTCATACCGCCTATCTTTTCATAATCCTCTATGTCAATAGGAACAGTGGGCCTGTTTTTCTTTTGCCATGCATCCCAGGTACGCATCATAGCATGCTGGAGTATAGGCAACTGATCGAGGTTATTGCCCACATCATTAAGCAGCCGGGTGAGTAACCGCGGAGCAATCCTTGCGCCGCCGACAGCAATAGGTCCGGTGATGGCTTCACGAATTTCATCTCGTGTCATGCGGGGAACGAGATACTGACCATCATTAATTGCTTCCGGTAAACCTCTGAACTGTGCACAGTCACCTATAAAGTCGGAACGCATGGTTAAGAGCACGTATACCGGATAATCCCGTTGCTGAGCTGCCGTCAGCAAAAGGTTTATAAAATTCAGTGCATCACTCTTCCCTTCATTTGCTTCCGCTTCGTATTTGCTGAACCGGAACAACTCTTCAAACTGATCAATTACTATTAACAGATTTTCAGTCGGAGCCAAATGCGCCTCCTTATATACCTGCACCAACCCGCCCCCACTGCGTCTAAGTGCTGATTCGGTAATCGCCTGATAAGGAATTTCTGAGTTGAGAGTATTTTCATACAACACGCCTTCACTTGCAAGTTCATGCGCCATGTTACCGATTGGATCGTTGCCCGGGCGCAATAAGGCCACACGCCAGTTTCTTCCCACAGACAAGAAGCCACTATAAATGGCAGGGAGCAATCCTGATTTTACCAAAGAAGATTTACCACTACCTGATGAACCGATTACTGCAAGAAATCGGCTGGTGCTGAATTTTTTAAGAAGATCATTTATCTGAACTCCTCTTCCGAAAAACAAATAGTCTTCGTGTTCCTCAAATGCCCTTAACCCTACAAATGGATTTTTTAGTTTTAAAGAATCAGCCATTTACAATTGGGTTATTTGAGTTTTCCCATGAAGTCATTCAGCAACTGGGGATTGAAACCGGTGAGTCCGTTTATGACTGTCAATTCATTTGACCGGAAACGCTCCTTCTGCGGAGTGGATGGATTGGCAAGGTATGCTATTTTAGATAGTAAGGGCTTGGCCCGACCCAACGCCGGAAGTCGCAACAAATCCCTGGTCATGCTGCGCAGCCACAATTCGTTTGCATTACCATAATAAAGAATTACCGCATCGCACTGCCGCAAATTTTCTTCGTGCTCTTTTCGCAACTGCGCTTCTTCACCTTCAAAGATGGGTAACATAACTTCATGCCCGCTATCAAATAAATAATCTTCCAGGGCCTTCGTATCGCTTAAGTCGCGCTGGTCACATATAATATATATCAGGCGCGGACCTGCATCGCCTTCAGTGAAACTGCCTCCTGCGCTATTCTCTTTTTGCTTCTCTTTTTCCAGCGCATTTTCCTTCTCTTTCTCTTTTGCTTCCTGTTTACGGATGTTATCGAATATGGCAAACTTAAATTCCTCGACTGTTCCTTCAAGCAGATCGGAATCCTGTTGCAACTCTTCGCTGTGTTTTAACTGCTCTATAAAACTTTGCTGCCTTGCGTCATCAGATTTTGTTGTGGGAGGAATCCAAATCAAACGGTTCAGGCTGCGCGCTGCACTTTGCTTTGCTGCAATTTCATTTTGAAGGACAATGATGGATTTGTCAGTCCCTTCGGGTACTAATCCGTAAGATGAGCCAATAAGGTGAATGGAAAGAATTGCATCGTTAATAAAAGTCTCCACTTCGCTTTTGAATATATCAGCAACGGGAGTCATGTTCTTATTTGGAACAACGCTGAAGCCATTGTCTTCCAGCTCCCGCTTCAGACTTTCGTGGTAATCTCTTAGGTCGTAGGTGGTATCCGCAAGATAAATCTTCCTCTTAGCTGCACTACCGTTTGCAGAAGTCGTATCCGGGACTGAAGTTGTTTTAACTTCCGGTTTGTTTCCGTTTGTTGATGGAGTTACTGAGGTTCCTAACTTTTCAATAAGCTGAGCAACATCATGAGCAACATCATCAAGTTTCGCCCAATAGGCTTGTTCAATTTCCTGTCCGAAAATGCGATCAAACTCTTTAAACCGGCCTGTGGTGGGATCTTCTTTATAAAATTCATATCCTAGGATTTCACGAATCTTTTCCGGTTGAGCATCTAACTTAACAGGGGTTTTTAGTATTTTGAAAATACGCGCCTTGTTTTCGATGCTTATACCCCCGGTCTCATTGGCAGCTTTAAAGAATTCTTCAACTTCCTTTGTACACCAATCAGATTTAACATAACGGGGAGTAATGATTGACATCATTACTTTCAGCTTCGGAAACTGAGCAACGATTTCAGGACCAAAAAAATCATTACCCTGCAATCTTGCATCACGCCATATTACAGGGTGACTTCCGAGCAATTGCGAAAGACGCACTTCGAGAGATTTGTGAAACTCACTGATCCAGCCTTTCATACCCTCGCTCATTGGCTCATCATCAATGTGAGCATAGCTGATAAAAATGTCCTTTTCGAAATTCATTTTGCAGCTACTTTTTTTGTGATCAGGTACTCACAAAAGGTTAAGGGTTGTCCTCGTTACTTTCAAGTCGTTGAAGGTACACAAAAATCATTTCATGACTCACGCATCAGCTCAGCTTACACCAATCCTTGCGCAAGCATTGCATCAGCTACTTTCACAAATCCACCAATGTTTGCGCCCTTCACATAATTCACCAAACCGGTTTCATCACCCCCGTATTTCACACATGTCTGATGAATCACTCTCATAATTTCTTTGAGGCGCGCATCCACTTCTTCACGCGTCCAGCTCATGCGCAATGAATTTTGACTCATCTCCAATCCTGAAACGGCAACACCGCCGGCATTCGATGCTTTCCCCGGCGCATATAAAATTCCTTTCCTGATAAACCAGTTTACTGCTTCAATGGTGGAAGGCATGTTTGCTCCTTCTGCAACAGCAATGCAACCGTTGCGGGTGAGTTTCTTGGCATCTTCTTCATTCAATTCATTTTGTGTGGCGCAGGGAAGAGCGATGTCGCACTTCACGCTCCAGGGTGTTTTACGCGCAATATATTCGCAGGCATATTTATCAGCATACTCTTTTATTCTCCCGCGCCGTTCATTTTTCAATTCCATCACAAACTGAAGTTTCTCTTCGTTAACTCCGTGCGGATCATAAATGTATCCATCTGAATCAGAGAGCGTGACTACTTTGCCTCCGAGCTTCATCACTTTTTCTGCCGCGTATTGTGCAACATTTCCGGAACCGCTAATAACCACCGTTTTTCCCTTGATCTTATCCTTTCTTGTTGCCAGCATTTCTTCCACGAAGTAAACGCAACCATACCCTGTTGCTTCCGGACGAATTAAACTTCCTCCGAAATCAACGGACTTGCCTGTGAGCACGCCGGTGAATTTGTTTCGCATGCGTTTGTATTGTCCATAGAGAAAGCCAATCTCTCTTCCGCCTACTCCAATGTCACCAGCAGGAACGTCGGTGTCAGCACCAATATGGCGGCAGAGTTCCGTCATAAAGCTTTGGCAGAATTTCATCACCTCATTATCCGATTTTCCTTTGGGATCAAAATCACTTCCGCCCTTTCCGCCTCCCATGGGCAGACCCGTAAGAGAGTTTTTAAACACTTGTTCAAACGCGAGGAACTTGAGTATGCCGAGATAAACGGTAGGATGAAAACGCAATCCGCCTTTGTAGGGCCCAATGGCATTGTTCATCTGAATTCTGAACCCCCGGTTGACCTGAAACTCACCTTTGTCATCAATCCATGTTACGCGAAACATGATCACCCGGTCCGGCTCTGCAATACGCTCCAGGATCTTTGCATTCTTGTATTTAGGATTCTCTTCGAGCCATGGAATCAATGTTTCAGCAACTTCAAGCACTGCCTGGTGAAATTCCGGCTCATGCGGATTTTTCTTTTTTATTAGTTTCATGAATTCATCAACTGCATTAGGTTGTTTTTTACCGGCCATGTTTGAAGGTGTTTGGGTGAGAAATGAAAGATGATGATGAGAGAAAAAATTTTGAGTTCAAATTCACTGTGATGTGATGATCTGAAATTTGGGGAGTCAATATTAGAAACAATTTCTTTGCGGAGTGTGTGAAAGTGAAAGTAGGTGAAGCAGGGCAACTATTCTTTATATCACCGGTGTCCTGTTTATTGCTTCGTCCAGATTCTTGTGTTGAGATTGAGATCATCTACAATGTCTGTGACCAGAGTGAGATAGAACAAGTACTCCCTGAGGTAATCTGATTTTACGCCGGAGGAAAATTCATTCGGCTCAAAAAGATTTTTGCTGAGTGGGATGGCGATGAACACTTTGGAGTGAATGAAGGAAACATAAATTCTGTTTTTCACCTTCTCACGGAATTCCACAAGCCGTTCCATCAGGGAAGGGGAGATGATGTAACGTGCTTCAATCTGGTCGTTGCTGAATACTTTGAAGAATTTTTCAAACACCGGGTTTTCCAGTTTTACTATATCACCCCTGCCTTCGAACCAGCGCTCCAGCATCGTTCCCACTCCCAGGAAATCAAAACCCGATTCAGGAAGCACGTATGTTCTCCCACGAAAATTCTTATTGAAATCAGCAATAAAAAAAATTCCTTTAAAAATTGTAACCCAATGGGTGTGACGAATGCCTTTGTTATCAGTGTATTCTCTTTTTTCCCTGTGGTGCAATTCTGAAAACGCAAGATTTGTCAATACAATTTTACCTTCCACCAAATCACCCCCGCTGTATGAATCGATCCGGCTTCGGAATAAATCTGATTCGCAATAATCATATTGTGAAATGAGTGATTGCGGGTAATAACTGAGTTCCTCATTTATCGTTTTCACAAGGCCGGTAATTACCTCTTCTTTAAAGTGCTGCACATAAGCTCTTTTCCGTTTTGAATACTCAGAAGAGTTTTTTACCGCAAAAAATATCGGAGCCAATAGCAAAATGAACAGCCATGGATTTTTAAATGCTAAAGACAAAAGAATAACCGGGATGAAAAGCAGGATTGAAAAAACAACTTTCCAAAATGCACCTGCTACTTTTTTCCGTTCATGTTCCAGTAATTCAAGAATGGGGACAAGCGTGGTCTTGTAATAGTTGTCGAATTCTTCAGGAGATTTCATTGGATAGAAATGATCAATTGGCTAAATGTCCGGTTTCGGTATTGGCGATGTCGCGGATTTTCCAAGCGCCCTTTTCATAATTTATTCTCAAGATCATTTGCTTGTTTTAAGAATTGTTGTTTCTCATCTTCATTCTTAGTTGTCATAGCCGAATTATATTTTGCAATGATTTCTTTTTTTATTACTGTCAAGTCTGCTATAATTTTTCCACCAAATATTTTTTTTACAGTTGTTCTTTCAAAATGATTCTTGTCTGTCGGCCTGAACATGGTCAAATAATTTCTAAAATTTTGCCTGGCTTCCGTTAGAGAATAACTTTGATTTGGTCCACCCAATATTTTGTCTGCGTTGTTGTCGTCTTGTCCGTCGTCTTCCCAGTTGCAAAGCGGACAAATCTCAAACCCTTGTCTTTCAGTTAGTGTTGGAAAATGACAGCAAGGACATAAATAATATTTGTCAAACTTTTTATAACAGTCTGTTGGAGAACCTTCAAACTCCTTAACATAAAAGTCAAACCACAGTTTATTAAGGTGTTTGTTATCTGTTTCTTTCATTGCCTGTTTAAATTACAACGGTCTTGTGGGGTGGTTGTCAACGGATAGCTTTATCCAACAATAACCATTTAGCCATTGAACCATTAAACCCCTTAGTTTTTGAAAAGATCTTTTGCACTAATGTTCTTCCGTTCCTCATCCGGAATTTCAAGAACAGACTTGGTTGAGAAATTCATCATGCGTGCAAAAATGTTTGTAGGAAATTGTTGAACGCTATTGTTGTAATCTGTCACTGCAGCATTGTACGCGCGACGTGCTGCTGAGATTTGTTCTTCCACTTCATTCCACGATGCCTGCAGTTGCAGAAAGTTCTGATTGGCTTTCAACTGCGGATAATTTTCAACCTGCACCATGATGTTACGCATGGCTGAACCGATTTGATTCTCGAGCTGAATTTTTTGATCTGGAGGAATATTGGGATCAATCGCCTTGGTGCGCAGCTCCGTAATTTTCGTGAGGGTGTCTCGCTCGTAATTCATGTATGTTTTCACAGTCTCAACCAGATTCGGGATAAGGTCGTAGCGCTTCTTCAGCATCGCATCAATGGCTCCAAAGGAATTTGCGACAGCATTCTTTTTTGTGATGAGTGAATTGTACAGGACAATAACAATCAGGCCGACAACAAGAAGGACAATGAGTAACGGGATTCCCATAAGATGTGAGTTTGGTCAAAGATATGAAAGAGTGAGGGTGAGAGTGAAAGGGCGACCGCGTGTTCCTGGAAATATCCTTCCGGGCATAAGAGAAATTGAGTGAAGAAAAAACTTTGACCTTCCACACGGCGAAGATGCATAGTAACTTTCTGCTACAGAAATTCATTACGCGAGTTTTTTATGGGACTTACGGCCATTCAAATCGAATAAAACCTTAGATAGATTTATTGCTTTACAAATCTTCCAACTCTGTATTCAGAATCGTTGTTTATCTTAATTTCATAAGTTCCGGCAGGAAGGCTTTGAATATCTAATAATATGGTCTTATCTCTCTCTAATTGCAGCTCCATCTTTCTCACATTCACTCCAAGAATACTGAATATATTTAGTTGAGCACTTCCTTCAAAATCTGAAACATCTACTGTAATTTGACTACTCGCTTGATTAGGGTAAATCAAAATTTCTTTCAGAAGTTCTTTACCGGTTAAATGATGCCCCGACTCTGAGATCTGATCAAAATCGGTTAGAAAAGTTTGGATGCAGGTGTTAGAATTAAATATACCATCACGACATTTTGTTTTTATTCTCCATTCATAAATGGTATTGGCTTTCAATCCTGAAATAGCTTTAAAGCTCACATTCGTGTCAATATTTAAAGTGGTCCATTGGGCAGAACCTTGTGTCCGATACATGATCTTGTAACCAATGGCGCACGGTTGCTTGTTCCAATTTAATGTGGTTCTTGTTTGTGTAGTATTCGTCGAGTGAAGATTATTTGGTATAGCACAAGGGCTGC
Organism: Chitinophagales bacterium; assembly: GCA_035638255.1. GTDB lineage: Bacteria > Bacteroidota > Bacteroidia > Chitinophagales > UBA10324 > DASRAJ01. The sequence goes on from DASRAJ010000041.1 coordinate 18,505, forward strand.
AGATTATCCCTTCTGAAAAATACCGGGCAATAGCGAAATCCTGATTTAAGCCATTTGATGAATTTCCTGCAACTACAATTTTTGCATCGGACTGTATGGCAACAGAGTAGGCATCATCGAAACCGGTACCAATGGCCGTGGTGGATTTACCATCAGCACCGAAGGTGTTATCAAGGGTGCCATCTGAATTATACCGTACCAAAGCGAAATCATTATTTGAGCCATTGTATGAAGATCCCGCAACTACAATTTTCCCATCAGGCTGTATCGCTACAGAATAACCCTTATCATCGCCTGACCCAATTGCAGTAGTCAATTTACCATCCGTGCTGAAGCCGTTATCAAGAGTACCATTTGAAATATATCGTGCTAAAGCGAAGTCAAAATTTGAACCGTTGTATGAATATCCCGCAACTACAATTTTCCCATTGGATTGTATTGCTATGGAGACAGCACAAGCGATACCCAAATCAATGGTTGTGGTTAATTGACCCTCATCACCGAAGGTATTATCAAAAGCACCATCTGGTTCATATCGTGCTAACGCGAAGTCTTTCTTTGGGGCTTTCCATAATGAAAAGCCTGCGACTACAATTTTTCCATCCGATTGTATGGCCACAGAAAAGGCAGGAGAATAAGGACCACCGACCGCTGAGGCCATACTACCATCTCTGATGAAGCTCTTATCAAGTTTGCCATTGGAATTGTATCGTACCAAAGCGAAGTAACAGAAACCGTTGAATAATGAAAAGCCCACCACTACAATTTTTTCATCAGGCTGTATCGCTACTGAATATGCTTCTTCGTGGGCACCAATAGAAGTGGTTAGTTTGCCATCGGTGCTGAAGCTGTTATCAAGAGTACCATCTGAATTATATCGTGCGACACCGAAGTCAGCATCAGCGGCATTGTATGAAGTTCCGGCTACCACAATTTTTCCGTCGGACTGAATGACTACCGCATGAGCATAATCGTCTGCCTCTCCAATGGGCGTAGTTACTTTGCCGTCTGTGCCGAAGCCGTTATCAAGGGTGCCATCAGCATTGTATCGTGCCAAAGCGAAGTCACTATTCAAGCCGTTCCAGGAACTCCCTGCAACTATAATTTTTCCATCGGGCTGTATCGCTACGGCAGAGGAAGAATCATCGGCCATACCTATAGGAGTGATTACAGTTCCTCCGTTAAAGTCACCATCAAGAGTGCCGGCTTGCGCAAACAATCTCGTTGTAATTGCAGTCGCAAGAATGGTTAAGAGTAGAATTATTTTTTTCAAGCAGATAAATTAAACCGGAAGGTAAGCTTTTTAACGTCGCGTTTTTTTCTCCGCCAATTTCTCGGCATTGTACGCATTCACCACGCCGCCGCTCACGCAAAGTTTTTTCAGTTTGGCTTTTTTCATTTTCTCATTCGAATCCATTTCATTGGAAGGAATCGCAGCTTTCTTCCGCAAAAAATTTTAGTGATGAACTACCAACTGCCTGTTAAACTCTTTATCTCCGGCTATTACTACATGCACACAATACACACCGTCGGCAATTGGTTCATTGAAAGAAATTTCTTTCTTAACCACGCCATTAAGAGTTTGACCCTGCGATGAATAAATGATCTGACTGAGAATATTTTCAACAACCACAGTATATTCTTGTTCAGAATCATCATGCGTGGTTAATTCAATCGAAAATTTATCCTGAGTCGGGTTGGGATAAAGTTTCATTGAGGTACCGTCTATTCCGGATGCCACCTCCTTGCTTGCTGGTTCGGTTATCACGATCGTTCTTGATGCCGTGCAGCTATGCCCGTCAGTCACCGTTACCGTATAAGTACCTGCTACAAGTCCCGAGCGATCTTCAGTGGTCACACCATCATTCCATGTATAATGGCGTGTACCTGAACCACCTGATGATGTAATATTTATTGAGCCGTTGCTGCCGCCATGGGTGGAAACATTCACGTGCGTTTCGGTGATTGTAATTGCTGTTGGTTGGGTGATTGCTTTGATTATCGTGGCTGAACATCCTGCGTGATCTGTAGCTGTAACAGTGTAAGTGCCTGCTGACAATCCCGAACGATTCTGAGTTGTAGCCCCGTTATTCCACAGGAAAGACACACTACCTGTTGCGCCCGAAACAGTAATCTTGATCGAACCATTTGATCCTCCAAAGCATTTGGGCTGCTTGACCGTACCTGTCAGCGTGAGGGAGCAAGATTGCGTGGTTTCAACGGTAAAGCTATTTTGTGCGGTACAGCCATTGTCATCAGTTACAGTTACAGTGTATGTTCCTGCTGTCAAACCACTGCGGTCTTCAGTGGTAGCTCCACCATTCCACAGATAATGATAAGCCGGTGTTCCATTGGTAACAGTAATATCAATTGCTCCATCACTCCCTCCTTGTGTGGATACATTAGTTATTGTTCCACTCACAGTTAAGTTGCACTGTTGTTGTTGACTTACGGTGATGTTGTTACTTGCTGTGCATCCATGCGAGTCAGTGACCGTAACAGTATAGGTGCCCACAGTCAGATTTGAAATCGTTGATGTCGTTCTCCCGTTTGACCACAGATAGGTATAGCCTGGTGTACCGCCGCTCGGTGTGGCTGTTGCTGTTCCGTCGCTTCCACCGTTAGTGGTCACATTGGTTTTCGACATCGAAACAGAAACTGATGATGATGGCTGCTGAATGGTTACGGTCCTGTATGCAATGCATGCATTCCCGTCCTGCGCTGTCACACTGTAGATTCCTGCTGTAAGTCCGCTTCTGTTCTGCGTGGTAGCACCATCACTCCATATAAAACTGACTGCACCATGAGCAGAGTGGATAGCGATGCTGATTGTACCGTTATTGCCGCTGTAGCATGATACATCAGTATGATTTTGAGTCAGGTGGAATGCGCAGTTTGGTTGATTGACGGTGATGCTGTTGCTTGCTGTACATCCATGTGAATCGGTTACCGTTACTGTGTAGGTTCCGGCTGTGAGGTTGTTGATGGTTGACGTTGTAGCTCCGGTTGACCAATGGTATGTGTAGCCCGGACTTCCACCGCCCGGTGTGGCCATAGCTGTTCCGTCATGTCCGCCCATAAGGTTTACATTGGTCTTCGACATCGAAACACTTATTGAGGATGGCTCTTGTATCGTTACAGTTCTCGATCCTGTACAACCGCCACCGTCGGTAGCAGTGACGGTGTATGTTCCGGCTATAAGCCCGGTTCTGTTCTGAGCAGTTGCACCATCATTCCAGATATAGTTTACCGTTCCCTGAGCACCTGTGACAGTAACATTAATGCTGCCATTGGAATAACCATGACAGGAAACGTTGATGACCGTCGTGCTCATCTCTAAATTGCACGTTGGTTGTGTGATGGTGAAAATTTGCTGAGCATGACATCCGTTGTTGTCGGTTACAGTTACAGTATATGTTCCTGCTATCAGATTACTTCTATCTTCAGTGGTGGCACCATCGTTCCACAGATAATGATAAGGTGTGGCGCCGCCGTTAACTGTTACATCTATTGATCCGTCATTTCCTCCGGGGGTAGTTACATTCTGCACCACTCCTGAAACAGTTATTGCTGATCCCTGATTTACAGTTACGGAACTTGTAGCAGTACAACCATTCGCATCGGAAGTGGTGAGTGTATAGGTACCCTGCTGGTGTACCACAATACTCTGCGTGGTATCATTGCCCGGCTGCCAATGATAGGAAGACATTCCGGAATTGCCGGTCAGCACGACAGAATCTGCGGAGCAAAGCACAGGGTTTGAAACTGTGATTTGCGACGTGACTGTTGAATTGGTAATGATAATGCTTGCAAGTGTTACTATGCCGCATGAAGTAACGCTGCACGAATATGTACCTGCGCTACTCACTACCTGAACCGGATCGCTTCCTGAAAGCGGCGCTTGCCATTCAATGGTGCTTCCATCATTGCTAATTGCATGAAGTGTAACAGATGCGCCGGGGCAAAGCACATCACTTGGCTGCGAAGTGAGGAACGGTGTAGTGTATTGCCTCACTTCAACTACATTAGTTAGATATGCATCACATTGCTCCTGAACGTTGCAGTAATAAAAACCCGGGGTGTGGACATATATGGATGGAGCGTCAACAGGGATTAAGCCTGAGGGACCGTACCATTGATAATGAGTACCGCCTGATGTAGTAATCATTACCGAATCGCCGGGACAGATCAGGCCATTTTCAGGATTCATGCTGATAGGAGGAAAGAATGGAACAGGAAAATAAAAATAGGCATAGCCCGGACAAGTATGAGGATCTGATGACGTAAGACTGTAATACGTCCAACTGGGAGTAGCAACGATTATCACGCTGTCAAGATTGGATGGACCAACGATTCCTGCACCGGACCATTGATAGCTGGAAGCGCTTGCAGCTCCGGAAGCATGAAGAACGATGGTATCACCGAGACAAGGATATATGTACTGTGGAGTCACTGCCAAGAATGCGTTGAAGCGAACAACAATATGAAGGTCCTTAATGATGTGGTAGGGAGGACATCTCCTTAATATATCAGCATGAATGTAATAATCTCCTTCAGTTTCCGGAAAGAGCCGCGCTCCGCCATCGCACCATTGCCATATCGTAGTACTTGGCGATACGGTCCACATTTCAACGGAATCTTCAAGACCGCATAGATAGTTACCTTCGGGGTTTGTAATACTATCGTAAACGTGAACGTATATATCATGATAGCAAGTGTAAATGGTATCAGAAACCTGCGGCGGCCAAATAGCTATTTTCGGAATCACATAAGGTTCAACATGGACTGTTACAGCATTGTAATTGGAACATCCAAAGCTGTCAATCACAACAAAGAGATAATAGCCGGTAGCATGAACGGTAATGCTGTCCTGATGTTCTGCACCGAATCCCGCCCAATAAAAACTTTGAATGCCCGGACCGGGAAAACCGGTTAACACAACAGAATCGCATGCGTAAACCAGTATCGTATTGATAGCAGAATCGTTGTATCCCCTGCTATCTGAAATAGCTGGCGTTGCCGGACTTGAGTGAATAACAACATAAACAGAATCTTCGCTGGTAAAACAACCATCGACTGTAGTTTGAGTAACGGCATAGTATCCTGTTGCATTCGCATATCCGTTACTATTGTTCAGCCATGAATAATTGAATGCAGGACCGTATTGTGAGGAAGTACGAGTGTTCGTATACAGATATGCGACGTTACAAACATTTAATGTGTCAGGACATGTGTAAAAAGTATTGCTTAAGCACACTCCTTCAAAAGGTCTGTCGCAGGTGGTTCCGCTCCTGTCATAATAATCGAAAGGCGCACGCGCGGGGTCAAATGCTTTCCCCCAGAATGCATCAATGGAATTACAGGCGCACTCTGTCGCATACCAATGATAGTACGGATCACTGCAATAGGAACCGCCGCTGTTATTGCTGACATAATTGGTAGCAAAAAGCGGCGAGGCCGTAAAGTAAATGCACTGCTCAAAACCTCCTGCTACCAGAATGGAATGCTGTGAATTTACAGTGATGCCCGAACCATAATCCTCTCCTCGTCCACCGGCCTGGTTGCTCCAGGTTCGCGTGCCCGAACTGTTGAACTTAGAAGCAAATACATCACGGTACCCGACTGAATTAAATGTTCCTTGCCCGTAAGCATCTGCAAGTTCATTGAATTTACACCTGAAATTGCCGAAGATGTACGTGTTAAGGGAATCGTCAACGGCAATGCTTCGGGAAGAAACTTCGGAGTTGGATCCGTTGGCTGTGGCCCACAACAACGTTCCTGAATTATTGTACTTGGCTACAAAAACACATTGAGGATAAGTATTCGTGAGCGTATAATTAGGTGATCCGAAAAATAAAAGTGAATTGAGAAAATCTCCGGTGAGATAGATGTCAGAATTATGGTCTGTTGTAATTGAGTAAGCAATATTTTGAACGCTGCCTCCAATTTTTCTGAACCATTGTTCATTGCCGTCGGCATCATACTTCACTAAAAAAATTGCATTGAAAATATTGTTGTAATGCACAGCATCAAATGTTATGGTATCAGAAAATTGCCCGGTCACATAAACATTTCCGGATTGATCGGCTGCAACATCCAATCCCCGGTCGGTGTACGGTGCAGCACCTTGTTTTACCCAAAGAATATTTCCTGATGAATCATATTTAGCTGTGAAGATGTCTATTGAAGGCAGCGAGGTGTTGGGATCAATCATGCTCGTGAGTGTGTAACTTCCGAATGTAGCAGTGTCAATGAATTCGCCGGTGACTAACACGTTTCCCGAATGGTCCACAGTAATTCCATTGCCAACATCTCCTCCCGATCCTCCTGCGCTTCTCACCCACAACACCACTCCTGATGAATTGTATTTGGCGACAAAAATGTCCTGCGAATTTGCAACAGCATTAATGGTGGTTGAACCAAATGTTGCTGATGACTGGTAATAGCCGGTGATGTATGTGTTACCCGCATCATCTGCCTTAATAGACAATCCTTTGTCGGGTCCTGAACCCCCTGCTGAAACAGACCAAATAAGATTGCCATCCTTATCATTTTTATGGATGAAAATATCTGTCACGCCAGCGGAGGTAAGTCCCCATCCGCATGGAGAATAACCACTGCTGTAATACCCGGTTGTATACGTATTGCCTGCTGTATCTACCGAAATATCTTTTGCTTCATCCGTACTGTAGGTACCTCCTGAACGCACCCAATAGGTGAGTGGCTGAGCAAAAGAAAATTGAGTGCAGAGGGTAAGAATCAAACCTGGGAGCAGGAAACTTTTTCTCATGATTTTAATTTTTTTAGTTCAGGGTTAAAAGATTCGGAGGGCAAATGTTTCAATAACCAATTGACTTTGTGGTGGAAGCTTCAGAATCAAAATTTAATATGAAGAGCACTCATTTCAAATAAATGTCAACTAAGAAATTTTCTTTCTCTGCGCGACAAAGTATGGTTATTAAAATGGGTAGTAGCTTCATTTTCAGTCTGTTTCTTACTCCTGAACAAAATCGCGTTCAGAACTTAGAAGCTGTTATGAAATGTTTAATTGGGGTGTCCTCCGCTGCTGTGCGTTACGTGCGAGGGCAGGACACGATGGTACGCGCAAGACATGGTGGGGGCGAAGCTGCAATTGTAGCAATCACAGCAGGTGCCTGGTATTCGCTTCTGTTTTGTATTTGAGTTGTCCTACGAGCGCAAAAGATCGGCATCAAATTAAATTCAAACTGCTGAAGCCTCAAAGGAATTAGAGGGGATACTAAGGAAAATTAATGACGGATTTTCTTCTCGGCAAGTTTCACAGCATTGTAAGCATTTACCACGCCGCCACTCACGCAAAGTTTTTTCAGTTTGGCTTTTTTCATCTTCGCTTTCGGATCCATTTCATCCGCAGGAACCATCACCTTCTTTGGCATCTTCACTACACTTTTCATCAAAATCTCTTTCACCTGCACTGCTGTTAATTGTGGAAAGTAGGAGCGGATCATCGCAGCCACTCCTGCAACCATGGGTGATGCCATGCTGGTGCCCTGCAGATTGCGGTATTTATTTCCCGGTACGGTTGAATAAATCTGAACGCCCGGCGCAAACAGATCAACATTCTTTTTTCCATAGTCAGAAAATCTTGCGACGCGATTGTCCCACATGTTTGCTCCAACATTGATGAAGTTGTTCGCTACGCCGCCGTCTTCAAAATACTTATTGGGAACAACGGTTGCTGTGTCAATGTTCATACCGTCATTTCCTGCACCGTGTATAAGCAGCACATCGTGATCCATCGCGTACTTCATTGCATCGTCCACTGCTTTTTTGTTGTAAGAATATCCTTTTCCAAAACTCATGTTGATCACTTTCGCTCCCATATCAACTGCGTAGCGAATGCTGTTTGCAACATCCTTATCACGCTCATCGCCGTCAGGAACACAGCGCACCACAAGAATTTTTACATTCTCCGCAATGCCTTTGATGCCCATGTTGTTGTCACGATCTGCCGCGATGATGCCTGAAACATGCGTGCCGTGCAGGGGATCAGGACCCGCCACGTGATTGTTGCCGTAGTAACGTTGCGATGCATCATTATAATTATCGCCAACTATAGGACGCGGATCGTAATCAGGATTGTAGTGGTACTCCGCATCAGCCCTCACTTCGTCAATGCCTTCCTCGATCTCAGTTCTTAACTCGGCTGCCGAGGTTCCCTGCTTCATCATAGAAAGCACAATTTGCTGGGCATTAATCAGGATGATTGAAGTATCAGCCGGACGAAAATTTTGAATTTGCTCTAAGGTAGGATTGTCACTTCCAACGGCTTCAAACAAATCATTCATCACCGTGAGAAAGCGGTTGTACATCGTGTAATTCATCCTCGATTCGGCAGACTTAACATCGTAATCATGCTTGATCCTGAGATACCGCTGGTATTCAGTATTGCCGGTGGTAGCAGCAGCAGAAGTATTCTCGCCGAACTTATCATGCAGCAGCTTGTACAACCTCGTCAACTCAAACTGATCATACTGCACATCGCTGTCGGATCCGCCGATAAAATCCCAGCCATTCACATCATCAATATATCCGTTGCGGTCATCGTCAATATTATTGCCGGGAATTTCTTTTGGATTCACCCACACTTTATTTTTCAAATCTTCGTGGGTTACATCTACGCCGCCATCAATCACTGCCACAATTACTGTGGTTGAATTCTTTCCCTGCAACAATTCATTGTAAGCACGCTCGGCACTTACGCCGTAGTAATGATCAGTTTTGGGATCGAGAAGAAACCAATTTTGAGGAAGAGATTGAGCGAAAACATTTACACACCAGAGTACCGCAGTTATCAGCGGCACGATCATTCCTTTCTTCATGAAATTTTTTTTTGTAAAAAGAGGCACGAAAGTAACCATTCACTCTCAATCGGGCTTTCACTATTTCTTATTTTTCGACGATGATGAGGGATTCAGTGACGAACTTGAAGATGGTGAATGGTGAATGGGTGAATGGTGAATATTCAATAGTCATCGGTCATTAGTCATTGGTCGAGTGTGTCAAATATCTGCCCGCAACTGGATTGCAATGGTTCTCATCGGATCGGACTTTACCGGCCGCAATGAATATTGTGCATTGAAAAGATTGTTCACCACAATAGCAGCCTTGTAATGTTTTGCGAAAGCATAACTCATGCGTGCATCTGTTACCCATGTGCCGTCGTGATTTTCTTCGCGGTACTGAATGATTCCTGTCGGCAATATTCCGCTTTGATCTATGTCATAAAATGTCTTGTCAATGTTTTGCATGAAACTGTAATAGCGCACACTCACACCAAGAGAAAAGGATTTGCACGTGACTTCAGCATCCATCTTCGCAATATGCCTGAAGCGATATTTGAGAATATAATCCGTAGTATCGGAACTGGTGATGATGTAATCGAGTTGTCTGGCAATAAATCCTTCGGAAGGATGTTCGATCGCGTACACATAATGCGGATCAACACTCTGCGGAAACGTGTATGTGTATCCGCCCAGAACACTCAGTTCAATGTTGCGAAAAATTTTTCCTTCCCCTGTTAATGAAAAATCGAAACCTCTCACTCTCGTTTCGCCGGTGTTTACAAACTTGAATCCCGCAGAATCAGGCGACCATAATGCATAGTTGTATTCAATGGTGTTGAAGAATTCCTGCCAGAACCCTGCGCCGTCGAGAAAGCCATACCACTTACCGAATTTAAATGCTTGTTTAATTCCGACTTCGGTGCTCCAGCTTGTTTCAGGTTGTAGACCGGGATTGGGAAAAACGATAAGTCCGCCAACTCTTGTCTGAATAAATTTCTCGGCGATGGTAGGATAACGAAAACCCTGTCCGTAAGAGAACCGAAGAAATGTTGCGTGCGAAAGTTTCAGGTTCATGCCTGCGCGAAAGATGGGCTTCACCGTGTTCTCCGTTTTATTGATCGCAAAATATTCACCGCGGAAGCCAAGCGACAAATTCAGAACGTTCAGGAATTTCTTATCAAGCTGGACATAGGCAGCATAATTCTGCAAATGATTTTTTAAAGTTCCTCCAGCGGAATACAAGTCATCCTTTGTGTTTGATTGATTCAGTAATATGCCTGCCGTCACGTGCAACCCTTCAATCGCAGAAAGCTCTTTATAGAACTGGTACTCAGCGTACAGCACATTATTATAAGAGCGCTGTTCTCCCGGTGTTACGTTCAAGTGAGAATAAAAACGGGATTTAAGTGTGTGCCGTAAACCGGAATGTGTGAAGTAGGTAATGAAAGGGTCAAGGTAATACTGGAAGTTATCAGTAAACATCATGGTGCCGGGAAAGGCGCGGTAGAATTGAGTGCTGTCATTTCCCCACACGAGAGAAAAATTGGACTGCTCGCGCTGCAGGTTTCCATTTATACCAAGTGATAGTCCGTCTTTGTTTTTCGGGCGATAACGAAAATTGAAATTGAGTCTTGCTGAATGATCAGCTACATCTTTGTTGCTCAGGGTATCCTGTTCAAAACCTAAATTCGGATTTGGGATTGGGGGACCGATGTAGTTGTAATCATAGAGCAACTGTGCTCCGAAAATTAAATCCACCTGCTTGGTTTTCCGGCTATGGCTCAAATTCAATCCTGAAAAATTTGCAAGACCATTCCACCACTTCGCTTCCGGGTTTTTTGGTGTTGAATACATTCCCGAGTACAATCTCACTTTTGTTTCACTGGGCTGCGTTGGATATAGTGTAAGGAAATTGATGACACCACTGAGAGCTGAAGAACCATATAACACCGAAGCAGCGCCTTTGATCACTTCGACCCGGTCAAGATTTTCAATCGGGATGAAACTCCAATCAGGCTTACCGATGTCACCGCGAAGAACGGGAATTCCGTCAATCAATATGGCGACTCTGCTTCCAACGCCAAAAGCAAATCCGCTGCCCCCTCGAATCTGCGGCTCTTCATCCAGAATGTTCAATCCCGGAACCTGCTCGAGGGCTTGCGTGATGTTTGTTGTGTTTTTACTCTCAATTAATTTTGGTTTCAGCACTTCCATCGAGACAGTGATGTCTTCAATGTTCTGTTCGTACTTGCCGGCAGAAACTACAACAGTGTTCAGCTCTTTTGTATCATGACCCAGCAACACATTGTGCAGTGTAAGTTTTCCTTCTCCAATTACTACAGTGAATGTGTCAGGAAAGTAACCAATGCAGGAACAGATGATGGTTTGATTTCCAGCAGGGACATCCAGTGAAAAATTCCCTTCGTTGTTGGTGGCAGTGCCAATAGATTTATCACCTTTCAAAAAAACAGTTGCGCCGACCACCACTTGTTTTGATGAAGCATCGAACACAGTTCCTTTCAATGTGCCATTTTGTGAATGCGCCTGCAATGCACTACAGATGAGAGCAGCGAAAAGAATTTTACACAGAAAAAATTTCGGGATTTTTTTTTGCTCAGAAATCATAAAAGTGGTTTCATCGCTGAATCAAAATTTTTCCTGCAGCAAGAAAATTGTTTTTTGAATCTGTAAATCGAACGAAGTAAAATCCTTCGTCAAGGTCGCTGATGCTAAATGTTTCTGACTGCTTTGTAACCGGGAATTTTCTGATCACTCTTCCCGCTTCATCATAAAGAATCAAATCGCCGCTCATCTGCCTTTCGTTCATAATTAAAATAAAATCGCTGGTAGGATCGGGAGTGATTGAAATGAAATCATTAAGCCTTACTTCATTGAGTCCGGAAGGATATGCAAGTCCGATGTCATCAATGTACAAAGTGCTGTTGGGAAGTGAATTAAATCCATTGCTTGACGAAATAATCCAGAGTGAAGTGTCGGGTGTGGCAGCAGAGAAGTAAACAATGGGTGCAGAGAAGCGAGTGTAGGTGGTAATGGTTTGTCCCGATTGGAAGAGCGCCATGCCAATGGTATCACGGTTTGTATCAAAGAGTTGAAACTCAATCTGTGAAGAGTCTCCCGGAGTGGGCGAATATTTAAACCACCCAAAGATGCTGTCAGGACGCGAAACGTAAGGGATGCCGCCATCGACTCCATAGGGTGGAAGGGTGATCAGGTGACCAGTGCTGATGATGCCGTTAGCTGTATCTGTAAACACTATTTTAGTTACGAGTTTTGCAGCGAAGTTGCCGCTATGGGCATCAGTAGTTTTTAAGCATGTAAGTATGCTCAAAATATTTGTTTCGCAATTTAACTGATCCCAGTTATCAGGCACTTCGAACGTATTCACGCACGTATCAAAATTCCAGTTTTCGAAACCGGCATTGGGCGTAGGATCTTGCGCGAATGAAAAATTAAAATTGATCAGCATAAGAAGAAAAAAGAGAATGGAGAAATGGCGCCTCTCACTGAAGGGCACCCGGGAGCGAAGATTCTTTTCGGGAATGAAATGTGAAAAACCTGCAGCGAGTACAATTCTTCTCATGTGTTTGATTTGTTTCAATCAAAATTAGGAAAAGAAAAAGGCCATGCTGAAATTATTGTGTTTACGGTTCTTGCAGGTTAAATCTTTTTTTGTCCATAGGACTCCTACGGAGAGATGCCGGAAAGCCTTGCTCCGATCCGAAGGATTCCTATGGAAAAGGAGTCACTTCAGGCCAACTACGATAAATCAGACACTATTTTTTCATTTCTAACCTTAGTAGAATACGCTAACTGATCCTGTTTCGGGTAAAGTTCTTTTGGCGAAAATGCCTGTCAAAAAGAACTATAGTTTTTTATGGGGCTGAAGTGTTTTTTGGTTTCACCTTAGCCGGGCTTGATTCTTCATACTCTTCCGCAAAAGTTATTTTGCGATGGTGCGCTCATGATTAAAAATGTATTTGCACACGCTATCAACGTCTGATTTTGTTCCGATACATCGGGAGAAAAAGCGGAAGCAGAATAAGGTAATAAGGTGAAATGATTCGCATTGTAATTTCCTACTAAGGTTTCAATTGGGTGTATGATAAGGTTTACATTCTTAATGACGAATCCACTTTTTTATCCGGCATCTCTCCGTAGGAGTCCTATGGACAAAAAAAGATTTTGCCTTCTTGCAGAAAAACTAAATTTGATTAAAATTTTTCCATACTCTTCGGGAAGAATTGAATTTAGCACTCTGAAACAAAATGCTTTTCCATTTTTGGTTTAGTGTTCCACTTATTAATTGAACCTGCATCTCTCTTCTTCTCCATGGAAAATTCAATTCTTCAAAATCTCCGGCAAGAGTACGAAGCAACCCCACTGGATGAAGACTCCATTCTTAAAAACCCTGTTGAGCAATTTAGAATATGGTTTGAAGATGCTGTGCGGTCAAAACTTCCCGAGCCAAATGCCATGGCACTTGCAACAGCAAATGTTGATTTCAAGCCATCAGTAAGAATGGTTTTACTGAAGGGAATTGAAGACAATGCGTTTATTTTTTTTACGAATTACAATAGCAGAAAGGGTAAGGAATTACTTTGGAACCCCTATGCAACATTACTTTTCTTCTGGAATGAATTGCATCGCCAGGTGCGAATTGAAGGAAGAGTGAAAAAAATTCCTGCTGAAGAATCTGACAGGTACTTTCAATTGCGTCCTGAGGGGAGTCAACTGAGTGCCATGATTTCACCCCAGAGTGAAGTGATTGCAGGCAGGAAATTCCTGGAGGAAAAATTATCAGATGCCGAAAAAGAATTTTCAGGAAAACAAATTCCGCGACCTGAACATTGGGGAGGCTACAAGGTGATTCCTCAAACCATTGAGTTTTGGCAGGGAAGAGCCAGCCGCCTGCACGACCGGATTTTATTTACGCTCGTGAATGAAAACGAATGGAAGATTGAGAGGCTTGCTCCATAGCGAGTGAAGTTTCGACAACTCCTCAGTACTGCCGGGTTGTCAAAAACTCCCGGGCTGAAAACTATTCAGCTTTTTTCTTCGGCACTCTCTTCTTTTTGGGCGCTTCCGGTTTTGCTTCAACAACCTCGACAGGTGCAGCCGCCTTCGGTACCGATTTTACCGGTATTGCTGTTGGTTCTCCTTTATGTTTTCTGCTCTTGCCAAATGTTCCCCGAAACAATTTCCCTCTGCGTGACCTGCGATCGCCTTTACCCATAAGATGATTTTTTTTGTTTATCCTCCGAAGTTTTACCTGCGTTACCGAAGTTTCAATACAGGTGAAGTGTTGGAGGGGATTGAAATAAAGTTTTGCAAAGCAACTCTATTTGCTGACAAGAAAAAAGTAAGAACGGAATTACCTTGCTTGTGCTAGCCGTGAAAGTGTTATTTCACTTTCGATGCAAAATCTTTTCCGGCTCTGAACTTAACCACTTTGCGCGCCGGTATGTTAAGTGATTTGCCGGTTTTCGGGTTGCGTCCTTTTCGTGCTGAGCGTCTTGAAACCATGAATGTGCCGAAACCAACCAACACCAGCTTGTCTCCTTTTTTCAATGCGCCCATGGTAGTATTAATGAAAGCGTCAATAGCAGAGTTCGCTTGTGTCTTTGAAATTTTTGCATCGTTGGAAATCTTCGCTACGAGTTGACCTTTGTTCATGATTGTGCCTGGGTTTGATGTTGTGAATTCCTTCCTGAGTCAAAAATAGACGTTTGATTCAATTTTGCAAATGGAAATATCATGAAATTTTTTTTCGAAGAAATAAATTCTCACTCTGAAAAAAGCAAATTGCTAAAAATGTTGGATTGGAATTTCCGTTTTTGTAACAAATGATTTACGATTGGCGTTTGAGAAAAAGATTCAATTCCCATCAAAAAAGGAATTAGTTATTTTGAAACAATGAAACGCTGGCTTCTCCTTCTTCTCTCAATTCTTGTCTTGGCTTCGTGCCATCGCACCACATGCCCTGCATACATGAATGGAGCCGCCACAGGAACCCAGGGAAGTGGCGAGAAGAAAAGAACATTATTTCCTGAAAAGATGAAGAAGAAAAAAATGATGAAGAAAGCAAAGCCCAACACGCCCCCGAAGCAGAAATACGATTAAGAAATTCTGCTCCACTGTTTTTCATTTCTCTTTTGACCTTCAATAAAATTTCTGATCACTGTATGTTGTGATTTATTGAGGGTAGGATCGGCTGACAAAATTTTCTCCGCTTCTTCCCGTGCGAGAATAAGCCACTTTTGATCACGGGCGAGATCGGCAATTTTGAATGGCATCAATCCTGATTGCTGTGTGCCTTCAATGTCACCGGGTCCGCGAAGGCGCATATCTTCCTCTGCAATTCGGAAACCGTCATTCGTCTGCGTCATGATGTTAAGGCGCGCAAGACCATCACTGGAAATTTTTTCACCGCTCATCAAAATGCAAAAAGATTGATCGGCGCCTCTGCCCACTCTTCCCCGAAGCTGATGCAACTGTGAGAGGCCGAATCGTTCAGCATTCTCAATCACCATCACGCTTGCATTCGGAACATCAACGCCTACTTCAATCACCGTTGTGGAAACCATGATCTGAGTTTCTCCTCTTATAAACCGTAGCATTTCATAATCACGCGCATCAGTTTTCATTTTTCCGTGAACAATGCTCACAGCAAATTCCGGCAGCGGAAATGCGCGCGTGATACTTTCATAACCATCCATCAAAAATTTATAGTCCTGTGTTTCTGATTCTTCAATGAGAGGGTAGACAACATAAATCTGTCTCTTCTTTTTTATCTCTTCTTTCATGAAGCCGAAAACACGGAGCCGGGCTGAATCATCACGGTGTACTGTCTTAACCGGTTTTCTTCCCGGCGGCAATTCATCAATGACAGAAATATCAAGGTCTCCATAGAGCGTCATCGCGAGCGTGCGCGGAATGGGGGTGGCGGTCATCACGAGCACATGAGGCGGTTTTTGATTTTTTGTCCAGAGGCGCGCGCGTTGCTCTACGCCGAACCGGTGTTGCTCATCAATCACCACCAATCCTAAATTCTGAAACACCACCTGATCTTCAAGCAATGCATGAGTGCCTACCAGCAAATGCAACTCGCCATTTGATAATTGCTGAAGAAGAAGTTTTCTGTTTTTTCCCTTTACGGATGAAGTGAGAAATCCGATTTTCAGGCCCAGTCCCTCCGTCATCCGCTGCAGATTTCTGAAATGTTGTTGTGCGAGAATTTCAGTTGGTACCATCAGGCCGGACTGGTAACCGTTGTCAATCGCCATCAGCATGGTGATAAATGAGACAATTGTTTTTCCGCTGCCAACATCACCCTGCAGCAGGCGATTCATTTGTTTTGCTGAAAGAACATCAGCGCGGATTTCTTTGATCACACGCTTCTGCGCCTTCGTGAGTTCGAACGGAAGTTTCTCATGGTAAAATCGATTGAAGAAATTTCCAAGGTGCGTGAAGACAAAACCGTTTTGCGTTTGCTTTCTCCTGACTTTCAATTGAACGATCCGCAGTTGAGAAAAGAATAATTCTTCAAAGCGAAAACGATCTTTTGCCTGCTCTGCTGATGCTTCAGTTTCTGGAAGATGAATTTGCTGAAAGGAAGAGAACCGGGAATGAAAGTGAAAGCGCTTTACAATTTCTTCGGGCAAATTTTCAGGAACATCTTTTTCATTCACCAATGAAAAAAGTGTCTTCACCAATTTTTCAATTCCGCGGCTGTGGAGATTTCTTGATTTGAGTTTTTCTGTGGAAGGATATACGGGCTGCAATCCGGGTTTCTTCAAATCTTCTTTCGATGCCTCGTCAAGCAAAGAGATTTCCGGGTGGGGAATGGAGTATTCTCCTCTATAATAATTCGGTCTGCCGAAGATGATGTACGTCTTTCCGACTTCGAGCATCTTGTCAATCCACCGCTGACCCTGGAACCAAACCAATTCGATTTCGCCGGTACCATCGGTGATGTAAGCTTTCAGCCGCGCGGTTCTTCCGATGCCTTCCACATTCTTCTCCACCAATTTTCCAATGAACTGTACAAACAGAGAGTTCGCATTGATCTGCTTGATTTTCACAAACTGCGTTCGGTCAACATAACGAAAAGGAAAATGTTGAAGCAGATCATCGAACGTAGAAATGTTCAACTCCTTTCGAAGCAACTCAGCACGTTGCGGTCCAACACCCTTGAGGTATTCGATGGGTGAAGAGAGGAGGTGTTGGATTTGCGCCATGAATTGAGTGCGACTGAAATCTAATTGAAATTTATTGTGCCCGTCATCCTGAGCCTGTCGAAGGAGGTGAGTTGAAGGTATACTTTCCAAAATCTTTCGACAGGCTCAGGATGACCTGCGCAGCTGAAAGTCATTCGCAAAGATGTGAAGGAAAGATGAGGCGCTACACGATAACTTTTTTCTCAGAGGTTGCCACAATGCTACTGTCTGACCAGCTTTTTCATAGTAGAAAATTCTTTACCACTTATTTCAAGGAAGTAAATTCCTTTAGGTAAATCTATTATTGAGAGATAAGAACTGTTTTCTTTTTCATAAAATAACTCTCCAACCTCACTAAAAATTCTCACGTTAAACTGATTTGGAAAAGAATCAGAGAAGTGAAGACAAACGGCGTCTGAAGAAGGGTTTGGAAAAACTTCCCACAGGGAGTTCCATTTGTTAATCAGTTCGATGCTTGAATAAGAAGGATCACTTAGTTTGCGAACAAAATCGCCAACGAGTGAACCACAATAACCAACAATGAAAATATCTTTCCCTATCAAATCGAAATCTGAAAAGTGAGTAATAGGATTACCACTTGATTTATCAGTGTACTTCCAAATTGAATTTCCTGTATAACCAAACTTTTGAATTACTGTTCCTTCCATCGTGGTGTGTCCCCAAAAAACTTGTTCGCCCTCATCAACCCGTAGTTGTGTTTGCACATGACTCATGCCGCCCTGTGTACACCAATAGGCAGTATCTCCCTCAAGAGTATTTGCCCATGCAAGATTCCCATCGGCATTGTATTTTCTCACGTCACTTTCATAATCACCGGCAACAGCAGAATATAAACTACCTGAATTGTCAAAAGCCACGCACTGTGCTAAATTGTTCGCGCCTGTTAAAGGAAATGTCCTGTTCCAGTTCATCATTCCTGATCCTGAAATTTCCCCTACCAATGTTTCAGAAGAGGTCAGAGAAATCTCATGGGTTCCGGTAAAATAAGTAATGCCGTAATTATCCGCTTTCATTTTACTTACAAAGCAGTGTTCGTCTCCATTGTAAGTAAGAGGCAATGTCCACTCAAGATTTCCCGCCTGATCATACTTGATGACTGTTGCCTCAGGAAATGATGTGGGGTAAAAATTCACAGCAAGAAAAAGATTACCCGCTGCATCTGATGTTGTAAGAACCTGATAGCTCAGATTCGGTTGACCAAATGAATTTGACCAGGTCAAGTTTCCGAGAGGATCAAACTTAAAAATAAATAAAGTGTCTGGTGTTGAATTAACTCCAACTGCAATCAGGTTTTCGTTTGCGTCGAGCGCAGTTGACCAAAGCGCACTGAAGATGTAGTTCGTCTCTGTCTGATGCGACCATACCGGATTTCCTAATGAGTCATACTTATACACTGACAAGTAAGTATGATTGATGCCATCGTATTTGCTTAGACAGATCATACTTTGATCATGAGTAAAATTCACAAAAGGCAGATTTTCCGTTGAATCAATTCTGAATCTTAAGAGAGAATTACCCGATGAATCAAATCGAGGAATAATTCTTTGAATCAAATAAGGACTCGAGATCGAATCGCACAGCATCATTACATTTCCTTTTTCGCTCAGTAAAAAATTTACCGGTTCAATAACCGCTGAATAATTGTCTGCCGGAGAGATGTATTTAATCCATTCAGTGGCCGGCTGTGCAAAAACCTTTGAACCAAAAATGAGAAAACAAAGGACCAGTTTTTTCATATAATGCGAAAGAAGCTGTCAATAATTTGATTAAATATTGGTGAATATTGCTGCAAGATAAGGCCTTCCAATTGATTCTTTCTTTTTCATCTTTACTTTAGCAGTTCAAAATTCCCCATGATCTCAACGCGTGAAAAGAAGATTCAACGATTCGGCAGCGGTTATATCCGACTCACCGATGAGTTGCGGCACGTGCCAAAAGATGCGATTCAGTATAGAACTAAAAAAGATGTTTGGAACATCAATGAGATTGTGATTCATCTGGCGGACCTTGAGGCAGGAGCATTTGTGAATTTCCGCAGGGCGGTAGCTGAACCGACCCAGAGAATTTTTGCCTTCGATAAAGATCAATGGGCGGAATCGCTTTTTTATTATTCGCACCCTTTTGATTCTTCCTTAAAGCTGTTCCGGTTTTTGCGTGCAAGCAATTATGTCCTGCTAAAAAATATTGAAGAACATGACTGGCTTCACACGGTACATTATGAAAGCCATGGACAAATCTCATTCGAAGATTTGCTTGACCTCTATGAAAAGCATTTGGATAAAGCCATTCATGAAATTGCGCTCATATCAGAATTGTATCTCAAATTAAATCCGCAGAAGTGATTGCGATTTTTTGTTTTTCTCAATTTAATTTTTCTGTGAGGTTGTGCCTTGTAGCTGCTTTGATTTTCCTGTCACCTTCATCTTTTGCGCAAGTGAATGACACCGCGAATTATTTCCCTCCACCGCCCGGTAACAACCCGGGTGTTTCAAGTGTATTGCGATCTCAAAAACATTTGTTGTTCATTGACATTACACAGAATACCTGGCTTCATTTGCCTGATGGAGTCACCCCAAAATATATTTCCGGAGGATTTAACATCAGCATCTTTTATGATTTTTTCGTTGCAAAAAAAATTTTTGGCATTGCGCCGGGAATCAGCTTTTCAAATTCAACAGTAAAAACAAATGCATTTCTAAACTATTATTATGACAATACTTTTCATATTGACTCCGTGGCATTAACTCCTTTGGAGGACACCGTTGATCTGAAAGTAAAAATATCCACATCTTATTTCGATATTCCGCTCGAATTGAGATTTCGGATCAAACCCGACGAGCGTGGAAAAAATTTCTGGTTCGCTCCGGGTTTCAGGGCGGGAATTCTGCTGAGCGATTTTCAGAAATCAAAAGGCAAGGATCCGAATGGCACCATGAGAAAAATAAAAGATTATGAGATTCCGTTTGTGGAAAATTTTCATTACGGAATTTCCCTTCGTGCAGGGTATTACAAATTTGGTGTGTATGCTTTTTACTCATTGACTTCGTTGTTTGAAAAAAACAGAGGACCTGATCTCGTCCCGTTCTCAGTGGGAATTGCACTCACGCCGCTTTGAAATCATAGCTTGTTGTATTTTTCACCCTAAGAAAAAAAGAAAATGACAATGAAAAAATTCTTGTTACTCGCAGTGATGGTGATGTTTACCGAAAAAATGGTTGCACAGGATGTTGCACAGGATGATAATAACGGGATTCGCCTGGGGCTCACATTAGCTCCTCAAATTTCCTGGATGAACGCGGGCGACAAAAACATTTCGGCGAATGGGTCGTACTTCGGATTTTCATACGGGTTATTGCTGGATTATGTCTTTAAAAAGAACTATGCTTTTTCGTCAGGAGTCGTTGTTTCGTATGATGGCGGCAAGCTTACCTACCTGACTTCAACCAAATTCAATACGTATGGGGATTCGCTTTTTGTTCCGGCCACTGTCGTCAACTATCGGAACCAATATATTGAAATCCCCATTACGCTGAAGTTGCGCACGAATCAAATCGGCTACATAACATATTTCGGTCAGTTTGGATTGCAGGGCGGAGTAAGAATAAGGTCAAGGTCAGATGTAAGCAACGCTACGCTCTCAATCAATGAGATTAAAATTGATTTCAGTAAAGATGTTACCCTTCCTGATCTGGGTTTGTTGATCGGCGGTGGAATTGAATACGAGATCACCGGTAACACGGCGTTGCTTGCAGCCTTGCAATTTTACAATGGCTTTATTGATGTGACTGATAATCCAAAAGGATATGCAACGAAATCCACCTTGAATCATCTGCGCCTGCAACTCGGAGTTTATTTCTGAGTAGCAAGAACTAACAGTTCTCTGAGAACTGTTAGTTCAATTCATGCCGAAGTTTTCCGGTAATTCCACACCGCCAGTGCATTCACGACAACTGCGAAGGTGAGCATGATGATTAAATCATGTTCGATGTCACTGAATCCGCTTCCCTTCAGCATCACCATGCGCATCACACGAATGAAATAAGCCACAGGATTAAAGAGCGTGACCTTCTGCGCCCAGTCGGGCATGCTTTCTATCGGCGTAAACAATCCGCTGAGCAACACGAAGAGCACCATGAAAAACCACGAGAGAAACATGGCTTGCTGCTGTGTATCTGTGATGGTGGAAATAAGCAAACCCATGCCCAGCACAACGAGCAGATATGCTGCGGCGAAAAGATAAATCAATCCGATGTTGCCGATTATTGGAATGTTGAACACCAACTTTCCTACCGTAAGGCCAACAGTCAATTCAATGATAGCAAGAATCCAGAACGGCAAAAGTTTTCCGATGATGAATTCAGTTTTATGAATGGGTGTGACGTTAAGTTGCTCAATGGTTCCGATTTCTTTTTCACGAACGATGTTCATGGCGGCGAGAAACATTCCGACCAGCGTAACAAGCAACACCACAAGTCCCGGCACCATGAAGGTTTTGTAATTCAATTCCGGATTGAACCAGTTGGAATAATTCACATTGATGATTGCAGCCTGACTCAAAAGCTGGTGCGGAAGTAATTCTCCTCTTACATTTTGATTGAAGTCATTCACGATTTGAGAAGCATAAGCATAAGCGAGTGTTCCGGCAGAACCATCTACGGCATTCACGATGAACTGAATTTTGTTTTGCTGATCACGAATAAGATCACGCTCGAAATGCGGAGGAATTCGCATCACTATATCCGCTTTGCCTTCTTCCAGATTTTTATTCGCGGAAGCAAAATCAAATGAATAATCTTCTAATTGAAAATATCCTGAGGCCACAAATTTCCTGATCAACTCCCGTGACATTGAGCTTTGATCGGCATCCAGCACATGCAGCCGAATGTTTTTGATCTCGAAGGTTGCAGCATTGCTGAGAATGAGTAACTGAATAATCGGCATCACAAAAATGATGGCGATCATGCTCCGTGTTCTGAAGATTTGGAGAAATTCTTTTTCTAAGATGAAGAGGATTCTATTCATTAATAGTCAGTTCAATCGTTTTTTTGTTTTGCAAACTGCAAACTGCAAACTGCAAATTGCAAACTCATTCCAGTCTTACTTTGTATTTCCTCACACTCACAAGTATAAAGAAGGACGTCATCACCAGAAGAATAAGCGCGTCTTTCCAAATGACGGTGAAATCATTTCCTTTCAGCATGATGCCGCGCACAATGTCAACGAACCATCGCGCGGGAATGAGATTGCTGATGAGTTGCAATGCAAGCGGCATATTTCTAATGGGATAGATGAACCCTGAAAGAAGTATCGTGGGCATCATCAAGCCTACCATCGAGATCATCATAGCAGCTTGCTGAGTATCTACCACCGATGAAATTAAAATACCGAGGGCAAGTGCGGTGATGATAAAAAGAAAGATCATCGCTTCCAGCAAAAAAAGATTTCCCACGATGGGCACCTGGAAAACAAATCTTCCAAGCAGCAACACAACATTGGAGATAAGAAATGAAAGAAGGAGATACGGAATCACTTTGCCGACGATGATTTGAATCGGCTTCATAGGAGAAACCATGAGCACTTCCATAGTTCCCATTTCTTTTTCGCGCGTGATGGAAATAGAAGTCATCATGGCAGAGATGAGCATCATAATGATGGTGAGAAGGCCGGGAACGAAAAGATAGACGCTTTTCAATTCAGGGTTGTAATACATTTTCACCTCGGGAGTGATCGTGAAAGGCGGCAATTGATTTGCCATCCTTTGCAAATGAAAATCCGCAATGATCGCATTCACATAGGCAGTGAGTGTGGTGGCGATGTTCGGATCGCTGGCGTCAGCAAGAATCTGAACATCCGCTTTTCCATCATGAGCAAGATGATATGCGAACTGATTGCCGATCACGAGAATCAGCTTTGTATGACCATCCTGGAATTCTTTTTCAATCTGATCATTGCTCTGTAAATAATTGTGGAGCGTGAAATAGCCGGAAGAGAGAATTTTATTTTGAAGTTTTGTAGAGAGCTCATCTTTAGAATTATCAAGAATGGCGATCTGTGCATCTTTGATTTCATTGGAGATGGCGTAACCGAAGATTAGTATTTGTGCAACAGGCAATCCAAACATGATCATCAGCGTGCGGTAATCACGAAGGATGTGGCGGAATTCTTTTGTTACAAATCCGAGGAAGCGCTTCATGTTGACATTAAATTCCAAGAACCAAATTCCAAATCACAAATAAATTCCAATGAAAAAAATTTCAAAATCTTCAGCCGATCAACTCAACTTGTAATTTGAAAATGGTAATGGTTTTGAGATTTTAAACTTTGAGTCTTATTTGTGATTTGGAATTTGGATATTGGAATTTCCCTGATTCGGTCTTGCGAGTTTCAAAAACACTTCATCAATCCTGGATACCGCGAACTGTGATTTCAGCTCTGGCGGCGTCCCCATCGCTGCAATTTTTCCCTCTGTCATAATCGAAATGCGATCACAGTATTCTGCTTCATCCATGTAGTGAGTGGTTACAAAAACCGTGATGTGGCGCGCAGCAGCTTCATAAATCATTTCCCAGAATTGTCTTCTCGTAATTGGGTCCACTCCGCTTGTCGGTTCGTCGAGAAAAACAATTTTCGGTTCATGAAAAATTGCGAGTGTGAAAGCGAGTTTCTGTTTCCATCCGAGCGGTAACGATCCAATAAGCTGATCTTTTGTTTCTTCAAAATGAAGTTGCTTCAGCATCTCATCCGTCTTGCTTCTGATTACTGATCGCTTCAAGCCATAGATGCCGGCGTAGAAGCGAAAATTTTCTTTTACCGTCAAATCCTCATACAGCGAAAATTTTTGACTCATATACCCGATGTTCTGTCGAATCTTCTTTGCCTGGGTAAACACATCGAAGCCTGCGACATGAGCTTTTCCTGAAGTAGGTTTCAACAAACCATTTAGCATTTTCATTGCTGTCGTTTTTCCTGCACCGTTTGCTCCAAGAAACCCGAATATCTCTCCACGCTTCACCGAAAAAGAAATTTGATTCACCGCAGTGAATGTTCCGAATTTCTTCGTAAGGTTTTCTGATTCAATTATAAAATCATTCATTGTCTTACATCCTTAGTCCACAAGTCTTTCGTCCACAAGTCCTGCATCTTTCAAGCTGCTTCTTGTTTCATTAGTTTCATAAACACATCTTCAATCGTTGGAGAAATTTGTTGTACGGAAACATCAGCATGTTTTTTTCGCGAGAGGAAACTTGAAAGATCGCGCTGAATCTCATCTGCCGGAATATTTCGCTGATCACTGTAGTGCACATTTTCTCCAAATGGAAAAACATTCTCTGCAAATTCATAAGCCCGTAAATCCTGTATAAGTTTGAATTTATTCGGGGAAGAAAGAGCGAAGAGCGGTTTTGAAAATTGTTTGGCGATTTCTTCAGGCGTGTTGATCGAAAGAATTCTTCCCTGCTGTATCAATGCGACCCGATCGCACAGAGATGCTTCATCCATATACGGTGTTGAAACCATGATGGTGATGCCTTTTTCTTTCAGGCGCTTCAGCATCTCCCAAAATTCTTTTCGCGATACAGGATCAACTCCGGTAGTCGGCTCATCGAGAAACAAAACTTTCGGCGCATGTATGAGTGCACAGGAGAGTGCGAGTTTTTGTTTCATGCCTCCTGAAAGTTTTCCGGCCTTCCGGTTTTTAAAGGGCTCAATCTGAGAATAGATTTCCCTGATCAGCTCGTAATTCTCATTGATGGAAGTGCCAAAAATGGTAGCGAAGAATTCAAGATTCTCCTGCACTGTAAGGTCCTGGTAGAGTGAAAATCTCCCCGGCATGTAACCGACTGATCTGCGGATTTGCTTGTAATCTTTTACAACATCAAATCCTAAAACCGTTGCACTGCCGGAATCAGGAATGAGCAATGAGGTGAGAATTCTGAACAGCGTTGTTTTCCCTGAGCCATCTGCTCCAATTAATCCGAAGAGTTCATCCTCATCAACGGAGAATGAAATTTCATTCAGCGCTTTGACAGCACCGAATTTTTTTTCAACACCTTGTACAAGAATCGGTGAAATCATTTTTGCATCGGTGTAATCATTACTTCTCCCGGCATTCCAATTTTAATCTTTCCATCCTTGTTGCCAACGGCAACTTTGATTGCATACACCAGATTTGTCCGCTGCTCTTTTGTCTGTACAATTTTCGGAGTGAACTCTGCAGAGGAAGAAATCCAACTGATGGTTCCATTTGTATTACCTGACTTACCTCCTTCAGTGTCAAACTTCACTGTCACTTGCTCTCCGATTTTCACGGAGGAAAGTTGATCGCCGCTGATGTAAGCACGTAGTTCCATTTTTGTAAGATCAGCGATCTTGTAGAGACTTTTTCCTGGCGCAGCAATCTCTGACAGCTCTGCAAATTTTGTGAGCACTATTCCCTCAATTGGATTGATAATGTATGAGCGCCTGATCTGATCATTAAGCTGGGCAGACTGCGCATCCACCGATTTAATCTCTGCTGCTACACCGCTGTTCTGCGATTCAACGGAAAGGATTTGTTTGTTGATGACATCTAATTGACCATTCACATCATCGAGTTGCTTTTGTGTTGCAGAACCGGAATTGACTAAGTTTTGAATGCGCTGCTGATCACGAAGCAAATTATTCTTCTGCTGAGTGAGCACATCAATTTGGGCGACGATGTTTTTGTTTTTTGAGGAGATGCCTTCACGCTGTGCAAACAACTGACTTCGTTTCAAAACAAGCGGAACAGTATCTATGATTCCAACTACATCACCGGCTTTCAATTGACTTCCTTCCTCAACATTGAAATAAATAATGGGGCCTGCCACCTGTGAAGCCACCATCACTTCTGTAGCTTCAAAATTTCCGTAAGCATCTGCGTTATCTTTTTGTTGTTTGCAGGATGAAAGCAGTAATGCGGGTAAACAGTAAAGCGAAAATTGTTTCAGCAAAAATTTCATCGAAGGCAAATGAAGAAGAAAATTACTGAGGAAAGGTAGAGAATTCAAAATCATGTTAACAGGATGATTACCACTTCATTTCCCGAATAGTAATTTTGCATCGAATATTTTCCCGCTATGAAAATTGCATTGGTGCAGCAGAACTATTTGATCGGCGATTTTGAAGGCAACCGGAAAAAGATTATTTCGGGTATTCATGAAGCAAAAAATTCAGGTGCTAACCTTGTGATGTTTTCAGAGTTGTGCGTGTGTGGATATCCGCCTCGTGATTTCCTCGAGTTCAGGGATTTCATTCAGCAATGCTCATCATCCATCGAGTTGATTGCAAAAGAGGCGATTGATATTGCAGTGTTGTTGGGTGCGCCATCCTTGAATCCGAAACCCGAAGGAAAGGATCTTTTTAACTCTGCATATTTTCTCTACGACGGAAAGGTTCAGCAGGTAGTAAACAAATCACTGCTGCCAAACTATGATGTGTTTGATGAGTATCGCTACTTCGAACCCAATCGTGAATTTCGTGCATTTGATTTCATGGGGAAAAGAATAGCATTTACGGTGTGTGAAGACATTTGGAACACCGGTATTAATCCCATGTACATCACCACACCGATTGAGAAACTCGCCACATTCAAACCTGATTACCTGCTAAACATTTCTGCATCACCGTTTGATTATGAAAAGGCGAAGAACAGAATTGAGTTGCTGAAAGATCTTGCTGTTGATTATGGTCTCCCCGTTTTTTACTGCAATACGGTAGGTGCCCAAACGGATTTGATCTTCGACGGGGGATCATTGGTGGTGACTCCCGATGGCGAAGTATTTGACGAGATGAATTATTTTGAAGAGCAAATCAAAGTCTATGATCTTGATGAAGTGATCAGCACAAAGAGACCCGAACACAGAGAGCAGGCGAAAGAAAAAATCCGTTTGATTCATGATGCATTGGTCACAGGCATTCGTGAATATTTCCACAAGCTGAATTTTCAGAAAGCAATTCTTGGATTGAGTGGCGGCATTGATTCAGCCGTTGTGATAGCCCTTGCGGCTACTGCTCTTGGGAAAGAAAATGTAAAAGCACTCTTGCTGCCATCTGAGTTTTCATCTGTGGGTTCTATCAGTGATTCCGTTGCGTTGGCAAAGAATATTGGATTCAGCTATGAGTTGATTCCGATCAAAGACGTTTACAATACTTTTCTCAAGACATTGAATCCCTCTTTCGATGGAAAACCTTTTGATGTTACTGAAGAAAACATCCAGGCAAGAATTCGTGCGACGATACTGATGGCAATGAGTAACAAACATCATTACATCCTGCTCAATACTTCTAACAAGAGTGAATTGGCAGTGGGATACGGGACTTTGTACGGCGATATGTGCGGAGGAATTTCGGTTCTCGGTGACGTCTACAAAACTGAAGTGTATGAACTCGCTGCGTACATCAATCGCGAAAAAGAAATTATTCCAAACAAGATCATTACCAAACCACCGTCAGCAGAGTTGCGACCGAATCAAAAAGATACTGACTCCCTTCCTGATTATTCTGTCCTCGACAAAATTCTTTTTCAATACATCGAGCAGCGCAACGGGCCGAGTGAATTAGTTGAATTGGGTTTTGAAAAATCTCTGGTGGATCGCGTGCTGAAGATGGTGAACACGAATGAGCACAAGCGCTACCAGGCACCACCGGTATTGCGTGTATCTTACAAAGCATTTGGATCAGGGAGAAGAGTGCCGATTGTTGCTAAGTATCTTTCTTGAGTGCAATAATTAGTTTGAAACTGAAGAAAAATATTTTCCACAAAAGTTTTTAATTTTAATCAATGCATTTCAACATGGATACTGTCATACTCAAAACAGATGCTCTCAACATGACAGAAGATGAATTCTTCAACTTCTGTCAGGAGAATGAGCAATTGAACTTAGAAAGGAATTCTCAGGGGGAAATAATTGTGATGGAACCTGCCGGCTGTTACACCAGCATGTTTAATTTAAAGCTGGCCACGAAAATAGAAATGTGGAATGAGGAGACAAATGCCGGATACACTTTTGAATCAAGTGCTGGATTTACATTGCCAAATAAAGCTGTTCGTACCGCAGATGTTGCGTGGATAAAGAAGGAGCGATTTGAAGCCATTCCTGAAGAGGAGCAAAAGAAATTCGCTCATATATGCCCCGACTTCGTGATTGAATTAAAATCACCCTCAGATTCGATGAAAGCACTGAAAAGGAAAATGAATGAATGGATTGAGAATGGTTGTCGTCTTGGTTGGTTGGTTAATACTGAAGAGCAAAAAGTTTATGTCTTTCGAATAGATGGAAGTATTGAGGTTAAATCTTTCGCAGAAAAAATTTCCGGCGAAGATGTGTTGCCCGGATTTGAGTTGGACCTGGGTTTTATGAGTAAATGAAATCTTAAGTCTCACGTCTTAAGTCTTACGTCTTAAATCTTAATTCATCAATATCTCCTCCCCATTCTTATCATAAAAGTGATACTCCGTCATCGGAATATTGTCACCTGAATCTACATTGATCCACTGCCTGTAGCGGCCCCACCACCTCATGCGCTTCGAAGGAAAGCCTTGCCGGATGTATGCTTCTACATAAGGGTGAACAAACAGCGTGATTTTTTTCTGGTTGTTTGCAGTTATGATGTGGTTCAGGTTCTTTTCGATTTCATCCATCAATAAAATAGAAGGTCCGATCTTGCCGGTGCCGCCACATGCGGGGCAGTTTTCATCCGTAACGATATTGATCTCCTGCTTGACGCGCTGTCGTGTGATCTGCATCAATCCGAAACGGCTCATAGGCAAAATGGTGTGGCGGGCTTTGTCCTCACGCATAGAATCCATGATTGTTTTATTCAGCATCCGCTTGTTCTCAGGACTGCGAACGTCAATGAAATCTATGATGATGATTCCACCTATATCACGAAGACGAAGTTGCCGGGCCACTTCTTTTGCGGCTTCCATATTCACCTTCATTGCATTTGCTTCCTGGTTCTCATCGTTGGCAACCTGGTGTCCGCTGTTGACATCCACCACGTGCATCGCTTCGGTATGCTCGATCACTAAGTACGCTCCGCTCTTCATGTTCACGGTCCTTCCGAAGGAAGATTTAATTTGCTTGGTGACATCATATTGATCGAAGACGGATGTTCTCCCATTGTAAAGCTG
The DNA here is from genome assembly GCA_035638255.1 of Chitinophagales bacterium. GTDB lineage: Bacteria > Bacteroidota > Bacteroidia > Chitinophagales > UBA10324 > DASRAJ01. Next base: position 47,739 of record DASRAJ010000041.1, read on the forward strand.
AACGATGCTTTCCTTGTCCGGGGCAACGCGAGAAATGTAGTTGCGTACTTCATTGTACATTTCTTTCGAGTTCACCACGATGCGGTTGAAGGAGGCATTGAGCATGTCACGCAGCAGCGTGGAAGTTTTGCTCATCTCGCTCAATACTTTCTTAGGTGCCTCCGCTGCTTTCAACTCTCTCGTAAGCAGTTTCCATTTTTCGAAAAGATGCACCATGTCTTCATGAAGATCCTGTACTGATTTTCCCTCAGCAAGTGTCCGAAGGATGACTCCGAAATTTTTTGGGCGAATGCTTTCCACCAATCGGAGCAACCGCTTGCGCTCTTCCTGGGAATTTATTTTTTTGGATATGCTGATCACATTCGTAAACGGAATAAGCACGAGATACCTTCCAGCAAGAGAAAGATCACAACTGAGGCGATGACCTTTTGTTGAGATCGGCTCTTTGATGATCTGAACGAGCAGCGGAAATTTTTTTGAAATCGTTTGCGCGATCTTGCCCGTCTTCACCGTTTCCGGCTCAAGCTTGAAATCATTCAAGTCTTCCGGCTGGTTTCCTTCAATTGCAAGGCGTGTAAATTTTTGTATGGAGCGAATCTGCGGACCGAGATCGGAGTAATGAAGAAATCCATTCTTCGGTTGTCCGATGTCAACGAATGCAGCATTCAACCCCGGTAGAATTTTTACCACACGGCTCAGAATCATATCGCCGATGGCAATATTCTGATTGAGGTTTTCCTGGTGGAGTTCCACCAGCACTTTGTCTTCGAGCAAGGCTATCTCTATGCCGTTTTGCCCGGCATCAATAATAAGTTCTCTGTTCACAGGTCAGTCACATTTATAGTGTGATTGCACAGATAGCCCGTCATAGATTACTGCCAGATGATTACACCGATTGTTGCAAATCCTTCATCGGTGCAAACTTTTCTGCATTGTCTAAAATCGGTGTCATCCATGCTTAAAAACAACCCGACCGCCGTGCTTCAGCAACGTGAGAGGAAAAGATTTATGGAAGAGGAAGTGTAATAAACTTTCGCAATAAAATCCGCAGCAAGATTATTGGAACTTTCAGTCTGTTTGCTGCCTGTCAAAAGTCGGTGATGGCAGCAATGAGCCGAAAAATTTCCCAAGCGGAAAACCCGAAGAGATGCTGTGATGTGAATCTGAAAGTCTCCTTCTTTAATTTTTTTATGAAGAAAAGTTTCAGCAGATGGCGAATTCTCTCCGCGGTTGCGAAGCGTTATCTTATTTTCTTCTTGTGGCGGTTCTTACGCAATCGTTTCTTGCGCTTGTGAGTCGCCATCTTGTGTCTTTTTCTCTTTTTGCCTGAAGGCATTGCTTAAGGGTTTTTAATTTTTTGAATATAAGAATCTATCCGGGCGCTGAACGCAGGATCTTTTACAAGCGTTTTGCATTGCTCCAGTGATTTGATTGCATCATCTTTTTTTCCCACCGCCTGATACGCTTCTGCAAGATGAAAGTACGCCTCCGCATTGGTGGGGTCTAAGCTGGTAACCTTTTTTAATCGTGTGATTGCTTTATCATATTGTCCGGAAACGACCGCTAATTTACCCAAAATCAAATTCATCTCGAGATTATCAGGATCTTTCTGCTCTACCTTTTTCAAAAGTGATACTCCCGGCATCACCTGACCCAGTCCATCAACATAACAAACTGCTTCATGAATAGGGTATTCATAATTGGTTGAATCGAGTTTCGAAAGCTGGTGAAAAGCTTTTATTCCTTCCTGGGCACCAAATACTCTTGCGAGTGAATCCGTGGTGGTAGGAAATCCCGTATAAAAAAGATTTGCGGATTTCTTAAGTGTATTCTTATCGTTAGTGATGGAAGAAGCTTCTTCGAAATATTTTCCTGCCACCAAAACATTTCCTGTTTTCTCCCACTTAGCTGCGATGGCTTCAAGCATGGAAGCTTTCTCTTTATCACCACGAACTTTCTTTAGCTGTAACTCCAATGACTCAATCGAATCGCGCTGGCCATCATTTAATGTTCCCTTCGCTTTTTCAAGAATGACAGAGAAGTCAACTGGAGATACCGAACCATTTCCACTACCCGCTGCCGGCGGCATAACTGCCGGTTGCTTCGGAGCTTTTGTTACGCCGAATTCAAACAGCAGCACTACCATCAGCACTCCGGCGATTAACAAAATGACTTGCTTAATTCTCAAGGAAAATTATTTTTTGGCAAGAGCGGCATTCTTCACTTTCTGCATGAAAGTTTTTGCGGGCTTGAATGCCGGGATAAAATGTTCAGGAATCACAATCGCTTCGTTGCGAGAAATGATTCTTCCGATTTTTTGTCTTCTTTTCTTCACAATAAAACTTCCGAAGCCGCGAACATAAACATTCTCTCCATTTTTCAGTGTTTCTTTTACTTCTTTGAAAAATGATTCCAGTGCAACAAGCACATCTACTTTGGCAATTCCCGTCTTATCAGAAATTTTGTTGACTAAATCTGCTTTTCTCATTTTGATATCTTGTTTCGGACTCTGAATGAATGAATTGCCGCGAATAAAGACATGGCAAAGTTCGGAAAAAAATTCAACTGAACAATTCAACGTCACGTTGCAACATCATTACCTTGCGACTTAATTTGCTTTTGAATTCTGATTTGTAAGATGCTGTCGCAAAAATCTTTCCCGAAAAAACTTTTGAAGTGGTACGAAAAGAATCCCCGCTCTTTGCCATGGAAGAAAACCAAAGATCCCTACAAAATCTGGCTTTCAGAGATCATTATGCAACAAACCCGTGTGGAGCAGGGAACTCCCTACTATGAAAAACTGATTAAACTTTTCCCCACTCTAACCCATCTTGCGAGCGCAGGTGAAGATGAGGTATTACGTGCATGGCAGGGACTTGGTTATTACACCCGTGCCCGGAACCTTCATGCAGCCGCGAAACAAATTGTAACCGGGTACAACAAAAAATTTCCTTCTTCTTACAATGAAATTATCAAGCTCAAGGGGGTAGGAGCTTATACTGCTGCTGCCATTTCTTCCTTTGCATTTGATCTTCCTCATGCTGTGGTGGATGGAAATGTGTTTAGGGTTTTGTCAAGAGCGTTTGGAGTAAAGAAACCCATCGATTCTACTGGAGGAAAAAAACTTTTTACTGAGCTTTCAAATGCTCTTCTTGACAAAAAAAATCCTGCGGCATACAATCAGGCGATCATGAATTTCGGAGCCCTGGTGTGCATGCCGGTAAATCCCTTGTGTGAGCAATGTTTTTTCCGGAAGGAATGTTTTGCATACAGGCATCACGCGGTTTCGGAATTACCAGTGAAAGCGAAAAAAAATTCCGTACGTGTTCGGTGGTTTAATTTTTTAGTGCTGGAAGGTGACGACTCGATGATTATCGAAAAGCGAAATGAGAAAGATATTTGGAATAGCTTGTTTCAATTCCCGCTTATTGAAACAGCAACATTTGCAGACGCGAATGAGGTCTTGAAAATAATTTCTGAGAAAAAGTTTATTCCAAAGAAGCGGCTGAAAGTTAGCGGCGTTTCTTCCATCATCGAACACAAGCTTAGTCATCAAACCATAATGGCGCAGTTCATCAGGATTTCTCTTTTTCATCAAAAAATAAGAATGCAGGCCGGATGGAGAACAGTTAAGAAAGGCGACTTGAAAAATTTTGCCTTCCCAAAATTAATTGCAAACTATATTGAAAAGTTTTTACATTAGTTTCCTAATTCACACTTAAAAAACATAACTATGAGAGGAATCAACAAAGTCATCTTAGTCGGGTATCTTGGAAAAGACCCGGAAGTACGCCGCCTTGAAAACGGTGGAATGGTTGCTAATTTTACTTTAGCAACTACTGAAACTTATAAAGACAAGAGTGGTAATCGGGTTGACCAAACAGAATGGCACAACATTGCTGTATGGAACAAATCTGCTGAGATTGCAGAAAAATATTTAAAGAAGGGAAACCTGATTTATCTCGAAGGAAAAATCTCTTCACGCGAGTACACTGATAAAGATAATGTGAAGAGAAGATTCTACGAGATTCGAACAGACCGTTTCAACATGCTGGACCGCAAGCCGGAAGGAACACCCTCCACAGGTTCGGGTGCAGCAGCCTCTGAAGCGGACATAGCTTCCGATGAGCCGGTGGATGATCTTCCGTTTTAATTAGCCCTTCCACTGAAATTATTTAAAGTGTCTTCGGCGAAGCCCTAACTTCGTTGTGTAAATTCTTTGCCTTTGAATTCATCTTATACTGAAGTGCATGAATTAATCTGCAACTTTCACCTGTTGCTGATTCCGTCGCTTCGTGCCGAGATTTTGATTTTTTGTGGCAGCATCATCATACTGCTCTGGATCAGTTTTCTCATATCGGGAGGAGAGCATGCGTTATTTTCCATCACACCAAGCCAGTTGAATCAGGTGGAGAAAAATTCGCCACGCATCTTCAAAAACATTCAGCACCTTATCGTGCGACCGCGCCACCTGCTCGTGCTGGTAAAAATGCTGCAGATGATCATTAATGTCACTATTCTTTTTCTGGCGGCGAAAATCGGCATGCACATATTTCATGGATGGTCGCTTTCGTGGATCGGGTTCCTGATTGAAATTATTTTTTTCATCCTGCTTCTGATCATGTTCCAGGAAATTATTCCTAAATACTTCGGAGGTAAAAACAGTTTGCTCTGGGCCAAGTGGATGGGAACACCGCTCTATTTGCTTAGCAACCTGTTCTACCCATTTGTCCAATTCACCATTGAGTCATCGAACTTTATTGAGAAAAGATTCGAAAGTAAGAATGAAAGCAACGAAGAGGAAGTAATGCAGAAGCCTGAAGAGCAGCTCGCCGGAGAAAGTCAGGACACGCAGGATGTTTCACTGCTCAAAGGCATGCTGAAATTCAGAACCATCATCGTTCGGCAAATCATGCGTCCCCGGCTCGATATGGTTTGCGTGCAGGAGAAAATTTCTCTCGATCAGTTGCTGCGCATTGTTCGCGACGCGAGGTACTCGCGGCTACCGGTATATGTAGATACGATGGATAAAATTGAAGGTGTCCTGTACACGAAAGACCTGCTCACATTTTTACAGGATGGAAAAGACCGCACCTGGCAATCGCTGATTCGTCCTGCTTATTTTGTTCCGGAGGGAAAAAAAATTTCCCAGTTGCTCGTTGAATTGCAGCAGCAGCAAATGCATCTTGCCGTAGTAATTGATGAGTATGGAAGAACAGCCGGACTTGTAACCCTTGAAGATATTCTCGAGGAAATCATTGGTGAGATTCGTGATGAAACAGATGAACGCATTGAAGTGGATTACCAGCAGATTGATGAACGCAATTTTATTTTGGAAGGAAAAACTCCGGTGAATGATTTCTGCCGCATTGTTGGCGTGCCGGAGAACTTCTTTGATGAAGTGAAGAGTGAAGCAGATTCGCTCGGTGGATTGCTTCAGGAAATCAGCGGGTCGATTCCTCAGCCCAATGAAACTATTGAATACGAAGGATATGTTTTTACTGTTTTGTCCCTGGAGAATTACCGCATCAAGAAAGTGAAAGTTACGAAGCCGAAACAGGAACAGAGGACGGGTTCGGAGTGACATAAAACTTCATTCTCCTATAAAAAAACTGAGAGCGTAGGATGTGCTCTCAGTTTTGTTTACATTCATTTTGAAAATCACATCGCAGGAGTTGCCGTTTTCTTTCCCATACCCATTATCCAACCAATGATGCCACCGATGACGGCGCTGAAAATTGTATCAACGACTATACTTACAACCACTATCATCGAATCGGAAAACATATTGTATAGCGCGATTGTAAACATGCTATGCTCCAATGAAAGGAGAAAACCGATGGATGCGCCTATAACTGCACCTTTCATAAGCCCAACCATGTTTGACCATGACATGATCAGTGCCAGGGCGAGCGCCCATGCAAGATTCGCAACGAAGATTGGGATCATGCCCGGAGGATTTTTCATCAAGCCCTCATAATGGATTTCATGCGCATCGTATATAGGCATCATCAACATTCCATAAACCACCCAGCCAAGCAGGAATGCCGCAATTGCGCCGACGAGAGCGCCGATCAAAATTTTTGTGTTCATGATGAATTTGTTTTAAGGGTGAAGAAAATTTTTATGAAAGTATTGGTTTGATTTCTTACGTATGAAATTTTTATAATGAAATTGTCAACAGGTTCATTTCAATATGAGTGAAATAGGGGAAGGCAAGAATTCACCACCCGCTGAATTAACTTCGCTTCGTCAACCGCTAATTGCTTCTTTGAATAATTTCTTATGAAAAAAATATTTGGTGTCTCACTTATGTTGATCGTCGTAATCATCATGGCATGTCATTCAACGTACACCCCCAAACCCCGCGGATATTTTAAAATTGTTTTTCCGGAACGCGGATATCAGCATTTCGATAATGGTGCTTGTCCTTTCACCTTTGATTTTCCGAAGTACGGTGTGATCAATCGGGATACCGTGTTTCTCGACACGGTACCTGATAACCCCTGCTGGTTCAACATCACATTTCCTTCATTGAATGGAAATCTTTACCTGAGCTATAAGGACATCGACGAAAAAGACCCTCTCGATAAATTGATTGATGACTCCCATCAACTCACCTTCAAGCACACGGTAAAGGCAGATTTCATTGATGAAAATATGCTTCACACACCCAACCATGTTTCAGGAGTTCTTTTTGATGTTGGAGGTAATGCAGCATCAGCACTCCAATTTTTTGTGACGGATAGCATGAAGCATTTTCTTCGCGGTTCTCTTTATTTCTACAACACTCCGAATGCAGACTCTATAGCGCCGGTAGTTCAGTTTCTAAGACCGGATATATTGCATTTGATATCTACACTTCAGTGGAAAGAAAATTGATATAAGATATAAGACTATTGACCATTCACTTATGACTAATGACCAATGACCATTCAACCGTTCACCATTCACCATTCACCCATTCACCCATTCACCCTTCACACCCCCAGCACTTCTTTCAAGTTAAAGTAACCGCTTTTACTCACCGGAATTTGTTTTCCTGATTGCAAGATTGCAAGATGACTCTCTTTTTCATACGCATCAATTCGCGTGATCTGCTGCACATTCACGATGTATGAGCGGTGCGTGCGAACAAACTGCTGCACATCCAAATTCTTCTCGAAGAAATTCATCGTTTTGTTTTTGAGGAAGGAACCTTCACTCGTCACCACGTTCACATAATCATCAGCGGCTTCGATGTAATGGACATCCTGCAATGGAATGATTTTAATCCTGCTTCCAATCTTTACTACGATTCGCTGATTCTGTGGTGGCGTTTGTGAAATAGTTTCTAAAAGTTGCTGTGCCGATTTTTTCGGGGAAGAAGTTTCATGCTGATTTAGAAATTTTTTCACCGCATTGTTGAATCGTTCCTGGTTTAAAGGCTTCAGCAAATAATCAACAGCATTTGCTTCGAACGCACGAATGGCAAACTCATCGTAAGCGGTTGTGAAAATTACCGCAGGTGGTTGTTCAATCAGCTCGAGCATTTCAAAGCCATTGATCTTTGGCATTTGAATGTCGAGGAAAATTAGGTCCGGCTTATTTTCCTGGACGGCTTTCACTCCTTCAAAACCATCATTGCATTCTGCAGAGATTTCAACCTGCGAAAATGATTGGAGGTAATCACGCACGATGGATCGCGCGAGGGGCTCATCGTCAATGATTACTGCTTTGATCATTAGAGTTCAAAAATGCGAAAATGGAAATTAGAAAATAGGGTGCTATGTCGGTTGCGGAATCCTAACAATGGTAATGAAGATATTTTCTGCCGAAGAAGTTTGCAACAAATCATTTCTTCCAAACAACAAATAAAGCCGTCGCTGTACGGAACTCAACCCGAAGCCGGTACCTGCATTCGATCTTGAAGTTTCAGCATCAAAAGGATTTTCAACTGATATCATCAGTTGATTGTCTTCACAGGATGCGTGAATGCGAATGGTCACAGCACCGGTAGTATCATACAAGCCGAACTTGATCGCATTTTCAACGATGGGCTGAAGAAGCAAGGCAGGTAACTTCATTTCGCTGCACTCCTCATCGCAAATAATTTCTGTAATCAGGCGATGCCCGAAGCGAACCTTTTCAATTTCAAGATACAATTCGAGGTGATGAATTTCTTCTTCCAGACTCACCCATTGATCTTCTTTCTTTAATGTGCCTCTCAAAAATTCCGAGAGTTGCTGAATCATGTTCTTCGCTTCCTCAGGTCGGGAGGTAACCAGTGCGCTAATGGAATTCAAGCTGTTGAAAAGAAAGTGCGGCTGCAACTGCTGACGAAGCCTGAACAACTCAGCGTCACGATTGAGTTTCTCTGCATCTGATTTTCGCTGCTCATCTTGTTTCTGCTGTTGCTGCTGGTACCACAGCACGGTGATCATCGCCATCCATCCAACGATGAGGAATGCAATGCTGAATCGAAATGGTAATGATTTGTGCAGAAAATCAAACTCCGGTGGATCATTGAGAAATAAAGTTAAAGCCCATCTTGTGATCAGCAACCACAATCCTGCAAGAGCGAGACACCAGAAAATGAAATAGAGCATCCGGTTTTTCTGAGGAAGGTAGTAACGCAATCCCGTGCTAACTGCCACACAAGCCATCGCAAGCAGCGAGTTTGAAATCCCGCTGTCAATAAATGAGAGTCGAAGCGGCATGCCGATCCACTGCAACACCTGCGATTGTACAATCGCAAGCATCAACATGCATACGATGAAGATCCATCTAAAGCGGTTGATCGAAAGGGGAGAGGTAATCAAAATTTACCGGTTAAATCAATTGCAACAATTTACGTGATTCCATTTGCTGAAGCTGAACAGCCCTGCGACGCACAAGTTCAATATAGGCATCAGCATGATCGTACTCTTCGATGCGGGAAAAAATTTCTGCGCCGTCAATCATGTTGCTGAGCTTATACAATTCTGTTACATCAATGAAGTGCCATTGCACAAGTCTATTATGCTCATTCAGGAATGATTCCTGTTCATCTTCACCGATCTTCTTTGCTTTTGCAAGTGCTTCCGTTTCATCTTCAGCTAAAATCAACCGAAGCTGCTCATCAAATTGCGGTGTGTGATTTCCGGTGCCGCAGATGATTTGGAAAATGATTTTTGAGAGATACCAATTCATGATTTCGGATTATGAATTTCTAAATTGTTTTTTAATGGTATTCATGAGATCGCTTCGCTAAGTTTCTGATTTTTGATTTCCCGAATCCCGATTCATCGGGACGGGACAGGTCGGATTTGATTTTCGATTTCTGATTTTAAGTCCACAAGTCTTACGTCCACAAGTCTTATGTCTGCATTCAGTAACTCACAATTTCAATTCCCCCAAAAATGGTAGTTCCCTTCAGGATCAAAACTTTTTCCGGATTCACCGTGCTTTGAACTGGGCGCTTGTCTTCAATTCCACCGAAAACCGCAACCAATTCTGATTTAATTTCCCAGTTAGAAGGAACGATGAGTTTTGTTCCGCCAAAAATTGTCGTGATGTCCAGTATCACTTTGCCATTGATGTCGGCTTGAATGAGGTTAAGCTCTGTTCCTCCGAAAAAGCTCGTCAGGTTGCCGCCATGAAAATCTTTTGATAAAATTGTTTTCTCTACCGATCCGAAAACAGCAGTGTGATTTATGAATTCTTCATTGGAAAATTTTGCTTCTGAAGCCTCACCATAGTTTTTCCAGTTCCACTCATTATCGCGGTGCCAGTTACGGCGCGGGCGAAAGATCAGAAAGAGTCCCAATAGAATTAAAGCAACGGGCCAACCGTACTGATGCCAATGTAGCCACGGCACTACATCCTGCAGGAGAAAAATACCCCCAATCAAAATAAGGATGAGCCAGGATGCCCCTTTGAATCCGCTGCGTAATCCAATGAATATTCCAATGGTGATGAGTAGTGTTTGCCAGTTAAACAGCAAGTCAGAAAACGGCAAGTTCATTTTGCAAAGAAAAAATCCTACGCCGATGATGAGAACCAGGGCACCAAGCCAAATGTTTCCGTTGCTTCTTTGTGATGGGTATTTTTCCATGTGCTGAATTTTGTGAGACAAAAGTAGCAGCGATGGTAAAGGCGTGAAAGGGTGATTCGGTGATTGCAATTGAAAGGTCGGTGAATGGTGGAATTTTTTCGGTGAAAAATTCAAGCGTGGTGTGAATGGTTAAAAAGCAAGGCAGTAATGGTCACATTATATTTGCAGCACTTTAAAAGAACTCATATTGCCGTGGCAGATTCTCAGCAGAAAAAATCATCTAAATCAATGCTCTGGCTCAAGCGCTTGGGATTTGCCGGCTTTCTCTTTTTCTTATTGAAAGGTCTTGCATGGCTGGCAGTGATATGGCTGGGTATTGATGTTTTGGGAGGATGCTAATCAGGATGTCTCATTTTCGCGTCTCACCTTTCACGTCTCACCTCTCATCCCATATTCTTAATAATCTCATCCCCAAACTCAGAACACTTCAGCAATGTCGCTCCTTCCATCTGGCGATGAAAATCATAAGTCACACGCTTTGTTGCAATGCACTTTTCAATTCCTTTGTAGATGAGGTCAGAGGCTTCCTTCCATCCAAGATGTTCCATCATCATTGCGCCGCTTAGAATGACGGAACCCGGATTTACTTTATCCTGATTCGCGTATTTGGGAGCAGTGCCATGGGTGGCTTCGAAGATCGCATGACCGGTGATGTAGTTGATGTTCGCGCCGGGAGCAATGCCGATGCCGCCAACCTGGGCCGCGAGTGCATCGGAAAGATAATCTCCATTCAAATTCAAGGTGGCCATCACAGCAAATTGATCAGGACGCGTGAGAATTTGTTGGAGTGTGATATCAGCAATTGCATCTTTGATGACAAGACCAGCTCCCGGTTTTCCTTCCGGTATTTTACACCACGGACCGCCATCCATTTCTACTGCGCCATAGAAATTTTTTGCAACAGCATAACCCCAATCACGAAATGCACCCTCCGTAAATTTCATGATGTTGCCTTTGTGAACGAGCGTCAAACTTTTTCTTTTATGCGTGATCGCATAACCGAGGGCACTGTGCACGAGTCGCTCGGTACCGAGGTAGCTCACGGGTTTCAATCCTACGCCCACCTGTACCGGAGTATCGCGATGCGGCGCACCGATTGCTTCCAACTCCTTTTGCCATTCGGCAGAAGCTTCTGCCGTCCCGAATCGAATCTTCTTAAACTCTTTTGGAAATTCTTTGGCGAAGAAATCCAGAATCTTTTGCGCTTCAGGTGAACCGGCAGCATACTCAATACCCGCATAAATGTCTTCAGTGTTCTCGCGGAAGATTACCATGTTCACCAATTCAGGATGCTTCACCGGTGAGGGCGTTCCGGCAAAATACCTGACCGGTCGAAGGCACACGAACAAATCGAGGATCTGACGCAATGCAACATTCAACGAACGAATGCCGCCGCCAACAGGAGTTGTTAATGGTCCTTTGATTCCTATGAGGTATTCTTTGAACGCATCGAGTGTTTCATTGGGTAACCAGCTTCCGGTTTGTTTGAATGCTTTTTCTCCTGCTAAAACTTCTTTCCAGAAAATTTTTTTCTTTCCATTAAATGCTTTTTCTACTGCTGCATCCATCACGCGAACAGAAGCGCGCCAGATGTCAGGACCAGTTCCGTCGCCCTCGATGAATGGAATGATTGGATCGTCCGGCACTTGCAGCCGGCTGTTTTGCATTATGATTTTTGTTCCGGTCATGGTGAATGAGTGAATGGTGAATGAGTGAGTCGTGAGTCGTGAGTCGTGAAAAAATTATTTGAGCGGCAAATATAACGTGAAGGAAATGTGATACAACTTCAAGATTGATCCGCAGAGGAATTTACGCAGGGAATTGAAATAGTGAACGTGCTTCCTTTACCCGGCTCACTTTGCAAATCGAGTTTCCATTTGTGTGCGTTCACAACAATTTTTAAATAGTGAAGCCCGAGTCCGAATCCTTTTACGTTGTGAATATTTCCTGTAGGTACGCGAAAAAATTTATCGAATACCTTATCCTGGTATTCTTCAGGAATGCCGATGCCGTAGTCTCTTATGGAAAGAAGAATTTCTCCGTTCTGATTTTTTGTGCCTACGTCAACCACCGGCGGCGCCTCCATGTACTTCACGGCATTGTCCAGAAGATTGTAAATAATGTTTGTGAGATGAACTTTGTCTGCTTTGATCACATGATGAGCTGCATCGAGGTGATAGATGAGCTTGCCATGCTCATCATCTAACTTCAATGATAAATTCGGAATTACTTCTTTCATCATCTCATGGAGATCCAACTCCTCGAGGTGCAATTCGATTTTGTCGCGCTCCATCTTAGCCATCTGCAAGAGCTTATCTACTTGTGTGCGCAGGCGATCGGTTTCATTTTTGATGATGTTCGTGTACGCATGCAGGCGCTCGGGATGACTTACAATGTCAGGACTGCTGATAGTCTCAGCAGAAATGCTGATGGTGGCTATCGGTGTTTTGAATTCATGCGCCATGTTATTGATGAAATCTTTTTGCATCTCCATCAACCGGGTTTGCCGGATGATCACGAGCACCGAATAGGCGAAAAAGAAAACAGCAATCACGAGCACGAGCAAAGAGAAAATCCAGATGGTCATCTTCACACCGATGTAAGCTGAGCGGGTTGGAAAATCTATGACTGCGTAATAGGCTCCATTGTTAAACACCGGAAGATCATTGTGAACCGCATAGAGTTCAGTCGTTTCTTTCATACTCACTGACTTGGTGAATTTCAGTGAATCATTATTCGCATCGTAGATCATATACAGAAAATCTATGTCAAGCGAAGGATAGGCCAATTCAGTGCGCAGGTAAAATTCGAGCACGTTGCAATCAATTTTATCATTGATGTTGAGCTTGAATTTTCGGGGTGAAATTTTATTCACTGCGCTGAGGGTAACGATGGAATTGGTGGAAGAATAATCAATATGTTCTACTACCCGACGTAGGGAGAGTGAAACCACCTGGTCAAAATCAGCTTGTTTTTCGTTCAATGCTTTTCGAAGCCAGAAAATTTGTGTGATTAGTGCGCCGGTGATCGAGATCATCCCGAGAATGAGTACCAGCCGCAAGGGTGATTTTTTCATCGGGATAAAATTAGGGTATTGGGATATTGGGGAATTAGGTTATTGGTTTATTGGTGGGTCCTAATAACCACCCTAATTTCCTAATACCCTAATTTCCTAATTCCCTCCTTCACGATTTTACTACGAGCTTAAATCCCACGCCATGAACATTATCAATGGCGAGATTTGGATCATCTTTCAGATATTTTCGGAGGCGTGAAATGAACACATCTAAGCTTCTTCCCAAAAAATAATCATCGCTGCCCCAGATTTGCTTAAGCAATTCATCGCGGGGTACAAGCTGATTGGGTTTCATCACTAAATAGCGCAACACTTCCCCTTCACGCATGGTTAGTTGTGTATCCACTTTGTTTGTTGTGAGAATGAGATTGGAAAAATCAAAATGATATTCTCCAAGGGTAAAAACTTTTGGTGACTGATCGAATGTTGCGCCCACCTTGCTTCGTTTCAGAAATACTTCAATCTTGAACAACAGTTCATCCATGCTGAAGGGCTTGATCAGGTAATCATCGCCGCCCACTTTGAAGGCCGTGAGCTTATCATCCAGCAACGATTTTGCCGAAATGAATATGATGGGGATGTGGTGATTGCTCTTCCTGATTTTTTCGGCCAGCGTGATACCATCCATCTTCGGCATCATGATATCGAGCAGGCAGAGGTCATACTCTTCTTTCTTAAAAAGATCAAGACATTCCATTCCGTCTTTACAGGCGCTCACGAGAAAGCCCTTGCGTTCGAGATTGTCTTTTATCACAAAAGAAAGATTGGTATCATCTTCTGCGAGAAGTATTTTGGTTTTGCCGTTGGTCGCTTGCATTTTTGGAGGGTGAGATGAAAACAAATGTGTTGCAAAACTGAAGATTAATTCGGGAACCTGATCATTGAATTTCACACAAAGAAAAAAGAGGTTATGATACTTTTAACCTCTTTAAAATTCGTTAACTTTTTGCTGTGATTCTATTGAAGAAGAATGCTACCCACCATTTTCTTCATGCCGGAAGTAACCTCAAGAAAATAAAATCCTTTATTGAGCTTTGAGAGATCGAGAGAAATATTCTGCGCACCTGAATTTTCAGATTTCGAATAAACTGTTTGACCAAGCAAGTTCAAAAGGGAGATATTTATCTTATCCATCGGAACATCCATTTTCAAATTAATGATTCCATCACTTGGGTTTGGAAATACATTTAAGTGATTTGAAAAATCGACATCGGCAATTCCCACATTATTATCTCCTTTATAAATACGATAGCTGTATTCAGTAGAATCTTTGAACCGGAATTCCCAGATGATATTCCCGCTTGCATCTATCTCTGTTCCGTTGGGAAGTCCTTGCTTACTCGGGAGCCCATAGCCAATGATGGTGTTGCCATTCGGAAGGCGTTGAGCACTTCCCTGGTTCTTTGTAAACATATTATTATTACTTACCTGAGGGTGGGTATAACTCCAATGAAGAGTAGCGGTGAGATTCGTTTCATCAAGAATGTATTCTTTGGGTCTGGATTGCCATGTATTTTGTGGCTGACTATTTCCATTATCCAGCATCAGGATGTTTCCGTTTTCAATCCGGTGAACATTGTGCTGATGACTGAAACCACCGTCCCCATCGCCTAGTGTAACAAAATCACTAATGTTATTAGGACAGGGAGTGCCGGACATGCCACCCCATTGCCATGCAATGGAGCCGTTTGTATTAATCTTAACAATGCGATTCATGTTGCGAAATGAAGCGATGATTTTTCCATCATTATCTATACTCATTGCATTGATGTGCCAGGGATCCACTTCAGAAGATGTCAATAAAATGTCAGTACAGGCATCAGTAATATTAAAATACTGATCACTCCGCCAATGAAAAATATCAAGACCGTTAGCATCGAGTTCCTCAATCCATGAAACATTTACAAAAGCTGTAGCGCTGCCTCCGTATTGAGTTAGATCTCTCACTTGCCAATCATAACATGTGAACCATTTTGTACCGTCCGGAAAAAATATATGTTCATGCTGTGAAGCTGTTAAACCATTCTTGCAATGAACATGATCAATGATATCATAGTTTGCATTAAGTTCAATTACATCGGTGTCAACTCCGAAATCTAAATGGTACGCAGTAAGTAATCCATTCAGGTTCATATGAAAATTTGCTCCATCAGAAAGTGAAGTCCGGTAGAAAACAGAATCCCCATTTGATTCGATGATTCCATATCCCAGTTCAGCGGAAGATGCTGGCAAAACACCGCTGTTTCTGTTGAAGAAGATTTTACCGGGTGCCGGGTTGTTGTTGGTGTAGATCAAAATATAGGGAAGTGCAGTTCCTCTCTCAGAAGCAGGGGGCGGAACATATACAGACTGTTGATCAGGATCATTGATAAGATTTCCATCATCATCATGGGTTGAAAGATATTCTTGAAGACGCTGCTTCTCTTCCGGAGTCATTTCACGACGAATAGAGAAAGTCATTGAAGTTCCGGAAAGAATTTGTCCGGCAAGCGTTCTCAATCCGTCTTTGACATTTACTGAAACAGTTTCTTCCCAGGCAAACGGAACTGCGGGAGTGATGCAAACTGTTTTTCCATTGGTAGAAAGAACAATGGTTGCCGGT
Source organism: Chitinophagales bacterium (assembly GCA_035638255.1). Lineage (GTDB taxonomy): Bacteria > Bacteroidota > Bacteroidia > Chitinophagales > UBA10324 > DASRAJ01. Next base: position 63,492 of record DASRAJ010000041.1, read on the forward strand.
ATAACTCCGCTCTTGGAGCCGGTGAGCGTTACCAAATCCGGAGAGAGCGAATTGGGATCCATTAATTGTCCGTTGCGAAGAATGATGGTTGTGTTCGGAAATTCATTCTCACTTCCGTTCATCGGATAGCTGTATTCAAATTGCGCATTAGCACTATGGAAAGAAATAACCAACAACGATAAAAGAGTTGTGGTGAAGAATAGAATTTTTTTCATGATGGAGATTTTTAGTGATAGTGAATAGTCAATGGTGAATAGTGAATAGTCAATGGTGAATAGTGAATGGTTAATCTAAATTTTAATTTTGGTTTTTGAATTGGTTCTTGCCTCTTCAATGTTAATTTTTAAAATCCCGCGTCTTAATTTTTAATCCATTTTTCTGTGAGCGAAATTTCTTCCGATTTTAGTTGAACAAAATAAATGCCGGGTGAAAGATGTGAAAAGTCAAATGGTAATTCTTTCTGTTGAGCATTGGTTTTGAAATTTGATTTATATACTTCTTTTCCTAACGCATCTTTTACAGATAATTCTAATTCTCCTGTAATAGGTTGCTCAATTTTAATAGTACCTCTGCCATTTGAGGGATTGGGGGATAATGTGAATTGATTTTTAGTATTCAATAGCTCAGCATGAAGCCCAAAACCCAATCCTGTATCACACGCTGCAATTCTCTTATTTGGTGTGGCCTCATAGGCAAAATCTTTTATAATGATATTAGGAACGGTACCATTCGTATTTACATCGAGCCGAAGCCAGCCCCAATAAGCATTACTGCCTACTTTAACCTTCAATCCAATATTTCCATCATGAACATTGTTCCAGTAATATACCACGCTGTCTGAATTTTGTAGCGCAAAAAAACCGAAGCCAAATGGCTCATAAAAAGAAAAAGGGATACTATCCTCGCAGGGTATTGGTTGAAGGAAGGGAGCGTAACCGATGGTGTGTGGAATAATGAGATTGCTGGAATTGTTCTCCCATTGGATTCTCTCAGAAAATTCATACGCCGTCCCGGAAAACGTACCCTCTATGTGGAGAGTAATTCTAAAATCGAATATGCCATCATTATTCAGATCTAAAGCATAGGCAGAATCATAAGGAAGAGAATCCGGGACAATTCCACCCAATTCAACATCAGGATTTACATCGGTATAAATCACCTGGCCGGCTGCAATAGAAGATGCGAACATGGAGCCGGCCAAAAGGGAATATCCTTTCAATCTTTCTCCAAGAGAGTTTTTGTGGATAGGAAGTTTTTTAGACTTTTTCATAACAATAGTTTTTTATTATGTCAAGATAATGTTGGTTATATCACTATTCAGATGCGCTTGTAAATCAAAATTACTTGCTAAAGAAAACCGGTTTAAAGGTAAGCATTACGTACACATACGCAGCCGTAATGGTGGGTCCTCCCACTTGTCCGAAAGTAGCCGCCTTAACAAACTCCATAGATCGCGTTGGAAAGTATAAGGCCACTCCTGAATTTATATTCACATCCTTAGTAATGTCCTTTATTACTGCGAAGTCTAATTCTGATCCTAATGGTTTGGCAAGAGCATGATCAGGATTTTCTACATCCTCTACATTATTTTGCAGCGAGAAATAATGGTACGCTGCACTCAGGTTCCATTTTTTCAAATCATACTTTACGTAAAAATATCCATCAATCAATCCACCATTGCGGGTGTCCTTTGGTATAGCAACGAAGATGTCTATTTTTCCATAGAATTTATCACCCGCACCATAAGCAGCATCGAAGCAATGTGTAGTGCCATTAAGATCAGGATAGACTATACTCTGGTCAATGTCATTTACAGTATCAAGAGCATTGCTCCCTGATAAATAATCTATGCCTGCACCAATCTGAAAGTTTTTTACCGGTACAATCCATGGATTCACCGAGAACATATATGCTTCCACTTTTTGAAATGAATTATTAATGGGGTTGCCGAATACACCAATTGTGCGGGTCTTACCACTTTGACCATAAGCTTCAACATTGATTCCCCATTTATGGTGATCGAGACTTGTATTTATACCATACGTGTATCTCATGATCACTCCTGTAGTGTCGGGTGACTGCTGTCCGTCACCCATACCGATTGCCGAGAGACTGTAACTATAATTACTATCCGTCTTTGATTTATTCACCCATAAAAAATCCAGGGTTTTGTAGGTGCTCTCTTTGTTGAAGTTGCCGAAAAAATTATTCGCGACCTGATTGAATGATCCGGCAGCGTCAACCTTCCATCCATTATCGCATGCTATCTTTAATACTACTGCATCGTGAGCACGACCTTGCTGCGGCCAATCTCCATCTGTTAGTAAGCGCTTATTATCATATTTGAATTCCTGCCTTCCAGCTTTCAATCCTACATTTTTACTAAAGTTGTACTGTACCCACCCTTCATGCAACCCAAGAGAAGCAAGATCACTGGCTTGCGGTTCATCACCCCAAATTCTTGCATCCTGCAGACTTATAAATGCATTGAAGCGTGTGCTGTTGTATGCTGCATTCAAGCGAGTGCGTTGTGATAAGAGAAACTGTGGATCACTCAAGCTATCGGGCGGAATCTTGTAGCCATATTCTAATTCAGCCCGCGGACGGATGAGAGCAGAAATGGTTACAGTTTGTGCGCTCACTTTAACTGTAACAAGAGAAATAAAAACTGAAATTAAGAGCTGAACGCGTAAAATTTTTGGTATCATTTTTTTTAATTTGAAATGTTTGCTTTCCCCTGTTGTTTGAAAAATTTCCGGGAAATTGTTAGTGAATCACGTTGATCTTTCTACTTAGAATAGTGTTATTTAATTTCATTTCTACAATATATAGTCCCTCCGGAAATGATTGAAGATTTAAGGTGAGTGATGAAGATGCTTCGGGAATTTTTTCTTCCAGCATTTTTCTTCCTTCCAAATCCTGAATACTGACGCTACTTGCTTCTGAAGAAGACAACCCTGAAAGAATGAGTACATCATTCACAGGATTGGGCGCAATAATAACTGAATTGCCGGATGCATTGCTAATGCTAAGAGGAAAATCCAGGATTTGACAAACAGAATCCGAACTCATGCAAAGCGAATCATAGACCGTCAGGCACACAGTGTATATGCCCTCCGAAGCATAGGTATGTGCAGGATATTGAACGTTGCTGAAATTACCATCGCCAAAGTCCCAGGTATATGAAACGGGGCCATTGGTGATAGAAGTGTTAGTGAAGACAGCCGCCAAACCATACAGCGTAAAGCCAAAAGAAGGAATCGCAGGACTGACAATTTGGATTGCAGACAGGTATTGATCCGAGCATTGATGGCTGTTGGTAACCAGGAGTGTGACGTAGTAGCCGGCTGATGCATCAAAAGCATGGGAGGGATTCTGTACATTAGAGCTATCACCGTCGCCAAAATCCCAGAGCCATCCGGTTACAGTAGCGCCATTGCCTCCCAGTGATTGATCTTCAAAACTTACAGGACTTCCCATGCAAGCTTCGAAGGGCATAACAAAATAAGCAATGGGTGAACTCATTACGATCACCGTTTTTGAAATGGTATCTATACAACCGAGATTGTTGGTTACAATGAGCGTAACTGTATAAGTACCTTCCGTATGGTAAGTATG
>DASRAJ010000042.1:0-9100 GCA_035638255.1 Chitinophagales bacterium
CTATTTATGACCTGGTACGCGAACGGAGCCTTTTGCAACTGTACTCCGTATTCAGTAGTAATTTCCAGGTCTCCGGCGTCATTTATTGAAAGCCCATCTATGCCTACGAAAGCGGCCATGATGGAATGAATATCGCCACCCTGATGAATTAGGTAATCATATTTTAAATTGTTTTCGTTGCCATAAAAGTCTAAGTCAATATGATTGTACATTTGATTATAATGCAGCAGTGAATATTCGGTTGGATGAATGACCCATTTGCCCGGGTCGTTTCCATACAGGTAAGTGATCTTGCTCTCCGCACCATCTTCACCACTGATCAGCATTTCGGCGCTGGTGTTAAGAAATTTCATGTTCCAAACGAGGTACGAATATTCTTCTTCTTCTTCACCATTCACAACTTCTTCTCCTGATTTGGCAAAGCTCAATCCATCTTTCATAAAATATACGTTGATGGGTGTTGCTGTGCTTTGATACAAAATATTATCAGGCCATTGTCCGTGGTTTTCAAGAAATGTGACGGGTGAATTTTCGGAGCGAATTACATTCGGTGTTTCTGCAGCAAACAATCTGTGTTTGCTAAGCTGCGTCATTGTAAGTATAGTTGTGAGAAGAATGCAGATTTTTTTCATAAGGCATCAATTTTAAGTGAGGCCATGAAAGTCAGAGGCCAATGAAGGAAAATAAACACAGCGCAAAATTTCTTTCTTCAACCTTATTGTTGCATGATTTCACTCATCATTCAACCTGATTTTAATCACGCCTTTAATCCGAAGCGAAAATCAAAATTCGACCGCCTGTATTTTCGCTGAAGAAAAATTGTGACGAGGAGGGAATTAATCGTATTGATTAGGGATTTTTGCAGAATGAAATATATGATGGGAGAAAGAAATACGCAGATAGAAACAGTAACGATGGAAAATAAAATCGAGAGTTCGCATGAGCAGAGAGGAAGAAAATATACCAGTGAAATCCGATAATCTGAAAAAAATTAAGTCGTAGGATAGTTGCCTTCAAAATGCATTGTTTGAATTCAAGTTTTGCCAATTTTCAAAAATGTCAAAGCTTACTGCGCAAAAAAACCAACTTGTCCGTACCCCCGAAAAATAATCGTCAGAAAATAATAAACCATTCCTGTCATCATTAAGCTATCGAAGCGATCTAAAAGTCCTCCCTGACCCGGCAACGAATCGCCGTAATCTTTAATTCCGATTTTCCTTTTGTAATAAGATGCGAGCAGGTCTCCTGAAAGTGCTGTGAAAGCTGTAAGTGTTCCCAGTACAAGTGAAACGAAAACCGTTGCGTGGATCCAACCCGCTGCAAGCGATGATGAGATCAGACAAAAAATAAAACCGCCGAGCAATCCTTCCCACGTTTTTGCAGGACTAATGGCAATCAGTTTTCGCCTTCCGAAAAGCTGACCGGTGATTTGACAAAATGCATCGAACGAGAGAACCTGGAAATAGATGAAGAGATGCCAATCACGATCAAAAAATTCAGCAAACATCCAGAATCCGAAACCGACAGTGAAATAGATGAGAAGAGATAAAATGAAAGTTGCTTTTTTTATCGCACTTGCGGTGTTCACCTTTTTAAGCTCAAGGAATCCGATAATTACTATTGCGACACCCAGGTTGTTGAATGATCTGAGAAAAATGCAAAGGATGACGAAGCCGCTGATGCCGATGTATGTAAAATATTTCAGCCACCGCTGCCTGCTGATTTGCTTTTCAACTTTCCTGTTCGCTACTGCCATTCCAACTCCTCCCAGTAAAAGGTAGAACAGGATATAGTAAAAGATGGGATGCATTATTTCTGTTTGTCTTTTAAAATCCAATACAATCCTTTCACGTTACTCATTGGTCCGGAGATCATCAGGATAATAATTACTTCCTCTATGCAATCGAGAATGCCAATACCGAGGGCGAAGTAATAAAGCCACAGGTAGAAATCGAAAAGAAAGAGTGCAATAATAAATGCACCCTGAATGTATCCTGTGATTTTGGAAAGATAAGTGTGGAGACCAATTAATCCTCTGAATTTTATGATGATTACAGAGTACGAAAGAAGCCGCATTACCAAAAAGATAATAAGGGTTAATGAATAGGGTTGAAGCTGATTCCATTTGAAAACATACACAGCGCTAAATGCAAGCAGATACGTTCCAAGATCGGCCCAAGAGTCCAGCTTCGCTCCTACCCGCGTTTGCATTTTAAAAGTTCGGGCGATCACTCCGTCCAAAATGTCAGAGACAAGGTTTATGGTAATGAAAATTGAAAACAGCTTTTCATTCCGTGCTATAATTAAATAAAGAACAAACGGAAAGATGAGTATCCTGTAAAGGGAGATAAGATTGGGTATGGTCCAAAATTTTTCCGCAGGGTATGTGTTCAAGATTCAGAGTTTAGAATCTGCCTTCGCAAAATAAATAATCGGTACATTTTCCCCGGTATAGATCAAAACAAATGAATTCAGAGATTATTTCCGCCATCGGATTTGTATTTGCTTTCCTGATCTTACTAATCATCACGCACATTTTACTGTACAAAGTTTGTAAAGTCTCACCGGATAACTCCAGGAAATTTCTTCACGTAAGCGGCGGCTTGTTGAGTTTATTGCTCCCGTCTTTTATTTCATCGCATTGGCTCGTGCTTATTCTGTGTGCTGCCGCCTTTCTTATTTTGTTAGTAACATTCTTGACAAAGACATTGTCTTCTGTCCACGAAGTAAAGCGGCAATCATTTGGAAGCATCATTTTCCCCATCCCTGTTTACCTGTGCTTTTACGCTGCGAAGATGTACAACAACGATCTGTTATTTTATCTCCCGCTTTCCCTCCTAACCCTTTCTGACCCTGTAGCAGAATGGGCAGGAAAAAAATGGGGACATCTCTCAGCTTCATTTTTTAAGAAGCAGAAAACAATAATCGGGTCATTGGCTTTTGCGCTCACCTCGTTTGCAATATCCACGCTATGGCTACGATTGATGTTTCATTTTTCATTGGCGAACACACTTAAGACTGCAATGATCGCAACGACAATAACCACCATAGCTGAATTAATAAGTCTGAAAGGAATTGATAACCTCACAATTCCTGTATCTGCTTTGATCATACTGATCCTGACAGGGTGAGAAAATCTTTATGATTGATGTTGTTCTTTCTTGTGAGATAGAACTCAGTGATTAACCTTGCATAATCTCATCATCGTTTTCCTAATTTCGCCTCCCCAATGAAAGGCATCATTCTCGCAGGCGGTTCCGGTACGCGCCTCCATCCGATTACATACGCTATCAGCAAGCAGATCATGCCGGTGTATGATAAGCCGATGATTTATTATCCGCTTTCAGTGCTCATGATGGCAGGCATTCAGGAGGTGCTCATTATCTCAACCCCCGATGACATTGGGGGTTTTCAGCGTCTGCTGAAAGATGGCTCGCAGCTCGGCTGCAAGTTTCAATATGCGGTTCAGCCAACACCCAATGGATTAGCGCAGGCATTCGTTATCGGCGAAAATTTTTTGGGGAAAGAAAAAGCAGCGCTCATTCTCGGCGATAATATTTTTTACGGAAGTGGTCTCGGCACCTTTCTCGAGCATAACACCGATCCTGATGGTGGAATCATTTTCGCGTATCACGTTTCTGATCCGGAACGTTATGGCGTCGTTGAATTTGATTCAAAGAATAAAGTAATATCCATTGAAGAAAAACCAAAGCACCCGAAATCCAGTTACGCTGTGCCCGGTTTGTACTTCTATGATAATTCCGTGATTGAAATTGCGAACAACCTTAAGCCAAGTGCCCGGGGCGAATACGAGATCACTGATGTGAACAAGGAATTTCTGAAAAAAGAAAAATTGAAGGTCGCCATTCTCGACCGTGGAACGGCGTGGCTCGATACAGGTACCTTTGATTCACTCATGTCGGCATCACAATTCGTTCAGGTGGTGGAAAACCGCCAGGGATTGAAGATCGGATGTATAGAAGAAGTAGCGTGGCGTAAAAAATTTATTGATGATGATCAGTTAAAAAAACTTGCCGTACCATTGGAGAAGAGTGGCTATGGGAATTACCTTATGGAATTGCTGAAATAAAATTCGATATACAATGCACGTAATACGAGACACAATTCATTAAATACGATACACGATGCACGTAATACGATACACAATGGACGTAACCCGACTCCTGTTCACATTTCATGCCTTTCCATTCACCCATTCACCCATTCACCCATTCACCAAATAACCCAATACCTAATTTCCCAATTACCAATGAAAAAAATACTAATCACCGGCGGCGCAGGATTCATGGCGAGTTCATTGGCAGAGCGATTGGTGCAGGACCCGAATAACTTCGTAGTAATAGTGGACAACCTGGCCACCGGATCAAAAGAGCGTCTTCCTTCACGCGAACATAAAAACTGGCATTTCATAAAAGCCGATGTGAACAGGTTTGCTGATCTCTCCTCAATCATGGTGAGTTATCAATTCGACTATGTGTTTCACTATGCAGCCGTAGTGGGCGTACAGCGAACGCTGAATCACCCGGTGCAGGTGTTGAATGACATCAAGGGCATTCGCAACATTCTTGACCTTGCAAAAAACACCGGCGTGAATTGTGTGTACTATGCTTCCTCATCTGAGGTGTATGGAGAGCCCGTCGAGCTTCCACAAAATGAGGAGACAACGCCGTTGAATTCCCGGCTACCCTACGCGGTGGTAAAAAATGTAGGTGAATCTTTTCTTAAATCTTATCACAAAGAATATGGATTGAACTACACCATCTTCCGTTACTTCAACACCTACGGCCCCAAACAATCCGTTGATTTCGTGGTTTCACGTTTTATCCGCGCCGCTCTCAACAACAAAGAAATTATCGTTCATGGTGACGGCAAGCAAACGCGCACCTTTCTTTATATTGATGATAATATTGAAGCCACAGTGAGCGCTTTCAACCAGCAGGAATATCTGAATGACGTAATTAACATAGGGCATGAGAAGGAAACTACAGTACTTGATCTGGCAGGTATTATTGTTCGTATTACCAAATCAAAATCCAAAATTGTACATCATCCGCCACTGAAAGAAGGTGATATGATGCGGCGCATCCCCGACAACGCAAAAATGAAAATATTGCTCAACCGCGAATTGCTTTCGCTGGAAGATGGATTGAAACTCACCATTGCTTCCGGAAATTTCTGATCGTCATATCTCTTATACTTCTGTTATTTTTATCCCCCTCATGAAAAAAATTCTGGTCACCGGTGGCTGCGGTTACATTGGCTCACACACCATCGTCTCATTGATCGAGCGCGGGTATGAAGTGATCAGCATTGATAGCCTGGAGCGCGGAAAAGCGTATGTTCCCGATCGGGTGAAACTCATTACCGGCAAAAGCTTTCACAACCATCAAATCAACCTGTGCAACCTGAAAAGCACGCGGTATGTCTTTGAAACACACAATGACATTGCAGGCATCATTCACTTTGCAGCGTACAAGATGGTGGGCGAATCTGTAGAGAAGCCGTTGCGCTACTATGGCAACAACCTGATTTCGCTCATGAACATTTTGATTTGCCTGCGTGAGTTCAACATACCCAATTTTATTTTCTCATCATCGAGTGCCGTGTACGGAAACGTAAGTGAGCTGCCGGTGAAAGAAGATACGGCCGTGTGTGAGCAGGAATCACCTTATGGGCGAACAAAATATTTCGGGGAGAAAATGATTGCTGACTTTCAAAACACCCTCGCTTTTCGCGCGCTCATCCTTCGTTATTTCAATCCCGGGGGCTGTCATGAATCGGCGTGGCTCGGTGAGCCCATAGAAGAACATCCCGAGAACATCATTCCCGCCATCACCAAAACCGCAGCGGGAAAACAACCCGAGTTCAATGTGCACGGTGCTGACTATCCCACCCGTGATGGTAGTTGCATCCGTGATTACATACACGTGATGGATGTGGCGGAGGCGCACGTGATGGCACTCGAATACCTCATGAAGCATTCAGAAAAAAATTCGTTCTCTGAAATCATCAACCTTGGAATTGGAAATGGAGTTACGGTGTTGGAAATGATTGCCGCCTTTGAAAAAGCAACGGGCATAAAGCTGAAATATAAAATAGGGCCGCGAAGACCCGGCGATGCTGCTGCAGTTTACTCTGATAATTCGAAGGTAGAAAAAGTGCTGGGATGGAAGCCGAAGCGCTCGCTGGAGGACATGATGCGCTCGGCGTGGAAGTGGGAGCTGGAGAATCAGAAGTTAGAAGTTAAAAATTAGAAATTGGAAATTGGAAATTAAGAATCTTAAATCTTAAATCTTAGGTCTTATGTCTTAAGTCGTGAGAGCAATTAGCGATGGAGAAACGTTGGGTCATAAATGAGGGAGACGCCGAAACGGTGAAGCAGTTGCAGGAGACGCTGAATATCCATCCTGTGCTCCTTCAACTGCTGGCGCAACGTGGTGTTTCCGGCTATGAGGAAGCAAAAAAATTTTTCCGGCCAACGCTGGATTACCTGCATGATCCTTTTCTCATGAAGGACATGGACAAAGCCATTGACCGGATCCTCCGCGCCATTCGCAACCACGAGAAAATTCTCATCTACGGTGATTACGATGTTGATGGTACCACTGCTGTAGCACTCGTCTATTCTTTCTTCAAAGAGCTTGATATTCCGGTTGACTATTATGTTCCGAATCGTTATACGGAAGGGTATGGAATTTCTTTTCGCGGAATTGACTGGGCGCGTGACCATGGTTTCAAGCTCGTGATCGCACTCGACTGCGGCATCAAAGCGAATGATAAGATCGCCTATGCGAATGAGCAGAAAGTAGATTTCATCATCTGCGATCATCATTTACCGGGTGATGAAATCCCAAATGCTGTGGCGGTGCTCGATCCGAAGAGAGTTGATTGCAATTATCCTTTTAAAGAACTCAGCGGTTGTGGAATCGGCTTCAAGCTGATCTCTGCTTTGGCGAGAAAAAAGAGAGTGCCGTACGAACAGGTGAATAAATATCTTGACTTCGTGGTGGTGAGTATCGCTGCCGACATTGTTCCCATCATAGGAGAAAATCGCACGCTCGCCTTTTATGGGTTGCAGAAGCTGAATCAAAAACCATGTGAGGGATTGCGTGCGCTTATTGAATTGAATGGCGTCAGAAAATCGCTGTCCATTTCCGATGTGGTCTTTATCATCGGTCCGCGCATCAATGCTGCCGGAAGAATGGATGATGCACGCGATGCTGTTCGCTTATTGATTTCAGGAATGGAACTCGCTTCGTCTCATGCCGAGCTATTGAACAAGCACAACCGCAACCGCAAAGATTTTGATGTGAGCATCACGCAGGAAGCCATGAGCATGCTTGAAAGCGATCCCGAACAGGCAATAAAAAAAACCACCGTGCTCTACAAGAAGGAGTGGCACAAAGGTGTGATCGGTATTGTGGCTTCGCGGCTGATTGATACCTGGTATCGCCCCACCATTGTTTTCACTGAGTCGAATGGCGTGATCGCCGGCTCAGCGCGATCCGTTCCCGGCTATGATATATATGAAGCCATTCATGCCTGCCGCGATCTTCTCGAGCAATTCGGCGGACACATGTTTGCAGCAGGGCTTACGCTGAAGCACGAGAACCTCAAGGCCTTCAGTGAGAAATTTGAATCGGTGGTGTCCTCCACTATTGAAGATCGCTATTTAACGCCAGAGATCGAGATCAATGCCGAGCTACACCCGAAAGACATCACTCCTAAATTCTTTAGCATCCTGCAGCAGCTTGCTCCCTTTGGTCCCGGGAATATGAAACCGGTATTTGTCACCTATGGTGTTAAGGACAATGGATGGTCAAGAGTAGTGGGGGATGGACATCTGAAATTTTCCGTGGTGAAAGATGGTGTTCAACTCCAGGGTGTTGGTTTTGGATTTGGTTCTCACATTACCAAAGTAAAAAGCGGAAAACCCTTCGACATCTGTTATACTCTTGAAGAGAATGAGTGGAATGGAAAGAAGAGGGTGGAGATGATGGTGAGGGATTTGAAATGATTTGGGTTTCAGATTTTCGAGTTGGATTTCTATGCTAACGTTGGAAAGCAATCGTACCCTCTCTGTGTTTAGCTTGTACAGTGTGGAAAGACTTTTTAATAGCAGAAAATTAATTTTCAAAAAACATGAATGTTATTAGAATTGAAGATGGAGAAAAAATTCCAAGCGAGATTTTGTTGGCGGATCTAAATGACATCGTAAGGTCAAAGAAAAATTTCAGTTTTGATTGGAAGAAAGAATTTGAAAAGAATGAAGTCTACAAACTTTGTTTGGCGGATGACAATAATGAGATCATTGGCTTAATTGCAGTCGAACATCAAGAGGAGGGATTTATTTTTCTACCGCTCATAGAACGAGCGAACTTTGAACAACCGAAAAAATTTGAGGGAATTGCCGCTCTTTTGATTGGATACGCTTGCCATTTATCTTTTACTACTGGTAAAGACGGATTCGTGGTGTTCGAGGCAAAAACTGCACTCATAAATTACTATGCAAACCTGACTGGCGCATTGCGGGTTGGGCATTCAAATCGTATGATTATTTATCCTGCTCAGGCAAAAAAATTACTAACTTCGTTGTATGAAGAATAGCAAGAAAACAAAAATCACTTTAGATGATCTCTTTGCTGCTAACCAGGCAAAACCGCTGACTGCAGACGATAAGAAAATGATTGCTCAAGAGATCAATAAATACAAACGTTCTCACTCGAAAACGTTACGACGAAATAAGGCACGAAAACTTGCTTGACTTGATATTCAATAAATGGACTTAGCATTTTCGTCTTCGGTGATTATATAGACAAAGTAAAAAGCGGAAAGCCATTCGACATCTGTTATGCACTTGAAGAGAATGAGTGGAATGGGAAGAAGAGAGTGGAGATGATGGTGAGGGATTTGAAATGATTTATTAAATGTTTGTCAGGCTACCAACAAAGACACGAAGGGACAAAAAAGTGTAGTTACATGAATGAAGTAGTTACGACTTAATCTGACAGTTGGGATTAACTTTAAAAGTTGAAACCAATTTAAGTGAACCCCAAAACTGTCAGACTTATGAACAATG
>DASRAJ010000043.1:0-7167 GCA_035638255.1 Chitinophagales bacterium
GCCAAGTGCAGGTTGGCAAATTCTTTTTCGGAAGAAGACTCCCGATTTAACTTTTTCATGCTGTGGTGTTTAAGATTCGGCAAAATCAATTCAAATAATAAGCCGCACGAGAGAAAAAAATAGTTGAATTGCAGGCGTTAATGTAAAAGCAGAAAACAAAATAAATTTGAGTGATGATTACTACATAAATGGATTATGAAAGTTTTGAGTGGGGAATAATCGTCTCATTTTAGTCGGGCGGGAACATAGTGTTCGCATAATTTTTAAGATAACTTTAACCACATTCACACAGGATTTTTATTTTCAATTTCATTTCAATAGTCTTATTTTGTTCTCACAAGGCTACACACAGTGAAAAAACATTTTACCCTCCTCGTCGTTGACGACGACCCTGATGACCGCGATTTGTTTTTTGATGCCGTTAAAGAAATTGATGGCAATTGCCAATGCCTGAGCGCCGAAAATGGAGAAGAGGCCCTGGCGCTGTTGCGGGGTAAGAATGCTAACCTTCCTGATTTTATTTTTCTTGATCAAAATATGCCCCGAATGAATGGAAGGGAATTTTTGACTGAGATAAAAAAAGATAGCAACCTATATCACCTCCCTGTTGTCATTTATAGCACATCGAAGCGTCCTGAAGATGTTACAGAAATGGCACAACTCGGCGCATTTGCATTCATCGCCAAGCCCCTAACATTTGACGGAATATGCAATGCCATTTCCACTATGATCACGGGAACGATGTCAATCGCACATTGAAAATTTTTCAGGATGACGGTGCTGGCAGCCCATCGGCGATTTCAAAATGCACAGATGCTTTTTTGCTTTCTGAAATAAAATCCCTTACCCGCTGATCATTTGTATCGGTGATGAATACCTGTCCGAAATCATTTTCAGCAATTAACTGAAGAATATTTGATGCCCGCGACTTATCCAGCTTATCGAACAAATCATCAAGCAGTAAAAGGGGCGCGCGATTTTTTCCTTCCCGAATCAATTCAAACTGCGAAAACTTTATAGACATTAAGAAACTTTTCTTCTGTCCCTGCGATCCGAATTTCTTCAGCGATCTGTTGTTCAGAAAAAAGTCGAAGTCATCGCGGTGAATGCCTTCACTGGTTCGTTGTGTGGCACAATCCTTTTCGAATGAATTATGTAAGGCGGAAATCAAGTCTTCATTTCTGCAAACACTATTATAGCAAGCGGTCACATTTTCCTGGTTGTCGGAAAGAAGCTCATAGTATTTGGAAAGCATCGGAATCATTCTTGAAAAATGATTTTCCCTTAATGCAAAAATCTTCTTTCCCAAAGGAGCAAGTTGCTGATCAAAAGTTTCGATGAGGGAACGATCCGTTTTTCTTTTTTCATAAAAACTTTTCAGCGCAGCATTCCGCTGCTGTAACACCCGGTTGTAGTCAATCAGCGATTCGAGATAGGAATGATCAATCTGTGAAAGAGTGTTGTCAATGAAACGGCGGCGCTCGTCACTTCCTTCATCAATCAGCAATTGATCATCGGGAGTAATCATCACGATAGGTATCAATCCCACATGATCTGCGATGCGGGGATACAGGATTCCGTTTTTCTGTAACTCTTTCTTATTTCCGGATTGAAAAGCACACGTGATGCGATGTGTTTCTTCATTGGCAAAGTTCCCCTCGAGCCGGAAAAAATTTTCTTCATGCTTAACTGAATTCTGGTCAGAGTAATGGAAGTAACTTTTCCCCAGGCATAAATAATGAATGGCATCGAGTACGCTGGTTTTGCCGGAGCCATTGCCGCCGGTGAGAAAGTTCAACTCATTTGAAAAGCTGAATTGTGCTTTCGAATAATTCCTGAAGTTGATGAGAAGGAGCGTTTGCAGATACACGGTTGTAACACGATTCACGATTCACGTAATACGAGTTCCCCCGGTTTAATCGGGATTCACGATTCTTGACACCATATCTCACGATCTGCCACTCACGATTTAATGATGACAATTCAGAATTCGAAATTTGGGGTTAAATTCGCCGCCTCATTTTGTGTGAAGTGACGAAAACAAAAGTAACAAAAGATCAAAACGGAACAGATGTGGCAGAACTTCATCCTGACAACAAGCAGGGAAATGGCGCAGAACAGGCTTCGGCAGACACTTATTTGTACTGGTATGAAATGATGCTGCGCATCCGTCGCTTTGAAGAACGCGCAGGACAGTTGTATGGCCAGCAAAAAATACGGGGCTTCTGTCATTTGTACATTGGACAAGAAGCAGTGGCCGCGGGAACTGTAACGGCCCTCAGATCTGATGACCTTATTATTACCGCTTATCGTGATCATGGTCTGGCTCTCGCCCGCGGGGTTACTTCAAATGAGTGCATGGCCGAGTTATTTGGAAAATCCACCGGATGCACAAAGGGCAAGGGGGGCTCGATGCATTTCTTTTCAAAAGAGAAGAAATTTTATGGCGGGCATGGAATAGTTGGCGGGCAAATTCCTCTTGGTGCAGGAATCGCTTTTGCAGAAAAATACAGAGGGAGCGAAAATGTTACAGCCTGCTTCTTTGGGGATGGCGCTGCGCGGCAGGGTTCATTGCATGAGACATTTAACATGGCGATGACCTGGAAGCTGCCGGTGATTTTCATCTGCGAGAATAATCTGTATGCGATGGGGACTTCTGTGGAACGAACGAGCAATGTTCATGATATCTCTAAGCTTGGAGCTGCTTTTGACATGCCTTCTTTTCAGATAGATGGAATGACGTGTGAGAAGGTGTACGAGGCAATTGCATCCGCCGCGGACTATAGCAGGAGTGGAGAGGGACCAACATTGATCGAGATAAAAACCTATCGCTATAAAGGACATTCAATGAGTGATCCGGCGAAGTACCGCACCAAGGAAGAAGTGGAAGAGTACAAGCAAAAAGATGCGATTGAAACAACGCTGGCAACGATCCTGAAAAAGAAATTTGCTACGATGAATGATATTGAAGCCGTCAACCAAAAAGTAATGGAAGAGATCGATGAGTGTGTCCGTTTTGCAGAAGAGTCACCCTATCCCGATCCCTCTGAAATCTACACGGATATTTACAAGCAGCAGGATTATCCGTTTTTGATGGATGATTGAAAGACGATACACGTAACACGATACACGATACACGTAACACGATACACGATACACAATACACGTAATACGACTCACGATTCACGTAACACCATTTACCATATTCACCATTCACCATTAACAAATCACCATGGCAGAAGTAAAAACAACACCGCAAAATTGGGGAGAGCGCCTGAACAATTTCGAACACTGGGTGAATGAAAATCAAAAGATGCTCATGTATGTGGTGGGAGGGGTGGTTGCAATTGTTGCGGCATACCTTGGGTTCACGAAATTTTATCTGGAGCCGAAGAATGAGGAAGCGAACGACCAGATTTTCATGGCGCAAAAATGGTTTGGTCAGGACTCATTGAACCTCGCGCTCAAAGGCGATGGTAATTTTCCCGGATTTCTGAAGATCATGGATGACTATAAATGGACAAGTGCTGCAAACCTTTCTCATTACTACACCGGTATTATTTATTTGAAGCAGGGGAAATTTCAGGACGCCATTGACCAGTTAAAAGACTTCAATGGCAAGGACAAGATGGTAACAAACATGGCTTACGGTGCCCTTGGTGATGCATATTCTGAATTGGGAAAGAATGATGATGCGGTAGATTACTACAAGAAGGCAGCGTATCATTTCGAGAATGAACTCACCTCGCCTTTGTTCCTGAAGAAAGCCGGAATGCTGCTCGAGCACGAGAAGAAATATGATGAAGCGAAAAAGATTTACCAGGAAATAAAAAACAAGTATCCGGTGACGAATGAAGGTCGCGATATTGATAAATACATTGCGCGTGTGGAAGGAAGCAGCAATAGTTAAGGTGGTAACCCCGTCCCGATCAAATCGGGACGGCGGTTGCGCGCGGATGAAAAATCATTACCTGATACAGATCAGCAGAATCCGCAGGATTTTTTATGTAGTGATTGCTTTGGTGGCAATATCTTTTTTCTCCTGCTCCGAGAGGAGTCCTTCGGACAAAAATTCTCACAACGATTCGAAAAAAAATCAGCCGGCAGATACCGTTAAAGCCAATGAAGATTCTACGTTGCTGAAGCAATATGCGCCCACCGGGCTAAGGACAAACTTCAGCAAACATTCTATTCCGCTCGATGCCATTCATGATGGCGGAGTTGGCAAGAATGACATTCCGGCTATTGATTTCCCTGAGTTCATAACCGCAGCACAAGCTCACAACTTTCTCACCGAACCCGATTACGGGATATTGCTCGATGTTAATGGTGAACAAAAATTTTATCCCCTCAACATTCTCAACTGGCATGAAGTGGTGAATGACGTAATTGATAACAAGCCCGTTGCCGTTACCTTTTGTCCCCTCTGCGGATCGGCGATCGTTTACAACCGGGTAATGGATGGGGATACGCTGTTGTTCGGAGTGAGTGGCAAATTATATGAATCGAACCTGCTGATGTTTGATGAGAAGACGGAGAGTTTGTGGTCGCAGGCGATTGGTGAATGTGTTGCGGGAGATTTATTGGGAAAGAAGTTGCCATTGGTAAATTCGGTGTTGATTTCCTTTGAAGAAGTGGAGAACTACTATCCCAATGCGAAAGTGTTAAGTACAAAAACCGGCTTTGATCGTAACTACTCGGAATATCCTTATGCCGATTATAACTCCAATGATGATTTGTATTTCCCGGTGAGCAAAATGAATCACCGCTACCAAAATAAAGACATCATGTATGTAGTGCAATTTGGAAATACTTCGATAGCATTTCACTGGAAAGACTTGCTCAAAGCCGGAAGTGCAGAACAAAATACTCCTGATGGAATCGTAAGTGTACAGGTAAAGAACTTTGTTCCTTCAGCAATAAAAAAAGAGAGCGGTGAAAAACTGAATGGCTACTTCATTTATTGGTTCAGTTGGTACGCAATGCGTGGTACGAAAGGAATTGTTTGGGGGAAGTAGTTTGATCTTTTCCGCAGCACTCTTCGCCGGGTTTAGCATTTCTCCGTTTCGAATTCTTTTAGCTCAGATATTTTTCTTTGATCACACCAATATGATGCAATTCATGCCCCAGCGTTACATACACCAATGCGCGCACTGACATCTGGTTATTGTTCGCTGTTCCCATCCGCATCATCATCTCCTCATCCAAATTTTCATAGAGAGAAATGGTAGCATCCCGCACAGCTTCGTACTCGCGCAGGATGGATTTTATTTTTCGCTTGGTTGCTTTGCTCATGGGTGCGTAATCATTCTCTTCAAAACCCGGAAGAGCAGTCTTATCATTTCTTGCGAAGCGAAGGGCGCGATATCCGAAAATTCGCTCTCCATCCATCATGTGAACAAGAATTTCCTTGATGGTCCATTTGCCTTCAGCGTAGCGAAACTTCAACTGCTTTTTGTTCAGCTTCGAAATGAGTTTGATCAATTGCTTTTTGCTTTTTCTCAACCCTTTGATGGGATCATCGGTATCTACTTTTGAAATGTAGGTTTCATAGTGCGGAGCGTACTCGTCGGGATTAGGCCTGGTGATTTTCATAAGTGGAAATTTGTTGGAGGAAAGATAGCAAGAAATGTTTTGAGAAGAATTTCCTCAATAAAAATAAGCGCGATGAATCTATTCCTTCACCAAATAATCGCACCAGCATTGACCCTCTTGCTGAATGCGCAAGAGATAAATTCCGCGGCGAAGTGAACGCAGGTCGAGAACTGCTTCCGGAATCTCATTCAGCTTCTCTACTTCCTGTCCAAGCAGATTACTCACTGTAATACTGCATGCAAGAGAGGGGTCAATGTTTTCAATGTGAACGACACCTGAAGTTGGATTCGGGAAGAGTGTTGGAATTTTCACCGGGGGATTTCCCATCGTCACTTCAATTGTTTGAAAGACAATGGTGGTGCCGTTGTAATCTGTTTGACTCAGGCGATAGAAATTTTTTCCCTGAAGCGGATGAAGATCATAAGCGAGATAACTCAAAGATTGGGTAGATACCCCGGCTCCTTTTTCAGTAATAATCGGAATGAAAGAGGTGCCATCATCACTTCTCCCGATGGTGAAATAAGCATTGTTCAGCTCTGATGCGGTATTCCAATTCAGCATCACCTTGTCATTCTTCGCTTCACCGCTAAAAGAAATAAGCTGAATAGGAAGGATGGCGGTCATCACAAAATTATCAATCTGCGTCCAGCGCAAGGTGGTGGCGCTTACGCTTATGTACTGCCCGTTGTTTGGCGCTACGAAAGTGAATGTCCGCTTCTTCCACAACCCATAAGCAGGGGTGGGGCCCGTATAAACAATAGTCCCGGTGGCACCGTTCGTTGTTGAAACACCTATTTGAATGGGAGTAGGCTGATAGACAAGGGAATTATCTCCGTGATCCCAGAAGCTGATGGTGTATGAGGCACCACTTATAAGGGGTGCAGAAAGCTGCATCGTAAAAGCATCCGGTGTGCTGCCGGAAGAATTTGCAACTGCAACATAGTGTGTTCCGCTTTGAGCGCTTGTACAATACGGAGCGCAATTCGACATGATGTCTATTTCGTTGCCGGCGCCATAGCCATAGCAGTTTGACATTTTGGAGGTAAAAGTTGCATTGGGAAGATTATAATCACATGCGGCTCCGCTGGTGGTTTCAAAGTTGCCGTTGAGAAAGGTCTGCGCATCAGCAGAGGAACAAAGCAGAATGAGAAGCGATGTGGCAGTTAAGTTCATCCGGATTGAATTTTGAACAAACTTCCAAGCACATCAAAAATAACTTTTTCAGAGAACGGAAAAAAGAAAGTTTGATTAAAATAAAAACATCAGGATTTAATTTATACATCCTCTTGAATTGTGCTCGCCGAATCCTGTGGAAATGTTGAGCGGCGATGCGGAAACGGGTGTGGTGGTTTTCGTATAAATCTAAACTTGAACCCGGACTCTAAACTTGTTCTTTAAACCTTCGTTAATTCAAACACTGTAATCTCCGGAGCAATTCCCACCCTGCCATTGTAACCAAGAAATCCAAGCCCCCTATTTACATACAAGAGTTGATCTTCATCTTTATATAACCCGGCCCACTGCGGATATACATATTGCGAAGGACTCCATCGCAACCCGGGGATTTCAAAA
>DASRAJ010000044.1:0-46318 GCA_035638255.1 Chitinophagales bacterium
AACGAAAATTCCCTGGTCTTCTCCGCAGCCCGTCACGATACCCAACCCGCCGTTGTGCATGGTAGCCTGATCTACAACATTCCCGCTGTCATCCCAGCAGTAGCCATCTACGGTGTTGCAGGTTCCGAGATTGATCAAACAAAAACTTTGCTTGCTGCCTTCGCCGATAACCGGCCATGTGGAAGGATCATCACCCAAGCCGCGAATGCGAAGCGTGTTGTCAGTCCAGTAGTCAACGTGAATGTGTCCATGCGAAGGATGATACGTCATAGTTCCTGCAGGAACGGTGTAGGTACTCATCACCTCATTGCTTTTGTGATAAATGGTTTGATCCACCATCTCTTTCGGGTCTGTTCCATCAGGACAAGTCGAAGAGCATGAAACAAGGGTAGTATCGCAATAGCATTGACCGGTGCCGTGAAGTTCCATTGGCCCGTAGCCGATATTGGGAGTGCACACTCCTTCGCGGATGTACCCACTGTGTTCTGACCAGTCATAAGCAAGGTACTGACCGGAATTGGTCATGTCAGGAAGTAAATCACAATCGGCGGTACCGTCAGGACAATTGCATCCGAAAGCATTCGTAGTGGTGCATGGTCCTCCGAGGTGCGTTGGCGGCGGATAAATGTTGAAGGTGATGGTACAATTAATAAGATACCCGGTATCTACAGGCGCTTCATCGGCAATCACGAGATACCATGTGCCATTTGGATTTTGTCCGTTGTTCACTGTATTGAGAGATTGATCGGGATAGAAAGTGCCGGTAAAAGGAGCGGGCTGAGCCGAGATCTCACCGCCGGTTGCATCTTCAGCCACGCAGGTTCCTGTGAAATTATCACCGCCGCCGCCGTTGTTGTTGGAGAGTTCAATGACGGTTCCGTCAGGTGATTGAAGACGGATGTCAAGATCGCCATCATACGTATGGACAATATTGAAGCAAACTGAAACTAAACCAAAGGTCGAATCAATCGTGGTATTGGGTAAGACAACGACGATAGGAAAGGTTTCAATGTTGGGAGGATCGTGAATGGGTCCACCCGCGGACGTAACGAAAGATATTTGTGCTTTGATCTGTGATGTTAGAAGCAGAAAAAAAATGGAGAGAATTTTTTTCATGAGAGGGGTTTGAAATCGGTTTGAGGTGCGGTATCAAAAGTAAGTAAAGTTGGGTCGCGATTTTCGTATCGCGAGCTCTCCCGATCTAATCGGGATTCTCGTTTAGGGTATCGAAATTCCCAAAGGTGAATTTGGTGATCCGACATTATTCATCTTGTGTTTGTTCCACACCGATCTTAACTTGGATTGATTTATGATTTCTTCCTTCAGGGAAAATATGATTTGCTGCTTACGACAGAGATTCTATTTGAATACCTTGAAGTGATCGGAAACAAAATGAGCGAGCGTGTCGCGCCGGGCATTCTTGAATCATTGCTTGCTGCAGAAAATGCATCCGCAACCGGAAATCTTTTACAGATGGAATTTGATTCACGTCGATCCCGACGATAACAAATTCTCTGATGTGCAATTGCCGGTAATGCAGACTTTCTTGTTTCCAATGATGCACACATTTGAATTCTTAAATCCATTTCTCTTCCAAAAGTGAATGTAACTGCGGAAGAATTTTCTGATATTTTGAAACCTTTTGACCTGCCTGTTATTTTTTGAAGTCAAGAACTTCTGTAAAATCAATATCAAGTGCCTCCACAAGTTCATACCAATAAAATACGGATGGATTGATCACGCCTGGTTACCAAAGTTTCGCATAAAGACAAATAAGGGGCACAACAATTTTTAAAATTCAAAATCTAAAACTTCCAATATGAAACACAATTCCCTCACAAGAAAGATTGGCAAAAACATCACTTGCCCATTGTTCAGTCAGTCAATCCTTTTTTTGTTTGTGCTCTTTTCAGCAGGGCAGGCAAGTGCGCAGGCGATTGCCAGTTATTCGTTTGCACAAACAAACGGTGGGTACCTGCAGGCAGGTTTGGGTTCGTCATTGACCTCTTCAGGTTGTTATGATGACGCTGGATTTTCCTCGATAACGTTGCCCTTTACCTTTACCTATCATGGTACGGCATTTACTACGGTAGGCGCTGGCCCTAATGGGATAGCCCAGCTTGGTGGTTCAGGTGGTCTTGGCTATTCTGCTATTTGTAGCGGCACTGTTAATGTTTTATCTCCTTTAAATGCTAACTTGTATGGATGCGTTGCAAGCGGAGGAGACTTTAGTTATGTTACGGCGGGTGCTACACCCAACCGCGTGCTTATCATGCAATGGAGTAAGTGGGGTTTTTACAATTCAGGCCTTAACGAATTCAGTTTCCAAATAAAGTTGTATGAGACTTCAAATACCATTCAATTTATTTATAAGGATGGATTTGGAACAAACTCAGGAACTGCTTATGTCGGTTTAACGGGTGCTACAAGCAATGATTTTCAGGGGAGAAAAACTACTACCAATTGGGCAGCTACCACTGCGGCTGTTACAACATGTGCTTCAACGTGCACCATAAACTCTTCCGTACGACCTACTAACGGGCTTACCTTTACATGGACATCAGCGGGTACTGTAGCTGCAATGGGATTTTCTCAATCAACTACAACTTATGTTCAGGTTGTTGCAGGTTCTTCGTCAACTTCTTTCACAGCTTCAGGATGTTATGATGATTCCGGATTTTCTTCCGGCACAATACCTTTTACTTTTATTTATCATGGATCGTCATTTACAACATTCGGCATGAGTCCCAATGGCTATGCACAGCTTGGGGCTTCCGGTACTCTTAGCTATTCTGCTATTTGCAGTGGCCTTAATAATGTTTTATCACCCTTAAATAGTAATCTGGATGGTTGTACTTCAGTTAATGGTGATGCAAGCTATACGACTATAGGAACAACCCCGAACCGAACATTGATTATTCAATGGGAGAACTGGGGATTTTCCAATAGTGGGCTCAATGAATTTTCCTTCGAGATCAAACTTTATGAAACCACCAATGTGATAGATTTTGTATACGGACCTTCACCGGGTACCAGTTCGGGTAACGCCTATGTCGGACTTACCGGCGCAACCAGCTCAGATTTCCAGGGGAGAACAACCACTACCAGTTGGTTTGCAACAAGCGCATCCGGTTCAGCATGTGGTTCAACTTGCGGCATTACTTCGTCTATAAGACCGGGAAAAGGTTTAACTTTTACCTGGACGCCACCTGCATGTTCAGACCCCACGGTAAATGTTTCACCAACATCAACAACAATGTGTCCGGGTGATCCGGCTATAACATTAACAGCCAGTGGCACTGCCACATCGTACACCTGGACACCGGCTGCCGGACTTAACATTACAACAGGAGCTTCTGTCACAGCTATCCCTTCCGCAACAACTACCTATACTGTAACGGGGACGTCGGTCGTTTGTACGGCCACTGCAACATCTTTAATTACCGTGAACATGGCCCCAACTGCTCAACAGGCAACTATCAGCGCTGCAGGGCCAACTACGTTTTGCAAAGGACAAAATGTTGTTCTTACTGTAGCGACAGACGGGTTAATATATCAATGGAAAAAAGGCAGCAACGATATTTCAGGCGCTACTATGCAGAGTTACACAGCCACCAAAGCGGCTACCTACAAATGTGTTGTGAGTAACAGTTGCGGAATGATAACCTCAAATTCAATTGCCGTCACAGTAAATCCTATTCCCACGGCTTCCGTTTCTAGTGCGCCATGCAGCGGAGGGGCTGTCCTGTTGACTTGTGCTTTTACTCCCGGTAGCGGCGTGACTTTTCAGTGGAAAAAAGGAACAACAATTTTGAGCGGGGCTACCAATTCAACCTTCAGTGCTACATCAAACGGAACCTACAAATGTACCGTAACCATTACTGCAACAGGTTGCACTAAACTATCTGACGGAGTGCAAGTGACCATTAACTGCAAAACGAGTGACATGGTTAGCAATAATGCTTTGGTTGTTTATCCCAATCCCGCATCGGATTACTTTAACATCAACACAGCTCAACTTGATCCGACAAGTGTGATTTACATTTATGATCTCACAGGAAGATTAGTTGAAAGTCACGAGATAAATGGTTGCGAAATGAAAGTGGGAGAATCACTTTCCAATGGAGTTTATTTCTTAAAGATTGCATCAAGGAATCAAGCTCAGCAGGTGGTCAAACTCGTGAAAAATTTCTGAACATAAATTCTTGTCCGGGGTTGGTGTCCTCCTAACCTCTTTAGCGCTGGTCGGCGCGGACGCCGACCAGTGACAGAAAAACATTTTTTACTTCAATAATGTAAATTTGTCTTTCAAATTCTTTGAACATGGAAGTTACAGAGAAGCCAACCAAACTAACCAACCTCCAGTTGGAATTGTTGAAGATATTCAGTGTGCAAATGAGTGAAGAGCAACTCCTCGAATTAAAAGATGTGCTCTCCAATTTCTTTCTCACCAAAGCGAGAGAAGAAGCGGACCGCCAGTGGGATGAAAAGGGCTGGACGCAGGAAACGATGAAACAATGGCTGACTGAACATTACCGAACCCCATATAAATGAGAGTGGTTCTCGATACCAATGCACTCTTGGTTTCAGTTCCGACGAGATCAGATTTCAGATTGGTTATTGATTCATTTGCAGACAAGAAATATGAATTGTTGGTCACCAACGAAATTCTAAGCGAGTATGCTGAAGTTCTGGAACTCAAGAACGGAATATTTGTGGCCGGCAACGTGGTTGATTTTATTCTGCATCGAAAAAACCTGATAAGGATCCAAATTTATTACCGATGGAATTTGATTCATACCGATCAGGACGATAACAAATTCTCTGATTGCGCAATTGCCGGTAATGCAGACTTTCTTGTTTCCAATGATTCACACTTTCGAATTCTTAGATCCATTTCTTTTCCCAAAGTAAATGTAATAACCGTGGAAGAATTTCTTGGCATTTTGAAAACACTTTAACACGCTTCAACAGTTATTTTTTTGAAGTCGAGAATTTCTTCAAAATCAATATCAAGGGCCTTTGCAAGTTCATACAAGTAAAATACTAATGGATTGATCGAGCCCAGCTTAACACGCTGCAAGCTTTGTGCGTCTTTGTCCATACTTACTTATTGCCTAATGTAGTTGGAGTAGAACCTTTAGCTTAAGTTGATTTCGATTGGCGAATCGCTAACCGGGCACAAAGCGGACTAAAAATAAACTTCCGAATTAAGCCTCGACGAAAAGCCTTCTTACTTAGTCCACCTTTACCATCTTCACAAAATATTCCTTCTCCCCTGCCACAGCGCGAACGAAGTAAAATCCATTCAGCAATCCTTCCTTCTTCGCATCAAAAGTAATTTCATGATCGCCGGAATGCATGTAGCCATGAGTGAGTTGCTTCACTGTGTTGCCGACAACATCAACCACACTCAATTCCAAATAAGAGGGAGCATCAAGACTAAATTTAATTGTCGTTGCGCTTGTGAACGGATTAGGATAAGCGAGCAAACTGAAATCAGGATTGTGAAATTCGTTTATAGAAGTTCCGAAATCCACAGTAATGTATTGGAGCCGTGATACAGTATCACTACATCCTATGTTATTATTTGTAGAAAGCTTTACAGTATAAATTCCGGGTTGTGTGTACACGTGCTGCGGAAACTGGTCTTGCGACGTTTCACCATCTCCAAAATCCCATGACCATGAATTTGCAATCGGGATCGTGCTGTCAACGAACTGAACTTCGAAAGGTGCAAGACCATAAGTAGCATCAGCATAGAAATTGGCAGTGCAACAATTGTCAACCTGGTGCGTCAGATTTACGAGGGTTTTTGACCAGTTGTTGTTGTAATTGCTTTCATGAATGATATGATCAGGGTTCGTGATGGACACGATATAGTATTCTCCATCACAAATGGTACCAAAGTCAATTTCCTGTCCATCAGTTCCGGAGCTATAGATATCATAATTGCCGACATAAATTCCCTGGTCTTCACCGCATCCGCTGATGTCGCCTAATCCACCGTTGGGCATGGCGGATTCATTCACCACGTCACCAATATCATTTACGCAATAGCCATTCCCTGTGCTGCACGTTCCAAGGTTGATCAGACAAAAGCTTTGTTTACTTCCCTCACCTATGATCGGCCAAGTGGTTGGATCATCACCAAGTCCCCGGATGCGAAGTGTGTTGTAAGTCCAGTCATCCACATGAATGTGCCCGTGTGAAGGATGGTAAGTCATAGTGCCCGCCGGCACCAAATAACTTGTCATGGCCGAATCGCTTTTATGATAAATGGTTTGATTCACCATTTCTTTCGGATTTGTTCCGTCAGGACAAGTGGAACTGCAATTGACAAGGATGCTGTCACAATAGCATTCACCCGTCCCATGAAGTTCCATAGGGCCGTAGCCAATATTAGGAGTGCAAACACCTTCATTGAGATGTCCGTTGTGCTCTACCCAGTCGGTGACAAGGTATTCACCGGAGTTAATCATGTCAGGAAGCAAATCGCAATCAAGAGAACCATCGGGACACTGGCATCCGAAGGCATTGTTTGTGTTGCATACTGCACTTATATGTGTGGGCGGGGGATGCTGATCAAAGGTGATGGTAACGTTTACAAGATGACCTGTATCGCCAGGCATTTCATCGTGAATGAAAAGATACCAGGTACCATTGGGATTTTGATCATTGTTCACACCATTAATAGAATGATCGGGATAGAAAGTGCCGGTGAATGGCGCGATCTGACCTGCTAATTCTCCGCCCGTTGCATCTTCGGCAAGACAGGTGCCGGTATAATTCTCGCCGCTGCCGCCATTGTTGTTTGAAAGCAATATGGTAGTTCCATCAGGTGATTGCAACCGGATATCAAGATCGGCATCCTGTGAATGCACAATGTTGAAGCAGACATTTACCAGGCCATATGAAGTGTCAATGACATTAGCCAACCCTGAAACCACGATGGGAAAAAGCTCATAGGCGGGAGGATCAAGAATAGCACCTCCACTGGAATTTACGAATGAGGACTGTGCATTAATACCTGACGAAATAAAAAGCAGGAGAATAAGTAAAGTTGTTTTCATGGACAGATTTTTATGATGGTGAATAGAAATCAAATGTAGGAAAAGTTAGTATGAATGAGAAGACGCTTAGCAAGTCCGCCTGTCTTAAGTCCACAAGTCTTATATCTTGTTTTCCAATCCCAACTCTTTCAATTTCTTCTTTGGCAATTTGGCTTTCACCAATTCATAGGATTGACTAATGTAATGCCCGAGTTCTTTTTTACTCACCTTGCTCATATCTTCCACCAAAACCCATTTATGTTTTGCCACATAAGGTGCAGGAACAATACCATTACGACTGCACAGCTCATCAAACTCTTCATCTTTTACTTTGAATGAAACTGTAACCGGCGGTTGTAAGCTCGTTACGCTAAACATTTTTTCACCGATGCAAAAGCAGAGATCATTTCCCCATTTGATGTCTTCAGTTGCTTTGGGAAGTTTGAGTGCGATGGTGCGGATGTCTTCTATGGTCATCATGAAATAGCAAGGTAATTATTATCTAAGAAGTCGTTTAAAAATAAATCCAAGCTATACCTAAGTCCTGCGCAACACTTTGACAAGTTGTGTGACCTGCCGGCGTAGGTCATGCTGAGAACCCATGCCGCGTTATGGGAAAACAACAATTGATGACACTTATTTCGCCTACGCACGCCTCTAACTCCTGAAGGAGAACCCCTCTCGCACTCGTTAGCGGGGAGCAGTCCCTCCTTTAGGAGGTCAGGAGGCTGAGGGGCTATTAGGTGTTGTGTCATCAGTAGCCTGTCGACCTGTCCCGATTTTTTCGGGAAGCATTGGGTTAACAAATCTTTTCTGCCAACTTTTAAACAGCTTATAAAAACGGCTCGCAAAATTTTGCGAACCGTTTCATTTTTTAGGAAGAAATTTTTTATTTCTGAATCACCATTTTCTTGACCATTACTCCCTGTTTCGTCGTCACCCTGACAATGTAAGTTCCATTCTTCAATGACTGAACATCAGTGTTGGTAATATTAATACCCTCAAATGCATAGAGTGATTGCGTCAATGCTAATTGCCCATTCAGTGAGAAAATCTGGATCTGTGTATTGGATGTAACAGGTGAAGTAAAAGAAATTTGAACGTTATCAGTTGCAGGCACGGGCGCAATAGAAATTTCTGAAGTTGTTGTCATGCTTTCTTGCTGCACATCTGCTTTCAAAGTGGTGGCAGAAGCAATTTCAGAATACAACACATCATTATTGACTTCTCCTACCAATGAAAACTCATACTTCGTGTCAGGAGCCAACCCTGCAACTACGTAATCAGCGAGAGAAGTTTTTCCGGAACTGATCCAATCAAGAGTTCCTGCTTCGCGGTAGCGCACATCATACACCGGCGTTTGCGCTCCGGTCCAGCTCAATTCCACGGAGTGCATTTTTATATTATTCACTACGATGTTTGAAGGTGCATCCCTGAAAAAATTATGAGTGATGGTAAAATGGCAGACGTTGGTTGACCATGAGCTTGTTGGATTATAATTCGCCGTATACCAAAATGAATTGTCAGACGGATCCGTCACGATGCCGTTGTAATCGCCGTAACGGGTACTCCCGTTGGCATGCGATCCGGCCTGCGGGATGTTCTCAGTAATCGTCATCGAATTGCTTGCATCGGCAGAAGCGCGGCCGGTGAATCCCTGGCCTGTGTACACAGAAGTGCTCGATACATTATAGCCAAGCGCAATCGCGCCATCGCCATTCACTGTTACGGTGCTCATGAAGCGGTGTGTGTTGTCAGGCTGATAAGTGCTTTGCTGATAGATGTACCAATTGCCGCTTGCATCTGTACGTAACTCGTACCAGCGAATGCCGGCAGTGCCATTTCCATCGGCGTTACACACGTGGCTGCACACAATAGCCTCATGATCGCTGAACTTATAGTACTGCACTTTGTCCATGATGATATGACTGAGCGGATCAAGTTTCACGTTCGAGCTTTTTTGCGGAATGCAAGAGTAGCTGTTGTAGCTGCAGAGGTTACTGTTGTAGGAAATTGTGGTCAAATTGGTGGGTCCCGTCATAGTTGAGTTTGCAGGAGTGATCCAATCAATGGTTACTTTGAACAACTCAAGATGATCAGTTGCCACGCCATTCCATCCATCATCTGCCACCCGCATTATTGTTTCCGGTTCGGTAGTTGGCGGCGCAGTAGCTCCTGTTTCAGTTACCGGTGTGGGCGCCTGGAAACTGATGGTTCCAAAAGCGCTCATCGTAAATTTTTGTACGGTGCCTATCGCGGCACCCGTCAGCAACTTCGAGCGATTGATTGCATATACAGTGGGTGAATTAGAATTGGTGGTGATGAAATAAGAGTTTCCCCAAACTGCAAGTTTGGGGTAGTCAGGATATCCTCCTTTGGTTTTAAATGAATAAACATACCATGAGCCGGTAGGATCATTGGTTTGTGTGATGCACACAACAAGCTTGCTTGCGGAAAACGAATAGAGCACACACATCACATAGCGATCTGCCTGCGGATCATAAATGATATTGGGATCACCGTAGTCATTAATGTTGGTAATGCTTTGCACTTTCTTATTGTTCACCAGCAAGGTTCCTGATTTATTCCAGATGCGGATATACGTGCTGGAAGAATTGTTAGCCATCTGCATCACATGACCCGGTCCTACTGCAATGGTGTTATCTGAAGGATCAACAGCAGCGGTAATGCCGGCCCAATTAGAAAGCACCGTGGCCGTAGTGCCGCGTGTTGTTGATGCCGTGTAATCTGTTTGACGCGCAGGGTCAGCGCCCTTTGGCAATGCGTTTGGATTTGTAACCGGGATAGGATGCTCAAGCGAAGGATTGTCTTTCTCAACGCGAGGTCCGTTTAACTCTTCCGGAGTTGGCGGACTTTCAGGTAACTGACTGAGAGGAAGTGAAATGCTTTCAAGCGTGACCGGTATTATTTCCGGATTGTGTAGTGTGATTTGTTGTGCTTTTGTTGCATTGAACAAGGCAATGCAAATGATCACTGTAAAAAGTTTTTTCATAGAACGGTTTTTTTGTTATGACAATAGTATTGTTACTTGGATTCTTTACCAAAAAATTCGCAGAAGCACTTCACAGGCCGGAAGCCGATCTTCAATCCTAATGGGTAAATGCGGAGAAGATTGAATTTTAATTTATCAGACATAGCGTGACACAATAAATCCAATCAACGCCAGCACCAGCAGAATAAAAAGCACGATGTTAAAAATGCGTTGTACCGATAACTGCTTTCTCAGGGAAAGATGTCCGGTGGAATTATTGATCATGATCTCGAGGCGATTAAAAGCATTTTCATTTTTCACGATGTAATCATAAGCTCCGTGCTTAATGGTGTCAGCAGCAATCTCCGGATTATCCTGGCTGGAGAGAAACAACACCGGCGTGTTCGGCAATAATTCTTTAATCCTCTTTAAAGTCTCAATGCCATTCATGGCGGTTCTATCCACGCTGTCCAGGTAATAATCGAGAACGATCACCTCAGGCTTGAGATATAGATCTTCCATGGCCGCTTCACCGGTAGCAAAAGCACATACTTCTGCCTCAGAATATTTTGTCTCGCAGAAATCTTTAAGCATTTCGCGCATTGCTGCATCATCGTCAATAATGAAAATTCTGAAAGCCATGTGAATTAATTTGCGAAAGTAAGATAGAAATAATAGCAGCGAATGACCCGATGGTTTTTTCAAAGCACAGTAAAAACATCAGTCTCTTCACTTCGCATAAAGTGTCGCGCAAAAGGCACACGCACTCTCATTGAAAATACTGTTTGAAAAGTGCCAGGTCATTGAATTTGATTTTCATGATCACGTTCCCCTTTTCGTCCCACACTTTAATAGATCCTGACTTTCCATCTTTGTCAAAGGAGGCAAGAGCTTTTTGCTTTCCGCTTAAGTAAAATAACTTCCACTCACCGACAAAGTTTCCATTCCTGTATTTACCCTGCTCGTTAATTTGTCCATTGGTGTACCAGGTAGTGAAGTCTCCATCATAATTTTCCGAGTCATTCATCACTACAATATCAAACTCATAATTTTTCTGTTCGTTGTCAAACCATCCGGTCCAGTGACCGGTGCGATGACCGTCGTAATAATTTCCCTCAATCATTTTTTTCCCGCTTTGATACCATTCTGAGTAAGCTCCTGAAATCTTCGCATCATGATAAAAAGACTCTTTGCTCATGATTCCGTTTTCATACCATGAGTGTTGTTCGCCTTCATGCTCACCGTTATAATAGTTCTCCTGTGACTTTTTGAGGCCGGTTTCATAGAACCACGTCCATGTGCTGTCACGTTTATCATCAACATAATTTCCCGCGACATACAATTTCCCGCTCTCATAATTGCTGATAGTCGGTCCCTGCTGTTTTCCCTCACGATAAAATTCAGTGGCTTTCACTTTCCCGTTTTCATAATACCACGTGCATAAGCCTTCTTTTTCACCGTTGAGCCTTTGTCCTCTGAATTTAACAGAATCGTTTTCATACCATTCGGTAGAGGTCCCCTCTGCTTTGCCATCTACATAATGGTACTCTGATTTCATAGTGCCGTTATCGTACCATGAATGGTAGACACTATCTAAGTCTCCGTTTTTATGAAATGATTTGGACTTGAGAGCACCGTTTTCATACCATTTTTGCCACACTCCTAATAGTTTGCCGTGCAGGAAATCACCTTCTTCCATTTTCTTTCCGTTCTCATAGAACTTAATGCAGTGTCCTTCTTCGCGATCCCGGTCATAAATAATTTTTGTTTTTAGCTGTTGAGAAGGATACCAGTAACTCCATTCACCCTGCTGCAGATCATTTTCAAAATCGCCTTCTGATTGCTTCGTACCGTTCTCGAAGTAAAAAATCCAGTGACCAACTTTGTTCTCTGTACTATCATAGCGACCTGAACTCTTCGGTCCGCCATTCTGATAATAGTAGATCCATTCACCCACTTTATTTCCGTTCAAATAATTTCCGTGGGATGAAAGTTGGCCGCTTTCATAGAAAAAACTCCATTCTCCCTCTTCTTTTCCTTTCGCATAATTTCCATAGCGCTCTTTGTTTCCGTTAGAGTGCCAATCGGTCCAATTTCCCGTCCATTCACCCAATTCGTTGTAGTCACCTTCATAGTGCTTGTTACCGAGATAGTTCCAGTAAATCCAGTGTCCATATTTCTTGTTGTTCTTGTATTGCCCTTCGCACTTCTTTAAACCGTTCACATGATAACGGATGAAGCTTCCATCGGCAAAATTGCTATCAGGGTCATAACTATCCATGAGTATTCCATCTACATAATACCGGTAATAGCGTGTAAAATCATAGTCTCCGTTGACCATGTTATATTCTCCGGTATTCATCCCTGTTGAATCCCAGAACTTCTGGAGGCCATCCATTTTTCCATTTTCATAATCATATTCATTTTGCGGAGCACCGGTTGGCCAATAATAGAACTGCTTCCCGTCTAATTTGCCATTCTTATACTTCAAATCTTTTTCGGGATTGCCGTTTTCAAACCATGATTTGTAAGTACCGTTCAAGGTGTCGTTGGTATAGATGGCTTCTGTTTTTTTTTGGCCATTATCCCAATAGGTGGTTTTTAGCTGGGCACTTAGCGAAAATATTATTGATGAAAAAAGAAAAGAAAAAACAAAACGACGAAAGATCATGAAACCTCCAATTATTTGTACGATAGTAATAATTAATTTTTGTTCTTACTAATCAGATGTCTCCCGGAATTATTTCTTTAGCGGGATGATTTTGATTCATTAATGAGTGATGGGAAGTGTCTTGAAAAAACAGTGTAAAAATTATTTCAGCGAATTAAAAGTAATATGTCACACCAAAAAATTTGGTTTGAGCTAATGAGAAATTCAGATACAGCAAGGTCTGCTCATGCTAATATCTTGTATCTCATGCTTTCGTTCTTTTGGTTACTTTTGCCCGATGCAGATGACGGCACTTCAATGGAGTGAATTACTTGGGGGAATATTGGAGGGAAATCCTCACTCAGTAATCACGCATCCCGCAAAAATTGAAGAAGCAGATGAAGGTGCCATTAGTTTTATCGGCAACGCAAAATATGTAGAGTTTGCATACGCCACTAAGGCGTCGGCGCTCATCGTAAGTCACCAGGAAGTTTTTAAAAATGAAGTGAAGTGCACACTCATTCGCGTAGAGCAACCATATCTCGCTTTCAGCAAGGTGCTTGAAAAATTCAACAAGCCATTCGATGATTTAATCGGCATTGATAAGA
The DNA here is from genome assembly GCA_035638255.1 of Chitinophagales bacterium. GTDB lineage: Bacteria > Bacteroidota > Bacteroidia > Chitinophagales > UBA10324 > DASRAJ01. The sequence goes on from DASRAJ010000044.1 coordinate 13,303, forward strand.
GCGCATCGGTTGATGCATCGGCTGAAATAGACAATGAAGTTTACATCGGGGCATTGAGTTTTGTAGGAAAGAACGTGAAGATCGGCAAAGGAGTGAAAATTTTCCCGCAGGTTTTTATTGGTGATGAAGCTGAAATCGGTGAGGGAAGCGTGCTGAACTCCGGCGTAAAAATTTACCGCGATTGTGTGGTGGGAAAAAATTGTGTAATTCATTCCGGCACCGTGATTGGCAGCGATGGTTTTGGTTTCGCACCACAACCCGATGGCAGCTACATGAAAATTCCTCAGCTCGGAAATGTGGTACTCGAAGATGATGTTGAAGTGGGGGCAAATACCACCATTGACCGTGCAACACTCGGCTCCACACTCATTCATCGCGGGGTCAAACTCGATAACCTTATTCATGTTGCCCATAATGTAGAGATCGGAGAACACACCGTGATTGCTGCACAAACAGGAATTTCAGGAAGCACAAAAATCGGCAAGCATTGCCAGATCGGCGGACAAGTAGGATTGGTTGGTCACCTGGTGATTGCGGATGGAACCAGGATCAATGCGCAAAGCGGCGTATCAAAATCCATTACCGAAAAAAACAAAGCAGTAACGGGATCACCTGCCTTCGATTACACTTCTTCACTTCGCTCACAAGCCATTTTTCGTAACTTGCCCGAATTGCTGAAGAGGCTTGAAGAGCTGGAACAGAAAGTGAAAGAATACGAACCGGAGCACGCATCCGTCACAAAATAAATTTTCATATCAGGAGTATTTTTGAGAAGCTATGAATGAATTTCAACAAACACTTAAAAGATCATTCACTCTCTCCGGCGTTGGTGTTCACACGGGTGAAAGCGTGAACATGACCGTGAAGCCCGCGCCCGGAAATCACGGATATGTATTCAAGCGCATTGATCTTGACGGCGAGCCCAGCATTAAAGCAGATGTGGATCTCGTGAATGACGTGGCCCGCGGTACTACCATCGCGCTAAACGGTGCAAGGGTTGTTACAGTTGAACATCTGCTCGCAGCATTGGTAGGGACAGAAATTGACAATGCATTAATTGAACTCGATGGACCGGAAGTGCCCATCATGGATGGGAGCTCACGAATGTTTGTAGAAGCAATTATCGATTCAGGCATTGAAGAGCAAAGACAATTCAAGCGCGAATTCTTCAAGCTAACGAAGAACATTATTTACAGAGATGATGCGCGCAATGTTGAGATTGTTGCGATGCCTGCTGATGATTATCAGCTGAGTGTGATGATTGATTACAACTCTGAAGTACTTGGTCCGCAGCATGCCACGGTGGATCACATCTCCGATTTCAAAAAAGAAATTGCTGAAGCCCGCACATTCTGTTTCCTTCATGAGATCGAAGGGCTGATGGACAGCAATCTTATACGCGGCGGCTCGCTCGACAATGCGCTCGTGATTGTTGATCATAAGATTGAGGATTCCAAATTGAAAAGGCTTGCAGCATTCTTTCACAAGGATGATATTGAAGTAGAAGAAGGATACCTGAACAACGTTGAGCTGCGCTACCGTAATGAGCCTGCGCGTCATAAATTACTTGATGTTGTGGGTGATCTTGCATTGATCGGCACGCCCATCAAAGCAAAAATTTATGCGACAAGGCCCGGTCATGCAGCCAATATAGAATTTGCCAAGAAGGTGAAAGCGCACATCAAAGAAACGAAGACACTCAAGGATGTTCCTCAGTATGATCCTAATCTTCCTGCGTTGATGGACATCCGAAAGATCGAGCGCTCACTGCCTCATAAATACCCATTTCTGCTTGTTGACAAAATCATTGAATTGAGCAGCCATCATGTCGTAGGTGTGAAAAATGTCACGTTCAATGAATCATTTTTCCAGGGGCATTTTCCGGGCAATCCCGTGATGCCGGGTGTTTTGCAAATTGAAGCGATGGCGCAAACAGGAGGCATCCTTGTTTTGAATACTGTTACCGATCCTGAAAACTGGGACACATACTTCTTAAAGATTGACAATGCGCGATTCAGAAATTCAGTGGTTCCCGGCGACACCATGATTCTAAAATTAGAATTGCTCAGCCCAATTCGAAGAGGATTGTGCGAGATGCGTGGAATCATTTATGTTGGAAATAAAGTAGTGACAGAAGCAGATTTGGTTGCCAAGATTGTGAGGAAGGAAGAAATTTAATTGGAAATTAATCGTCAATAAAAAAGCAAAAGAAATTTTTAATCACTGATTGCACTCTGACTTCAATGTCGCTGAACCTAACCAACATACACCCCAAAGCGAAGATCGGCACCAATGTGGAGATCAGTCCCTTTGTCACTATTTATGAAGATGTAGAAATTGGTGACGGTTGCTGGATTGGTCCCAATGTAACGATCATGAATGGTGCGCGCATCGGCAGCGGAGTAAAAATTTATCCCGGCGCAGTGATCTCCGGCGACCCCCAGGATTTAAAATACCGCGGCGAACCCACGCAGGCCATCATCGGCGACAATACAATTATCCGTGAATGCGTGACGGTAAATAAGGGAACAGTGTGGAGTGGCAAGTCAGTAGTCGGAAGTAATTGCCTGCTCATGGCTTACGCGCACATCGCGCACGATTGCGTGATCGGAAGCAATTGCGTAATTGCAAATCAGGCGGCGCTTGCAGGTCACATCATCGTGGAAGATTACGCTGTGCTTGGCGGAGTCACCGCAGTGCACCAGTTCGTAAAAATCGGACAGCATTCATTTATCAGTGGAGGTTCATTAGTGAGGAAAGATGTTCCGCCATTTGTGAAAGCTGCAAAGGACCCCCTGTCTTTTATCGGTGTCAATTCTATCGGGTTGAGAAGAAGAGGATTTGACGAAGATCGCATCAACCGCATCGAAGACATTTACCGCATCATCTTCGTAAAGAATCACAACGTGGGCAAAGCCGTTTCATACGTGGAGGCGGAAGTAGAGCCCTCTGAAGAGCGTGACATCATTCTCGGTTTTATCCGCGCCAGCGAGCGGGGAATTATGAAAGGATATACCAACGGCAAGTATGAAAATAACGATTGACAATGCCGGCAAGCGCTTCAACTTCGAGTGGATCCTTCAACATGTAAGCATCACCTTTCAATCAGGGAAATCGTACGCCATTCTCGGCCCGAACGGCAGCGGCAAATCCACCATGCTTCAAATGATTGCCGGCGTGATCACACCATCATCGGGTTTGATTATGTATTCCAACGATTCAACTAAAATTGAAGAAGAAGAAATTTTTCGTCACCTCAGTTTCACAGCACCGTATGTTGAATTGATTGAAGAATTTACTGCGGCAGAAATGATTTCGTTTCAAAAAGAATTCAAGCCGCTGCTCCCGGGAGTTTCAGAACCTGATGTTTTAAAAATCGCTCAATTAGAGAACGATACTTCAAAACAAATCAGGAATTTCTCTTCGGGCATGAAGCAGCGATTGAAAATTTCTCTCGCACTGATGGCCGATGTTCCCGTTATCCTGCTCGATGAGCCAACTACCAATCTCGATCAGCAGGGGTTTGAATGGTATCTTAATTTGATAAAAAGATTTTCCAACAATCGCTTACTCATCATTTGCTCTAACCTCGAGCGCGAATACGGTTTTTGCGATGAGCGGATTGATGTGATGAAGTTCAAAGCGTAAGTTCGTTGTCTTCAGTATTAATTTACATCTCACTGCAGCATGAGTTTTTTCGAAATTATATTAGTGTTATCCTACACCGCGCTTTTTTCCTTCATCATTTTCCGTGTAAAATTTTTTCAGCGATTCTCCATCTCCCCAAAACTTATCGTCGCGATTTTCATTGTCAAAGTACTTGCCGGAATCTTCTACGGATTCATTCATGAGCAATTTTATTACGGCGGAGACACTCTTTCGTATTTCAATGATAGTAAAATAATTGTTGGAAGCCTTACCTCAGGACATATTCACGAATATTTGAAACTCGTCTTTGGAATCAATACGCGTCCACCCGATCCGGACATTCGACCTTATGCGGCAGCAATGAGCTATTGGAATGACATGAGCGCCTATTCTATTGTACGTTTTCATGCACTGTCATCGCTTTTCAGTCTTGGATATTACTACGTAGATGTTGTGTTTTACAATTTCTTCACACTCATCGGACTGCTGTATTTGTTTTTGTTCTTTCTGGAAATTCTTTCTGACAAAAAATATTTTCTTCTCATTGTTGTGTTCTTTTTTCCATCAATACTGTTCTGGTCGTCCGGAATCCATAAGGATGGGATTTCACTTGCTGCACTCGGTCTGCTTCTTTATTTTCTCAAACAAATCATGACTCCGGATAAAATTTTTCACAGACAAAATGTAAAAAATTTTATTGGTTTCTTACTTGGGTTCTGGATTTTGGTTGTGGTAAGGAACTTCTGGTTGCTCCTTCTGATTCCGGGTCTGATTGCTTTTGCGTGGACTATCAGAAGTCCAAAGCACATATTGGTTAAATTCATTTTTACTTACATCATTTACTTCGGCATTACTACCAACCTTAATTATATACAACCTGACTGGGATTTTCTGAATATTCTGGTCGTAAAGCAAAATGACTTCTTATCCTTAAAATCAGAAAGTAAAACTCTCGAAGTACAACCACTTATCCCTTCATTACCCAGTGTCGCAGAACAAATTCCAACTTCAATCTCCAACTGTCTGCTGCGGCCGTGGTTGAGCGATGTAAAGAATCCATTGCGATTCTGTGCGGCGGTAGAAAACGTTATTGTGATTTTAATTTTAGTGCTTACTGTTGTTTTTATCAGGAGAAATCTGAACACAAGTCAACAATCTTTATTGTTTCTCTCTCTGTTCTTCAGCTTTACCATTTTTATCGTGACAGGAATCGCAGTACCTGTTCTTGGAGCGTTAGTGCGATATAAGATGATTGGTGTATTATTTCTTTTGATAAGCTCTGTTGTTTTGACGAGACCGTTCTCATTCGGAAAATCAGTTTCAAAACAGTTATGAACTTTTTTTTTCGTAAAACAATATGGGTGCTGTTGACAGCATTTCTTATCTCTGTTGCAGTACGAATTCCGAATCTCGATCGCCCCTTATCAAAGCATCATGAATTTTGTACCTCCTTCGCTCTCATAATAATGCAGGCCTGGTATGATGGAGGTATTGCAACTTACGGTCTCAATCCCTCAATCACTTATCCGGGCAGGTCCAACGAATACATTGACAGGTATGCTGCTGACTACATGCAGCGTGATGGCAGATACTTTTACATTTCACATCCACCATTGGCTTATTATCTTCCTTACTTCACATTCGCTTTACTAAAGATTTACCCTGATGCACTTGCATTGCAGGTATTCAATTTACTGTTTCATTTTCTAACCGCCCTGATTTTATATTTAAGTGTTTGTATTATCACGCGAGAAAATGCACTAAAACAATTCTCACCTGCTGCATTTTTTGCCGCCTTATTTTATCTGTTTATGCCCGCTACTCTTTGGTTCAATAGCAATGTTTACATGGCTGATATGTTTGTGCAGAACACCTGGATAATCAGCCTGTACTTCCTGTTAAAAAATTTTTACGGGGATAAAGAACAATCAATACTTTACCTGACTCTGTTTGGTGGTTCACTTTTCCTGATGATATATACTGATTGGCCGGGTGCATTTTTCGCAACTGGAATTGCATTGGTTTGCGCTCAAAAAATTTTCTTTCAGAAAAAACGAAAGTTTATCCCCCTCCTCGTAGTAACTATTGTAGCAACATTGCTTTCTTTAGCGGTGATAATGCTTCAATATTCCACCATTGCAGGATGGGCCGCAATGTTCAGGTATTTTCTTTTCAATTACAATGAAATGGGCATTCCCGGTCTGCAATCCGGCTTACATTTTTTTCAGATTGTAATAACACTCGTATTCAATTACGCGGTGAGTTATTTACCGTTACTCATCTTCTTAGCAGTTGGCTCATTTCTGATTTTCCGGAAAAGCGTGGAGCCTTCCGTTTCCAGTAAAGATTTTTTTCTTGTTATGTGGCTAACGCTCTTTCCTGTATTTCTTGACCATTTGATTTTCCCCGAATATTCCCCGCAGGATTTTTCAGTTTTAAAAGCATCCTTTTTTATATGCATAACAAGTGGAATTCTCCTATCTGAGTTAATAAAGACATTCTATAAGCAAGCAGTTTTTAAAACCTCCTTAATTACATTTTCAATTTGCGCGATGGGAATTGCTATGTACTACTACATTAACCCGCCGGGAAAATACTCATTCAAGGGAGACAGGTACGATTTGGAAAAGAATACAGGATCATTCATTGGTTCAAACTCCGGCAAAGATGAGGTTGCCTTTACTACCGGAATAGAAATTACGCCTCAGGTAATGTACTATGCTCATCGCAACATCAAAAATGTAAATAACTCCTCGGCTGCACTGTCATTTCTCAGAGCACACCAACTTAGAAATGGAATCATCTTTAGCTTTCAAAACGATTCATTGCAATACAATAGAATTATTCAACCATGATTTACAAAAATGTAAGTCGGAAAATTGAAATTTTTTAGAGATGTGATTTTTATTATTATTTCTTCTCTTGCTTGATCCAATACAATTTCAAAATACTATGGCCAATTGTAAATGTCTTAACTGAATCAGAGACAGCATTCAAATCAATTCCCTGGCTCGCAAATTCAATGTCACCTCCTTCCCGCTGCGGTTCAACAATAATTGCGGAAATGGGTTTGAAGATGGTCATTGTGCTTTTGTCATTCAGGAAATTATACCATACCGGAATGGCTCGTGATTTACTCTCCCAGGTAAGACCAGGCGCCCATAATCCTAACACCGCCTCGTGAGGATCATGAACTGTTCTTTTCATGTATTCATTCACGTCTTCAATCGCAAATTGCTTCCGCGAGTATAATCCACAATAGTCGGTTGCACCTACCAGACAGAAAGCGATGAGCAGGATATATGCGACTATCTTTTTTTTCACATTTGATTCGGCAGAAAAAAGAAAGTGGTAAATCACGATGCAGGACATTAGTCCGGCCGAAAAAAATATACTCACCTGGTATCGGGGAGGAAAATATGCATAAATGATCTTGTGTAATTCAAGAACCATCCATAGAAAAGCAGCAATGAAAATGATTTTGAATCTTAAGTCCCGGGTCTTGAACCACTCCCAAAGTCCTAAAGGAAAAATGATTAAGCACAGAAGCACGAATATCCTCGATTGCGGCAACAACAAATTGTACCTTACATTGCTGTATATTATCTGCAACAAATCATGATGCCATTCCAATCTCATTGCATTTTGAACAGTCATGATGTAATTGTAAAAGGATGCATTCGGTAAGTACCATGCAAAAAAATAAACTGCTGAGAAGAGTACTAACCACAGAACAGTATTGAGGAGGTGTCGCCGGGGTACCATTGCAGATACGCTGAATTGAAAAAGCAATAAAGACAATGGTACCAAAATCAAAATATAGAAGTAAAGAATCTTCATACAACAGGCAAGAAAACTGAAAAGGCAAGCGAAAAAGAGTGATTGCTGTCTGCTTTTTTCGTCACTGACATACCTGGCGAGGAAACCAATTGAAATTAAAATCATTCCTATAGCCATGAGCTCCGGCATTGCAAAGTGAGTGTATTGGAAAATATGATACTGAAGCAAAATGGTCAGGCACAGAACCGGAATTATTTTTACCATGGAAGAAATCTTCGCGAAGACAAGCATGCTTATGATGAATGTGATCATTACAGTTAATCGTGCAACGATCAAATGAGTGCCAAAGAATTTGAAAGGAAAGAAAAGTGTTAAGTTGAAAAACGGTTGTTTGAGCAGCATGTCTCCTTCAGTAAATGAGAGATACCCCAGATTGAAATAGTTACGCAACTGTATGGTGGTAATCCCTTCCATATGAAAAGCATCCCTGTAACAACACAGATTGATGTCAGGATCGGCATTCAGAAATGGAAGGTGAATGAGGAATAATATTACCAGCGAGAAGAAAGAGATTAAACCCCATTGATATTTTTTTATCCGGGAAGACTTCGCATTCATGATTCTATTATAGCTAATATTTAACGCGTTGTAAGTTTATTCGAGGCAATGTTGTTTCATTGGCAAATATACTTTTAGCAGGATAGCGCCCCGATCATAAATTGATCTTCAAACCGGATGAGGCAGAAGCGTATTAAGTGGATTCAATGCAGGGATCAATTTAAAACTATTTGCAGATTCAGCAGAAGTTCGCCACCCGGAAACGGGATTGCGATCGTGCATTGAATTAATGAGAAAGAAATTCAGACTATTCAGATGGAATCTTCTTCGCAACCCACACTCTTATCCCGATAAACTTAATCGAAGCATAATTCCAAGTTGTCTTGTTTATCCCACATTTTCCCGCTACTTTTGCGGCTCCAAAAATTTTCACATTAGTTAATGCCAACAATTCAACAATTAGTCCGCAAGGGAAGAACTATTATCCGTGCGAAGAGTAAATCACGCGCTCTTGGCGCGAGTCCGCAGAAGCGTGGTGTATGTACACGCGTGTACACTACTACACCCAAGAAGCCGAATTCCGCGCTGCGTAAAGTGGCAAAGGTTCGTCTCACCAACGGAATCGAAGTGATCTCTTACATTCCGGGTGAAGGTCACAATTTGCAGGAGCACTCGATCGTGCTGATCCGCGGCGGTCGTGTTAAAGATTTACCCGGCGTTCGTTATCACATCGTTCGCGGCGCATTGGATACGGCTGGTGTAACTGATAGGAAGCAAAGCCGCTCGAAGTATGGAACGAAAAGGCCGAAGGCAGGCGTGGTGAAAAAGTAGGCAGTACGCAATTTGCAGTGGGCAAAAAAAAAACGATACACGATTTACATAAAACGACTCAATAACAATTTTCAAATTTCCATTTTCTATTTTCAAAAATCATGAGAAAGTCACGCGCAAAAAAACGACCCCTCGATCCCGATCCGAAATACAATGATGTAATGGCAACCCGCTTCGTCAACACACTTTTGAGACGCGGAAAGAAAACAGTTGCCTTCAACATCTTCTATGATACTATTGATAAAATTTCAGATCAAACCAAGGAGAGCGGTTTTGACATCTGGAAGAAAGCCGTGGATAATCTTCAGCCGTCGGTGGAAGTAAAGAGCCGCCGTATCGGTGGTGCGAATTTCCAGATTCCAACTGAAGTTCGACCGGCAAGAAAAATAGCTTTGGCCATGCAATGGCTTATTCAATATGCAAAAGAGCGTAACGGAAAATCTATGGCAGATAAACTTGCCGCAGAAACCATTGCTGCATCAAAGGGCGAAGGCGCTGCTTTCAAGAAGAAAGAAGACGTACACAAAATGGCGGAGGCCAATAAAGCATTCGCACACTTCAGAGTGTAATCCCAAAAATTAATTATCAATTACCAATTACCAATTGATCAAATAATGTTCAATACTCAATTTTAAAATGTTCTACCGCAACGCGGCTTTGAGCGTTTGAATTTTGTTCTTGAAAATTATTGGAGGGTTGGAATTTGGTACTTGGAATTTGTGTTAGTAAAAGAAAACAAGTACAACTCAGGAAAAAAATTATGGCTCAGGATTTAAAGTTAACCAGGAACATTGGAATAGCTGCACATATTGACGCAGGCAAAACCACAACAACGGAACGCATTCTGTATTACACGGGCGTGTCGCACAAGATCGGCGAAGTGCACGATGGCGCTGCCACCATGGATTGGATGGTGCAGGAAAAAGAACGCGGCATCACCATCACATCGGCTGCAACTACCTGCTTCTGGAAATACAAAGACAAAGAATACAAGATCAACATCATTGACACTCCCGGTCACGTTGACTTCACGGTAGAAGTTGAGCGTTCCCTTCGCGTGCTCGATGGAGTAGTGGCATTGTTCTGCGGTGTTGGAGGTGTTGAACCTCAATCAGAAACGGTTTGGCGCCAGGCGAATCGCTACAAAGTTCCGCGCATTGGTTTCGTGAATAAAATGGACCGCAGCGGCGCTGACTTTTTGGATGTGGTGAAGCAGGTGAAAGAGAAGCTCGGAGCGAATCCTGTTCCGCTGCAACTTCCTATTGGTGCTGAAGATACTTTCAAAGGTGTTGTTGATTTGGTTCTGAACAAAGCTATCATTTGGGACGAGGCCGGAATGGGAATGACCTTCAAGGAAATTCCGATTCCCGAAGACATGAAGGAACAGGTGCACGAATACAGAAGCTTGCTGGTGGAAGCGGTAGCGTCGTATGATGATCATCTTCTCGCAAAATATCTCGAGGATGAAAATTCACTCACTGTGCCTGAAATTGAAGAAGCCGTTCGCAAAGCAACCATTGACATTGCGATTATACCAATGCTATGCGGTTCGTCATTCAAGAACAAGGGTGTGCAGGCCATGCTCGATGCAGTGATCAAATTTCTTCCGGCGCCCATTGATATTGAACCGGTGAAAGGAATTAATCCGGACACAGAGCAAGAAGAACTTCGCAAGCCCGATGCTAAAGAACCATTCACGGCTCTTGCATTCAAAATCATGACGGATCCTTTCGTGGGTCGTCTCGCATTCTTCCGTGTGTACGCAGGAACACTGCATGCGGGATCGTATGTGCTCAACACGCGCACCGGAAAGAAGGAACGCATCTCAAGAATTTTCCAGATGCACGCTAACAAGCAAAACCCTGTTGAGACCATTGAAGCAGGTGATATTGGAGCTGCAGTTGGTTTTAAGGAAATAAGAACAGGTGATACGCTTTGTGATGAGAAGCATCCTATTGTTCTTGAGAGTATCAAATTCCCTGAGCCCGTGATTTCAATTGCAGTGGAAGCGAAGACACAAACAGACGTGGATAAACTTGGAAATGCACTTGCGAAATTGGCTGAAGAAGATCCGACATTCAAAGTGAAAGTGGATCAGGATACCAGCCAAACGATCATCAGCGGCATGGGTGAATTGCATTTGGAAATTATTGTTGATCGCCTGAAGCGCGAGTTTAAAGTGGATTGCAACCAGGGCGCACCACAAGTAGCATACAAAGAAGCTGTGACGCAAACGATTAAGCACCGCGAGCTATTCAAGAAGCAAAGCGGTGGTCGCGGTAAGTTCGCTGACATTCATGTTGAATTTGGTCCGCCTGATGCAGATGCGCCAAAAGGATTGCAGTTCATCAATGATGTTTTCGGAGGTGCTATTCCGAGGGAATTTATTCCTTCAGTACAAAAAGGTTTTGAAGCGGCGATGCAGAGTGGCGTGCTTGCCGGTTATCCTCTCGAAGGATTGAAAGTAACATTATACGATGGAAGCTATCACGATGTTGATTCGGATGCAATGTCATTCGAGCTGTGCGCGAAGTATGCTTTCCGCGAGGCGAGCAGAAAAGCAAAGCCGATCATTCTTGAACCGATCATGAAAGTGGAGGTAGTATCTCCTGCAGAATACACCGGTGATGTGGTAGGCGATCTCAATCGCCGCCGCGGTCATCTTGAATCCATGGAGATGAAAGCGAATGCGCAAGTGATCAAAGCAAAAGTTCCGCTGAGTGAGATGTTTGGTTATGTAACACAGTTGCGAACAATCACTTCAGGTCGCGCTACTTCGATTATGGAATTCTCCCATTATGCTGCTGCGCCCAATTCAGTGAGTGAAGAAGTGATGACGAAAGCTAAGGGTGGGAAGATTGAAGTGGAAGTTTGAGCCGAGAGGTAAGACGTAAGATATAAGACTTAAGAATGGAAAACCCTGGTGATGAGCCGGGGTTTTTTATTTTCCCGAAGGAAGAATTTATGACAATAGTCTGCAACCTGATGATGATCCCAACTGCACGAGTGCGAGAGGGATTCTCCGTGCATAGGCGAAATAAGTCATCAATTGTTGTTTTCCAGCGACGCGGGATTGTTACTTAACTTGTCGGGTATGCAATGAATCTGGAGAAACAGAGGTGAAGAAGTTTGTCCATAGTACTCCTTCGAAGAAGTGACTCGTTGAATCAATAACCTTCCATTCCCGGTGAAGAAAAACGCGGAGTTAAAATTGGAATGATGAATCCTAACATCAAAATGATTCCAAGAAAAAACAAAAGAACACCCAGGGCCTCGTTCGTTAATACAAAACCACCGATCATATAATTTCTTTTTCCCCACTTCGTTTTTCCATAAAATAGAAGAATTCCAAAAATCAAAATGATCAATCCCATGATCACACTAATAATTTCAAAAGGAGTCGCAATCATGTTTTATAGGTTCAAAATTTTCCTGAATTAATTTTTAGACTGGTTATTGTAGTGATTTGATGGTGAGATCAAATTGAATGTGCACAAATTGTCAAGTGAAAGTAACCTTCATGTTAAACGATTCCTAAAATTTGCAGTCTGTATTATGATGGCTTTAATTTTGAAAATTATTTTAACCAAAACTTTCTGCTATGAAAGCGTTCTCAGAAAAGGCAATCAATACGATCATCGAAGAGGTGGGCGCATGGGCGACTGTGGGGCTTTTCCTCTTCATTGCGGTAAAATTGATTGAAGCAATTTTTTAAAGGAAGAACTTAGATCATCTTCCTGTTTCCTATCCACACAAACCTCTTCACCACAAATGATTGATCAGCGAACGACGCGTTGCCCGCGGCATTCCCTCCCGTGCCATGGAAATCAGAAAACGCTGCATGCTGATTTACCCAAATAGGACCGGTGAAATTGAATGTGACAGGCACGAACACTTCATTCATTTCTTCCGCAATCATCTTCATCACGTTATCATCTGTTGAATATGCAGCGCACGTAAGAGCACCATGTTGCTGCGCCATTTCTTTTGCGAGCCGAACTGATTCTGCTGTATCATTTGTCTTAATGGCAATTGCAATGGGGCCGAAAAATTCATTTTCAAACAACCTGATTTCAGATGCATTCGTTTCGAGCAATGCAGGTGACACCGTTCGCGCCTGCGCAAATTCCTGGTTTGTGACTGCCGTTGCTTCAAGCACTGCAGTACCACCCAGTTGCGATGCTTGTTTTGTTCGCTCTAAAGTTTTTTCATTCTGAATGGCGCCGAGAACTCCCGCACCCATCTTCGGATTATTCACTAACGCATTTATCGCATCCTTCAGTTTGGACACCACTTCTTCACCGGAGAGGACCTGATCACCGGCCTTCACCTGCGAGGGAATGAAAAAATTTTGCGGGGCGGTACACATCTGTCCGCTGTAGAGTGAAACGGAGAACGCAAGATTCTGCATCACTGCATCTATGTCTTTCACTGAATCAATGATCACTGAATTCACTCCCGCTTTTTCCGTGAAGGTGATTTTGCTGGGCAGCGATTCAATCCAATCACCGAAGGAAGTGCCGCCTGTGTAATCAATCAATTTTACATCGGGGTGCTGAAGTAAATCTTTCGTGACAGCATGCGAGGTAGAATGAGCAAGCTGAACGATGTTGGGATCGAAGCCATTTTCCTGAAGGGTATGCTGAATGGCTGCAACACAAATCGCAATCGGAAGAATAACTTTCGAATGCGGCTTCACGATGGCAACATTTCCCGTAACAAGATCCGCATAGAGGCCGGGCAATGAATTCCAAACGGGAAAAGTAGAGCAACCAATTACTACACCGATTCCTCGCGGCTGCGGCGAAAAGGTTTTTTCAACCCGCACTGAAAATTTTCCCATTGGCTTTTCCCAAATAACATCCGAAGGAAATGATGCTTGCGCTTCATACCCCATCGCAATCGCCTCGAGCGCCCGATCCGCCGCATGCGGACCCGAAGCCTGGAATGACATGATCCACGATTGCCCGGTAGTGTGTTGCGTTGCATAGGCAATGTCGAAGAAATGCGCTTTCATTTTCTCCAGTGATTCCACCAGCAATCCCGCGCGGTCATCGGGTGAAGTTTTTCTCCATGAAGCACCTGCTATTTTTGCTTTCGCAATTAAATCATCAACACCGGAAACAGGATACTTTACGCCGAGTCCTTCCTGAGTGTACGGTGAGACTTCTTCACCTTCCCATTTGCCTGAATCATTTTGGAGGAGCAGTGAAAAATTTTTGTTCAGAAAATTATTATACTGCTCCTGCCCTTTCACCAATGCATCTTCAGGATATGCTTTTGGAATTTCAGGGTAAGCTGCATAGTAGCCGCGCTCGTGGTTTGCTTTGATAGCGCGTTCAATAAGCTCCTTGTGTTTTTCGAAGAGAGGCATACAGAAATTTTTTGTGAGAAGAATTTTTTACTGAGAAATTGCAAAAGTATGTGAGTTTGAAAAGAAAGAGAAGCTTAGTTTGCGGTTGCCAATTTTCACCTGCAAAAAACCCCGGGTAATTGCGAAGTACCTTTCCCGCTAATTTATCGGAGAATGAAAAACAGTAAGGCATTTTTGATTGCATTATTTTCTGTGATCACTTTTTCAGTGACGGCACAAGAAACGCTGCCAGTGAATGCAACCTGGAAAGATTCTGCCCGCTTCTGCATCAGGCAATTGAAGGGGGGTGCCATTCTGGTTCGCCTTCACACCCGTGCAGAAGCAATTGCGAAGCTGCGCACGATAGGAAATACCCGGGATGCAAACACAATTGAATCAATTCAGCAGGAAGAAAATAATGAGATCGTTCAGGCATTCAGAAAAGAATTCGACTTCTGCAAAGTCTATTTCTTTTTTTCTGATTCAACCGATGCGCTGCTGTCAGGAAAGCACTCAGGATTTCTTTTGAATGATAGCTTGCAGATTGATCCTTCCATTTCAGTGAAAGAAAATTTTTTCCTGATTGCAGAAAAAGGGAATCCTACTTCTCTCCTAAGCGAAACCATCGTCATTCTGGACCAAAGCTTAAAGCAATTGAAGCCTCCCTTCCCCTATTATGCACAGGAACCTTTTCCCGGAAGCTTAGTTGCAACAAATTGGGAAGAGAAAGTGAAAGCGCTGAATAAGAAACTGATTTTGTTCTATAGGAAATCATTGTGAGGTATGTTGATTGGAAATTAGAAATTGGGAAATTGGGGGACAAAGTCCTTGAAATTGAACATTACGTTCAGAAGCTTTCAGACAAGAAAAAAATATTCTGCCTAAAGCACCAGTGTAGCATTTGGAAAGTGTCAGATATTAATAACGTAATGGGTTACAAAAAAATCTCTCACGCTGTAACTTTTCCGGTAAATCAAACGACATAATAGAGTTCATTTTTACAATCCTTCTAAAATTCTCATTATGAAAATAAAACCATCCTTCTTCCTTCTGATTTCTGTGGTGGCCTTTGCATCGTGTGTAAATTCACAAAACACGAACGGAGGAAATTCAGCGGCACAAACACAAACAAGAAATGTTTCAAACTTTACCGCGGTCTCGCTCGAAATTCCTGCGGAGGTCACATTATCACAAGGAGATTTTCATGTGGAAATAAATGCATCGCCATCCGTGCTGGAAAAAATTAAAACTGAAGTGCATGGCGAGAAACTGGAAATAAAATTTGACAACTGGCTGCACACTCACGTTGATGAACCAATCTCCGTTCAAATCACTATGCCTTCTATTACAGCATTAGAAGTGAATGGCTCCGGGAATATTTTTTCGAAAAGCGATTTCTCCGGTGACCATCTGCGGCTCGAAGTCAATGGTTCAGGAAAAATGAGTCTTAAGAATTTCGCTGTAACGGAATTGAAAGCGGAAATTAACGGCTCAGGCCAAATTGTGAATTTGAGTGGTACGGCCTCCGTAGCAAAGTTTGAAATCAACGGCTCAGGAAAAATCGATGCAGAAAATTTTTCGGGAAAGGAAGTAGATGCCGCAGTAACCGGATCCGGCAACATGAAACTCAGCGCCACTGATCTGCTCAATGCTGATATTACCGGCAGCGGTGACATCCGCTATAAGGGAGTACCGGCGAAAAAGAATGTTGACATTACAGGAAGCGGAAGTGTTTCTGCTCTATAGAAAATATGTTCTTAAAAAAATTCTCTTGCTAAAACAAAACCAACTTCAAAATTTTCTCTTCATGAAAAAGATTTTTTTTCTTCCCGCATTGATCATCATCTCATGCGCTGCAGCTTTTTCTCAAAACAAAATCACTCAGACGCGTGACGTAAGTGGCTTCACATTTGTTCACCTGCAGATTCCCGCAACAGTTTACGTGACACAGGAAAATCATTTCAGCGTTCAGGTATCCGCAACACAGGAAGTTCTTGATAAGATCAACACCGATGTTGAAGACCGTGCGCTGGAGATTTCAGGCGAACAAAATGATTTATGGAAGAACAAAAACGATTCGTGGAAGGGAAAGGAAGATATTGTTATTTATATATCCATGCCCAAACCCAATGGGCTCCAGGTTTACGGATCCGGCTCCATCAGGGCACAGAATAATTTCATCACCGATTACCTGAGCATTGAGGTGCATGGCTCCGGCGAAATTGTGCTGAAAGATTTTAAAACGGAAAAAGCAGAAGTGAGTCTGAGGGGAAGCGGAAACATAGAACAGGGGAATTGTCTAGCCCAGGGATTGGTGGAAGAATTAAACGGATCAGGAGTTATAAAAGTAACATCGCTGATGAGCACTGTGATGTCACTCACACTTGCAGGATCAGGTGAAATAAGGATAGCCCAATTGCAAACTGAAAAGCTGGAGGCAACACAAGGCGGCTCCGGCACTATCACACTATCGAAAGGAATGGCAAGCAGTATTTTATTGGAGAATGCCGGTTCAGGTGAAATAATCGCGGGTGGCGTCACCGGTGAAACTGTTTCTGCAAAAGTGATTGGGTCAGGAAGTATTTCTGTCGGTGTCGTGACTGCCCTTGAGGCTTCCGTCGCAGGGAGCGGCAGTGTGAGTTATTCAGGAAGTCCTGCCAGCATTTCAAAGAGTGTGACCGGTTCGGGAAGCGTGGGTAAGATGCAGAATTAAGAAATAGCAAAAAGTAGTAACCGCAAAGATCGCAGAGAAAGCGCAGAGGATTGACTTTGAAATTTTATTTCTTTGCGAATCTTTGCGTTGTCTTTGTGATCTCTGCGGTTAATTTCCCTTTCGGAATAACATTCTTCACTGAGTTCTCCTCACTTACTTTTCATTTCTTTGCCATTCAATGATGAAGCGTACCTTACATTGTTGTCTCGTGCTGTTTCTTCTTTTCTCTTCCTGTAATTTGAATTCACAGAAAATGTCTGAGCCGGCTTTCACCAATCATCTCATTCACGAATCGTCACCTTATTTGTTACAGCATGCACACAATCCCGTTGAGTGGTACGCATGGAATGATGTAGCATGGAAGAAAGCACGTGATGAAAATAAACTGGTGATCGTTTCCATTGGTTACTCAAGCTGCCACTGGTGTCATGTGATGGAGCATGAAAGCTTTGAGGACACCACCGTAGCAAAAATCATGAACACGAATTTTGTCTGCATCAAAGTAGATCGTGAGGAACGGCCGGATGTGGACCAGGTATATATGACTGCTGTTCAATTAATGACCGGCGGTGGCGGATGGCCATTGAATTGCATCACACTTTCCGATGGTAAACCGATTTATGGCGGCACCTACTTTCCAAAAAGCAAATGGGTGAGTTTGCTGATGCAGTTGGCAGAATATTACAGCAAGAATCAAAAAGAAGCGGAAGATTATGCAGAGAAACTCACACAGGGAATTCAGCAAGTCGAGCTGGTGAAGCTGAATGATGAAGAAGCATCGTTCAGGCTGAATGATTTGCAAGAAGCCGTCCAAAGCTGGAAAAGAAATTTTGATACCGTTGAAGGCGGAGCGAATCGCGCTCCCAAATTTCCAATGCCGAACAACTATGAATGTCTCTTGCGATACTACGCAGCAACAAAAGATCAGACAGCACTCGATCACGTTTTGCTCACGCTGGATAAAATGGCTTATGGCGGAATTTATGATCAGCTTGGCGGTGGTTTCGCGCGATACTCCACTGATTCGCTCTGGAAAGTTCCGCACTTTGAAAAGATGCTATACGACAATGCGCAACTCGTTTCGCTGTATTCGATGGCTTATCAGCTTACGCATGATGAGCTGTACAAACAAATAGTGTACGAAACGTGTGGGTTTATAAAGCGCGAGATGACTTCACCGGACGGCGGAATTTATTCTGCACTCGATGCAGACAGTGAAGGTGAAGAAGGAAAATTTTATGTGTGGACGAAGGATGAACTCTCGATTCTCGATTCTCCCGAAAAAATCGGGACAGGTCGTATCGCGATTCCCGATCACGAGTCCGCGGTTCCCGCCAAGCGTACGCGCTACGATTTGTTCGCTGAATACTTCAACGTGAATGACATTGGCTATTGGGAAGACGGTAAGTATATTTTGCTTCGAAAGGAAAATGATGAAGCGATTGCCAAAAAATTTTCGATGAGCATTGATGAAGTGAAAAAAGAAATTGCTGAAGACAAAAAAATTCTTCTTGCAGAAAGAAATAAAAGAGTGCGACCCGGCCTCGATGATAAACAACTCACCTCATGGAATGCGCTGATGCTAAAAGCATATTGCGATGCATACAATGCATTCGGTGATTCAGCATTTCTTGAAGCCGCGAATAAGAATGCAACACACAATTGGGCAAAACTCTGGCGAAAAGAAGGTGGTTACTATCATAGCTTCAAATCAGGCAAAGCATCGGTGAACGGTTTTCTTGAAGATTATGCTTTCTCTGCGCAAGCATTTGTCACATTGTATGAATGCACATTTGATGAATTGTGGCTGCAGCGCGCAAAAGAAATCACCGATTATGCTATCAAACATTTTTATGATGATAAATCCGGAATGTTCTTTTTCACTTCCGATGAAGATCCTTCTCTCATTGCCCGCAAGATGGAACTCGGCGACAACGTGATTCCATCTTCCAACTCAGCCGTGGCAAGAGTGCTGTTCTATCTTGCTTTGTATTTCGATGATGAAAATTATTCGAAGATGTCAGCACAAATGCTGAACAATGTGCAGCGCGATATGAAACAATACCTCTCTGCCTATTCGAACTGGGGAATTCTCATGCTGCATTACACTTCTCCGTTTAATGAAATTGTGATTACCGGGAAAAATGCCTTGATGCTTCGAAATAAATTAGCACCACATTTTCTTCCTAACATAATTATTGCCGGAGCCACTAACAATTCAAGTAAGCTCGGTTTGCTGGAAGCTCGTTTTGTGGATGGAAAGGATTTGATTTATGTGTGCGAGAATAAAACATGCAAGCTTTCGGTGGGTACGGTGGATGAAACGTTGCGGTTGTTGAAATAAAATTCAACGCTCAATTCATCGCCACAATTTTTTGAGTCGCCAAACGGCGCAAAGCAGTGAAAACCGACTTTCAAATTTTTGGACAGGTGGGAAATACATGGGAGAAATTTGAGAAAGAAGTTGACTATGAAGCATTTTTAGTGAGGCGAAAAAAACTGTAAATTTGCACTATGATGACCATCAAAAAATTAAACAAGAAAAAAGTCCCAATCGTTATAATTGACAAGTCGTTGAACGTATACAACGATGTTGTTTTATTTCCTGACAAGGTAGAGAAAGCAAACGAAATGTTGCGGACGATTGGACTTCCTAATCTTCAGACGAAGAAAGCCAGGAGCCGATAATCTCAATTCATCACCACAATTTTCTCCTCCTCCATTTGATCACCCGCACATATCTGCAAAACATAAACTCCGTTCACCAGCTTGCGCGTATCAATGGTTGCGTTGTGCTCTCCTTGTTCTTGATCACCATTTACTAATTGCTGCAATTTATTTCCGAGCACATCATACAGTGCAATGCTTACAGTTGCAGGAGTTGAAAGAGTATAGTTGATATTAGAATTTCATGATGCAGATTCATTAATTATGGAAAGGAAAAAAAATTAATTTTACTAAAAACTATTTACTATGAGTTTTAAGGAAGAAAAAGATGCGATCATTGAGCAACTTGCCCATGTTGATGACGAACGTACGTTGCATGCAATCAAGAGTTTGCTTGACTATGAATCAATTGATGCCAGTCACAAGCGAATCATCGAAGAGCGATTGAATTCTCTTGAGCGAAATCCTGATTCGCTGATTGATTGGGAAGACATCAAGAATGAACTATGAGTTATTCAATCAAACTTCTTCCTGCGGCAAAGGTTGATATCGCCGAAGCAAAGGAGTGGTATGAAGAGCGTCGCGAAAATCTCGGTGTAGAATTCAAAGAAGAAGTTTCGGCTTTCATTGAGAATCTGAAAGAGAATCCTTCCGGCTTTCAGGTATGGCACAAGCAAGTTCGCAAAGTAATTACAAGGCGATTTCCCTATGTGATCTATTTTAAAATATACGAGTCATTAAAGCAAGTCGTGATTCTTGGGGTGTTGCATGGTAAGCGCGAGAGAGAATCAATCATGAAAAGCAGAAAATAATTTTTACAACTTTTCTCCTCAATGCAGCACTGCAATTTTCTCCTGCGCCACCTGCTCACCCACACGTATCTGCAAAACATAAACTCCGTTCGCCAGTTTGCGTGCATCAATGGTTACGTTGTGTTCGCCTTGTTCCTGATTGCCATTTACTAATTGCTGCAATTTATTTCCAAGCACGTCATACAGAACGATGCTTACAGTTGCAGGAGTTGAAAGACTATAGTTGACAAAAGAATTTCCCGATGTAGGGTTTGGAAATACCGACCATGATAGCAGCGCATTGGGATTTTGAATATTAGTAGGTATAGAAGGAATAGAATCAACTACATCAACTTTTACGATTGTATTCTCTGCAGATAATTTTTGAACGTCGTAATCAATGCAAATACTATCTGTGCATCCTGTTGTATCATGAATAGTTAAACAGATGGTGTAAAACCCTGCAGCAGAATATGTGTGACTTGGATAAGCAATGGAATCATAAGTGCCATCACCCCAACTCCAATAATAAGTTAATGGTTGAACTCCCATCGCGAAGTTCAATCCCCAGTAATGATGTGGTATTAATGTATCGGCAAATAGAGTGAAAGCAGCGTTGCATGAAGTTGCAACCGGACACAACCCTGTGACCTGCACGGGGAACATTACTATTGGTGTTGTTTCCATTTCCAAGTTGCCCCTCAGTATTTCTTCCCCAAGCCCAGACCGTACCATCATTCTTCAGGGCAAGCGAATGCATTGTTCCTCCGGCAAGGGCAGTGATACCTATGAGAGAACTTACCTCCACGGGAAGATTGCTGTCGATATTAGTTCCATTTCCAAGTTGACCATAAACATTCTTTCCCCAAGTCCAGACTATTCCGTCATTTTTAAGGGCAAGTGAATGAAATTCTCCTCCTGCAATGGCAGTGATGTTTGATAGAGAATTTACCTCTACGGGAACATTGCTATCAGTATAGCTTCCATCTCCAAGTTGACCATAGATATTCCATCCCCAGGCCCAGACCGTTCCGTCATTCTTCAAGGCAAGGGAATGAGTATGTCCTGCTGCAATGGCTATAATGCCTGTGAGAGAAACCACCTGCACGGGAACATTACTGTCGGTGTTGGTTCCATTTCCAAGTTCGCCATCATTATTGAATCCCCAAGCCCATACAGTGCTGTCATTCTTCAACGCAAGAGAGTGATCTCCTCCTCCTGCAATGGCAGTGATATCTGTAATAGAAGTCAACTGCACCGGAACATAGCTGTCGATGTTGGCTCCATTTCCAAGTTGACCAAAGAAATTAAAACCCCAGGCCCAGACCGATCCGTCATTTTTCAAGGCAAGGGAATGCTGGTATCCTATTGCAATAGCTTTGATACTTGTGAGAGAACTTACCTGCACAGGAATATTACTATCAGTGTTCGTTCCATTTCCCAGTTGACCATCAAAATTCAATCCCCAAGCCCAGACCGTTCCGTCATTCTGGAGGGTAACGGAATGATCCCATCCTGCTCCAGTGGCGGTGATGCCTGTGACAGAACTCACCTCCGCCGGAATATTGCTGTCGGTGTTAGTTCCGGTTCCAAGTTCACCATAGTAATTGTATCCCCAAGCTCTTGCCGTACTATCGATACAAATGGCAAGGGAATGAAGATCACCCGCTGCAATGAATTGGGCAAAGGAAATAGTTGGCAGTAGGCAGTAGGCAGTTTGCAAAAGAACTACAGTGCGGATAAATAAAATTTGCTTTTTCATTCTATCGAGCGAGTATAGTAATCAAAGATGATGAAGAATAATGAATGTAAAAGTCAATTAGAAATTACAACCGACCCAATGTTTACTTTTCGTTATTGAATTTGACCTCGGCAACGAATCTGTTGCCTTGGTTAGCAAAGAAAAAATTTTTAAAGTTGCTTGGCGCTCACGTTCGAGCATTGCGTGAAGCTAAAGAATTAACTCAAACCGCCCTAAGCGCCAAGATGGACAAAGACGCACAAGCTTGCAGCGTGTGGAGCGAGGCACAATCAATCCATAAATATTTTACCTGTATGAACTTGCTAAGGCACTTGATATTGATCTTGCAGAAATTCTTGAGTTCAAAAAATAATTGTTGAGGTTGGTGGCACCGTTTCTTCTCAATCACTTCCTTCTTTCAAAATAATTTTTTCGATTCCCATTACTCCCAAGAGAGGAGAGCCTATCAAGTTAACGTATCGTGAATCCCGATTAAATCGGGAGAACTCGTGTTACGCGTATCGTGAATCGTGCTACGTGTATCGCGAATCGAATTATTTTTCAGCCACACTAAATCAATATTGAAAAAACCTCCATCTCCTTTACTTCCCCACCCCAACGTTTTCCAATACCTTCCGTCTTTAAAGCAGAAACCCGGATGAATGCATTGATGCTTACTGATAAAGTACTGATCCAGAATTGCATCAGGCATGATCGAAATGCTCAGAAAATTCTATTTGAAAAATTTTCAGGAAAGATGATGACGGTTTGCCTTCGCTACATAAATAATAAGGATGATGCCTCGGTAATATTGAACACTGCCTTCATGAAAGTCTTCAAAAACATTACACAATTCAAAACAGAAGGCACCCTCGAAGGATGGATCAAAAAGATTGTGATCAATTGCGCCATTGATTTCATCCGCGCCGATAAAAGCTACAACCGGCAAATTCAATTGGTGGCTGATGATTATCCTGATAAAGAAGCGGCAGCATTGGATGAAGGTGATGTGGATTACATGAATACTGTTTCAATAGAGGAACTGCTTCAATTCATCAATGAGCTTTCACCTGTTACCAAAAGTGTCTTCAATCTTTTTGCGATTGACGAATTCACTCACCGGCAGATTGGGGAGCAGTTGGGAATCAGTGAAGGCACCTCGCGGTGGCATTTATCTGAGGCAAGAAAAAAATTACAACAAGGAATCAGGCAACGCATAAACCGCTACAATACCTATGGCTACTGAGCAAGACCACCTCGATGATCTTTTCCGCAAGCGGTTTGAAACGGCGGATATTCCTTTCGATCATGAAAATTGGAAGAAGGTGGAAACGCTATTGCAATATGAAGACAGAAAGCGCAGAAGAAAAATATTCATCTTCATTTTCCTCACTGCAATGGTTGCATTATTAATATCTCTGCAGTTCTTTGAAAGACCTCATGGGAAAAAACAGATTCCTTCACAGCAAGTTGCAATTACTAACAGCGCTAAACCTTATTCCCCGCAAAACGCAGATCATTCGATTCAAGACTTGAATTCACTTCAAAAGGCAGCAAGTGATTCGCTCAACTTTAGAACAAACCCTGCAGCGAAAGTTATGGTCAGGCCAAATGAGGGTGAACATAAAATGAACAAGAGTGTACATATCGGGGAAACAAATGTTATTTCTTCTTCCCCGGAAAATCAGAATGCTATCAACCAAATAAACCTGGTGAAAGAAACTGAAGAGACATCATCAGCTTCCGATTTTTCTTCGGATAGCATTTCTCCCATTCAGGTTTTGCCTTACAAGATCACTTTCATTTCATTCACGGCACCGAATGATAGTTTGAGTTCGCGTCGTGTACACACCGGACAAACTTTTTCTTCAGCAGAACAATCATCTCATTCCATTACTGCTAATTTTTCTTTAGGAACAAAAATCAGAAGCGGGATTTCGGGGAACTCAAAAAAAATATTCCTAAGCCCGCTTGCCGGAGTTGAAATACTGAAGTCACTTACGCCATCCCTTTCTCTCGGGTGTGGAATTTTTTATTCTGAAATAAATGGATTGAACCTGAGGGATACCAGCACACAAGTGGACTATTTTCTCGATAAAGAATTGTCGCAGGAGTATCTTACCATTCATACGCTGCAAGTACTTTCACTGCCTGTTGAGCTTCACTACAAAATAACACACGCCCATTCTTTATTTGCCGGAGCCGATGTCAACTATTTTTTAAACTCAAGAAGTGACTATGCCTATATGAACAATACATCACAAGGCACAGAATCAGGCGGGGTCATTAATGCAACGGGTTATCTCGATGGGATCCACTCTTTCAGTTTTGATTTTCATGTTGGCTATGAAATTTCCTTTGCAAAAAAATTCGGAGCAGGTATTTCATACCAGAGAAGTATAACGGACATCGTTAAACCCGAATACTTTTCAGGAACTGCTAAGTTGTATGATCAATCTTTGAACATCATGATTCACTATAAATTTTTATGACATGAAGATCATGATGAAATTACTCGCTCTGATGATTCTTGCCGTTGCAATTCCCGGTTGCAAAAAAGAGCATTTGCAACCCGATGAAATCAAGGCACCATTAACCTGGATTTCTGCCCGTATTAATAATGACAGTGTTTACTTTGCAGCGGGAGTTGATAATTATGCAGCCAGCACTTTCGTCAATGATGTGGATGTTCACCGCTCGTTCGGAACTTCTATAAAAAGTACAGTTGCAGGAAGTGGTTACTTTGAAGTTTTTGTGAATAACTATCGTGATTCTTTGGCTGATCTTTCCGGTGACCTTGAAAATTCCTTTCAGCCAGGTTTGTTTGATTATGAGTATCAACCTTTAGGTACTATGCTGTTTACTCCGGGGGGAGTGATCATTAATTGGTATGATTCATCAGGCAATGTTTACTCATCGGCATACACGGTGCAATCGAATGCTTCTTTTCAAATTGATACTGTTGAAACCGTTGTACAGGATGGGTTGACATACAAAAAAGCAACCGTTAATTTTAATTGCACACTTTTAGACCTTACAAATTACAATTTCACTGAAGTAACAAATGGCCAAGCCGTGTTGTTGTTCGGAGGAATCTAATTTACCAGATGACACATTCAAAATACGATGACACCGATATTAATACATACGACAACCGATTCAATAAGACAATGTAACCGGTCTAATCACTTTAATGATCGGTGCCATCATTTCCATACTCTTAACATAAAAACTCAAACGCCATGAAAACAAACTTTCCCCTTTCTCAATCTTCGCTGAAATCAATTCGTCCGGTTGCCATAGCGCGAGTGTGTTTACTTGCTTTTGCGCTGTTCTTCTCCCGTGCGTCGCAGGCGCAACTCTCCCCCTGCAACGCCAACATCAGTTGGAGTGTTGATTCTCTGAATCCTTTTCTATTTCATTTCTGCAATGCCAGTGATTTTGTACCCGGATCTTATGGCTTTGCTTTTTCCTGGGATTTAGGGGATGGCAATTGGGAAACCGATAGCTGCTTTAGCCACCTGTACACCATGGCAGGGACCTATACTATTTGCCTTGACGTGCATGCCTGCGACCCATACAATGGCGGAGCAAGCTGCGGTGATGATACGTGCATCGTAATTGTTATTGGAAGCAAAGGAGGTGAGGACACTGCCGCAGCTGTTCCCATCCTGCCTTCTGCCGAAGTTTATGGTGTCTATCCAAATCCTGTTACTCACTCAGCGATCATTCAATATCACCTGAACCAAAATGCAGGTGTGACCATCTCAGTTTTTGATATTGAGGGAAAGAAATTGTATACTCAGACAAGTGATGAAGTCAGAGGTTATCATAGTCAAATATTGAGTGAAAAAATTTTCCCGACACGAGGAATCTATTTTGTCAATTTCTCAACTGATAATGGAATATTTCATGTAATGGCACTGAGCAAGAAATGAAGGTTGTTTGTCAGGCTGAAGCGATGCAAGTCTCCCCTTTGGTTGAGATACGGAACGAGCATAAAATCTCCCAGCAGTAAATATTTCTCTATAAGTTTTTTGAGGAGATACAGTAGCCGCTGCAATTGATATTGATCTTGCAGAAATTCTTGACTTCAAAAAAAATTGTTGAGGAAGAGATCATTTTTTCATTTCGAAAACTTCCCACTTACAAAAAAAAATTTCTGAAATTCATCATGCACAATTGAAGAGATCATCATCAGGTTAGCGCATCGTGAATCGTGTTACGTGAATCGAGTATCGTATCACACCGAATTATTTTCCCTGCTCCCCTTGCAAATCCCGAAACAACGCTTATTTTTGCCGTCCCTTTTAAAAAGCTCTTTGACTTCATGGCACAGCGAATTCGAATTAAGTTATTGTCGTACGATCATAATCTCGTAGACAAAAGTTGTGAGAAGATTGTGAAAACCGTTCGCAGCACCGGTGCAGTTGTAGCAGGACCCATTCCCCTGCCCACCGAGCAAAAAACTTTCACCGTCCTCCGTTCGCCGCATGTAAACAAGAAAGCGCGGGAGCAATTCAAGCTGTGTACTTACAAGCGATTGCTTGACATCTATACCTCATCATCCAAAACGGTGGATGCGCTGAGCAAATTAGAACTGCCCAGCGGTGTTGAGATTAGTATTAAGGGATAAACCAAAAAGCCAGCACCGAAAATGAAAGGCATTATTGGAAAGAAATTAGGAATGACCAGCTACTTCGATGACGAGGGGCGCAACATTGCCTGCACGCTCATCGAGGCAGGACCCTGCGTTGTTACGCAAGTGAAGACAACAGAAACGGACGGCTACAATGCTGTTCAGTTGGGTTTTGAAACGAAGAAAGAAAAGAACACGACCAAGTCACTCATCAAGCACTTTGCAAAAAGCAATACACCGCCCAAGCGTAAAGTAGCTGAGATGCGCGACTTCCCGATTGAAAAGAAAGCCGGCGAAACTGTAACGGTCGAAATTTTTGAGGAAGGTGAAGAAGTACACATCACCGGTACCACCAAGGGGAAAGGATTTCAGGGTGTTGTAAAGCGCCACGGTTTTCATGGAGTCGGAGGTCAAACTCACGGTCAGCATGATCGCAGCCGTGCACCCGGTTCCATCGGTAACTCATCAGATGCATCGAGAGTAATGAAAGGAATGCGCATGGGAGGAAGAGATGGTGGCAAGCATGTAAAGATGCGCAACGTGAAAGTGCTGAAAGTGTATCCTGAAAAAAATCTTCTTGTAGTGAACGGATGTATTCCGGGACCTGCGGGAGGGTATTTGCTGATTAAGAATTGAAAAATACGATACACAATACACTCCCGATGTTTCGGGAACGACTCAAGAGAACAACTAAGCAATAGGCAGTACGCAAAAAAATTAACAACGATTAACAAACAACAATTGATGAATGACCAATGACTAATGACGATTGACCATTCACTATTCACCATTCACTAATATGCAACTCGAAGTTTTAAAAACCGATGGCAGTAAGGCAGGAAGGTCAATTACTCTTCCTGATTCTCACTTTGGTATAGAGCCTAATGATCATGCGATCTACCTTGCTGTAAAACAGTTCCAGGCAAATCAGCGCCAGGGCACGCACAAGACGAAGGAAAAATGGGAAGTGTCGGGCTCAACAAAGAAATTGCATCGTCAGAAAGGTACCGGTGGTTCGCGTAAAGGAAGCATCAAGAGTCCGCTCTTTCCCGGTGGAGGAAGAGTCTTCGGCCCGCAGCCGCGCGATTACAGTTTCAAACTCAACATTAAAGTAAAGGACCTCGCAAGAAAGTCAGCACTCACTTACAAGGCAAAAGAAAACAGCATCGCCGTCATCGAAGATTTTCAATTGGAAGACCACAAGACGAAAAATTTACACCAGATCTTAAAAAGTTTGGGAGTTGATTCAAAGAAAATTTTGCTTGTGGTAAATGAATCCAACGAAAATTTAAGAACTGCCAGCCGAAACATTCAAAAAACAAGAGTGGCGCGGGTAAATGATTTGAATACCTACGACATTCTGAATGCGAATACATTATTGTTTACTGAAGGAAGTTTGAAACACTTTGAAAACTAAGAAAGAAGAAAATAGAAATTGGAAAAATAGAAAATAGTAGTTAACAGAAACCGGTGCAAGGCACAAAACAATTTTCAAATTTCCAATTTCAATTTTAAAAAAAACAAAATCATGTCCGAGATACTCATCAGCCCTTTGATTTCTGAAAAGATGAACAACCTCAACCAAAAGTTGAACAAGGTTGGCTTTATGGTGTCAAAGGAATCAAACAAGATTCAAATTAAGAATGAAGTGGAGAAAATGTATGGTGTAACCGTGAAGTCAGTAGCTACATCTGTAGTTCCCGGAAAAGCAAAGTCACGTTACACCAAAAAAGGAATGAGTCGCGGAATGAAGTCATCATACAAAAAAGCATACATCACTTTAGCGAAAGGAGACACGATTGATTTTTACGCAAATGTTTAAGGGAGAAAAATGAAAATACGATCTACAATACACATAATACGACCCAAAATACTCGCGTCGTATTACGTAAATCGTATCTCGTAAAACAAAGCAACAGCGCAGTATGGCAACCAGGAAATTCAACCCCGTAACACCGGGCACCAGATTTAAGATCATCAACGACTACGCGGAGATTACTTCCGATACGCCTGAGAAAAGTCTGTTGACTGCCATGAGCAGGACCGGCGGAAGAAACAGTTCCGGGCATCGTGCCATGCGATATATTGGCGGGGGACATAAGCAGCAGTATCGCATCATTGATTTCAAAAGAAATAAACCGGGAGTTCCCGGCGAAGTAAAAACTATCGAGTACGACCCCAACCGTTCCGCCTTCATCGCACTAATCCATTACAAAGACGGAGAAAAAAGATACATCATCGCTCCGCAAGGATTAAAAGTTGGACAAGCCATTATGAGCGGTCCTGAAGCTCCCCCCGAAATCGGAAATGCACTTCCCCTTCAGAATATTCCTCTGGGCACCATGATTCACAACATAGAGTTGCATCCCGGTCAGGGTGCAGCTATGGCAAGAAGTGCAGGCGCAGGAGCACAGTTGACAAACAAAGAAGAAAAATATGCCGTGATAAAATTGCCTTCAGGTGAGTTGAGAAGGGTTCTTTCCACCTGCATGGCAACCATCGGTTCAGCTTCCAATTCTGATCGCATCTCCGAAAGAGCCGGTAAGGCGGGAAGAAATCGCTGGAAAGGAATTCGTCCCCGCGTTCGTGGCGTCGCCATGAATCCGGTAGATCATCCCATGGGAGGCGGCGAAGGAAAAGCATCTGGTGGACAGCCAAGATCAAGAAAAGGGAAATATTCGAAAGGAATGAAGACACGTTCACCAAAAAATCCATCTAGCCAGTACATTATTAGCAGAAGAACTAAATAAATACGATACACGATTCACGTAAGACGATACACGATTCACAAAATAGAGTAGGCAGTTGGCAATAGGCAGTTGGCAAAAAGAAAAAAACAGAATTAACAGATAACAATTAACAGATCTCATGTCAAGAAGCATTAAAAAGGGACCGTACATCGAACACTCTCTGCAGAAGAAAGTGGACAAGATGATCCAGTCCGGTAAGAAGGCGGTGATCAAAACATGGTCGCGCCGTTCAACCATCACTCCTGAATTTGTGGGGCACACATTTGCGGTTCACAATGGCAACAAGTTCATACCGATTTATGTGAGTGAGAACATGGTAGGTCACAAGCTCGGCGAGTTTTCACCGACCAGGAATTTCAGGAGTCATTCATCAAAGAAAGTGGAGACAACAGCTTAAAAATTTTTTTTAGTCATGGCAGAAGCAGTAGCACGATTAAACAATTACCCTACATCCCCGCGCAAAATGCGTTACGTGGCGGACATGGTTCGAGGCATGGATGTCGAACGGGCGCTGAATGTTTTACAACATGCTGCTAAAGTAGGAGCACAACCCATGGGAAAATTATTACGCTCGGCTATTGATAATTGGGACAAGAAGGAGCAGGCATTGGCAGATGAAGAAAAACGTTCTCCGATAAGAGTGGAAGATGCCCAACTCTTTGTGAAAGTGATTTATGTTGATGGCGGCGCCATGTTGAAACGGTGGTTACCGGCACCTCATGGTCGTGCCTTCAAAAAACGCAAGCGGTCAAATCACATCACCATCATCATAGATTCAAAAGTATTGATGGAACAAGAAAAGAAATTAGCAGCAGAATCAGTGGAAGAAACAGCTCCTGTGGAAGAAACACCGGCGGTTGAAGCAGCAGTAGAGACAACAGAGGAAGCGCCTGTGAAGAAAAAAACCCGTCGCAGCAAAAAAACAGAAGAGAAAAAAGAAGAAGAAGAGGTGGCAGCGGAGTAAAAAGGAGGCAGTAGGCAGTAGGCAGTAGGCAAAAAGAAAACAAAACCAAGTTTACTAATAACCTAATAACCCAATAAACTAATAAACCAAATAAGTGGGACAAAAAGCAAATCCGATTGGTAACCGACTCGGAATCATCCGGGGATGGGAATCGAACTGGTATGGCGGAAAGGAATTCGCAGAGAAACTTATCGGCGATGAAAAAATCCGTACCTACCTGCGTGCGCGAATTTCAAAGGGTGGCATCGCTCAGATTGTGATTGAGCGTACCTTGAATCGCATCACCATAACCATTCACACATCACGACCGGGTATCATTATCGGAAAAGGAGGTGGCGAAGTAGATCGTATTAAAGAGGAGTTAAAGAAAATCACTGATAAAGAAGTTCAGATCAATATTGTCGAAATCCGTCGTCCGGAGTTAGATGCAGCAATTGTCGCTGATTCTATTGCACGTCAGCTTGAAGCGCGTATCAATTACCGCCGCGCGATCAAAATGTCAATAGCATCAACGATGAGAATGGGTGCAGAAGGAATCAAAGTGAGAATAGGCGGCAGATTAGGAGGAGCGGAAATTGCGCGCTCGGAGGAAGCAAAGCAGGGAAGAGTTCCCTTGCACACTTTCCGTGCAGATATTGATTATGCTCTTGGCGAGGCACAGACTGTTTATGGAAAGATTGGAATCAAAGTATGGATTTGCAGAGGAGAAGTTTACGGCAAACGCGACCTTTCTCCCAATTTAGGACAGAAAACAACAGAAGCAAAACCTCAACGTGGTGGTGATCGTGGCGATCGCGGTGGTGACAGAAGAAGAGGAGGTGGTGGTGGAAGAGGACGAGGAGGTGGAGGAGAAAGAAGAGAGCGGCCTTGATAAAAACGACTTAAGACCGAAAGACACTAAGACCTAAGACAAAAGAAGAAAGAACCAGGAAATTAAGAATCAAAAATCGAGAATCGAGTTACGAGAATCGAGTATCGAAATTTTAACAGCCAATGTTACAACCGAAAAAATCCAAGTTCCGCAAAACCCAGCGAGGTCGCATGAAAGGTAATGACTACCGTGGCGTAACGCTTGCATTCGGTTCATTCGGATTAAAGACACTTGAAGCTGCCTGGGTAACGGAGAAGCAACTGGAAGCAGCGCGAGTTGCACTCACCCGTCACATGAAGCGTGAAGGACAGGTTTGGATTCGGGTGTTCCCTGACAAGCCAAGAACAGCAAAGCCCCTTGAAGTTCGCATGGGGAAAGGAAAAGGAAACCCGGAAGGATGGGTAGCAGTAGTGAAGCCCGGACGAATTTTGTTCGAAGCAATAGGCGTACCTGTTCAAACAGCAAAAGAAGCCATGAGACTTGCCGCTGATAAACTTCCGGTGATGACGAAGTTTATTATCGCAAGAGATTATGCAACTGAAAAGAAAATAGAAATCAGAAAGTAGAAAACCCGCTCACAGAATCCAGCGGAAAATCCGAAACAGATAACAATGCCTATAAAAAAACTAAATCTGAAAGATCTTACTGATCAGGAATTAGCTCAAAAGCTGAAAGATGATACCGCGCAATACGTGAAGCTGAAATTCAATCATACGGTCTCTCAAATCGAAAGCCCGACGAGAATTCGCCAAACGCGCCGTGACATTGCGCGAATGAAAACAGAAATTACAAAGCGTCAAAAAGCAACAGCAAGTCAGTAGGCAGTAAGCAAAAAAAAGCGCAAGCAACGAATACCCTAAAAACCCAATAACCTAATATCCCAAGTAGTGGAAAGAAAATTAAGAAAACAGCGTACAGGTGTTGTCACGAGCAACAAGATGAACAAAACCATCACCGTGTCCATTGAGCGGCGAGTGCAGCATCCGCTCTATGGAAAGTTTATCAAAAAAACAGCGAAGCTGATGGCGCATGATGAACAGCAGGAAGCATCCATCGGCGATATCGTTCGAATTACCGAAACACGCCCGCTCAGCAAAAACAAATGCTGGCGTTTGGTTGAGATTGTAGAAAAAGTGAAATAGAAAGTTTTACCGATTGCTGAAGAAGGAAAATCCGAAATCAGCAATCAGAAATCAGAAATTAAAATGATCCAGACGGAAACCAGGTTAACAGTAGCAGACAACAGCGGTGCCCGCGAGGTGTTGGTGATACGCATTCTTGGTCACACCAGCCAGCGTTATGCATCACTCGGTGACGTAGTTGTGGTAACAGCAAAAGATGTGATTCCGAATGGTCCGCTCAAGAAGGGAACAGTGTCAAAAGCAGTGATTGTTCGCACCAAGCACCGGCTTCGCAGAAAAGATGGAAGCTATATCCGCTTCGATGATAATGCCTGTGTGTTGCTCAGTCCCCAGGATGAACCTCGCGGCACCCGCATTTTTGGACCGGTTGCCCGTGAGTTGCGGGAAAAATTGTACATGAAAATTGTTTCACTGGCACCGGAGGTGTTGTAATAGAAGATAGAAGACAGAAGATAGAAGACAGAAGATAGAAGACAGAAGATAGAAGACAGAAGATAGAAGACAGAAGATAGAAGACAGAAGATAGAAGACAGAAGATAGAAGACAGAAGATAGAAGCCAGAAGACAG
>DASRAJ010000045.1:0-50727 GCA_035638255.1 Chitinophagales bacterium
TTGGTGACCTCAAGATGGGGTTGTAGTGGCAATGAAGTTTTCTCCGCAAGTTTTTCCATCACCGCTCTGTACAGTTGATTCATGCCCGGATCATTGAACTGCGATGCAATGGTTCCAAACACGGGCATCTCATCTGTACTCTTTTCAAACTGCTTATGATTGCGCTGATATTGTTTGCGCACATCACGCAATGCATCGAGAGCGCCGCGCTTGTCGAACTTATTAAGCGCAATAATATCTGCGAAATCGAGCATGTCAATTTTCTCAAGTTGCGATGCGGCACCGTATTCAGGAGTCATCACGTACAAACTCACATTGCTGTGATCAGTGATCTCTGTATCGCTTTGTCCAATGCCGGCAGTTTCCAAAATGATGAGATCGAAATGAGCGGCTTTCAGGATATTGAGTGCATCACGAACGTGTTTGCTCAATGCGAGATTCGCCTGGCGGGTGGCAAGTGAGCGCATGTACACGCGATCGTTGCGAATGGAATTCATCCTGATCCTATCACCGAGCAGTGCGCCTCCTGTTTTTCTCTTCGATGGATCAACAGAGAGGATAGCAACAGATTTGCCTGCCCCGATATTTCCATCGGGGTCTTTGTCCGAAGGACTCCTTCCGGAGAAGTCAACAAGAAACCTTCGAACCAATTCATCAACCAAAGATGATTTTCCTGCACCACCTGTACCTGTAATTCCGAGCACCGGTGATTTTGATTTCTGCGCCAGCAATTCTACTTCATGAATGACTGGGCGATTTTCTTCGGGAAAGTTTTCTGCCGCCGAAATCAATCGCGCAATCACGTGATGCTCTTTGCTGCTTAGCGCTTTCACTTCACCATTCACACGATTGCCAAGAGGAAAATCACTTTGCTTCAGCAGATCGTTGATCATTCCCTGCAAGCCCAATGACCTCCCATCATCGGGAGAATAAATCCGGGTGATGCCATACTTCTGTAGCTCATCAATTTCATTCGGAAGAATAACACCTCCGCCGCCTCCAAAAATTTTTATGTGACTGCAGTTTTTTTCCTTCAGCAGATCATACATGTACTTGAAGTATTCCATGTGCCCGCCCTGGTAACTCGTCATGGCTATCGCCTGTGCATCTTCCTGTATGGCGCAATCAACTACTTCCTGCACACTGCGATCATGGCCAAGGTGAATCACTTCAGCACCGCTCGCCTGTATAATGCGACGCATGATGTTGATCGCAGCATCGTGCCCATCGAACAGAGATGCAGCAGTGACAATGCGGACTTTATTTTTTGGATGATAAACTTCCTGCTTTTGCATGAATTGCAACTAATCAGTTCTACAAAGATAGCTCGTTGAGTTGATGCTAATCACGGCATCGCATCAATTCATGACGACCAATTTATGAGATTTGGTTATATCTCCCTCACTCAAACGAAGCAAGTATAAACCATCTTTTAGCTCGTGTACATCAATAATGATGTGATGCTTCCCAGTTTGTAGATTTTCATACAGCACTTGCTTTACTTTATTTCCAACCACATCAAAGACATCAATGCCAACTCTTGCTGGAGAATTAAGAGTGAAATCGAGAGAAGTTGATTGGGTTGTGGGATTTGGAAAAAGGGAGCATGCATCTTCAGATTTTGAAAGAAATAGTTCACCAACATTAAGACCAGAAATGAGGCGCATGACAAGAATATCCTCATAAGGAGGTTGACTGAATGTGCCGCCCGCAAGAATAATTTTTCCATCTGATTGAACTGCCGCAGCTTGGCAATAATCATTCACTCCACTTATGTCGAAAATAATTTTTCCGTCAGCTCCGAAACTTGCATCCAGTGAACCGTCTGTGTTCAGTCTTATAACACCAATGTTCTGATGAGTTCCATCCCAAACATATCCTGCTAAAATTATTTTGTTATCCTGTTGTAAGGCAATGGATGTGCATTGATCTGTTGTGTCACTAATATCGAAAGAAGCCAGTCCATTTATTCCGAATGAAACATCAATACTTCCATCGGGTAAAAATCTTTGTGCTGCGAAATCTAAATTCGAACCAACACGACCTGCAGCAATAATTTTTCCATCAGTTTGAATTGCTAATGAGTACACGCTTGGAGTCGAAGTAATCATTCCTCCATCAAATGTTGTATCAATAGTTCCATTAGAGTTAAATCGTACGATCAGCCCAGATCCTGCTGTTGACCCAGCTACGATAATTTTTCCATCTTCCTGTAAAATGACTGCCCTCGCAACATCGTCATTTCCATAATAATCAGCATATACAGTTCCGCCACCACCAAATGACGCATCAAAGTCTCCATCAGGATTTAGCCGAATCAATCCAAAGTTTTTGGTATTTCCTAAATGAAATCCTCCTGCTAAAAGTATTTTTTCATCAGGTTGTACGACCATTGAGTAACAGTCTATTCCAATTAGAATCGTTTCAATTCCATTTGAACTAAACGAGGAATCTAAAGTCCCATCGGACTTGTACTTTGCAACGGCAGCCCCTGTTGGAATATATCCACCAAGTCCGGCAGCAACGATATTTCCGGATGAATCAATTGCAACCGAGCATCCAAGTTCCCATTGGTATTGATCAGTTCTTACTTTGCCATTTGTTCCAAAAGCGCTATCTAATGAACCATCGGAATTGTATCGACAAATAATGAAGTCTTGGTTTGCTCCATTAAAAGTTACGCCGGCAACAACAATTTTAGAATCGGGTTGAATACATACTGACCGTGCTTCTTGGCTCAGTCCACTATAGTCTGTTGTAACAATTCCATCAGAATTAAAAGTTGAATCGAGTTGTCCCGGTTGCTGGGCTGAAAGATGAAATGCAATTGGAATTGCAGATAGTGAAAGCTGAATTATTTTCTTTTTCACCGGGTAAATTTTTCAATCAGAGTGGGATAAAAATTTCAAGTGAAGTCTCAGAATGAAAACGTCTTCCTCAGCACTTTCGATTTTATTTTTCCTGTTGATGAAGGAAGCACAGCATATTTATTTCCCTGCAGAAAAAATCCCCACGTTTGTTTGGTAAGCGGATCAATGATCCATAATTCCTGAACACCGCAGCGCTCATAAACCGGTTTCTTTTTTTTAAGATCGTAGTTTCTGTTTGATGGTGAAAGAATCTCGATTACCAAATCGGGTGCACCATAAACTCTTCCGTTCTCCTGGATGAGATGAAGATTTTCATTCGAAAGAAAAACAAGATCGGGTTCGAACACATCGTCTTCATCAAGATGTACATTGACAGTGGCGAAGAATTTTCCAAGCTTGTTGTCTCTGATGAATTTTCCCATTTCAATAGAAAGATCCATTGAAGAACCCTGGTGATCGGCGGTTGGTGCAGGTGGCATGTAGAGTTGGCTTTGAATTACCTCGGCATGAGTTCCCTCTGGCAGCATTTCAAAAACATCCATTGCCGAGCGCGGCTTATTCATCACATCAAATTTCATAGAGAAGATTTAAGACCAAAGTTAAAAAAAATACTCCCGGTTAATTCAGGAGTATTTTCATTTTTCCTTTCACAAAAATTACTTACTCAACAGCGACCTCTGTGTCTCCGTTAGATAACTCAGAAGCTGAAAGTTTTCTTCAGCACTTTCGATTTTATTTTTCCTGTCGAAGAAGGAAGTGCAGCATATTTATTTCCCTGCAGAAAAAATCCCCACGTTTGTTTTGTAAGGGGATCAATGATCCATAATTCCTGCACACCACAGCGTTCATAAACGGGTTTCTTTTTTTTAAGATCGTAGTTCCTGTTTGATGGTGAAAGAATTTCGATTACCAAATCAGGTGCCCCGTGTATTTTTCGATCTGCTCTTACCAGATGAAGATTTTCATTGGAGAGAAAAACCAAATCAGGTTCAAAGACATTTTCTTCATCAAGATAAACATCAATGGTAGCAAGCACTTTACCCAATTTAGATTCTATCACAAAAGATCCAATCTGAACAGAGAGCGACATTGAAGAATCCTGATGTTCGAATGTGGGTGATGGTGGCATGTAAAGTTGGTTATTGATTACTTCAGCAAGAGTTCCTTCAGGTAACATCTCGAACACGTCCATTGCCGAGCGTGGCTTATTCATCACATCAAATTTCATAGAGAAGATTTAAGACCAAAGTTAAAAAAAATGCCCCGATCACGCAGGGCATTTCATTGTCTTTTTCAAAAATTTTGCTCACCTATTCAGCACTAATTTTTCTGTGTAGGTTTTATTTCCAATGGTGATGTTGCAGAAATAATTTCCGTTCGCCAGTGATGAACCATCAAATCCCAAATGATAATTGCCCGGAGTTTGACGATCATTGTTGAGGATCGTCTTTACCAATTTTCCATTCACATCAAAAACCTGCACGGTAACGTCAGCCACCTCATTCACTGAATAATCAATGAACGTAAGCTGGCTGAATGGATTCGGGAAGCAGGAAATTTCATTCGGAGATGAGGGAGAAGAAATTACTGTTACGGGATTGATTTCGAACGCAGGCAGCATAATGTTATCAAGATATCCGCAATCATAACCATCACTCCAACCCACGTCTTTTTGGTACTGCCAGGTAAATGTGTGTGTGCCCGCAGTGACCGGATATGTTTCAGGCGTCCAGTCAACCTCGCCGCTCCAATGCCCTTTGCTTACGTTGTCAATTCTGAAAGACAGCGAATCATAACCTGCTTCGGATGAAACTTTCATCATGAAAGAGATGTCATCAGCAAACTGTACATCGAGTGTGATCATGAGTGTCGAAGATTGACTACTGCTTATGTCACCCGACCGCGCTGAGTACAATCCTTCATAAATATCATACTGTTCTGTGACCCAGTTTTGATTGCCGCTGAAAAGCCAATCGAATTGCGTGAAGTCGCCGGTTTCGAAATCTTCTATGGCAGGTGTAATGGTGGTAGTGAAGTTGTAGTTCGCAGAATAATTTCCCGCACTGGCGGAATATTCAAAGGAAGCATCTGCACCATAAGGCGCATTTGCAGCAACACTTACCCCGAAAGAAGCCGCTGTTGTTGATCCTGCTGCGACACTACCAAGATCATAATTCGCATTCGTAATAGTGATGTACGGATTCGAAGAAGTCAACGTGCCAAGTGTATTCATCGCATCAGCATGACCGGAGTTATTGGTGTTAACATTAAGTGTTACCGTTTCTCCCGGATCAAGGTGTCCGTCACCGTTACCGTTGGAATCGTCAATTACAAAACCTGTTACACCAAGCGCAGGCGCATTGAGTATGATCTGGAAGTGGGAAGTCCATGTATCATAAGCATTGTCTGTTATGGTGGTCGTGAAGGATGCGATGTGGCCATCGGGAACATTGTCAGCAACATTGATCGTGAAAGCACTGATGTGTGAATCAGATGCGCCGCTTGCAATGTCAGAGAATGTTTCGGAATTATCAGTGATGGTGATTAAAGGATCAGTAGTGGTAAGCGTGGCGACTATGCCCTGCGCTGTAGCTGAGCCTACATTTTGAAGGGTGATGTCGAAGCCCACCGTTTCATTGTAATCAGCAAGCCCATTATTATTTCCGGAAACATCATTGATAACCGTAGACGTGTTCACCACATAAGGTCCGTTTGCAGCTGCTGCAGGAATGGTAGCAATGTACGGCACCTTGTTAAAGGCGGTGACGGTTATCAGCACACTGTCAATATTTGCGAGTGCATTTGCAAATTGAATGGTTGCGAATCCTCCTGAACTATTTCCTGTTCCCAGAATGGTATCACTGTTTGTGATGGAAACCAATGCACCGTCATCATCACAATACACCGTAAACTGATTTGAGCCAAGAAGAACTTCCGGATCATGAGTTACAGTCATTGTCATCGGCTCAGCAGTACGAACCATTACTGATGGATCACCGAAGATTGTCCACGTATCCGTCATATCATATCCTGATGATCCGTAATCATCATTCATGCTGAAACATCCATTGATGGACAGCCCGCCGAATGTTCGCTTGATATTATTCGATTCTGCCTCAACTAAAATGATATTCCCCTCGTCCTGCATTTCCATCGGCTCTGCCCAGTATTGATTAATGGTGGACATAAAGTTGGCGATGGAACCTGTTGGCTCACCATTATATGTTGCGCGCGCCCACGATTCAGCGAAGCAAGTGATGCCATTAAAATCCCCGGTCACGCATCCTACGATCCAAACAAATGGCCAGTGATGCGTGTTGGTGAGGTTATTCACATCGGTGTTATCAAATCCTGTTGTCACAATGCTTGTTTCACTTCCATGCCCGGTATAATTGATGAGTCCGGTACCTGCATTCACCAGGTTGGCAAGACTCGTTGAGGTGGGATCACCGTTAGCATCATTACCTCCAAGATCGCTATGATTACCATCGTACAGTTCCTGAATGTCAGTATATGTATATCCGAGCAGTTGTGTGCGAATGTTATGCTCGTGTTCATAGTCAGCTTCCCCATCATCCCCTATTCCCTGTCCTAAGTTGGAAGCAATGCCCACACCGTGAGAATATGAATCGTCAATCACCGGGTTCTTTTCATATTCGAGAGTGCGGTTTACCTGAGTAGTCACCTGATCCTCGGTAGTGGCCGAAAATCTTCCTACAAAAAATTCCTGGTAATGATCATTTCCACTGATGTATCCGTATTCATTGTCAGAATCTCCTGCCCCTGTACTGCTTGTGGCTACTTGCGCGGCATCACCAACGAGCAGAAGAAAAGTTAATCCATGCGTGTTGTAATAATCC
This sequence comes from Chitinophagales bacterium, assembly GCA_035638255.1. Taxonomy (GTDB): domain Bacteria; phylum Bacteroidota; class Bacteroidia; order Chitinophagales; family UBA10324; genus DASRAJ01. The sequence goes on from DASRAJ010000045.1 coordinate 6,731, forward strand.
GTCACGTAATTCTTGATCGAAGTTGCATCATTGCCAATGGTACTTACATCCACCATTTCAGTTCTTAGCCCTTCCTGATTCTTCCAATCAACAAACGGCTGCATTTCATCCATAAAACTGCTGTAGGAGATAATGAGCATGTTGCCATGATCATCGAGCGGTGTGTAGCGTGAGGTAGTGTTGGTGTAGTTGAGAAACTGATGCTGATAGATATTGGAAAACTCAGTCTGTACTTTATCAAATGGTTTGTTTCGAACAAAAACATTTGTCGCTGATCCGGAATTTTTTGGAGAAACTTTAACGGTGATATCAGAATAGACACGCAACGTTTTTGTAGCTGCATTGTATTGGAAAGGATAAACCAAAACAGTTTGCCCTCTGAAATCACGAAGGATAAATGGATCGCGCAGCCCGGCTAAGTTTTTCGGGAAGAAAACATCCTGACCATATACATCGCTGTTGTACGTGTAAGCAACTGATGAAGGATCAATGGTGCGTACTAATGTTCCTTTTGATGGAGCGACATTGATGTTTGAGTAGTCAGTGTAATGAGAATTTGTTACAGTCACTTCCATGTCTTTGTCATCAGGAATGATGATGGACGTTGCAATTTTCGGAAGATCAGGGTACCCGGCTTTCAGCATCGGAGTACCATCATCAATGCTAATTGTTACAGCATCACCCTGTGGTGTGGTTACAGGATGCTGCTTCATCGCGCCGAAAGAAAACTGAATGGTAGTACTCGTGCCATCATCAGAAAGGAGTGTGGCGGCAGATGGCTTGCTCACCTTGCTGATTTGAGCTTGAACAATTTTTGTCTGTCCGAAGGACTCCGTTCGGAGAATAAAAAAGGAAACAAGAAAAGAGAGAACAGTTGCTGCGAAAAATTTTTTCATGTAGAAAATTTTAAGATGTTGACAGAGCGGCAAATCTAATGGTTTTTGGTGTGAGCATTGACCTCAAGAGATACGGCAACTCTTAAAAAGTTGTCAAATGTGTCATACCATTTTTATCATTAATGTATCAGTAAAGAGAGCTTTTGAAATGAAACTAATTGATTTGGGATGAAGAAGAACCAATCTTGTGCAGTCCCGTATTCTCTACTCTTATTCCGACAGCCATAATTCCCGGCAAAAGGTCCTGTCGCATATTTTGTTCGAGTGAAAAAATATAGGTGCCCGGCTCAGTGAAGAAAGCATTTTCCTGTATCAGCGTTCGGTAGTCCCAAATATCGCCAAGCCCTTCTCCGAACCATTTGCCAGGATCATTTGCCAGCATCACCTGGATGCGCCGTGAAGATTTGGTACCATCGGGAAACTTTGTGCTGATCATGAACCAGATGTTTTGGAAAGGATAGATTTCCGTATGGTGAACATTCACGTAAAGATTGTACAGAACAGAAGTGTCTTTGATTTCAACGGTGAATGTTGGAGTGAACTTCGAATCCCAAATATATTTTTCAATCGCTATGTTCTTCTCATAAATCCGATTCTTCTCACACGAAGAAAAAAGAACCAGTACAATTGCAGCAACGTAAAGGCTTCTGCTCAATAATGCTTTCAATATCTAAAAATTATTTTTAAAAAGAATTTTCATCGCCGAAATCAACTTACAACGATCGCCAATCCCGATCAAATCTGGAGAACTCGGGATACGAGAATCGTGAATCCCGATTAAATCGGAAGAACTCGTGCTACTTGAATCGTAAATCGTATTACAGATTCTAACGGGGCCGGTTCGGCCGATGGTGGTGCTTGCTCCTTTTCTTCTTCTTCTTGGTTTTTTTGTCGAGTGATTCTAATGAAACCTGACCTACAACTTCCACATAAGCTTCTTCTTCTTTTTCTTTCTTTAATGAAAGCTGAACGGCTCCAAGGTCCGGTGGCTTCTGTCCGCTTTTATTCATCATCGAAATTTCTTTCACCCGATCGGGGGTGAGAGGATGGAAGACCGAACTGTTTTTGTAAGCGAACCACATCAGCCGCTTGAAAATGTCAGTCTTCTGCAAATACGCCATGCCCGTTTCAGTTTCTATTTTCTCCACATCAACCGGAATGTCCTTCAACGCATCCATATAAGTGTCCAGCTCATAATTCAAACAGCACTTGAGTCGCCCGCATTGCCCTGAAAGCTTCGCCTGGTTGATGGAAAGCTGTTGATAGCGTGCCGCTGCTGTCCCCACGGTTTTGAAATCAGTGAGCCACGTGCTGCAGCACAACTCTCTCCCGCAACTGCCGATACCACCGATTCTTCCTGCTTCCTGCCGCGCACCAATCTGGTGCATGTCCACTTTTACATGAAACTCTTTTGCAAATATTTTTATCAATTCCCGAAAATCAACACGATCATCGGCCGTGTAATAGAACGTTGCTTTTCTTCCGTCACCCTGGAATTCTACATCTCCGATTTTCATTTCCAACCCAAGTTGGCGTGCGGTTGCCCGGGCCCGCACCATCGTTTCTTTTTCTTTCACCCGTATTTCTTCCCACTTCTTCAAATCCCAATCATTGGCTTTGCGAATTACGCCTTTGATGTCATCAGAATTTTCAGGAACTCTTTTACGCTTCATCTGCAATTTCACCATCTCACCGGTCATTGACACCACCCCCATATCGTAGCCACCTGTTCCGCTTTCCACCGCCACCACATCATGGGAGTCAATAAGCAGCCTGTGCATGTTGCGGTAAAAATCTTTACGCGCTCCATTCTTGAAACTCACTTCCACAAAGCGCGGAACATCGAGCGTGTCCACCACAGGAATGTCAGCCAGCCAATCGTGCACATTCATACGATTGCATCCACCATTGCTGCAGGAGCCGTTACTCTTGCAGCCGTGGGGTTTGTTGCCGGGGCCTATGGTGCAGCCGTTACAGGACATGGAGGTGAATAGTGAATAGCGAATGGTGAATAAAGAACTTCAAGAAGACGCCAAAATTAATTTTTTATTCCCGATGAGTTTCTGAAGCCGGAGGGAGAGATTCATAAAAAGAATTTTGGGATGTGCATTGCGCTCAATATGATAGTGTGCCTGCTCTAACCATATTTCCAATTGTTGCCAGTCATCTGAACTTAAACGCTGCGTGAGCCACTCTGCCATTCTTTTTTCTTCATCAAGAAGATTGTCCAGGCGGACCCCTTCAGAAGAAGGTTTATCACCTGCCTGCTGAAGCAACACGCACTCGCGAAAGAATTCGAGCGTGAACCGGAAAAAACTTTTTTGTTTTTCTCTTCCAAGCCGCGCGGCATCTTCCACCCACTTCACCATCTCACCTGAACTTGCGGGTTTATCTGAAACAAGAAGCAGCATCCACTTTTTCAGAAACTCAAATTGATCGTCTTCATGACTGTTCACAATCCGTAATGCTTCACGATAATTTCCTTCACTCTGCCGGACAATTTTGGTTGCAGCTTCACGATGCAGCCCATGTTTGTTCATTAATGCATCCAACAAATCTTCATCACTTACCCTCGGAATGCTGATGATCTGGCAGCGCGATAAAATCGTAGGCAGCAATTGCTCGCGATTTTCTGCAATCAAAATCAGCAGCGTGTTGTCCGGCGGTTCCTCGAGAAGCTTCAAGAGGATGTTTCCTGATTTTCCCAATTGCTCAGCCATCCATATAATCATCACTTTGTGTTTCGACTCGAAGGTTTTCATACTGAGATCATGAATAATAAGCCGGCACTCTTCGGCAGAAATATTTCCCTGCTTATTTTCTGCGTCAATGAAATCGAGCCAGTCGCTTAAGTTTTGCCAGGGATTTGAAAGCACTGCTTCGCGCCACAGCTTAATGAAGTCGCTGCTGAGCGCAGGGTTTTCTGAACCTGATTTTAATTTGAAAACGGGAAATAAAAAATGAATGTCAGGATGGATCATTTTCTGCGACTTGATGCATGACGGGCATTTGCCGCAGGAATCATTTTCGAGTTTATTCTCACAGTTGAGGTACTGCGCATAGGCAAGCGCGAGTGCAAGCGATCCATTTCCTTCCGGTCCTAAAAACAATTGTGAGTGACTTACGCGATTATGCTGCACGCTGAGCAGCAGTTTTTCTTTTACTGTTTTTTGTCCGATGATTTCGCTGAAGAACATGCGAGCGAACGTACTGCAATTAGATGATGCAGGCAAGAAAAAAAGCGTAAAACATTTTTGGGTGGGAAAAGGGTTTTTCAGAGAAGGAGGAATCCTTATTTTTTTGTGGAGCCTGATCTTTTAGTCAGGTGTTTTCATTCTTCTTTTGCTGTCGTACGCTCCCTTCCAGTCTAACAGTAAACTGAAAATATTCCGTTCAAAGAGTAGACTAATAGCAAATGCAATCATCAATGTTGTGAATAGAGCTATCATGGTTTGATATATCTAATAGTTTCGAATATCCGGTACTTCATGTATTCAAGCGGATCAATGTACAATTCACCCCTGTTTTCAGCACTGGGTCTTGCCTGGTGTGGTTCTTCCAAATTGTCACCTTGCTGAGAAACAACCGCTCCTTCATTAATGATCCGTTTCAGCAACTTGGTTCTGATCGCCTTATTACGATTTTGATTTGCCCTGGATTTGCTTCGGGGCTTATCTTTTGTGATCGTAGTTTTCATAGTATGTTGTTTTTGATTATTGTACAACCTTACCTGCTGTTACGGAAGCGTGGAAGAAAAGATTCTTCAATGTAAAAATATCGTTGCAAAGAGGGGCTTCGCAAGCAACCTTAACCTGCGGGGTAAATCAGGTGATAAGCGAGGAATAAATAGGCGCGAAAGGCAAAAAATGCACTTCCCATGAAATATGGTTAAGTACACAATAGAGAAATCCGTCAGGCAATCCGGAGTTTTCAGACTGATTTCTGAGGATATGGTAATTTATTTTTCAATCACAAACTTCTTCTGGCTAACATCATTTCCGTTTCTTGCTTCAAGTAAATAGATACCGGAGGGAAGATTGGGTAAGTTGAATTTATAAACACTGCTCATTCCCTGTGTTGCTTTCTCACTTTGAGTGAATACTACTTTACCCATCAAGTCATAAATAATGAATTGAAGATTACCTGATTTGTTGCATAGGTATTCAACGGAAATATTTTCCGCTGTAGGATTCGGGAAAACATTGGAGATTGAATTTGCATCTTCATTCAATTCACAGTTGGGAATAGAAATTTCCTTTCCTCCGCGTAATGCATAGCTATAAAAAGTGCTGCCTTCATTCGCGCATATCGCCTGAACACTCCATGTGACCTTTGTTCCTGCAGTAACGGGAATGGTTGCAGTGCAAGTACCATTGGCATCGCAAGTGATTTCTGTTGTTGTGAATGTTTCTGTTTTGTTGGTGGCAGTATTTTTTATGGTTGCATTCACCTCATACATTTGATCGCTGCTGCCTTGCCATTGTACCTGCAACTCAGTGCAGGAAAGTGAATTCACTTTTGCATTAGATGGTTTGGTACATATAGGGCTTGCGATTTTTTGTGATGGACCGAGGCATTGGCCGAATACATTGCTTGCTGCAAAGAGCAGGGAAATTAGAAGTAGAAAGATTGATTTCATTGGTTTTAGATTTTGAAGTTATTCATTGATTAAAGTTAGTTTGTTGTGCAGTACTCGTTCGCTTTTGCATTATGCTCAGCTGCAAACAAGCGCCCAATGTCATTAAGCTAAGGACTCACTGCCAAGATTAGACAACTCTTCAAAGGCAAACACAATAGACTAACTGTGAAATTTTTAAAATTTGTCAAACCTCTTATGCTAACTTAATGAAATTGAACGAGCGCCAGCATAGAGTTGTGTTCGCGGATCCACATTTGTTCTTGTTCTCAATTTTTTCATTTTCAATTTCATTTGCTTAACGAACGCAAAACGCCCACTTACTATAACTGCTACATTTGCACAAGCTTTACAAATCATTTTGCATTACTATAAACAATCGCATCCAGCTTCGTATTGCCAAGTATCCACATAAAAAGCGGTTCTACTGGCTTTGCATGTCCCCCCACTTGGGCATTTCGGACCAGTGCATTCATCACCTACATTTTTCCCTGTGCAAGGTGGGTCTGTATACAATCCAGGATCATTACCCCACATCCAACCTGAAGTTGCGGGCCTATTCGTGCATGGTGTATTACCAAAAGGGTCTTTTAGATTAATAGGATTATTCCTTACATACCGATATAGGCTTACATCCCGAGCATTAAACCTGATAGGATCAACCTGCAAAAATCTTCCAAAATAAGACGAGTAAATCCTATTGCGATAGTCGTAAAGCCCAATCTCTTGAATGAACTCTCGTCCAGTAAATAGAAAACGGTTTCCATACGCAGTTTCTGTAAGCCCATTCCCGATTCCATCTTTAATAGTCGGCGCGCCGAAAACATCATAAGAGTATTGTTCCGCAATATTGCCTGCATTGTCTGTAAGTCGAACAACATTTCCAAGTACATCCTCATGATAGTAAACAGAAGAACCCGAAGAGTTTTTCGATAGAATCTCGTCTACCATTGCGCCGTTCACATATCGCGCGAGTTGAGCGTCGCTCGTGTTTCTTTCATCAATCAAATTCCAGTCATCAAAATAAAAGAAGGTGATTGTACCATTGATTGTTCGTTTTACGCAACGGTTTCGTGCGTCGTAAGAAAATTTTACTGTAGTGCTTCCTTTCTTTGCTTTGATCATCCGATCCTGAGCATCGTAAGTGTAAGTCCAGCCATTGAACGTTTTCAAATCGCCATTAACAGTGTAGGTGAGAGCATCGGCTCCAATATTCGTATATTGATTTTTGCCGTTGCTGACGTAAGTTGTTGGAATACTATCATCGGTAACTGTATTTCTGTTTCCAGCAGCATCCCAATCATAATTCACTGTCCGATCAGCACCACTTGCAACTCCGCCGGGATCCGTCACATCATACTTAACATCGGTAACCTGGTCAATGGCATCGTAAGAGTAGGTATCGCCTTTATCATTGTCGCGTTGAACAAAGGTTCGGCGATTCACCACATCGTAACCATAGTCAAATCGTGCAAATGACCCGGAGGAATTTTGAGGATCAATACTCGTGTTACGGTTAGCATCATCCCAGGTGTAGTCAGTGGTTGTCCCATTTTCCAATTCTTTAGTGAGACGATTTCCATTTAAGTCATAAGTGTACGTTGACAGTGGTGGCGCTGCGTCTACCGAAATGGAAGCAACTTGATTTCTGCCTGTATAGTTATAACTCACAGTGCTTCCATCAGTGTTGGTCAATGTGCTTCGCAATCCGTCATCATTGTAAATGTAGTTGACGGCGTGAGCGGGCCCGCCTGCAATTGCCTGCGTTTCTGATGTGAGTTCATGAGCAGCATTATAAGTATAGGTAAGTGTGCTCACACTGCTTGACATTGTTAGAAGAAGATTGTCCGGAGAGTATGTCCGGTTCACGTCCGGAGTATTGTCGCTCCAATCAGAAAGTATTTCACGATTTCGGTTGTCGTAGGTGTAGGTTCGAATATCGCCTGCGCGATTGGTATAGGTCGCAACATTGCTTACTGCATCGTAAGTCCATTGCTCGAACGATCCACCCGGATAGGTCATTTTTGTTTTTCTGTTCAGCAAATCATATTCAAATGAATAAGTGTGATTCCTGGCGTCAGTGAGTTTGATCATGTTGCCTTCAGCATCATACTTGAACTTTGTAACCTCACCATTGGGGTTGGTGGTTTGCGTAAGGCGATTCATATTGTTGTACACGTTGGTAGCGGTTCCGCCATCAGGTCGAGTGACAACTAAATTATTTCCAACTGCATCATAGGTCCATTGCGTTGCATGTGTTAATGGGTCGCTCATACTGATCCTTCGATTCCTTAAATCATATTCATAAGTCCAGGGATTCCCACGGGGATCAAACATGATGTGAAGTTTCTTAACGAGATCGTATTCGTAATTGGTAGTGGCTGAGTCGGCAGTTCCGGCACCCACTGTCTCACTGATTTTTTGCCATTCAACATCGTAACGAATCACTGTACTTTTTCCACTCGGCAGGGTAATTTTTGTCGGCTTATCCATGGCATGGGTACAACCACAAATTCCACCCGGAAGATCATAATCATAGAGGGTTGTGCGGTTTAAAGGGTCGGTCCTGGTTACTATGCGTTTGAATTCATCATACGAAGAAGTCCAGGTATGCCCGGCTTCATCTGTAGTGGAGGTGCGGTTACCGAAATCATCGTAGCTGTATGTTTTGAAAGTGGAGTCAGCATTTGTCATTTTAATAAGCAGCCCGCGCTCATTATACTCAAAGCCAGTCGTGTCGCTTCTCGCATCAATTACTGCTGCAAGACGATCAACACTGTCATGCGTGTAGGCAGTCACATTGCCCAGGGCATCTGTGAATTTCGTCCTCAGCCCTGTCGTATTATAAAAACTTGAGTCAACTCCTCCATTGCGGTGAGTGTATGTAAGTACTTCTCCAAAATCATTGTAGCTGAATGTTTCAAAAGTTCCATCAGGATAATCAATGCGGGTAACCCGATGGTTGCTATCGCGGGTGTAGGTTGTTTTACGCCCCAATTCGTCCGTGTGGGTAAGAATCAAATCAAGATCATCTCGCGTCCATTTTTCTGTGCTGCCATCAGGATATGTTATTTTTAATGGATTGTTATAGATGGTTCTGGCATTGATTGTCGTAACCCTGCCTAAGGCATCCGTTGCTGTTTTCAGGAAACCGGTGCTGCTGTCTGCATAAGTATACTCTGTAGTCCTTCCCAGTCCGTCAGTATATACTTTTACTCGCCCAAGCAAGCTGCTCGGATCATGGAAGGTTTCAACTTTTCCATTGGCATAACAAACAATTTTGTCTGCTGTTGTTGCTGTAAGGGTTGTCATCAACTCATCCGTAACTCCGTTAATCTCTTCATGAATGAATCCTTCAACATCTGCATCATACGTATATTTCATGTTTACAGCAGGACCCGAAAGGCGCGGATCTATTGCATGCGACAGATGAGGACGATTCCCGGGAGCTGTTTGAGAATATTCGTACACTGCCTGTGTTCCGTCACCGTAGTCAACGCTGATCAAACGAACCCAGTCCGTGATGCCGTCATTGAAAACATCATAATTATAGTTGACAGATCTTCCATCGCTTGAGCTAACGTGGGTAATTGCAGCAACGCTGCCGAATGTACCGTACGTTATAGATAGGTATCTTCCGGCAGGCTCGGTAACCTGAATGAGCCGCTTGTTGCTGTCATATATTAAGGTGTCGCGGTTCTGATAGCAATCAAAGAAATCCCGGAGCAGGTAGTAAGTTCCTGAACCATCGTTCAGTTTTTCAAACCGGTACCGGTATCCATTTGCTAATTGCAGGTAAAAATTGTTTCCGTCCTGAAACACATGCCTGTTTACCTCAGGTCCGGAAGCCCAATGCGTCGTGTCATTCACATCGCGGGCAAAGGTGAATTCACCTTCATCAGGAAAAATAATCATCACTTGCGGCTGCCCGTATTGGTCAAATCCATCGTCTTTCATCGTGTACATGAAACTTGCATTCCAGTTGTGAGCCTTCCCGAATAAATGATTGTAACTGCTGTTTCGGCTATTGCCGTATCTTGTCCATACAAGGGGGACTTCTCCTACGCCTCCCCAGACTTCGAGGTCTTGAATCACCCGCTGAACATTGCCGGTGTAAGGATCAAAAGGATTCGTTCCTGAACATCCACCCATCCCTTGTTTGCCATTCCCCGATTGAGTAGTCCCTTGTCCGTTAATAGAATTGGTGATGATCAGTGAAAGAAGTGTAATTGCCAAAGGGCGGAAAAAAGTTTTCATAATATTTTGGGGTTAAACGTTATTTAATTGTTGAGGAAGTTGGCGCTGCAGCCCAAAGCTGAACTACCTTTTCGTCGTTACCTTTTCGAAGAGTGATACGATAGACGCCCGGGTCGTCAGCAATGAACCTAAAGCTGAAAGAAAGTTTCTTTTGATTATCGAGTTGAGCAACTTTAACTGTTTTACCATTGTCGAGTTTGCCACCGTCTTCCACTGATATTACTACCTGCTCACCATCGCTGCCATCGGGATAAGAAATCTCAACAGTGACAGTTGCATCAAGTGGCAGATTCGATATGCGATCAAAGTATCCAAATTGGTTGAGCCGTGGTTCGTAGTATTTATCATTTACTTTTATTTTGCAGGTGGACCGCTCACTATCTGCAGCGCGCTGAGATTGTGCTAACAACGGGAAGGAAAAAGAAACAGCAGCCAACAGAATAGCAGCTGCCGAAAGAAAAAAATTGCGACGGTACTTCGCGTGCAGAATTTTGATTTTCATGTTCTGAAATAATTTAGGACGCAAATAAAAAACCTCTCACTGCCAAAAAATGGCGGGGGCAAAATTTGTTTTATCCTGTTTTCTTACTTCTCGTTAATCTCGTAGGAGCTGCGGTACCGATTATAGGTGATCGGTACTCCGCTGTCACGAAGGTGCTCTACCATTCGTTCAGCGGTGCGCTCTGAGACTTCGAGTTTTTCGGCTAACTGGCGGGGAGTGCCGGTACGTCTGTGTTCCGCCATGTCTTTGATTGCCTGCAGCTTTTTGCTGTATTCAATGTATCTCATGGGTAAGGGGGTTAGGAGGTTTGTAATGTATTGTTAATTTATGATTCTTAATAAAGAACATGCATGAGACCAGCGTAAGTGATGAAGTTATTCAGGCTTATATAAATTTTAGTGCTGGAAAATAACTTATATATTGAATAGAACATTTGATTTGATTTCACAGTGTAAATGTCCTGCCGTGAACCGGATGTTGCAATCAATCTTAACAAGCGCGGGTTTTAGCACATTAGCGCGGAGCAGGTTGTTTTCGGTTTTTTGGAAATAAAAAAGAGGCAATCATTTTATTGACTGCCCCTTGTGCGGGTGTGGGTTTTATACCTGCTATTTTATTTACCGCTGATAAATTATTCGACCACTAAATACTTTGTCACCTGCAATTACTCTCACTAAATAATTTCCATCGGCATTGTTGCTCATGGTCTTTGTACTTTGAAGATAATGATTACTGCCACTCATCGTAAAGGTTGCCCTGAGTTGATCGCCAGAGTACCGGTGCCGCCGTTATTACCCCCCGTCCAGCTGAAGGTTGCACCTGACTGCACTATAGTTAATCCGGCTCCATCCAGTGTGCCAGCCGACAATGCCAGCGTCCCACTGCAATTCAAATCAGTCCCCGTACCATCGGCAACAGTAAGTGTTCCTCCTGTAAGGCTTAATGTACCGCCACTGTTTATCACTGCCTGGTCAATAGTAACCGAGGCGCTGGACGTGATAACATGGACTGACAAAATAGTAATGATTCCATTGGAGGAGGATGGTGTGGTTGTGGCATTAATCAAAACTGCTACCATCAAAAGTTTCCCACGAAGAGGCGACATTCCATGCGCCCGATTGCTTGCTTGCGGTAATCTCCGGCAGTTTGTCCTTTTGAGATATTTGACATGCATAAGAACATGCAGGTGATAAGGATTGGTATCACGCCTAAACGAAATTGAGTTTTCCCCGAACCCTTATAGATATAGGGATGATATTTCACACTTATCCCTGGTGAAATGGTGGTGATCGGCTTCAATGTTGGATGCGCTTCCATGATTTCGGTTTTCGTCATGATTGAGTTCAAACCCGATAATGATTCCTGAAAAATTCGGGACAGGCGGGATCTTACATTTCGTTTAGATGGAGTCAAAGTGTTCGACATGATTGAAAAGTTTTTAGGTTAAGATTTGATTAACGGGACAAATGTCCAGCGTGGTGGAGGGCTATGCAATCAATCTTAACGAGCGCGGAGTTTTACGGCATTAGCGCAGAACAAGTTAACAATGCTTTGGAAATAAAAAAGAGGCAATCGTTTCACTGACTGCCTCCTGTGCTGAAGTGGATTCAATTCTACTCAAATATTTATCGCTGATAAATAATTTGCCCGGTGAAAACTTTGTCACCTGCAATTATTCTTACCAAATAATTTCCATCAGCTATTTCATTTTCAAATTGCACTTCGTCGTGTAACATTCCATCGTTAATCATCACCTGATGCGAGTAAACAATCTGCCCCAGAGAATTAATTATCTGCAGACCGGCAGCGCTAATATTATTGTCATCTAATTCTAATTCAATCACAAACTCACCGCTGCTGGGATTTGGATATAAAGCCAACGCCTGTGAATCATTAATCGGTTGAGATACTTCTTCCTCTCTGCAGGATTTGATAACCTTTACACCTGCCGAAGTTTTACTGCATCCGTTGCTATTGGTCACCTCAACTTTATAAGTTCCTTTTGAAGTGGCCGTGTATGTTTGATTCGTTGCATTGTTGATGTAGGTGGTACCTTTTTTCCATTTATAAATTAATCCTGATCCACTGTTTGCTTGTAACACTACTGAGCCTGTTCCGCAAATGTCCAGATTGCCTTGAGGTGTGATAGTTGCAGATGGAACTGCAAAAGTATTAACGGTAGTTACTGAGGAAATGCCAGAGCATCCAAGACTATTCGACTCTTTTACTTTGTAATCTGCGGCCTTCGATGTGGAATAAGTTTGATTGGTGGCCGCAGAAATATTTTTATTGTTTCTCAGCCATTGATAAGAAATCCCCGTTCCGCTATTGGCAGTCAAAGTTACCGTTGTTCCGCTGCAAACAGAGACCGATCCTGTTGGAGAGATAGTGACGGCGATAGTGTTTTCATCAACGGTTCCATTACAATTGTCATCAATGCCATTGCAAATTTCTGTTGCACCTGAATGAATAGAAACGTTATTATCATTGCAATCAGTATTGTTGGTAACATAACCCGAAAGTTGAGTACACGCGAATACACTCGGATTTCCATAGCCGTCACCGTCTGCATCTCCATAAAATGGTTGTCCACTGCATCCTGCACTCAAAGCTGCTACTTCCTGATCATTCAATAGTCGATTCCAGATTCTGACATCATCGAGTAATCCATTAAAGTAAGCCCAACCATATGCCCAGTACCCACCTAACGTCAGGTTTTCGGGTGCATTCAGTGACAAACCTGGTCTCACACATACGGTATCCAATATACCGTTGATGTAGATCTTAACTAAGCCGTTGATTGGATCTGCTGTAACGACAGTATGATACCATACTGAATCTAACCCAAGATGATCCTTTCCAAAAGCATTCTGATTTATTTGAAGATTTACCATCGTTCGCTGAGAGCCATTGGACAAACCAGAAATTGGGTTAACTCCCCACCCAACAAGGGATTCATTTTCCTGTTTGCCAAAGGCCCTGCTTAAGAGGTCAGTTGGAGGATTATTATTCCAAAAGCTGATACTTAGGCCCGATTGGAATTGATTAAGCGAAGGACCATTTCCGCAATCAATGTATGTGTAACCGTCAAAGTAATACGCGCTGTTAGCTACGCCATTCCTGTCCGTTACAAAATTTCCACTTCCACCTACTAAGACTCCATTGTTTCCATTCCCGGAATAATCCAGGAAATCGTTATTCAGCGGATATTCGGCAACTAAACCGTTTGAAAGATTAACCTGGGAAAATAATGTGGTGGTGAATAAGCATTGCAAAATAATTATTACAATGTGTTTGAATTGCCATTCGCCAACTGAAAGAAAGTAGAGTTGAAAGTATTTACCTGTTGCTTGTGAATCCGTTAAGGATTTAGTTGAGTTGAATTTGTTTTTCATGGTTGAAAGTTTTTAAGGTTAAGAATGAAAAAATGATTTAGTGACACAAAGGTCTTGTGAGGCACAGGGCTGTGCAATCAATCTTAACCAACGGTCATATTCCTTAACGAGCGGGAAGAATTGCAGAAGACAGGAAGGAAGTGGCAGGAAAAAATCTCTACCTGTTAAATTTTTCGAGGAACTCACTAACCCTTCGCTTGGCAATGACGATGAATGTTCCGTCAGCCATTTGCACGGCGTGGCTTTTTGCATTGTAGTGAGTGATGTGATTGCGGTTGATGATGTGCGACTCATGAATCATGATGAAGTCATCATGCCCCTGCAGCATTTTCTTTTGCAGTGCACCTATGTTGAGCGAGTACATCGTCTTCTCAATTTTTCCATTCCACCTGATGTAGAAAATCGCCTGCGGGCCGCTTGCTTCCACACGAATCACATCCTGTACAGGCACTACGATGGAGTCTCCCTGTTTGGGGTTGGGCAGAATGATTTGCTTCGGTAATGATGTAAGATTGCGCATGCTCTCGGTGAGCACCTGCAATTGCAGCCGGAAATCATTTTCTGATCTTTTCTTTTTCACCCGTTCCACTGCCTCTCTCAGCAATGTGCCGTCAACAGGTTTTTCAAGATAGTGTGTGGCGCTGAAATGAAATGCGCGGGCGGCGTACTGGTCGTAAGCGGTAACGAAAATCACTTCAAAGTTTCGTGAGGGAATTTTTTCCAGCACGTCAAATCCGGTAACGCCTCCGCTTAATTCTATGTCGAGGAAAACAATGCCGGGTTGCAACTCACCGATTCCCTGAATAGCTTCTTCTAATGTCCTGAAGGTTCCTGCCAGGGTCACTTCAGGACAAAATTCTCCGAGCGCAGTTTGCAAATCCTCGATGGCGGAAGTTTCATTGTCAACAATTACGGCGCGGAGCATAGAAGGGGGAATTGGGGAATTAGGGTATTGGGATACTTGGTGACTGGGTTATTCGGTTATTGATTATTCAGTGGATGCGTTATGAAATTACGGAACGATTGCACCTAGTTGCTATTAATTGTAAAAATAGAACTGCAAATCTCCCTATCTCCCAATGTCCCAATTTCCAAATCTCCTGATTTCCTGATATGCGGAAAATCCTACTTCACAAAGGAATTGCAATCTTCACCTTCGACCCCTGCTCAAACAACTGCTGCAGCAATCCGCCTTTTGATTTTGCCTTGCGGTTCAGCAATTCGATTCGCTCACGCGTGATCTGCAAGCCGAGTGAACGCTTCTTGCCGTCAATTTTTTTTTCGGAAGCCGAACCAAGACCGATTCCATCATCTTCAATGATTGCTTCGAGCAAATCATTTCTTTCCGAGAAAGATAATTTGATTTTTCCTTTTCGGTCCAATGGATCCAATCCATGCCAGATCGCATTCTCGAGGATGGGTTGAAAGATCAACGGCGGAATCATGGTATTGGCTGCATCTACCGAGTGATCCATCGAAACCTCATAATCAAAACCATTATGTACGCGCAGACATTCTAATTGCATGTAGTTTTCCAGCATCGCTATTTCCTCGGTCAAACTGATTTTTTCTTCCTGGGAATTTTCGAGAACCTGTCGCATGAGTGTGCTGAATTTCGAAAGATAGTTAGTTGCAAGCTCAGGATGTTGCTGAATATATTTTTTTACTGCGTTAAGGGCATTAAAAATAAAATGCGGATTTAACTGGGAGCGGAGCACCTTATTCTTCAATTGATTCACCTCGAGTTTATTTTTTGTTTGGCGGCGGCGATACAATTGTAGAAAGACAAGGGACAATAACAAAACGATTATGATACTACCTGAGACAATCCACGTTCTTTTCGTTCGCTCATCGTTCAGGTGCCGTGAGATAGAATTTTGCTGTATCGAAAGGATTTCATTTTTTGATTTCGCATCAGCAACAGTGGCATCTGCAAAGGCTGTGGATTGCATGGTGTAATCTTTTAAAGAAGCATCGAGCAATTTTTCCTGCTGTTCTACTTCAGCAATGCGTTGAGCGAGTTGTTGAAGTTGCATTTTCAGAGAACCAATTTGTGTTTTTTCAGTTGCTGAAATTTTGAATTTGGTTCCACTCTCCGGGATGGCGTGATAAAGTTTTTGATAGTCACTTTGAAGACCCTTAATTTTTTTTTCGATGCTCAATTGTTCAACTAATGCCAAAGCACTGTTGGAATAGATCAATGCTGTATTCTCTTTATGACCTTGCCAGAAATGACGGCTTAATGCATTCAATGAATCTACTGTCGCCGAATCTTCTCTGTCATGCTGAATCACCTGCAGCAGGGAATCTGTTAAATTGGTTTGCCCATGAGTAGTAACATGAAGAATCAGTAACCAGCAAAACAGCGCAGTACATTTCATAACACAGAAATTTGAAACCAAATCTAAGAGCAGACATTCGATTTCTCATCTCTTACAAAGTAAAGGAAGGATGAAAAAATGTGAAGCTCGTTTTGAATTATTCGTTTTCCATTGAATAGTCCCGCGATTATTTTTCGGGTTTCAGTTTGACTATCCAATAGTCATCGTCGCCATGATTGCCTGTTACGTCACCATCCTTTGAATCAGATTTCCCTGCAATCACATAACCTCCATCGGCAGATTGAAGAATAGAGTATGCCCAATCATTTCCGCTTCCACCAAGAGATTTCTCCCATTGCAATTTACCTTTCCCATTTAATTTGATGATCCAGTAATCCTGAAGCCCGTGATTTTTACTTATGTCGCCTTCCACTGAAGAGGTATATCCTGCAATCACAAATCCATCATCAGTTGTTTGTAACACTGAATATGCAATATCAGATAAATTTCCACCAGCGCTTTTTTTCCACTGAAGATTCCCGTTGTCATCAAGTTTAATGATCCAGTAATCAGAATATCCATGATTGCCGGATATATCACCATCCTTTGATTCAGAAACCACAGCTCCAATATAACCACCATCACTTGTTTGATAGATAGAATTCGCAATATCATAGTCGCTGCCTCCATAAGTTTTCTGCCATTGAAGGTTGCCCTTTTCATCTAATTTAATAATCCAGCTATCCATTTTCTCACGGCTATTTCCTTTGCCGTCATCTTTTAACCCAATGCTGCAGGCGACTACGAATCCTCCATCTTTTGTTTGTTGTATATCATAGCTCCCGTCAATCCCGCTTCCACCAAATAATTTCTGCCACAGAAAATTTCCGTTCTCATCTAATTTGAATATCCATACATCTTGTCCTCCATGATTATTTTTAAAAACGCCATCCTTCGAATCAGTAACACCGGCAACAACATATCCCCCATCCTTAGCTTGCTGCACAGAATAAGCGAAATCATGATCTCTGCCACCAACCTGTTTCTGCCATTCAAGATTTCCTATTGCATCCAACTTAATGATCCATGCATCACCCCGCTGATGATGTCCTTTCACATCGCCATTGCTCGAATAGGTACCCCCTGCCACAATATATCCTCCTTCAGCCGTTTGCTGAATATCCTGTGCTTCATCATAATAAGTTCCACCATACGCTTTCTGCCATACTAAATTTCCCTTCTGATCAAGTTTGATGATCCAGAAATCTGTGAAGCCATGATTCCCGGTTTCATCACCATCCAAAGAACCGCCTTTGCCTGCAACTATATAACCGCTGTCAGAAGTTTGTTTGATACATGCTGCCTCATCGAGTTGACTTCCTCCAAAACTTTTCTCCCATTCAATTTCCGGTGCCCTTTGTTTGCAGGCAGATTGCATTATTATTATTGAAGCAAGGGCCAAAAGAAATGCCGGGAATTTCGAGGTATAAAAAATGTAACGATGCGGATTAATAATATTGATATATAAATAACCATTTGTCTGTCTATTTGTAACGAACCCAGGTTTCATGAGAAGTTGTTTTAAGTACTTTTTCAACCCGGATTTTTTCTTTTGATCTTCGTTATGAAAAGAAGCAATCATTTAAACCCGGATTTTGCAATTGGTAATGGAAATTTTTTCGTAGCACAGAATATATATTCTGTGCTACGAAAAAATTGAATGTGTGAACCAATGAAGAAAATATTTTGAACTGTTCATAGAGGATATGTGCTCAACTGCAAAATCCGGGTTAATAATTTGAAATGCAAAACCTTGCCGCCCCCAAATAGTCTTGAAATAATTTCCATCGTGAACGGCTCTCATCTCATTACACCGGAATCGCCAGCCGAACATTCGATCCTCCCTCAAGTAGTTGCTGCCGTAACCATCCTTTTACTCTTGCCTTTCGATTCATTAATTCAATGCGCTCGCGGGTGATCTGCATTCCCATAGATCTTTTCTTTTCGGGACTTGCTGTATTGACAAGCGTTGAGCCAAGTCCGACTCCGTCATCTTCAATGACTGCTTCGAGTAATCCATTTCGTTCTGAAAACAAAAGAGAGATTTTACCGCGATGTTTTAATGGCTTTAATCCATGCCATATTGCATTCTCAATCATGGGCTGTAAAATCAGAGGTGGTACCATAATGTTATTAGCATCAATCGAAGGATCGAGGGACACTGCGTAATCAAAGCCCAGCGGCAGGCGAAGTGATTCGAGCTGCATATAATTTTCAATCATGGCGATCTCTTCACTCAAAGTGATTTTTTCTTCTTCTGAATTTTCAAGCACCTGTCTCATGAGGATGCTGAACTTGGTGAGATAATTATCTGCCACATCTGGATGTTGCTGAATGAAGTTTTTGATGGAATTAAGGGCATTGAAAATAAAATGAGGATTCAGTTGCGAGCGAAGTACTTTGTTTTTCAGTTGATTCATCGCTAAGGTATTCCTGGTTTCACGGCGACGATATAGCTGGTAAAATAGCAGTGATAAAAACATAGCGATGCCGATGCCACCGGCAACAGCATAATTGCGTTTGTTACGTTCGTTAGCAGCAAGCTTGGCCATCATTGTCTTCTGCACCGACAAATTGCTGATGCTGTCTTGTTGTTGCTTATGGAGATTACCGGCGAGTAACAGGGATTGCTTGTTGCGGTCATTTTCAGAAGTCACCAATTGCCGTTGCTGCTGTTCATTTTGAAAATTCAATTCTGCTATCTTCCTCTGCTTATCTAAAAGAGCCAATGAACTTTGCTTCTTTTCATTTTCAAGATTTAGCACTGTGATCTCTTTGTCTTTCTTTTCGGTTTCGTACTTAGTTTGCATTTCATTTATCTGCTTGCTGTTTTCTTCATTGAGCAAGGTGTCCTTTATTGCTGAATAGAGATTGAAGTAGTGGTAAGTGCTGTCGAGATTATGAAGCTGGTAATACGATTCAGCTAAGTCCTGATAAGAAATAGCCATCAGTTCTTTGTCGGCCATTTCAATACCGAGAAACATTCCCTTGTACAGATTATTGAGTGCACTATCATAACTACCCAACTTAGAATAAGCATTGCCAATACTATGGTAAGTATGTCCAAGGGTGTATTTATCATTTATTTCCATACTGATCTTTAAACCCTTCAAATTATATTTCAGGGACTCAGAATAATTTCCCTGGTCTGCATAAAGATCTCCGATATTTCCACAGAACGCAGCAATAAAATCAGTGTTCTCCATCTTTTCTGAAATTTTTAATCCATTCAAAAAAGTACTCAATGCTTCGGAATAGTTAGCTTGGGAAGTATATATATTTCCTAAGGTGCTATAAGAAATAGCCATATAAAGTTTACTGTCAATTTCCTCACTCAATTTCAGACATTGGAAAGCATATTTTAATGCATCTGCATAATTTTTCTGATGGTAGTAAACGAGTGCCAGGTTGTTAAATGAGCTTGCGATGCGGTCTTTCTCTCCAAGTTCTTCATAAAGCTTTAACGCATCCAAATAATATTTTAATGCTTCTGGCCAATCTCCTTGTAATTCAGAGGCAATTCCAATTTTTTCATTAGTAAGAGCAGCGTTTGATTTTTTTTCGTTCTTCTCAAACAATTCTAAACCTAACAAATAATACCGGCGTGCCTCGGAGTAATTATTTTGCTTATCATAATTGACCCCAATATTTGCATAAGTACTGGCAATCCCATCCTCGTCATTAATTTCTTTGTATACCCTCAATGCCCGAAAACCATACTCGAGTGCTTCCTGATAGTTTCTACTATTATCGTTGGAATTAATTTGAAGCAAGACGTAAGCAAATGCAAGTCCTTTTTTATAATTGAGCTTTTTAGCAAGCATTGTTGATGATGTTGCATATTCCTTTGCTGATTCATAATCACCCTTTTGTAAAAATGCTTTAGATATCCTGTTGAGGGTTTTGACTTTATTCGTATCTTCTTTTGACGATTCAAGAACCTTTAATAATGAATCTGTTTTGCTTTGTTGCGCGCGCGCTTCGGGCATTTTCAGAATTAAAATGATCAGAAGAAGGAAGTGAATTATCTTTTTCATCATGAAGAGATTTATATTCAACGAATTAATTGTCCTTCAATTAAACGGAAACAGCAGTCTTCGCTTGCATTCCTTTTTCAGGCAATTGCTGCATTTAATGTTATTTTGATTTGGTTTTTGAACAGGTATTAAAGATGGAATTTACTTGTTACATTTGACAAATTGTTGAAACAAAACGGCGCTGATTCATTGCACTGGAATCGCCAGCCGCACATTCGACCCCTGTTCAAGCAGTTGCTGTTGTAGCCATCCTTTCACTCTTGCTTTTCGATTCATCAGTTCTATCCGCTCACGGGTGATTTGCATCCCCATTGATCTTTTCTTTTCAGCACTTGCTGTATTGACGAGCGTTGAACCAAGTCCGACTCCATCATCTTCAATAACTGCTTCGAGTAATCCATTTCTTTCTGTAAACAGCAAAGAGATTTTTCCGCGATGTTTCAATGGCTTCAAGCCGTGCCATATTGCGTTCTCGATCATGGGCTGCAAAATCAATGGAGGTACCATGATGCTGCCGGCATCAATAGAAGGATCGAGTGATACTTCGTAATCAAAACCCATCGGCAGACGAAGTGACTCAAGCTGCATATAGTTTTCAATCATTCCGATCTCTTCACTCAGCGGGATTTTTTCTTCTTCTGAATTTTCGAGAACCTGTCGCATAAGAATGCTGAATTTAGTAAGATAATTATCTGCCACATCAGGATGCTGCTGAATGAAGTTTTTGATGGAGTTAAGTGCATTGAAAATGAAATGCGGATTTAATTGCGAGCGCAGCACTTTATTTTTAAGTTGATTCATTACTAATGTATTCCTGGTTTCACGGCGTCGATATAGTTGGTAAAACGTCAGCGATAAAAACATAGCTATGCCGATGCCGCCGGCAACAGCGTAATTGCGTTTGTTACGTTCGTTACCGGCAAGCTTAGACATCATTGTTTTCTGCACCGACAAATTGCTGATGCTGTCTTGCTGTTGCTTGTGAAGATTATCGGCGAGCATTAAGGATTGCTTGTTGCGATCATTTTCAGAAGTTATCAATTGCCGCTGCTGCTGCTCATTTTGAAAATTCAATTCAGCAATCTTTCGTTGCTTATCAAGAAGAACAAATTCACTTTTCTTTTTTTCACTTTCTAAATTGAGTTGTGTGATCTCTTTGTCTTTCTTCTCGGTTTCATACTGTACCTGCATTTCGTTTATTTCTTTGCTACTTTCCTCGTTCAGCAGGGTATCTTTCACTTTTGAAAAAAGATTGAAGTAGTGATAGGTACTGTCAAGATTTGGCAAATGATAGTAAGTATCTGCCAGGTTATGATAGCCATCCTTTATCAATTCTTTTGATCCAATTTCCCTGGCAAGAGCAACACCTTTATTCAGGGAATCTATTGCACTTGAATATTTACTTTGGCGAGAATAGAATTGGCCTATGGTAATAAAAGACAGAGCAACGCCATATTTGTTTCCGGCTTCGTTATAATTTTCCAGACTTTGCAAATAATATTTTAGTGCATCCTCATAGTGCTTTTGCATTTCATAATCATAGCCAATCAAATTATAAATGAGTAATAAATAGTTCTCGTTCCCAATTTCCTCTCTGACTTTAAGTGCTTTTAAATGATATTTTAAAGCTTCATCGTAATTGTCCTGGCGATTATAGGTGGTTCCAATATTACTATAAATGGCGGCAGTGTAATAAAGGTCGTTGTTCTCTTCTGCAATTTTTAATCCTTTGAACAAATTGAACATTGCCTCGGCATAATTCCCTTGTTCGCGATAAGCTATTCCAATGGTATTGTAGTTGTCTGCGCTTAAATCAAATTTATCAGATGAATTCTCAACAACCCTCTTCGCTTTCAGGTAATAAGTCAGTGCGGTAGCAGAATTGCCCTGATATTCATAAATATTTCCAATGTTGAAATATAAATAAGTCATGACCCGTTTATTGCGAGTATCTTCAAAAATCTTGAGTTCCTTTAAAAAATAATTCAGCGCTACAGGATAATTGCCCTGATTTGTATATATATTTCCGAGAATATCATAAGCTCCCCCGATCCCGTTGTTGTATTTCAGTTTTTCAGCAAGCTTTAATGCCGAATTCGCGTATTCTGATGACTTGTTGTAATCGGCTTCCTGAATTAACAAACTACTTATAATAATCAGTTTTTGTACCTTACTTGTATCTTCTTTTGCTGCAGGAAGAACATTCAACAACGAATCTATTTCCCCCCGCTGGGCACGCACATCACTAATTTTCAGAATTAATATGATGAGAAGAATTGAGAAAATTATCTTGTTCATCGTGGAAGTATTCATGTTCAATGAATCAATGATAATGTCACTACACCGGAATCGCCAGCCGAACATTCGACCCACCCTCAAGTAGCTGCTGCTGCAACCAACGCTTTACCCTTGTCTTCCGATTCATCAGGTCAATGCGCTCACGGGTGATCTGCATACTTATGTAAATGCGGAAATTTACTGATAAGATTTAACAGGAAAGACACGATTTTACTGCGGTTCTTACAAACAAGGATTTATTTGCTCCATAGAGATGATATAAGCTCAAACAGGTTCTTTGCAGTCGTGCAAAAGAAAAATTTTTACAATGAGAAAACGCTTTTTTAAGATTTACTCAATCACCATTTTCCCTGTGCCAATAATTTCTTCATTTTCTTTCAGCACAAAAAAATAAATTCCGTCTTTCATTCCGTTTCCGTCAATGGTGATTGATGTTGAATTGATGTTACCGGTCTGTTGTACCTCCCTTCCTATATTATCGTAGATCAGCAACACACCGCTTTGAATGTCATGGCTTATTCGAATCGTTGAAGTGGAATGAAATGGATTGGGGAAAATGTTTAAGGTGATTTGCTTGCTATTCATTTCAACCACTCTCACTTCAGAGTAAGTGAAAGCGCCATCATCATCTGTTTGCTTCAACCGGTAGTACGAAGTACCGCCGTAAGGGTGATCATCAACTACAGAATAACTTAACGTTGAAATACTATTGCCTCCGGCATTCACTTGCATAACTTTTTCCCAGTCAATTGCGTCTTTTGATTTTTCTACGGTGAAATACTTGCTGTTGATTTCAGATGCCGTGGTCCAGTTTAATTTAACTTTATGATCCAGAGGTGTTGCATCAAAATTTACTAATTCAACAGGCAAGAATGTACATTCGATTGGTGCTGTTGAAGAAACCCATGTTGGTGAATTGACCAAGGTACCTGTGTTTCCATTTCCACTTGCATCGGCAGTATTGCCTCCGGTGCCTTCATCAAACTTCCAATAACCTTTGAGATTTGAAAAACTCGGGTGTACTGAAGTGATTGGGTGATTCATCCAGGATTGAATTGTGGATTGAGTAAGGGAAGCATTCCAAATGCGGGCTTCATCTACCACTCCTTGAAAATATTGAATGAAACCCTGACGTGCACCAATTCTAAGTTCATCCATTGATGACGCGAAATTTTGATCTGTAATATTTCCACTGACAGATGAAGAAGAAAAGATTTGAACTCCATTTGCGTAAACTTTCACACTACCGGTGGCAGATGAAAAAGTAACCGCAAGGTGTGTCCAGCTATTTAATGGCGCAACATATCCGGTATTAACCCATAGCCAGGTAATAGTAGCCGATTGAGAGATTGCATATTGTATTGTTCCATCAGCAAACCTCGCCACTTCATATTCTCCTTCCCTATTCATAATTATTCCGGGACCGGCAGGATATATCCAGGCTTCCATAGTTAACGCGGTGTCCATTTCTAATGAGGTATTAACGCCCGCGTTCACGTAATTGCTGCCACCATACTGAAGTGCATGTTCGGCACACTGCGCATTCACTATGTTATTTGAAATAAGAAGTTGCAGAACAATTAATGCACCTGCCTTTTGGAATTGGGACAAGATGGATTGAAAAGCAGAAAGAAGCAGAGCAATTTTTTTGCTTCTCTTCTTAAATATTTTTGCCAGCGAAATCAAAATCAACATCGTGATCATGCATCAAAGATCATGAGCTGTTTAAGGCTGCGCAACCAATATTAACCTGCGGGGTTGATTAATGCATTAGCGCTATTGAAGAAAACTTTACTCAACAATAATTTCTCTCACTTCTGTTTTATTTCCGTTTTTGAGTTGAAGAAAGTAAGCGCCTGTGTTGAGATCGGAAATGTCAAGTATAATTTTATCATCCTCGCTGTAAGAAGGAAGGTTCTCTCTTTGTCCAAGGCAATTAATCATGGCAACTTGTTGAAGCCCGGAAGCAGCAGCAAACCGAATTGTCAACTTCACAGTTGCCGGATTGGGAAAAATCAGAACGTCGTTTTCATCACTTGCAACTTCAACGACTCTAACTTCAGAGTAAGTGAAAGCACCATCATAGTCTGTTTGCTTCAGCCGGTAATATGAAGTTCCATTATAAGGATGAGCATCAATTTCAGAATAATTCCGGGTTGAAGCGCTGTTACCAGCGGCACTCACTTTCATCACTTCTTCCCAATCAATTCCATCACGTGATTTTTCTATAGTGAAATAGTTGTTGTTGATTTCAGATTCGGTCGCCCATTCACATAATATAGTATTATTTTTTTTATCGGCATGAGCATCGAAAAAGGTTAAACTGATTGGTAATAAAGTACAGGTAAGATTAGCGTCGTCATGAAATTCCCAAAAGTCCTGGTGACTTGTATTTGAGGAACTTACTCCGGTTCCTAAATATGCATAGCACCCAATAGTAAATCCTCTTGTTCCCGCCATGACGCCACCGCCAAAATTTGTTTCCTGAACCCACGAGTCTGTTAACTGATCCCATTTCCAAATGTCATTGTAAAAAGTCTGACCAGTCTGACCTAATCCAACATACCCATTCGTCCCTATTGAAAAACCTGAACCCGCACTGCGGCTTACTGCAGGCATATTTGCTTTCTGTGTCCACACGTTGGTTAATGAGTTCCATTCCCATAAATCGTGATAACAATTACTCGCACTTGAATTATCAGCGCCCGTACCGATGTAACCCATGGATCCAATCGAGAACCCAACGGCGCCCCATCTTCCTCCTGCAGGGAAATTCGCTTTCTGTAACCAGGTATTTAATGAAGGATCAAATTCCCAGAAATCATTTAGCATGCCACTGCTCTTTCCTGTTCCCACATACCCCTTATTCCCAAGACTAAAACCAACTGCAAAGAGTCGTCCATCGCCGGGTAAATTTGCAACCTGTACCCATACGTTCGTTGATGGGTCGTATTCGTAGAAGTCGTTGAAGTAGGCATTTCCGTTCCATCCTGTTCCGATATACCCCTTGTTTCCAATTGAAAATCCAACAGCAGCAAATCGCGCCGCGCCTGGTAAATTGGCTTTCTGGGTCCAGGCATTTGATGCCTGATCCCATTCCCAAAAATCATTGAAGTTATTAGGTCCGCCATACGCGATTGTTCCGGTTCCTATATAGCCTTTGGTGCCGATGGAGAAGCCTGCCATATCATACCGGGCGGTTCCAGGAAAATTTGCCTTTTGTACCCATGTACCTTGAGCAAATGAACCTAAAGACCAACAAGAAATAGTGATGCTGACTATCAGTTGTAAATGTGCTTTCATAATCGAATTTTTTTAACGCGTATATATTTTACTCAAGGGCTTGAAAGAATGAAGCACACCCATTCGAATGAGTTTCCTGATAAGCATCAGTACCAAAAATGAAGTGATCATGATATGACCGTTTAAGAGTGATTGAATCAGTTATAAGAGATGGTTCCGAATTCAAGTCCTTCCTCAGGGATCACAAATTGGTGACGTGACGAAACGGCATCTTCTTTAGCGGAGAAGTAGCCATTGAGTAAGAGCGCTAATGCAAACAATTCCTGCTCTGAGAGGGCATCCATGGTTCTGTCGTGCATTGTGATCATATAAATGATGTTGAAGGTTTTGAAATCAAGATCAATTTCAAATCAAATGTACCCTGCACGAAGAGCGGTATGCAACCAAACTTAACCAGCGAGGCGGTCCGGCTCATTAGCGCAGAAAACCAACGCGGTCTCCGGGACCACGGTCGGTTTAGCGCGGGCAATTGTAAATCTGAGTTTAAGAAAATAGAAACACCGCCGGATTTGCTATAAGGAATTCACTTTGCAAATCTCAGCGGTGCCCAGGTGTGCGTGCTACCTGTTATATTATTTTGGGGAAGAGGTAATCACCATTTTAGTTTTCTGAATCTTATCCAACAGTTCCTTTGTACTTGCCACATCTTCATTTGTTTTCTCGCCGGCTTCAATAGCCTCCCTGGCTGTACTTTCAGCCAAATCATACTGCTTGTCTTTATACAGCAGGGCGGCATAGGTGTCCAGTTCAGCGTAGCTATCCTCTTCAATATATGCCGCTTTTGCCATGTGGTTTACTGCTCGTTTTACAAGTGCAGGATCATCACACTTCTCGTATATTCCCCAGCAGCCATTATTGAAGAGAGGATGAAGCTGGTACCCGAACGGGCTTGCTGCAAGTTCATCGAATAGATCCATCAGCTTAGTAAACTGTTCGGTAGAAGTATAGAATTCAATCCTGTAAACAATTTTAACAATCGGTGTTTGTGGATTAGGGTCTTCATCGAGCAGTTGAAGCGCAATCTCTAATTCCTTTTCATTCTTATTATTAACTGCATTATCATAATGTGCTTTGAAAGATTTGCTGCGATCTATTCTCTCGAATTCTTTTGTGTTGATCACCCTTCCTACTTCATTCTTCCCATACAATTCAACAAGTTCATCTTTATGATCAAGCATGAACTCCCTGTACCTGGGATAGTCGGTTCCATATCGGCTTAAGATGGCCCAATTCACTTCACTCAATAAGTTCTCCTGTTGATCAAGATAACTGAAAAGGGTTGCGCTGTCAGGACGATAGGACCTATCCTCCAAATGTTGAGATATGAAATCAGGGAAAGCAAGATCAAACTGATAACTGATTCCTTTGTAATTGGTTTGTTTGGAAGGATCAAGAGACTGATTAAGTGTATTCAAAAAATCCCCGGCTTCCTGAAACCTGCCTGAAGTATAAACCAGTTTTCCTTCCGAATCAAAGATGAGGTAAGTGGGGTAACTGTACACGCGGTACTTCAGGGAGAATTTCGGGCCCTCTGCTTTTTCCACGTCCATTTTCAAATTCACAAAACGATCATTCATGAATGCGCCCACTGTTGAATCCATAAATGTTTCCTTTGCCATTTTCCTGCACGGTCCGCACCATTCTGTATAACAATCTACAAAGAGGTATTTATTCTGTGCCATCGCCTGTTCTTTTGCGTCACTCCATTTCAGGGATTGAAAGTTTACCTGTGCATGTGTAAAAAGTGCCATGGCACAGATGATTGGTAATAAGATGATCTTTTTCATAGCGAAGATTTTCTTTGTGATTTGAAATAATGATGGCATCAAAATTCCGGAGCAATCAATAACTGCGCAACCAATCTTAACGAGCGCGGTGATTCAATGTATTAGCGTGGTGAGGGAGCAAAAAAATTAACACTTGAATAAAAAGCGGCCGTCATATCACAAGCAGCCGCTCCAAAAAATAAACAACATCACCATTCCGGACACTCGGTTGCATTTATATATCGCTGTTGCCTGCCTTTCTTATCAAAATAAAAATTAACGCTGATGCGCATGGTATTGTCAAGAGCAGTTTTTACAGAAGCAGTTGAAAAAAGGTAGGAGAAATTGAGACTGAATACACGGTAACCTATTCCAAATCCTCCTGTGAGATATTGAAGACCGCCCATAGTTTTACTTTCTGAAAAAAATCCTCCGCGCAGAAAAAATATATCACGATACGAATACTCTGTGCCGCAGGACATGGTCACCTCCCTCACCTCCTCATTGAATCCGCCGGGTGCATCCTTAAAGGAGGAAAAAATTCCCTGGGCTACTGATTCACTTTGATAATTAAGGGAAGTGTCTGGAGAGGGAACCAAAAGCTTATTAAAGTCGAGATTGAAGTTGAGACGATGGTGCTCACTGAACCGGAAAGTGATTTCGCCCGCAAGTCCAAGATTGGCAGGAAGAAAGTTTTCACGCACTAAATTGCCCGGGTATGATACTTTGTTCCCGATGTTTGAAATGGTGACGCCGATGTTGTACCCGCTTTTTTTCTTTCTTAAAAAATTCATCGGGTGATGGTAGAAAAATGAAATGTCGCCTTTCAGGGCTCTGCCTGTTTTAATCATACTGTATTCGGAGGGCTGTGCCTTTACAAGATTGGAATGAACAAAACCAAGATTGATCCCGGCGGCTAAATACTTTGCGAGCTTTATGGAATATCCGGCATCAAAACAATAATCACTCTCGAGGAATCCGCTATAATTATCTTCGGTGGAAGTAAGAAAACTTAAATTCCCTGAATTGAAACGACGTAAAGCGAAAGCAATTCCGTGCTGCTCGCCAATGCGCACAAATCCGGTAACCGACTCGAGCACCACATTTTCCCCTGAATTGTGAAGCCACGACGTAAAGGAGCCGCCAATATCAAATTGCTTATGTGACAGGGAAACTTTTGCGGTGTTCCAAAAGATTGAAGTTGCATCGGCGTTGAGTGCAAGTCCAGCATCACCCATGCCTGCTGCGCGCGCATCGGGTGCAATGCGAAGGAAAGGAACGGCAATTGTGATTTCATTACCCTGGCTTTTGCCGGAGAACGGTTCGTTCATGAAAACGATCAGGAGAAAAATTAATGGGCGCATTAAGAATTATTTACTTGATGTAGCGCCTGCGATCAGAAGTTGCGTTTTAGTTTTGTTTTATGTCTTGCTAAGAAGAACTTCCGGTTCTTGAAAAACCGGAAGTTCCGGATTCTGATATTCTGTTTGCTAATCACTCCGTTCTCCAAAATCGGTTCGTGACACCAGTTTCCCATTTTTATAAATTGCCTCTTTGAGCTTTTTGCCATGCTCATCGTAGCGAAGGGTTTTGTTCATGTTTTGATTTTCGTCGTAGTACATGATCACGTCGGTTTCTCCATTGGGATGAAATGATCTGCAGGTGCTGCGCTTCATCGTGTGAGTATAAATCATTCCATCAAAGTATTCAGGCCAGATTCTTTTTTGCCTGGTATAACCAAACGGACCAGCCTCTATTTCTCCATGGAGAAAATTTTCTTCCGGCAGATTTCTGAAATCTATGAAGGCGTTTTCAAACCCTGCTCCATTGATCATCGCCTCGAGACTTTCTTTCCCTGGTTCATTAATGGTAGATGATTCGGGCTCGAAGCATGCAGCCACTTTTCCTTTGCCGGCAATGAAGCCAATGGAATACACATTGCTTCCCAACTGATCATGAACCAGAGTTCCCATTGAAGTTATGTGAAACCTGTAATGGGTTCCATGCTGAATATGCATGGATGCCGCCCATACAATAATTTTTGTGTCGTGAAAGCGCACACTGTTTAGCCACAAAAGATTTTCTGCCATTTGTGCGTCACGCATACTCACTATACTTCCCACATGGAGCACTAACTGCACCAGCGGTTTTCCCCGATAGGTCCAGGCCATTCCGCGTAATCCTTTCAGACTTCTGCATTCCTGAATCCAAAATTGCCGGTCAGATTCGGGTAGTTCTTTGGAATCGGAAAATTCTCCTGTGATTCGGGAAAGTGTTTCATCGAAATCTTTAAGCTCTTTTGGTTTTGGCGTAGGTGAAAATTTATATTCAGCAAGCGATGACAACCACTTTCTGAAATCGATCCAGGAAGCTGATTGCAAGGCTTGTGAGTTGATGAGCGTGAGTTTGCTTTCAAGATCATCTATGAATTTGTGCGAAGCGCCTCCGGTAAATTGACAGTCGAAGCCCGCCAATTGGAGCGGATGGCCTTTGGCATTCTGGTCAGCGAGATAGTCAAAAAGCGGTTGCACTTCCTGACTGTACGACCATATTCCAAAGATTCCTTGTGCGGCTGCTGTTTGAGCGTTTTCATTGTTGCAAAATGATTCCCATGCTTTTGAACAATCGTAAAAACCGCTTTCAAATGCAATCACATCAAAGCCCATTTGTTCATGGAGAAATTTTATGAGCCTGATCTTGGCTTCGAACGTGGTGCCATCGCCGTGACTTTGCTCGCCAAGCATTACCATCTTTGAATCACCAATGGATTGGCGGAGTGATTGAAGATCGGAGTAGTCATTGTTTTGCGGATCAATTGATAGGACATGAGCGTGGTTTTTCAACCAGGCTGAATCCTCAGCCCGGTATTCATGCTGGGCATTTGAAAGAAACGGAAGTACTGCTGCGAGTAAGGCGAGCCGGAAACAGGTCAGGCTGCGATTGAAAAAGAAATTTGAAAAGCGCATAAGAAAGGGATTTAGTTAAGGTAGCGCCTTATATCATGTGATGTTCTTTTGATTTGGTTTTGTTTGCAATAGACTATTTCATGGATCACGGTCTCATCAAACATCTCTTCGCTTCACCACAACAAATGAAACCAGCATGAATGCGTTTGTAATTCTTTGAGAATGATGAGATGTTGAGTACAGATTTCATGGTTGATATGGTGATTGAATGTTGCCGGTTAAAATGTATTTATTCTTCTCAGGAATTGAAACCCAATGTATTTTCCGTTCTGAATTCATTACCTGGCTCCTTTGTGAATTGTATCTGACTCTCTTCACTGGAATTGCTGCTGAATCTTCTGTTCAAAATAATGAGGCATGCGCCGCAGATGTACACCGCGATTACCAGCGCAATCCAATAGAAGATTTCGTTCTTAAAAAGAGAAAAGAAAGAGGAGCCCACGTTATGTGCACTCATACTTAGAGCAAATGCGATGGAGTTGTTAATGAAATGGATGATCATTCCGGGAATAAGAGAATTGGTTTTGCAGTAAACCCATCCGATAATGATTCCGAACACCACAGCAGTAATTCCCTGCGACAAATTGAAATGGACGACTCCGA
This sequence comes from Chitinophagales bacterium, assembly GCA_035638255.1. Classification (GTDB taxonomy): domain Bacteria; phylum Bacteroidota; class Bacteroidia; order Chitinophagales; family UBA10324; genus DASRAJ01. The sequence goes on from DASRAJ010000045.1 coordinate 37,771, forward strand.
AAATCATTGCAGACCACAGAATTGCTTTCTGAGGAGAATAATTTTTCAAAAATCCTTCGAGAATGATTCCACGAAAAAGCAGCTCTTCGAAAATAGCCGGTACCAATGCGACAAGCATGAAGGAAAAGATGTTGGGCTGAATGATTCTTTGGAATGCATTCTGAAATGTTTCCGGTACCGGAAGCGACTCCACAAACGGTTCTATCACCAGACCAGCCGTAAGAACCGTGATGAGCGCAAGCAATATGGTGCTGACGGGAACAGCGCTGAATCTGAAATGTTTTACATCATTGTTCTTTCCGATTTTCCGCATTTCTATGAATACCACCAAGGCAAACGTCGAGACGTATAAAATGAGCAGAAGCAATGAATAGAAATTTCCTGAAGTAAACATTCCGGGAAATATTATGAGCGTGGCAATGAAAGGAATACTCACGATTAAACTTGCCAGCAGAATTTTTATGGGAATGAAAAAGCTTTGGCCGATGGTGGGGTAAAATCGCTTTTGAAGTTGGGTGCTCATGGTTTTGATTCTTTGCGTGATTGGAATTGCTTCCGGTTTTTTTTGATTATGCGTCAAAGCTACTTCCGGTGGGGAGCGACTTGCAACCAATCTTAACCTGCGGGGCGATTCACTCATTAGCGGAGCGATAGAACAATATAAATTCAACTGTTGAAATCAAAAGCGTCTGCCTCACTACAAGCAGCCGCTCCAAAAAAACAGACTCCACATCTCCTTGCTATTCAATCATTCCATCAGATGTTGGTTCTTGTTTTTCCTTCCTATCAAAATAAAAATTCAAACTGAAGCGCAGGGTATTGTCAAGCGGGTTTAGCTGACGAGAGGTTGGAATGAGATAAGAGAAATTCAAATCGAATACCTGGTAAGCGATTCCAAATCCTGCCGTGAGATATTGGCGGGAACCCTTGGTTTTGTCCTCGAGAAAAAATCCTCCGCGCAGATAGAATATGTCATGATACGAATACTCTGCGCCGGAGGATATGGTCACTTCTCTCAGCTCTTCATTAAAACCGCCGGGCGCATCCGTGAAGGAAGAAAAAATTCCTTGCGGCACTGATTCATGCCGGTAATCAAAAGAATCGTCGGGAGTAGGAACCAAAAGTTTATTGAAGTCAAGATCGAATGTCAGGCGGTTGTAATCATCAAACCTCAAAGTGATTCCGCCGGCAAGACCAAGATTGGCGGGAAGAAAATCTTTGTTCTGCGCATTCTGGGTGTAAGTGATTTTATTTCCAATGTTTGAAATGGTGGCGCCGATGTTGTAGTCACTTTTTTTCTTTCCTGTCCGAAGGACTCCTTTCGGAGAAAATTTCATCGGATGATGGTAGAAGAACGAGAGGTCTGCCTTCACTGCCTTGCCGGCCTTGATAGGAATGTTGTTTATGCTGTACCCGCTCGCAAGATTGGAATGAACAAAACCGAGGTTGATTCCGGTTGAAAAATATTTTGTGAGCTTTCTTGAATACCCTGCATCAAAACAATATTCACGGGGCTTGAATTCACCAAGCGCACTTCCTGATGCACTCGTAAAAAAGATGTCTCCCAAATTAAAATACCGGAGCCCGAATGCAATTCCCTGGTGGTCATCAATGCGCGCAAACCCTCCGACTGTTGCGAGATAGAGATCTTCAACCATCGAATGAAGCCACGGTGTGTAAGAAAACCCGAGGTCAAATTGCTTTTGCGATAAAGAAATTTTTGCTGTATTCCAGAAGATGGCATTCGCATCGGCACTGAGTGCAAGCCCTGCATCACCCATGCCTGCAGCCCGCGCATCCGGTGCAATGCAAAGGAATGGAACGGCAGTGCTGATCACATTAGTTGTTTGAGAAAATGCTCCGTAGCTCAATGACAAGGAGAACAAAAGTGAAAGAAGAAATTGTTGACGGCCACGTGAAAATTTTTGTAGTCGAAAAGAATTTTCTTTTTCGGGTGACTGCGACTTAAGGGCAGTAAAAGTTGGATAACTGAAATTGCCTGACATGATTGAAACGGTTTTAGGGTTAAGAGATAAAAAGTGTATCCGTTCATCATGTCATCTATAAAATTTTGTTTGAAGTAGCTTGAATGGAACAAATGTCCGTAGCACTCACAATCTGCGCAATCAATCTTAACCTGCTAAGTGAATTAATGCATTAGCGCGGTTTGCTGACGCAATCAATGTCATTAATAGAGAGGGAGAAGGAGCCATTCTCTATAATTGATAGCGTTGATTTTGCAGAGTTCAATCACCCGATTCAATCACCTGAATAGCTCTGTCAAGCAGTTCATCCTTTCCTTCCCAGATACCGCTGATGGTTGGCGTTACTTCAATGTCAGGAACAATTCCAACTCGTTGTGTTTCTTTTCCATCAGGATAATAAATACCGATGCCGGTAAACAGGGTATAAAGATTTCCCGGAAGATAGAATTGAGAAATATTTCCATCAGCGCCGGCGGTAGTACTTCCAATCACTATGGAATTCTCGGATGCTCTGAATGACATAGCATGGTATTCCGCGCTGCTTTGTGTTATTTCATTTACGAGCACCACCACTTTTCCTCTGTAAGCATCGGCATTATTACGGCCCACTTTCAATGGTTTTGTCCAGCTAAAAAGTCCCGGTGAATTGATGTCACCCCTCGTGAATTTGACGAATGCTACAGAGTGAGTATTCAAATATTTCCCCATTCGAAAAACCAAAAAGTCAGTGGGGTAATTCCTGATGTCAATGACGATGCCCCTGGTGTTTTTGAATTTGCTGAAGATGTTATCAAGTTCAGCCGTGTGAACCATTCCTATATTAATATAGCCGATACCGGGATTTATAAATCTGAAGGAGCTATCGGGTTTATGGTAAGCCCAGTCGGAGGACCGGTCAACCATGTCGTAGGTGCAGCGATGAATGGTTTTGTTCATCTTCTTTCCCTCTCTCACAAAAGCTACATCAACACTGTCGTCATTGCCCCTGAGGAGATCATGAGCAAAGTTTCTTAGTTGAGCTGTGCGATTCGAAGCAGGATAGTATTTTAATTTGTCACTAACGATGTCCTCCACCTTCTTCCCGTTAATTTCAACAATCACATCACCGGGTTTCAATCCTGATTTTTCTCCTAACTCGCGGTTGTAATACCCGCTTACCACTGCTTGCTCTCCTGTAAAAGTCAGTTGAAAAGGCGCATACTTGTACCCTTTCCAATCCTCGAGAGTAGAGTCGCCATAAATACTTGCATGCGTATCATGTATGCGAGCGATCAATTCAAGACAGGTAAGACGGTAAGTGAGTGCATCATCCGCCATCGCAAACTTTGGAATGAATTCTTTGAGAACAGGATTCCAATCTTCACCAATGGCATATTTGTAAGGAAAGAAATACTGAACCATGTTCCAGTAGCGGAACAGGGAGAGCATCCTGTATCCGGCGTCAGGCAACAGAAAATTTTCATAACGATCCTCATGCGTAAAGTCAGGATTGCCAACATGGGGATTCTGCCTGATGTAATAATTCTTTTTCTGATTTCTGTTTTCAAAAATGAATTCGAGCTTGTTTCTCAATCGTTCACTAAGGCCGCTATTCGTAATCCACTCAAGGTCCGGTTTCATCTTATAGTTGCCGCTGAAATTTGTCTTGCATGAATGACGTGGACTCACTGCACCCAGTTTTTCAATCCAGTTTACCAGCGTTTGATCTCTCTCTGCCTCACTTTTTGCATCAGCGATGGAGGGAAGAATTCTGAACAACTCGAAATCCCAATTATAGTTGCCGGTTGCTACTTGCGGATGGTAGTATTTCAGGAAGCCCCACACTTTGCCGAGCACTTCAAGATTTTCAATTTGGCTTGTACCGGGTGATTCCAGGGTAATTCCTGACCCATTGTTGAAGGCAGCATCGAGAGCAGCCGGATAAACTTTTATCTTCTTCGCCGGAGCGTCTTCAATCTTTTTTCCTCCTATGAATAATTGCAGATCATCAACCCATATTTTTCCGGTTCCAGCCAGCACGCCCCCGACATGAATCTCTGTTGCTTCATCGTCGAGAGGAAGTGTGATCGCGTACCGTTGCCAGTCATGGGTACCCGTGATTTTTCTTTTCTCCATGTTGTCGAATTCGAGGAGATCATCATATTGATCAATTCGCATCCACAATCCTGCGAATCCTTTACTTCCTACATTTTCAGTTTTCAGGTAGCCACGCAATTCAATTTTCTTTCCTGCATATTGTGCAGGAATCGCGTAATCACATTCACCAAAATATTTCAACTCGCTGTTTGGATCCGAACTGATTGAAAGCGAATATTTCCCTTCATAAATGACGGTCGAATCGAGTTGAACTATGCAGGTTTTCGCTCCGCTCCGCTTTGAAGAAAGATCCCAGCCGGCGGGAGTTATCTTATCATCGTTAAGTGTTTCAAAATTCAGGTTAAAGGGTGATTGTGCATAGCTCAATGCAGAGAGCAGAACAAACAACAATGAATTGAAGATTGCTTTCATGATGCGACAGATTGTTTTTTTATAAGGAAATCAGGATCAAAACCTGGTGGCTTAAAGAAAATCTTCACTATTGATTTTAAAAAAATACCGCCAGAACATAAGGAACGGAAGTGCCAATATTCAGATAAGATAAACTTCGCATTGTGCTGTCCTGGCGGTTTGTAAATTCTTTGATCATGGTTGCTTATTGATTCTGAAATAATTTGCTTGCATCAAAAGTCCTATGATCTGAAGTACCCGGCAACCAATCTTAACCTGCGGGGTGAATCAGGTCATTAGCGCGGCAATGAGAGAGCAAAAAAATCAGGGACGATTAAACTTCTGCAGGAATTCGCTGAGTCGCCGGTCAGCTACTTTGATAAATTTTTCATCCGCCATTTTTACAGCGTGGCTCTTGGTATTGTAATGTGTGATGTGATTCCGGTTGATGATGTGCGATTCATGAATCATAATAAAGTCATCATATCCCTGCAGCATTTTCTTTTGCAGCGAGCCAATGTTGAGTGAGTACATCGTCTTTTCAATCTTGCCATTCCACCGGATATAAAAGATCGCCTGCGAACCGCTGGCTTCTACGCGAATGACATCTTTGATTGGAACTACAATGGAATCTCCCTGCTTTGGATTGGGGAGAATAATTTGCTGTGGAAGAGAAGAAATATTGCGTAAGGTTTCGGTGAGCACTTTCAATTGAAGTTTGAAATCATTCTCTGATCGCTTCTTCTTCACCCGCTCTACAGCTTCTGCGAGCAATGCACCGTCAACCGGTTTTTCCAGGAAATGGGTAGCGCTGAAATGAAATGCTCTTACCGCGTACTTGTTATATGCGGTCACGAAGATTACTTCAAAATTCCGGTCCGGGATTTTTTCAAGCACATTAAACCCTGTGGTATTATCATCCAGTTCAATATCAAGAAAAACCACATCAGGCTGCGACTCGGTAATGCCGTTTACCGCATCAGCCACATTTCCCCAGCTTCCGGTTACATTTATTTCAGGACAATATTTTTCGATCTCCTGCCTGAGCGAAATAACCGCAGCAGGTTCGTTGTCAACAATTACAGCTTTCATCATGTGAAAGAATTTTTTCCGGGAATTATGGGCGATTAAACTTATGCAGAAATTCACTATTCTTAGGAACATTTTGTCCGGCAAGAAATTGTGTTGAACAAAAACTGAGCAGCAGCAGCCCGACTATACTCAGGCTTTTTGGGCAAGTGCAAAATTTTTTCACCTGAAAAAGTTGAGTGAACTAATTTCTTGTGAAGATAAATCGAAATGCCTTGTGAGTTTACTGAATTACCAACTGCTTTTCACCAAAAGAATTTTCATCGCGGATGGTGATGAAGTACATTCCTTTTTGCCATTGAGAGAAATCAAACGATTGCTGTGAAGTATTCAAGGGAATTTCTTTTTCTCCACAGGATCCTATGGAAAATAATTTTTGCCCAAGGAGATTAGTAATAGATAATGTGGTGTGTTGCTGAAGTAAAGTTGGAAATGTGATTTCGAAATTCCCTTGTGTTGGATTGGGAGATATGTAGAAGGATAAACTTGAAGCGGGAGTTTTAATTCCTGTTGCTTCAGCAGATAATTTTACGATCCAATAATCAAGCTCTCCATGATTCCCTGTAACATCTATGTCATTTGAAAGCGATTTACCTGCGATGACGTAGCCCCCGTCATTTGTTTGCCTGATGGCAGCGGCTAAGTCACCAGATGAGCCTCCTAAACATTTTGACCATTCAATAGACCCTGCAGAATCACACTTCACAATCCAGTAATCATCGTAGCCATGGAAACCTGAGACATCGAAATCGTTTGATGTAGTCCACCCTGCTAAAATGAATCCGCCGTCGGAAGTTTGTTGAACAGAATTTGCCTGATCGTATCCGCTGCCGCCATAACATCTTGTCCAAACAGTATCACCATTGGAATTTAGTTTCACAAGCCAATAATCGGCTTGACCATGATTGCCGTATACGTCGCCATCAGATGAAGGCGAAACGCCGCATACAACAAATCCTCCGTCGCTGGTTTGTATTATATCAAATGCTTCATCTGCCTCACTTCCTCCTAAACATTTAGTCCAAACTGTATCGCCGTCTGAATTCAGTTTAACTATCCAATAATCAAAGTATCCATGGAAACCCCAAACGTCACCGTCATTCGATGTTGTTCTACCAGCAACAATGAAACCATTATCGGCTGTTTGCGAGATTGAGTAAGGTTCGTCGAATCCGCTACCACCGTAGCATCTTGCCCATAGAGTATCACCGTTTGAATTTAGCTTTACAATCCAATAATCAAAATCTCCGTGATTGCCTGACACATCTCCATCATCCGAAGCTGCTCCGCTTGCCACGATATAACCACTATCTGAAGTTTGGACGATTGACCGCCCGTAATCATCTTCATTGCCTCCCAAACATTTCTGCCATTCTAAATTTCCATCTGAACTCAGTTTAATCACCCAGCAATCGTAGCTTCCATGATTACCGGAAACATCACCATCATTGGACAGTGAAAGACCAACAAGGACGCAGCCACCATCATTGGTTACTTGACCTTTACACTCTTGTTCAAATCCACTTCCCCCAAAACATCTGGTCCATACGGTATCCCCATTTGAATTTAGTCTAACGACCCAATAATCGCCTCCTCCATGTTCGCCCCAAATATCACCGTCATTCGATCCGCCTGATCCCACAATCAGAAAATTCCCGTCATTAAATTCCTGAACTGACCATGCTTCGTCTTGATTGCTTCCTCCTAAAGATTTCTCCCACTCAATCCCCGGCGCATTTTGCCCAAAGAGAAATTGTGTTGAACAAAAACTGAGAAGCAGGAGTGTAAGCTTTTTCATAGAGAAAATATTCAGTGAAGAATATTCAGATAAAGATAAAATATTCTTCCAGGGTTAAACTTATCAAGTCGGAAAAGGATTGAGACGGTCAAAAGTTCGTGGAGATTGTTTCAGAAAGTCACGCCAAACCTCACACTCTTTTCTTCGCAATGACGATTAATCAATAATTTCCCACCAACATCCTATCTTCGTCACCCCCAAAAAAATTTTCTGCCTATCGCTTGAGCATCTACACTGAAGGAATACGATATACGATACACGTAATACGACTCAGTTTGAGATCGTGTATCGTGTTACGTGTATCGTGAATCGTAAAAAAACATGGCAGTAAAGATCAGTAAAGAGGATGCCCTGAACTACCACAGCAAGGGGCGTCCCGGAAAAATTGAAGTGGTTCCCACCAAGGAGACCAAGACGCAGCGTGACCTTGCGCTCGCATATTCGCCCGGCGTGGCTGAGCCCTGTTTGGAAATTGCAGAGAACAAGGAGAAGGTTTACAACTACACCGCCAAAGGAAATTTAGTCGGCGTCATCTCCAATGGAACTGCCGTGCTCGGCCTCGGCGATATAGGTCCTGAAGCCGCCAAGCCCGTGATGGAAGGCAAAGGAATTCTCTTCAAAATTTTCGCGGACATTGATGTATTCGACATCGAGCTGAATGCAAAAACGATTGATGAGTTTGTGAGTGCAGTGAAAGCGCTCGAGCCAACATTCGGCGGCATCAACCTCGAAGACATAAAAGCGCCCGATTGCTTCGAGATCGAAAAGCAATTGAAGAAAGCGCTTGCCATTCCGGTGATGCACGATGATCAGCATGGAACGGCGATCATTACCGGCGCGGCGCTGTTGAATGCACTCGAACTCCAGGGGAAAAAAATTGACGAAGTCAAAGTCGTTGTTTCCGGTGCCGGTGCTTCAGCGCTTTCATGCGCACAACTGTACATTCAGTTAGGTGTGAAGACAGAGAATATTGTGATGATTGATCGCGGCGGTGTAATCCGGAGTGATCGCAAGGAACTTGATCAGCACAAAAAACCATTTGCCACCAACCGTGATTTGAAAACACTGGCTGACGCACTCGTTGACGCCGATGTTTTTCTTGGCTTGTCCAAAAAAAATGTGGTTTCGAAAAAAATGCTCAAGCCCATGGCACCCAATCCGATCATCTTCGCGCTGGCTAATCCCGATCCTGAAATTCCGTATGATGATGCGCGTGATGCGCGACCTGATGCCATTATTGCAACAGGAAGAAGTGACTATCCAAACCAGGTGAACAATGCACTCGGCTTTCCATTCATCTTCCGCGGTGCCCTCGATGTACGCGCAACAGAAATTAATGAAGCGATGAAACTCGCCGCGGCTCTTGCACTCGCCGATCTTGCCAAGAAACCTGTGCCCGACATCGTCAACTTAGCATTCGGAGAGAAGAACATGACGTACGGAAAAGAATACATCATTCCTAAACTCATTGATCCGCGATTGCTGACTACCGTTGCCCCTGCCGTTGCGCGAGCCGCCATTGATTCCGGTGTTGCGCGCTCAAACATTCCGGATTGGGATGCTTACGTGAATGATCTCTCAAAACGGCTGGGGAGAGATGAAGCGATCGTGCGCGTGCTGATGAATAAAGCGCGCCGCGATCCCAAGCGCGTGGTATTTGCCGAAGCAGACAATTTTAAGATTCTGAAAGCCGCACAAGTGGTGAAGGAAGAAGGGATCGCGAAACCTATTTTGCTCGGTTCAGAATCGAAGATCAGGAACATCATCAAAGAAAATAATCTGGAGCTGAATGATGTCCCCATCATCAACCCCAACTCAGAAAAAATGGAGCATGTAAGAGACCAGTACGGCGAATGGCTCTATGAAAAACGAAAGCGCAAAGGATTGACGCTATACGAATCGAAGAAGCTGATGCGTGAGCGAAATTATTTCGGAGCGATGATGGTGCTGAGCGGGGAAGCTGATGCGCTGATCTCAGGATTAACAAGAAACTACGCGCAAACAATTCGGCCATCATTGCAGATTATCGGCACTGAAGAAGGAACACAGAAAGTTGCAGGCATGTACATTCTGCTCACGAAAAAAGGTCCGCTCTTCTTTGCTGATTGCACGGTGAACGTAAGCCCTACTGCCGAAGAGCTGGTTGAGATTACGGCGCTCACTGCAAGAGCTGTCCAGTTCTTAAACATTCAGCCGCGCATCGCAATGCTTTCATACTCTAACTTCGGATCAACGAGAGGACAGGAGCCGGATACCGTGGCAAATGCCGTTCGTATTCTCAAAGAAAAATACCCCGGCATGATCGTGGATGGAGAAATGCAAGCGAACTTTGCATTTGACACCGATTTATTGAAAGACAATTATCCATTTTGCGAATTGATCAATGGCGGAGCGAACACACTCATCTTCCCGAATCTCTCAGCAGGAAACATCGCATACAAGCTCATGCAATCGCTTGGCGCAGCAGAAGCAATTGGCCCGGTGCTGTTAGGATTGAAGAAGCCCGTTCACATTTTGCAACTTGGAAGCTCGGTGCGGGAGATCATTAATATGGTGACGATAGCGGTGGTGGATGCGCAATCGAAACAGTAGGCATTAGACAATAGGCAGTAGGCAAAAAAACGATACACGATTCACGTAACACGACAAATAAGTAAGCAGTTGGCAGTGGGAGTTGGCAATAAAAAAAGATAGCAGTTGGCAAAAAAAATTGAATAAGATTTCTGAAAAACGAATAACCTAATTCCCCGATAAACCAATAAACAATTTACCGTGCTCGCATACATCCAGGGAAATATCACTCACAAATCTCCCACTCACGTGATTGTGGAGAGCGGCGGACTTGGTTACATGGTGAATGTTTCACTGAATACGTTTTCAAAAATTCAACAACAATCGTCTTGTAAGCTGCATACATATCTTCATATAGGTGGAAGCCTGCAGGGACCGATGTCGCTGCAGCTTTTTGGATTTTACGAGGAAGCGGAGCGTGAAATTTTTCTAATGTTGCTCAGTGTTTCGGGAGTGGGTGTCGCTACGGTTCGAATGATTCTCTCTTCATCATCAGCAGAAGAAATTCAGCGTGCGATTCTCGGTGAGAATGTGAGGTTGCTTGAAAGCATTAAGGGGATCGGACCAAAAACAGCAAAGCGAATTATTCTGGAACTGAAAGATAAAGTTGGGAGAGGAATGACGGTGAGTTCAACTTCTCTTCCTGCCGGAAGTAATGCGCGTGAGGAAGCAATCAGTGCATTAGTGATGCTTGGCTTCACGCGTTCGCAAGCGGAGAATGGAGTGAACCGTGTGGCTCCGTCTAAAAGTAACTGGACGGCAGAAGAATTGATAAAGCAAGCGCTGAAGGCAATGTGAAAATGGAAAAAGGAAAAAAGAAAAATCAAAAATACTTCGTCATTGCGAGGAGCATGGGTTTGACATGTGAGAGAGGGCGACGAAGCAATCCATTCGGAATTACAATTAAATCCGGACAGATTGCTTTCCGAAAAATCGGAACATGCCGAAACCTTCGCAATTTTCCTGCGCAATCTCGCAATGACGAGAACAAAAAAATTTTAACAACTTGCCAGCGAAGGATTTTTACTCATGAAACAGACTGCACAACATGATGCAATAAGAAAACATGTGTTGCGTTTGTTTGGATTCTTTAGTATAATATCCGTCGCTGACTAAAAAAAATATTTCGGTTTTGAATTTGAAAGTCAATATCACCTTCCTCGTTATCGCAACGTTTGTCTCGTTCACCCTGCTGTCAGCAGTGGGTATGAACGGGCGTTGGAATTCATTCATGCATCCTTCTTCTCATCAGGAGAAAAATGAAGCACCGTCAGAAGAATCCTTCCCCGGAGAGGCGGGACAGGCCGACAATCTCAGTGTGACATCTGAAAATAATTTTGTTCTGCCGACTGATACACCCCCTGAGAACCCAAATGCAGTCAATCTTCATTATCCCATTTATGATCGCCTGACGGATTTTCTCACTACGCCGAATGATAACTCGTTTGATCTTCATGATCCTTCCAACGTCAATCAAACTATTGATTACGATCCGCAATCGCAGCAGTACATCATCAATGAAACAATAGGCGATCAGTTCTTTCGCGATCCCACGTACATGTCATTCCAGGATTTTCTGGATTACCAATACAAAACTCAGGAGAACCAGTACTGGCAGCAGCGCAGCAATGCAGCAGAAGTGCTTTCGCAAAAGAGCATCATTCCGGATGTGAATGTCAACAACCGGCTCTTCGACAGAATCTTCGGGGGAACGAAAGTGGACATTCGTCCGCAGGGAAATATTGATCTCACCTTCGGTGGAAATTACCAGAACATTCTCAACCCCACACTAACCAAACGGCAACGCCGACAAGGTGGATTCAACTTCGACATGAACATTCAGATGAACGTGCTCGCGAAGATCGGCGACAAGCTGAAGATGAATGTCAACTACAACACACAGTCGAATTTCAATTTTGAAAACCAGGTAAAGCTCGAATACACGGGTTACCAGGATGAGATCATCAAAAAGATTGAAGCTGGAAATATTACGCTTCCGCTGAAGGGATCATTGATCACGGGCAGCCAAAGTTTGTTCGGGTTGAAAACTCAATTGCAGTTCGGGCGGCTCACAGTTACAAGCGTGATTTCGCAGCAGCAGTCACAAACACAAAACTTAACGGTGCAGGGCGGGGCACAGCAGCAAACATTCCGCATCACCTGCGATCAGTATGATGAGAACCGCAACTACTACCTGGCTCAATACTTCCTGAATAATTATAACCATGCGCTTTCCACAATTCCCATCATCAATTCACAGGTAAATATTACCAAGCTTGAAGTGTGGGTGACAAATAAAACCGGTGCGACCACAAACGTGCGCGACATTGTTGCATTCCAGGATTTGGGAGAAATACATCCTTATGATACTGCGCTGATTAATGGCATCAGTCCTGCTAATGTGCTACCCTATGGTTATGCTCAGTTAACAGGAGGTCCTGATTTGAATTCAAATGATCTCTATCATACGCTTACAGTTGTGATTCCTCAGACTCGCAATCTTGACAACACACTGCAAACACTTAATTCCTTTGGCTTCATTCCCGTTCAGGATTTTGAAAAAACGTATGCGAGAAAATTAGCACCGAATGAATACACCTTTGATGCACGGCTTGGCTATGTGATGCTCAACTCGCAGCTGCAGCCTGATGATGTGCTTGCAGTAGCATATCAATACACGGTAAACGGACAGTTATACCAGGTGGGTGAATTTGCTGAAGATGTTCCGCCCAGTGCTGACACAGCCAAAGTTTTGTTTCTTAAAATGCTGAAGAGTACTTCAACACGACCGAAGCTGCCGATGTGGAATTTGGAAATGAAAAATGTGTATTCACTGAATGCTTTCCAGGTTAATCCTGAAGATTTCTTTCTCGACATTTATTACCTCGATCCGGGCGGTGGAGAGAAGCGCTACATTCCTGCTGATAATTTGAATGGCACACCACTCATCAGTGTATTGGGATTGGATCGCCTGAATAACAACCAGGATCCGCAGCCCGATGGTGTATTTGATTTTATTCCGGGCAT
>DASRAJ010000046.1:0-14077 GCA_035638255.1 Chitinophagales bacterium
ATATTGTATGAAGATGGTCCTGTGTAAATATTTACCATTAGAACGTACCATTCCCCTGCAACAGCGTTGACTGTTTCAACGAATGCATCTCCACTACCACCTTCCGTAAAATCTCCTGCACCTGTTTCTAATCCTGTAGAATACGGAGGCAGGCCATACGAATTGGAAGAATAAGCAATAGCACGTGAACATCGCAATGGAGTCGTATTCATTGGGCAGTTCAATCCCGACATCGGCCCCCATAATACAAAATCATTATCCATGTATGATGAACCTGAAAGGGCACTAACGGTGAACCCAAATGTCCCTGATGTTGCAATTTGAAAGTAGTACCAGGCAGAACGAATTTCACCAGACACGTCACATCCCCAATACTGGCTGTTGTATTCCTGCGAACCAAAATCAGGATAACCTAGCGCAGTGTGAGTAAGCATGTTTGTATTGCACACTTGGATTGCACCTTCACAATCTGTCGAAGATTGTCCGGCGACACAAACATTGAAAGTGTGATTGACGTTGGTAGTCCCCACATCGTAAACTCTCACATAGTAAACAGTACCTACCGTTAGACCTGTAGCATTAATTGTTTCAGTTCCCCCGGCTCCCGTGGCATTCACACAATACAAAGATGTGAATGCACCACATGTTCCGCTAAACAATTGGACTACCGGATCCATTGAGCCATCCGTGGCTGCAACAGTGATCTGTGAAATAGCATTACTGCAAGTAAACCTATACCAGACATCATCATTGGCAGTGTTAGCGCCGGTGCATGTTGGAGCTAAAAAGGGATTTGCATTACTGTTGCTTACGCTAACTGAGCTCGCAAGGGGGTTACAAGAAGCTCCGGGAGATAACACAATAGCATTAGCACAATCATTATTAATTGAAGCAGCAGGGCAATTTACACAAGCTAAATTTATCTGCCAACCCTTCGTGTGATTGCTATTGTCGGCAAAAAATTGAAAGGTTGCGGTACTGCCAAGTGTCGAAAATGTAGGGGGATCAGCCCAGGTATTGGTATACACCGCTGTACCTCCATTCGCAATTGGTGAGAGGATAGAAGGTCCATCAAATACTTTTAATGTATCAAGGGAGCAAATGCCAAAGGCACCTGGAAACGGAGTGATAGAGATACACTGTCCGTTACTGGTGGAAAAAGACTCTATCATGCTTATATTATCCTGATAGTTTTTTGTATTGCCCGCTGCCACACATGTGGCATCTCCTCCGGGGCCACCAGAATTTGGCTGTTGTGGATCTAAGAACGTATATGTTCCCGGACAAGAAAAACTAAAGCCTCCGGGTTGCATAAAGTAATAGGCTGCAACTGTCGCTTGCCATCCTTTACAGGTATTGGTCGCATCGGAGACAAAACGAAATGTTATGCTATTGGTGCTGGTGGACCCAATTACTGCAGGTATTGGGTTCGTTGTATTTGTATAAGTTGCCAAAACCGGAGATGCTGTTGATGGTCCGTCATAGACATATAAGAAGTCGCCTGTAGAAAGTCCAAAAAGCCCACCTGACCAGGTAACGACTATTCTTTGTCCCGCATTTGCGTTGATAGTTTCTGTAATGTCCAGATTGTTTGCGTAGTTTCCTGAAACAGCGCTTGGGCAAGATCCTCCTCCTACTCCACCCGGGTCATAATAGGTAATTGAACCTATCAGGGCGAAATTTCCGCCAGCCATAGTATGGGTTTGGGCTTTTACAGAGACGACGATCATCATCAGAGCACAAACAATAATCGTGAACCATCTCAGCTTCAATTGTCGGTGAGTTAATGTTGATGTTTCAGCACGCGGGAATGCGAGAGTAATATGTGTTGATGTGTTTCTCATCGGAGAAATTTCTTTTTAGTAAACTATAATTTGCCCTCATTCTGCAACATGAAAGGGAACCATGTAAATATAACTTAACTTCCTTCCGAACTCAGGGGAAATTTTTCAATTCAAATGAAGTTGAACCAATAGAAATGCGCAGGGACACCGAATGGATGTCCCTGCAAAAAAATTCTTAAGAAAAATATTTTCAAAGATTCTTCACCAGCTTAATCACCTGCAGCGCTTGATTATTTGTTGCAATCTTTAAGAAGTAAACTCCGTTCGAAAGTGCTGCGCCTACTTTCATTTCGCTTCCACTTACTTCATGACTTTCTACGAGTCGCCCTGTGAGATCATAAATGTAAATCACACTTTTAGCATCAAGTGAAGTGCTGATGTTAAAGTAATCTGCTGTGGGGTTGGGATAAACAATCACCTCGTTATCATTCACCACTTCACCCGACCTGCACGTGATGGTCACCTTCGATCCGCCTGAAAGTTTGGTGCAACCGGTTGCAGTGATAGTTGCGAGGCATTTGTAGGTTCCCTTTGAGGTAGCGCTGTATGTTGAATTGGTAGCGCCGCTTATATCCGTGGTTCCTTTTCTCCACTGAAGAGTTACTCCGCTCGATGGAGTAAAAGTACAGGTCAGCAATACCGCCCCGCCGCTGCATGGCGACTGGGAAACGGAAGATGTAGGAAGCGGATTTTGAGTAACGGAAATCGTATTGGACGTAGTGGTTCCGCAACTGTTGCTGACATTGCATTTGTAACTGCCGGAATTTTTAGGTGTAAAGCTTTGCAGGGTAGCGCCCGATTGAACGGTGTTCCCCTTCTTCCACTGATATGTTAATCCCGGGGTAGCAACCGTGAGCACAGGAGCACTTCCCTTGCAATATGTCGTCGGTCCGCTGGCAGTAATTGCAGCTTCTTCAGCAGTAGGCGGCGAACAGCCTACAGAAAATGATCCGGTCATGCCAAGACCGACATGAATACTGCATTCGTAATTGTAAGTACCGTTAACCGAAGGAACATAAATGAATGAACCGTTGCCATCCTGGGAATTTAAAGGATGATCCCAGGGTGTGGCTCCCCCCGGTATAGTAAGGGATGTGGTGGTGTGACTTCCTGTTATCCAATCCCATTGTATGGTGTCGCCAAGAGAGGCTGTAACACTATTGGGTGTGAATACAAAATCTGATGCAGTGATATGGTGTGTGGTGGCATTAGCTGTTGCTCCAATCACGATAAGTGAAAGTGTAGCAAAAATTTTCAGAAATCGCGAATGTGTGTAATGATGTTTCATGACAGAAATTTTTTCGTGAGTGAATCAGGATTGCCAAAGGTAAAATTCCAACCCACATTACAAAATTAATTTTGAGCAAGGAGGGATATTCTTCGACTAAAGGTTTCATGAAAAATATTTTCATGGGTACACCAAAAGAAAAAGGGACTCGAAGCCCCTTTTTCTTTTCATTATGAAAGATGAAAGCAAAAACTATTGCGGCTCGCTTGCTGGAATTGGAAATTCAAGCCATACATCTTCATCAGGATTGTCTGTTTGGATTTGATCGAGACGATTTAAGCGGCGCATATCAACCCAGCGATGTCCTTCGCCAAAGAGCGAATAGCGGCGCTGCGTTACAATTTCATCTCTCAGGCTCGCAACATCCGTTGGACCTGCATAGTCGGTTAATCCTGCCGCTTCACGAATCTTGTTGATGCATTCTACAGCACTTGCGGAATTTGCTGTTTCATTGTATGCTTCGGCAGCAATCAATAGCAACTCTTCATTGCGAATGATAGAGACCGGAGCATTTTGAGAAGTCCAGATATTCACGGCATAATTGGATGAAAGTTCTCCCTGAACTATTGTCGCCGAATCAAACACCACTTTCGATAAACGCAAATCATCGGTGTCTGCCTGCTGAACCCATAGGTTTTGAGCTACCCTCGCATCAGCAGGTGTGTTGGGTAATGGAACAAACAGGTTGTTTGCAAAATCACCACTGCCGGTGGAGTAAGCAATGTAACATCCGGTATTGAGATCACCATTCAAATTATAAAATGAAGTGTTCAAATCGGCCAGTGCATCCGAATAATTTGTCCGGTAAAGGTCTATTCTTGCTTTCAGCGCACGATTAAATGTTGCGAATGATGCAGGAGTGTCGAAGCCGGCAAATCCACTGCTGAGTTGCAAAACGAATTCATCGCCGGCATTCATCAGGTCATTATTTGCCTCATCAAGCAGGCCCGCAATATCCGATAAGCTTTCCTGCCATGATGTGGTAAGTGGTCCAAGGTTATCAGGGTCTTCAACTTCAAAGCGAATTCCATTGTCATAAGTCATGTTGGAGATATAAATAAACTCCAATGCCTGGATAGTTTTTGCAACCCCGAGATATCCATTCTTTTGTTCATCGGTGAGTGGTGCTGAAGTGTTTGCAATAGCATGCCTTACCACCCATCCATTGCGAATCACCCTATAAAAATTTGTCCATGGATTTACAGTATAGAAGGTGTTGTTGTCAATGGTAGATTCCTGGGTGCCCGGAAGGTCCTGCACGAATCGGGGGTCTGCGCTGGTGAAGCGATAATAATCCCGCCCAATAATGGAGACATCATCATTATAAGTATCGAAGGAATTACGCATGCCGGCCAGCATTCCGGTAATTACATTGTTCAGCTCGCTGATAGAAGCATTCGTTTCAATTCCATCAACACTGGGGAAGTTGAGATCTGTTTGCTTATCAATGTTGCACGATGATGATCCCGCAAGTATGAAGGCGAAGATCCCGAATCCTGCAGTCGTTAATTTGATCCATTTATTTTTCATGATTAGAATTTTTTAGTGGTTTAAAAATTAAGCGTTACAGTTGCATAGAATTGTTTTGCCGACGGAAAAGGATTTACCTCGACACCGGTTGACAACCCGTTATTCACAAAGTTGGATACTTCGGGATCGTAACTATTGTACTTAAACCAGTTGAGAGGATTACGCGCAGCAACTCCAATGCGTGCTCCTTTCAAAGCGTTGTGTGTAGAGCCGGCTAATTTCTTTTCATCGAAATTATAATACAAGCCAACTTCACGAACTCTCACATAAGCGGAGCTCTCGACAAAAGGCGCTGCTGATACACCCAATTGAGAAATGCGATAGGGAGCGTTTCCAAGTTGGCCTGATGGATCCAGGTCAATCTCATCATAATCATGCGAAGTTCCTCCGAGATCGGTGAGAAGGGCTGTGAGATTTACATTCTCGCCTCCCTTTTTCCAGTGAATAAGAAAATCAAGTTCCCATCCTTTATATCTAAACTCTTCATAAAACGACATTTGAAAATCAGGTTCTACATCACCGAATACCTGGTAAGGTTGACCGGCCTCTTTCAAGCTATCGTAGCCAATACCCACAATTTGTGTAGCACTCTGGTTCGTGTCAATATAGAAAGTGCCAAGTGTTGCGCCGAACGATCCAATGATAAATGCCGGTACTTTGAGTTCTGTAATTTCTGATCTGTTTTTCCACCATTGAATAGAACTGAACCATTCAAAATCACCGGCCTTCACAACATCAGCGTTCAACCCTATTTCAACTCCGCGATTTCTTAGTGATCCACCATTTATCAGCTCACTTGTGAAGCCTGTGGATGGAGGTAATTGTGCAAGGAAGATCAGGTCTTTCACGTCTTTTGTATAGAACGTTGCTTCAAGCGTTACACGGTCCTGTATAATTCCGAGATCAGCTCCAACCTCAAATTCTTTTTGACGTTCCGGATTTATATCTGGGTTTCCGCGACGAACATTGACGAGAGAACCCGCAAGTCCGTCAATTATATTGCTTCCTAAATTAGTGAAGAGAGCTCCTGTCGGCGGAAAGTTACTTGACTCACCATAAGCAGCACGCAGCTTGAGTGTGTTTACTTTTTCAACCTTCCAGAAATCAAACTTTGCAATATTAATTGCCAGCGATGCTTTCGGATAATAGAAGAGTTCATTGGGATCAGCATCGTTAGATGATTTATCAGCACGTAAACCAAGCGTGACAATAACCTGGTCATTCCAGTTCACTTCTTCCTGCCCAAATCCTCCCAAGTCTAATTGATTCGTACGATTTTGATATGTTGCTACTGATCCGGCCTGGTTAATATTTGTTTGCGATCCAATCAACTGAGTCGCCGTAACGATAATCGAGTTGCGCTTGAAGCTTTCACGTGTTAAACCAAACTGAGTCCTGAAGGTGAGTTTTGAAGCATAATAAGTATGTACTAAGAATGCGCTTTCATTGTTGTTGAAGCTTCCTGTTGTTCCCTGTATCGAAGCGCCATTGGTTCCATGCCCATTACTCTCAAACTGAAGTTCTTTCGGGAAGATGGCGGTAGTATGGAGCGTATAATCATCCAATCCTCCCTGAAGAATAAGCTTCAAAGAATTATTTGCAGTGTTAATGATTTTTGCTGTTACAGTTCCGCCTACAATAAAACGGTCTACTGCTTCATTGTTGGTGATGAGTGCCCCGGTCTGTAAAAAGTTAGAAGCTGCATAGGGCGCAGCACTCGGGTATGAACCATCAGGCAACTGATCGAGCTGTGCCCAGGGCGGTGTTGACGATAGTGCAATGCTCATCGTAGTTCCGGTGTTATCGTTATTGAAGAATCCACGATCAGCACTTGTCTTGAGATAATTGGATGACAGATTCACTTCAAGCATTTTTGAAACCACATGATCTACGTTCAGTCTCAATCCTGTTTTAGTGTAGCCGGTATTTTCCACGATGCCTTCTTCATCACGATGAAATCCGCTGGCAAAAATTCCTGTCTTTTCATTTCCGCTGGAAACAGAAAGGCGTGAGTCAGAAATTATACCGTGGTTTCCAAACAACTCATCCTCATAGTCATGAAGAGTACCGTTTTGCTGTGCGGTATGGAAGAGATCAATTTGTGCTTGTGCTGCAGCTTCTGCGTCTGCAATTGCTTCAGGGGTGGTGTCAGAAGGCTGAAAATAAAAGTCGTGAATCTTGGTTTCATCCCATTGACGCACGCCGAGGGGATTAAGTATTTGCTGCCATCCCAGGGATTGTGAAAAAGATATTTGTGGTCCGCCGGGATTTTCTTTTCCACGCTTCGTGTTAATGATTACAACGCCTCCCGAAGCACGGGCCCCATAAATAGCAGCTGCCGATGCTCCTTTCAGAATTTCTACCGATTGAAAATCTCCGGGATCCAAATCTGCAATACGGTTTGATGGATTGTCCTGATCAAATACGGCAGTATTGCCTCCCGCAGCAGCATTGGAGACCACATTAAGCCCTGCGGATATGGAGGAGTTGTCAATGTACACACCATCAATAATAAACAGTGGCTGTGCCGGTGAGCCAATTGAAGTAAGGCCGCGCATCCTGATGTTGATGCCTCCACCCGGTGCTCCCGTGTTACTTGTGATTTGTACTCCCGGAAATTTTCCCTGGAGCGCACCATCAAAAGTTGATTGCGTTGTTATGCCCGTAAGCTCTTTGGCACTAATCTGTGCTACTGCATTGGCAGCATTCGTTCGTTTTACAGTAGTAGCCAATCCTGATACAATGACTTCTTCAAGATTTGAAGTGGTTTCAGTCAAGGTGACATCCACGGCACCGGCGGAAGTAACCGGCTTCTCGACGGTGCTATATCCTACATAAGAGAATATGAGCGTTCCGGAGGAAGAAAAGACATGAATGATGTACTTACCATCCATATCCGTTGTGGAACCTGTGTTTGTGTTTTTCACGGCCACCGTCACACCGATCAAAGGTTCACCTTTGTCGCTCTTGACGGTTCCTGAAACATCAAACTGTGCTAATGCGGCACTCATGAGTGCAGGCACCAGAAGCAGCGTGATGGTGAGCATGCGGATTAGTTGCTTCATAAGCGGAGAGTTTTTTTGTGAAACAATTTTAAAGAAAAAATTTGAGTTGGTTGACTCAGAAAAGAAAGTTATCAGCAGGTTGGTCTGAAGGTGTCCTTTCTGCTTTTTGAGTAGATGGATTCATAATCAGAATGGTTGCAATTGTTGAGGATGGTCCCGATTAATCGGGACCATTTATCAATTTAGCAATTCAAAAATATCTTTCACTACTTTTCCCACATGCACCTTCCAACTTCATTCACAATCCGCGTGTATGGAATTTTAATGGATAAAGAGAAAGGAATTTTAATCACTGATGAATTTGAAAATGGAAAACGCTTCTCGAAATTTCCGGGAGGTGGTTTGGAATTGGGAGAAGGAATTCGGGATTGTCTTCTTCGTGAATGGAAAGAAGAACTGGGGCAAACCATTGAGATCATCGAACATTTCTATACTACTGACTTCTTACAGATATCAGCTTTCAATCCGGAGCAACAAGTGATCAGCATTTATTTTTTGGTGAAAGCGTTGAATGAAGCCCACGTAAAAATTTCTGACGTGCCGTTTGATTTTGCTGAAGGAGTTGAAGGTGCTCAATCTTTCAGATGGGTTGCGATGAAAAATTTTTCGGAAGAAGTGATGACGTTTCCGATTGATAAGATGGTTGCAGGAATGATTGCTGATGGTGAATGGTGAATGAGTGAGTGAGCGAGTTGACAAATAGTGAAACGCAATGCGTGGATGAGGATCGGGTTACAGATATCTTATAGGGTGCTTAAGCGAATCACTTTATTTCCGAAAACGGAATATCCAGAATACGGTATGACTTCCAATCATTAAAATCAAAATGCCACCATTCATTTTCATAAATCGTGAAACCATTGGCTTCCATTTTACTCCGCAGCAGGTCTCTCATCTTGCGTTGTTCTTCCGTACCTCCGCTATAATCAGGATGAGAACGCTCGCTGTGCTCATCATATTCCCCTGTCATGCTGACTTCTTTTCCTGTAGCGATTTCATATAAGGTTACATCTATTGCACATCCCCTGTTATGGCGTGAGCCACGTCTCGGGTTAGCTACAAATTCTCTGTTCTCTTTTGGTGTGATGTCCCAGAATATTTTAGTAACACTCCACGGACGATAGCCATCGAAAATTACCAACCCAAAACCAAGCAACCGTAAATCGCTGTTTACTTGTACCAATGCTTCTGCTGCGGGACGTTGCAGAAACGCCCGTGCTTCCGAATAGACGGGTCTTCCTGCAAAGTTGTTACTCGTGGCATATCTTATATCCAATTTAAAAGTTGAATCCAGCTTGATTAATTCTACTAAGTCCGGCTCCTTAAAATGGCCTTTCTCAGTTGGCGGCTTGGTTGCACAACTGTGGAGAGACAGGAAATAAAAAATTGAAAGGAGCCAAAAAATCCTGGTAATTTTTTTGAAGGGTTCGTCGCGAAGCATGGACTATAGTTTCAAAACACAAGGATCACTGTGCAATCAATTTTCCCCGCTTCAATATTTCTTTATCACCTATAACGTAATACCAATAAATCCCTTTCGGTAACTCATGAACATCAATCTTCATCGCTTCATTTTTCAATCGCCGTTCCAAAACTTTTTTTCCTGAAACATCATGCAACTCAAATAAAACTTCTGCTGGTGCTCCATGAATTTCTACCATAAAAAATTCCGCAGAAGGATTCGGATATACCGAACAGGAGAAATCTTTAACGTCGTTCACCACAACATTGCAAGGCGTATATGGAAGTCCCGGAGAACCGCCGTAGCATCCGGCGAAATAGTTGTTTCCGTCGCAGAGAGGTCCGAGCGGATCAGAAAGCTCTAAGGTGTATCCGCCTCCGTCGGCATCGGGTGTCCAGGGTGCATGATCATCATACACAATCGAGTTGTACAATTTTCCATTCTCATCAAACAAGCGCAGCGGCTCACCATGTGCATCCAATCCGAAAGCAAAGGGACCATTCATGTTTGTAACATTTGGAAAGAGCGAAGAAAATTTCGTGAGATCATTGTACAATACCAACCGCTCATCAGGGCCAAGCACAGTTCCGGAGGGAATTGAAAATGCATCGCCGAAATGATCATCGCAAAATTTCCAATTTGAAATATCTATCGGTGATGATCCATAGTTATATAACTCGATCCAGTCACCCGAATCGAAGTTAAGATCGGGGTGATAATTTATTTCGCCGAAAACAATTTGCTGCGGACATGGCGAATAAGAAATTCCGGGTGAACCTCCTGTGCATCCGTCAAACCAGCTTGCGGGATCATTTTCATCGGCACCGTTGGCGGCGAGTTCTAAACTTCTTCCCCAGCCGTCAGCGCATTTTCTCCATGGCAAAGTATCATGATAGGTAAGTGACGAATACAACTGGTTCTTTGCATCATATAATTCAATCACATCACTGTTGTTGTTCAGTCCAAAATTCATCGAGCCAATAACATTCACGACATCCGGATACGCCTGCTGAAAAGAATTGATATCATCGGCAAGAACCAAATAATCATCTGCCGGAATCACCGTGCCCGTCGGAATTTTGAATTCATGATACCACTCGCTGTCTTTCACTTTCCAATCTGAAACATCAAGCGCAGTGCTTCCATAGTTATGCAGCTCAAACCAATCACCGCCGCCCATAGTGGAGTCAGGATTGTACATGATCTCACTTACATCAAGTTGTGTGTTCTCTGCCGTGCCGGTGAATACTGCTGTGAAAGTGGTGCTTGATGAAGGATCAAACTCAATCGCTTGTTCGTAGGTAAGAGGAATAATGCTATTCGGGTTCCAATGATCAAACGTAAAACCCGCATTCGGAATCGCTGTCACCTTCACCGGGTTTCCGTAAAAATAAACTCCCGTCCACGGCAATACGTCCGGGATGATGGTACTGATCTTAATCAATCCTGCACCCACAGGTGAAGTTTGGAGTGTGATGTTGTTCTGACCCTGCAAAGAAAAATCCGACTGTACAAAATCGCGCTGATAGCCGGGCCGATTGTTGATGAACGCGATCATGTGGTTGAAGTTCTCACCATAGCTTGTCATGTCCACTGAAGTTCCCCAGCCATACCAATCAGGATTCAACTCGCCCCAGCGATCTAAGTGTCGCGGCAACTCTGCGTTGATGGAATCGCGCATTTCCCAAGCGGTGTTTGTAAGAGAAG
Source organism: Chitinophagales bacterium (assembly GCA_035638255.1). Lineage (GTDB taxonomy): Bacteria > Bacteroidota > Bacteroidia > Chitinophagales > UBA10324 > DASRAJ01. The sequence goes on from DASRAJ010000046.1 coordinate 10,897, forward strand.
CGGGTGTAAAAATGGTGTTCATCAAGTCAGCATAGCGGTTGATGAAATACTTTTTATAGCCCGGATTGTTTAGCATGCTTGCAAACTGCAGGCAATGCTCATTGTAATTGGATGGATGAAGAACTGTGTAGAGAAGGTCGTAGCCGGCCCAACTAAAAAGCCCGAGACCGCCATCGGTATCCCACAGAATGTATCTCCACTTTCCCGGAGGATCGTTCACGCGCCAGTACTTAATGTTATTGGAGTAATCTCCAACCCAGTCGGTATTGGCGTAATAAGTTTCAGCAATAAAGTAGTCAGCATAGTTATCGACATCGAGCCAGTTCTTTGCTGTTTCAAAATTGGCTGAGTCGGCCATGTCGTTGTTAGTAATAAAAGTATTCATCGCCCAAAAATCATCAGCGGTTCCTGCCATCACATCACCATCGTAGCGAACGATATCTACTTTGGTAGGATCAACGCCGTGATTGTTTTGCAGGTAGCCTTCGTCCTCGCGTTCACGCACTTCATAAATGCCCCAGTAATAGCCGTTGAGGAAGACCACTGCGAAATGAGAATCCATAATGTCGAGGTTCGTATAGCGGCACATGCGCTCCATGAGGTCATCGCGAAAGCCAACGGTATTCCAGTCAATGCCGCCGTTGCGAAGGTTGAAGTTGTCGAATGAAGTGATGTTCTTATCCGGGAAGAGCTGGTAATGGACCGTGGAACCACCGAGGTAATCGTGCATGCGCAACTGAAAACTTTTTTGCGGAAATCCTTTCGACCAGTTTCCCTGCAATTGCAATCCCATCGGCGTTTCAAATTGCTGGTTGCCGTTGATGTCGAAGTATTCTACATAGCCGGGATACTCGAACGGGTCCCAGAAGTTAGCGCCGTAATATGGGAAAGCCGGGTAGTAAGAATCCCCGAACACATACATTCCCGAATCAACATCCCACAGGAAAGATGGATTGGTGCTGATAGAAATCACGGCCGTCGTCATCGGTTCATCAATGAAGTAGGTATTAACGGCGGTATTGCTCGGAAGAAAATTTCCTGATGTTGGAAACGCACGCGCTTTGATTACGGTGGTGGAATTCAAAGTGACCGGGGAAGTATAGAGAGAGGAAGTGACAATGGGAATACTTCCATCAATCGTGTACCGGGTTTCGCTGTTGAAGTTATTGTTGAAGATGGTGATTGTTTGTGTGCCGTTATAAAATCCGGACTGCAAAGAATACGTGGGCTGCACCAGGTAACCATCATAACAATTGGCGGAAGCGTTTACATCATTGGGTGTGGGCGAAGAAGAAATACACCATGTTGCTGCGCCATCAGTACTTCGCTGCAGCGAGAGATCAGCCGTGAGATATGAGATTTGTTTTTGATCGAGAATACTACCTGAAGCATCTGCAAGTGAAATGGTTTCTCCCGTCACAGAAGAAATTTTGAAGTTGGTATGAAGCTGTACCTGCTCCTGAGGAAACCAGCCCGGTGGTACTCCATACGTGAATGAATTGTCATTTATTCCGACGGAGAAAAAATAGTTGGAAGACAGATCGGAAGAGGAAATGTCCTCGTTGTGAGTTTGAATGGCAAGGACATTATTTCCTTCTACTAAAATTTGTGAGAGGGTTTGTTTGTCAATCGTGTATGACTCAGGGGGAAGTCCCCAATAAAGACCTGCTTCATGGAGGATATCAGCGTGCTGATTGTAGGCAGGAGGAATACCCGGAGAGCCGATTCCGTTTCTCGCAACTTCAACTCCGTTGATGTATGCCACAAATGCATCATCATAATCAGCACTCAGAATGGCTTGTAAAATTTTTGAAGTGTCAGCAATGTTGAATTGATAGCGCATATAAACTGAGAGCGCGTTTGGAATAGTTGTCAGGTCATCGCCATCACCGTAGCCAATTCCTCCCGCACCATTCAACCAGCTTGCATCATTGAATCCCAATCCCCGCCAGGCAGGATCGGGTTCGCTTGATGGAACGATGTACTTCCATATTTCATTAGAGTACACTGCAGTTTCCCAATGATCCACAATCGGCTTGCGATTTTTTCCGGAACAGAAAACGATAAGACGCTCTCCGGGTTGCAGTGTAACGGAAGGCAGCTTCCACTTCAATGGCTGCGTAAGATCATCGCTCAAGCCATATCCGCCGAGATTCACTGCTACGCCACCGGCATTGTATAACTCCAGCCAATCGCTGTAATCGTTGTCTTCATCTACAACTGTTTTTGTGTTGGCAGATTGAATTTCATTGATCACGACTTGCGATCGCGCGTGATGATAATTGCAAAGTATAATGGCAAATAAGAGTAGAGTTCTTTTCACAAGGTGTGGTGTGTTGTAGAGTCTAAAGTTAGGTAGAATTCTATCGTTATCAGAAACTAAAAACCGGCGCTGACTTGGTAAAGTACAACACCGGTTTATAAAATCTCTTACTCGATCAGTCAATGATTGCCCAAACGCGGTTACTGTTTCACAAACGTTTTCCTGATATTAAGATCAGCTCCTGATATACTGATAAGGTAATAACCGGGAGTATAATCGCTTAAGTCAAACTTAACGACAGAAGTACCTGCTCCAAAATATACAACAGAAGACTCCATAATTTTCCCGGTGAGATCAACAATTTCAATTTGATAATCGCCGGAAGTTGTAGCGGCCATTGCAATACTTAACTGATCAGACGCGGGATTCGGATAAACAATTATTTCACCTTCATCAAGGTCATCCATCAAATCATCCATTGACTCTTCGTCTTCATTATCCAGCTTACTGTTGCTTCCACACGCTACCATATTCTGCGTGCAGGTAATTCCCTGCGAATACGGATATGTTATCCTCTTCAGGTTTACGACGTTGTAAATTGACTGATCACATTCGTCCATTGCCTGATGCGGTCCAATAGTAAACAGAACATCAGGATTGTTCTGACAATAATTTGTACACGTGCCGCCGTTATAGTATGTCTTGAGCAAACTGCCATCGCTGACTCCTCCTGTGATTGGCTGCTGGGTGGAAGAAAAAATAATCAACCCGGGTCGTGGTGCTGACATCTCGACTGAATCGAGTCCAAACCTGTAATCATATCTTAGCGGGCCGTACGGCACCGGATACACATGATATGTTCCACCAATTGGTGCGTAATCAGTGGTGCGCACGGAAGTTTCCAGCAACATTTGATTA
>DASRAJ010000047.1:0-33669 GCA_035638255.1 Chitinophagales bacterium
GTTAGAGGTGCAGCGAGGATGAATGTCATTGCTAAAGAACTCGATTGGAAAATAGTTCGCGCTACTAATGACGCACTCACTATTTGTTTATCATTCATCCTTGGTACAGCAAGACTGCTGAATGACTTCCTGAAAATTTTGGCGGATACGCGGCTGTATGAATCTGCTTAACTTTGCCTTCTTCCATCGGCAAAACCTTTCACCAAAATTTTATGGAACAAGCAAAAGAACTCCGCCTTGCAGTGTTAATTGATGCAGATAACGTTCCCTACTCCAACATCAAGGGAATGATGGAAGAGATTGCGAAGTACGGTACACCCACTTTCAAAAGAATTTATGGCGACTGGACCAAGCCAACATTGACAGGATGGAAAACAGTGCTCCTCCAAAATGCCATCACACCCATTCAGCAATACAGTTATACTCAGGGAAAAAATTCCTCTGACTCTGCACTCATCATTGATGCGATGGATATTCTCTACACCGGTCGTGTTGATGGATTTTGCATCGTGTCAAGTGACAGTGATTTCACCCGATTGGCAACACGCTTGCGTGAAGCAGGTATGAAAGTGTTTGGTATCGGGGAGAAGAAAACCCCTGCACCCTTCATCACCTCTTGTGATAAGTTTATCTACATCGAAATTCTGGAAAAGAGGATTGAAGAAGTTCTTCCCGGAAAATCTGCAGCAAGAGTTCCCGCGGCAAAAACCAATAAGGTTGTAGCATCACGAGATCGCGAGCTCGTAAACCTGATTGAGGAGAGCATCAATGCCGTTGCCGATGAAGATGGGTGGGTATTCCTCGGTGTGCTCGGCAATTTAATTCTGAAGAAGCGGCCGGACTTTGATCCGCGTAATTATGGATTCAAGAAACTGATTGACCTGATCAAAAGTATTCCGCGGTTTGAAGTGGATGATCGCGCTACAGGGAAAAACAATATCTCGCACTTTTATGTGAAGGTGAAATAGTTCTTCTTGCCCTTGGTGCCTTAGTAACCTCAAACAAACCGGGAAAGTGGTGTTGATACATTAGATTTTAATAATCTTTTTTACGATAGTTGCATTCTCCTTATTGGTGATGCGGATGAAATACATACCGGGTTGCAGCTTCTCGATGGGTACACTTGTTTCGCGCAACGAAGAATTGACAACTTGAACAATTAGTATTTCTCCGGTTGCATCTATGACTTCCACTTTGGTAATTCGTCCGGGCCCGGAAGTTTCAATATGCAATTTGCTTTCAACAGGGTTAGGGTACAATTGAAATGTAAATGGAGGATCATTCGATAGTGTCGCAACACTATTTTTTTCTGCGCCCAGCTCATCGAATTCAAAATAAGGAAGCTTTACACCCGATGGAACATGTTCGGGGATCAGCTTTTTGAGTTCTTCATCTGCCGCCCGCTTATCATATAAACCTTCTGTGAGAAAAGCAAGAAGATCTGCCTTTTCATCTTCGGAGAGATTTATTCCGTCTTCTAAAACAGGATCAAGGGTTTTCATTACGTCTGCCATATCTGCACTGTTGTATTCAAGATCTTGTGGCACCCCGCACTGAGAAGGAGTGTAAGTCTTTATATTGACAGCGGGATTCAGATGAAAACTAAGAGCTTCTTCCAATATCTTAAAACTGCCATTGTGAAAATACGCTGCCTGTGATTTAAGATTGCGTAAGGGTGAACTTCTGAATTTATATCTGTCTGCTATATCTCCGGTAAATTCTTCGCGGCCAACATCTAGTGTACCGGTTACTGATTTAGGACAAGTAGTATCAGAGAAAGGAACATCACCTGTTCCCGCTCCAAAGACAGGATGTACTTGTGGTACACCGGCATTGTGCATCTCAAAATCGCTGAACATTTGATTGGAATTTCCGCTAACAGCATGGCAGGTGATACACTTGCCTTTTGTAAAAAATATTATCGCGCCTCTTTTTTCAGCATCTGTTAATGCATGTTTATTACCCATCGCGTATTTATCGAGAGGCGCTTTCGCAAACGTGAGCGAGAATTCAAATTCAGCCACTACTTCACCAACCATAATGAAGGTGATGTCGCCTCCGTGTTTTACTTCAGGATATATTTTCCCAAACAACTTTCTATAATCCGCATTACCATTTAGAATTTCCAACACCTTATCGCGGATACGGAAATTAGCAGAGTTGATATCAGGATCGTTCCCGGGAACAGTTAATCCTTCGCCATCATTAAAAATACTGAAATCAATTTCGCTGCATCCAAATGAAACAACGCCGTCTTCTTCACTGGTTGTAAAGCCGGCCATCTCCGGCAGTTCTGTAAAAGGAATATGCGCCTGTGCCACGAGCAAGTGGCTGATCTGGTTTAGATATTCTGATCCATTCTTGAATATGCTATCTTCAGGTGATGGGAATTCAAAACCCTGTGAATTATTAAAGGGGTCACCTGTTAGTGAAGCAAACCGTCCGTTCCACATCAGGTTTGGATAAAATGCAGTATTAATAACTGAAGGTGTTCGCCTTTGATTGCGGGGACCTATTCTGTGTGCACCTACTGTATCATTGTTTTGAATTCCGATGGCTATCGGCTGCGAATCTCCTAAACCTGCTGTAGGTGAATGGCATCCGGAACAAGAATTATCCTGGTGCAAGCCTAAGCCCGGGTCAAAGAAGACAAGCCGACCCAGGTTTACTTTGGCGTGGTTTAATTTTCTTCCCAGCTTAACTTCCAATTGGTTCTCAATGAGCCCATCGAATCCGTTTTGCTGTAAAAGACTGTCAAGTTGAAAATCCAATTCATCCGGTCCGCTTTCTTTGCTAACAAAAAAACCTGATGAAATAAAGAACGCAATAAATAAAATCGCAACGATTTGTTTGGGAGTAAAAAGTAAAACGGTGTGTGAAAGTTTATTCATGATGTTTCAGGTTTCATGGTGAAAAATTCTTGTGCAAAGAAACTCTTCCAAGCAATGCGTATCAATTGTCAATAGTGGCAATTGACAAGACTTTTCTATTTTACAATAATGAGTTTCCGGACTTCATTAAAATCTGATGTTTGTCCGAAGGACTCCGTGCGGAGAATATTCACGAAGTAAACTCCCTCCGTAAAATTATTTGTATTCACCTCTATTGTTTTTTGCATTCCCGTAACTGCATCTTCATAAATTATTTTTCCGGCAAAGTCAGTGATTGTGATTTCAACTTTTTTGCTGTTTCCTTCTAAGGCAATAGTGAGATGAGAAGAAGCCGGATTGGGATAAAGAGAAAGGCCTTTATCATTCGTTATACTTTTTATTCCGGTACTCAATGCAGTATCAAGCTTTGCAATAAACATATCCGGCGTAGAACCAGTATTGTCTGCATTTGTCAGCGTAGTTGAGCCAAAATCAATAGAAGGACTTTTAAAATCTCCCGCAAGGAAAACACTGCCTGAAGCGTTCAGGACCATGGAATAAGCGTAATCATCCGTTGTTCCTCCCATGGCTTTAGCCCATATAAAATTGCCGGAGCTATCAAATTTAGAAATGAAAATATCCAGCCCTCCCGCAGAAGTTAAATTGAATACCCCTAAGTCCGGGTCAAAGTCAACTGTTTGCCTGAACCAACCGGAGGTGTAAACATTTCCGGAAACATCAATGGCAACAGATTGTCCTGAATGGGTAATGGTAGTTGTTCCATCCATTGCTTTTGCCCACACAAAATTACCGGCACTATCTAATTTAGAAATAAAAAAAGTCTCGTATCCTGCTGAGAATAAAGTGTACACTCCAACACCGGGATCAAAATCAGCGGGGGCGGAAAACCAGCCTGTAGTATAAACCGCTTCGCTTATAGGATCAACAGCTATGGAGTAACCCTCATCAAGATCAGTACTGCCCATGGCTTTTGCCCATATAAAATTTCCGGAGCTGTCATATTTTGAAATGAAAATGTCATCCCATCCGGCTGATGTTATACTGAATGCTCCTGGTCCCGGGTCAAAATCTGCTGTTCCTGCGAAGGAACCCGTTAAGTAAAAATTTCCGTTTACTGAAGGATCAAGAGTCATCGAAAAAGGAAACTCGTTGTCTTCACCGCCTGTAGTTTTTACCCAAACCAGATTGCCCGCAGTGTCTAACTTAGAAATAAAAATGTCAAGACTTCCAGAGACAGAAGTTATGTTTAGTAAAGCTGCGCCCGGATCAAAGTCGGCTGTTCCATAAAAATAACCCGTGGTGTAAATAGCGCCGCTTCCGGTGGTGTCAATTGCTATTGAGTTGCTGACTTGACCATCTGCCGATAACGTTCCCTTTATAGCTTTAGCCCAAACAAAATTGCCTGAGCCGTCTAATTTGGAAATGTAAACGGCACTGGCAATTCCGGGCGAACTTAAGTTGAATGTTCCTGCGCCAGGGTCAAAGTCGGCTGTTCCATAATAGTAACCTGTGCTGTATACATTGTATACAGCATCAACAGCAATGGATTGAGCGTATTCACCGTTGACATTTGACCCGCCCATTTGCTTTACCCAAATTAAGTTTCCGGAACTATCTGATTTGGAAATAAAAATGTCACTGGAACCTTCGGAAGTTAAGTTGAACACTCCGGGTCCGGGATCAAAGTCAACTGTTCCATTGAAAATACCTGTTGCGTACACGTTTCCGGACTTATCTATGGATAGAGAGGTCGCTATATCATAACCTGTGTCTTCCCCAAATGCATTTGCCCAAAGCCAGTCAGGTGTTTGTGAATTTGCGTTTCCAATTAAGCAAATGAATATTGGGATGAGCAAGTAAATTTTTTTCATAGTAGTTTAAATTTCAGAGTGAAAAATTCAGGTGTAAAGAAACTCAATGGAACAGCGCGTGTCAATTGTCAATAGTGACAATAGCCCCAGGCTTTCCGCCAATAAATATTTGAGTTGCGAAAAAAAATTGCCGGACTCATTGCCCGGCAATTTCAAAAGAATGGATTATCGGTAAGAAATGCTTATTGCTTAATCAATCGCGCAGAACGTTTTTCATTTCCTGAAATAATCTGAGCAAGATATAATCCCGGTGTCAGATCATTTCCAAAGGAGAAGATTTCATTCGGAGCAAATTTCTGATTCAATACCAATCTTCCTTGCATATCATACAAGCTAAGATTGCAAACTTCATCGGTTACTGAAGTGAGCATAAGAGAAAATGTTTCACTGGTTGGATTGGGATAAATATTTAAAACGAGTTCATCACAAGCAACAACAGCATCTTGTTTCAAAGAAGATCCTGCCCAGTAGAATACTCCATCATCTCCGCTATCGGAAGACACGCCGCCGGTGAAACCATGTCTCTCGTTTACCATGGCAAGACATCCGTGTGCTACATCTGTATCAATCGTGTACCAGTTGTCGCCATCATCGAATGTTACTGAAGAGCCCGATGGCACGGTACCAAAAGCACCGCCTGCGCTCACCCAACATCCGGAACCACCGACAGTCTGTGTAATCTCAATGTCGAGAGGGAAGATTGTGCCTGTGTAATTTACTTCGGTGAAAGAAGTGCCACCATCAGTGGTGCGATAAAGTTTTCCGTCGGTATTAATAAGTCCGATTGATTCATCGCGGAAGCTGAAGCTGAAGCCCGATGTTCCGGCCGGCAGCGATGCATTTCTAACGTACCATGTTGCTCCTCTGTCATCAGATTGCACGAGCCGTGCGTTCGCAATGTTTCCGTCAACATCGAGGGCAAGTATTACTGCCCAAACAGTATTTCCGTAAACTTCGAGCAGGCACGATCCACCGTACTCATCCGACAACGGTTCGATAGTGTTCGCAACCTGGTGCCAGTGTTTGCCCTTGTCTGAAGTGGTATAAATTTCATATTGCTCGTCAACCGCATCACCGAACATCACTCCGTGCGAGGCATTGAAAAAAGCAACGTCATCAGGAAAGCTTGCAGGGTTTGTGAATGCATTCGCTGCTTCACGTTTCCAAGTTTGGCCGCCATCTGTAGTTTTGAAAACGTTGCCACCACCCGTCACGTAATTCCATCCGATAACATGTGCGGTTGTTTTCGATGAAGCAAAAATGTCAATGATATAATTGTCCGCCAGGTCAGCAATGGTTACAGATTGCCAGGTTGCCCCTCCGTCATGGGTGAAGGTAACATCCTGATTGGCGCTGCCATCATCGCTGCCGGCAATGCCGTAACAATCGGACGATCCGTGAGCCGACATTCTGAAAATTGTACGCCCTGAAGCCAGGTTGCTTGAAACCTGTGCCCACTGCGCATTAGCAATTTGCAACGTAAGTGCAATGATTGCCGTAAAGTAAATTTTCTTTTTCATGATTAATGGTGTTTTGGTTTAGAGATGAAAGTGCAAAGAAACTTCGCCGGACAATGCGAGGCAATTGTCAATAGTGACAATAGCCAACACCAACTGTTGTATGAAAATATATGGCATCTCTAAAAACCTTCATTATCCCGGAGAAATGCATATTGACAAGCCGCATCTAATGATACCCTAAAACAAAAAAAGGCAGCTCACTACTGAACTGCCTTTCCCGAATTCAACTCGAATATTAATGAACGACAACTATTTTTTGAGTTATCACGCCCATGGGTGTCTTCAATTGCAACAAATAAAGACCTGAATTTAATGATTCACAATTAAATGTTACTTCATGATTGCCTTCAGAAAATTCCTGATCAGCAATCACTTTAATTGACTTTCCATTTATATTCATAAGTTCTATTACTACCGCAGAGGTCTCATTTAATGAGAATGAGATGGTGGCAGATTGTGAGACCGGGTTGGGATAAACATCAATCCTGGTTCCCTCAACCATTTCCAACCTCAATGCATCAGTGGTAAAAGTTTGTTTTTTAGACCAGTCAGATACGACATTGGGCTGCACACTGCAGATAGATTTTACCTGATATTCATACTGAGTAGATGGTGACAAGTCCTTAAGTGTCTTACTAATTCGAGCTGATGAAAGCTTTGTCCACTCAGTTGTACCGGCGACTCTGTATCTTACCTTATATGCTTCCCCTGCGATTGGCTCATTCCATTTTAATTTAGCCGATGAAGATGTTACAGGGGAAACAGAAAAGTTTACCGGAGCCGGACATGAGGAACCATTTGCAATGGTGCCATCCCATTTAAAAATACCTCCCTCAGTTGCGCTGGCACTAAGTCCTCCGCTCCACCCGGTTGTAGAATTATAAAATTCTACTGCGTTAATGTAAAAGTCTGTTGAATCTATTGTTGTCCAGCTATCACCTCCGTTCAAACTATAAGCACTGCCGAACCTGTTGGTGGTGTACGCATAATCAAACCCTGACGAAACAAGAGTACTGTTGGTACCCGGCACATAAGCCAACCCACCCCAAAAGTAATGGCCGGTTGTTGTAATATTAGTCCATGTAATGCCACCATCTTCAGTACGCAAAGTCTTTGTCCATGCATATAATGCGTAACTCGAAACTTCCATCCAACCAAGCTTATCATTTGCAAACTCGATCAATTGAATGGCATCTTCCTGGTCGCCGGTTGAAGACACCGTCCACGTTGCTCCAAAATCTGTGGACTTAAATACTCTGCCTAATGTAGTTCCAAACCAAATGGTATTATTCCATACATCAGATGCTCTTACTGTACCGTATTCACCGGGTAAAGGGTCAGGAATATTTGCACCATCAACAAGAGCCCATGTTGAACCTCCATCGTTGGTAGTGTATATTTCAAATTCATTATCTACCGGATCGCCGATGGTAACTCCTGTGTTAGCATTCCAGAAGTGAACAACATCAGGAAATGAACTGCCGCCATAGACCGTTTGCTGCGCCCATGAGTTTCCACCATCATTGGTGCGCCATAAACTGCCACCAACAAAATTAACACCGTCATAAAATGCTCCCCAGGCTGTGTCACTATTAATTGCGGAAAGAGCAGACCATGTTTGACTGGCAGGTATATCGTTTAAAGATCCCGGTGTCCATGTTGCTCCGCCATCAGTGGTTCTGGTAATTTCCCTGGAGTTGGTTTGGCCATAATAAAGTGTATCATAAGAAGGTACCCAAACTGTTAGTGGATTAACGATTACAATTTGCAACGTGCCTATGGGGGTGGAGAATCCTGTTGCCTGCTTAATCCATTGCGCGGATGCAGCAGAAGATACAATGATGAACAAAACAAAAATCAGAATAGAATTTTTCATTTATTATTTGGTTTCACTATGATTGCTTACTCTATTAAGGATTTTCAGCGTCCTCCTTTTAATTTTTTTTATTTTTTAGTTAGAAGAATGTTTTCACATTTCGGTTGAGAAAGAAAGTGCAAAGAAACATTCTCAAACAGCGCTTGTCAATTGCCAATAGTGACAATAGCCCGCATTTCTGGTTAATAGCTTTTGCAACTGCTTCCGTCATGGAGCTAACGTGAAGTTTCTCATAAATCTTTCATGTGGGCCCGCACGGCGGAGCAGGTGATCTCCAGATGCAAAATTTTTATTTCAATTTGGCCGCTCGACCCCGAAAAAAAATCGGGGTCTCACTTATCTGCTTATTACAATTGGTGTTCGACAAAATACATATCAATCTCTCCCTTATTCTTTGCCTGAATTTTCCCGCGGTGTGTGCAAGAGAATTTATCTTTCACCAACTCATAAGTAGTTCCGCTGATATTCACTTTACCCGCTTCTGAATTTTGTTCCATCCGTGCTGCGAGGTTTACGGTGTCGCCCCAAATGTCGTAAGCATATTTTTTTACTCCCACTATTCCCGCTACAACAGGACCCGTGTGAATGCCAATGCGCAACTCGAACGGAATTTCCTCTCTGCCTTCTTTTTCCTTCTTTCTCTCAAGCATATAGTTTCTGATTTCAAGAGCTACATTGATCATATCCGTGGCGTGCGTGTAATTGCTCACGGGTAATCCGCTTGCACACAAGTAAGCATCGCCAATGGTTTTTATTTTTTCAATTTTATATTTCTGCAGAATGTTATCGAAGGCGCTGAAGCAGGTGTGTATTTCGTCAACTAAAAGTTCAGCGCTCACTTTTTCACTTATGCTCGTGAAGTCTTTGAAATCAGTGAGCATCACTGTTACCATCGTGAAGGATTTGGCTTTGGCTGTGCCTGTTGTTTTAATTTCTTCGGCTACTTCGGCAGGAAGAATGTTGAGCAGCAATTCTTCACTTCGTTCTTTTTCGGCTTCGCTTATTTTTTTCGCCTTGCTTATTTTATTTCGCTGCCTGAAAAACACTCCTGCAAAAAGCAGCACCACTGCAAAGCCGCCAACAAATCCGTTGCGCACCAACTTTTGTTTCTGCATTTCTTTTTGTGCAACCACATCTTTCTTTTCCTGCTCAGTTTTTGTTAATGATTCTTTTTTATCAAAATCATATTGCATTTGCATCTGAACAGTTTTTTTGGTGTTCTCATTATTCACCAAGCTATCGCGGGTGCTGATGAATAGTTTGTAATGCTCCAATGCCTTATTAAAGTTGCCTTGTGAACTATCCAATTTTGCTAAACCGTCAAAGCTTTCTTTCATATGCTCCAAACTGCCAATCTCTTTTGAAAGGGACAATCCTTTATTCAAATATTCAAACGCTTCATTGTATCTTTTCTCTTTGGTATAATTAATCCCAATGTTGTTGTAAGAACGAGTGATACCGTCTTTATCCCCAATTTCTTCTTCGATTTTTAAAGAAGTAAAATGATTCCTCAATGCTTCGGGATAATTGCCTTGCTCACGATAAATAACTCCGATGTTATCGCAAGTAGTAGCAATGCCATTTTTATCCCCAATTTCTTTACTGATTTTTAAAGAAGCAAAATAATTCTTCAATGCTTCGGGATACTTGCCATGGTTCATATAAATAACCCCGATGTTGTTGTAAGTACCAGCGATGCCTTCTTTATCCCCGGTTTCTTCATATATTTTTAAAGCAGCTAAATAATTCTTAAGTGCTTCGGGATAATTACCTTGTTCGTCATAAATAATTCCGATGTTGCCAAGATTAATTGCTTGCCATTGTTTATTTCCAGATTCCTCATTCATTTTTAAAGCAGCGAAATAATCCTTCAGTGCTTCAGGATAATTGCCTTGATCTCTAAAAACTTGTCCGATATTGTTGTAAGTGCCAGCAATACCTTTTTTGTCGCCAATGTCTTCTCTTATCTTCAATGTTTTTTTATGAAATTCCAAAGCAGATAAATAATCGCCTTTAAAATAATTAATACATCCCATACTGTTAAAAGCATTGCCCTCTCCTTTTTTATAACCTATCTGCTCTGATACTGCCAGACATTGATTGGCATAATCCATTGCCTTATCAGGGTTATTGCCCCAATGGGCTACGGAGAGTCGATATAAAATGTTTGCCGCTGTGGTATCATATAGCGATGGAGATTTTATTTTCAACTCCAGCTTGTGAGCGTTGTGGTTTTTGAGTTGGGTTTCTAAAGAATCAACGAGGTGTTGGTCTTGGGCGAAAGAAGAAGTACAAAGTATCAAATACAATGTAAAGAGAAAAAGTTTTTTCATTTAGTTTTTGTTTTTAGTCATAATACTTAATACTCACAACATAATACTTTCTTCGACAAAATACATATCAATCTCCCCTTTATTCTTCGCCTGAATTTTTCCACGCTGCGTACAGTTGAATTTATCTTTCACCAACTCATAAGTAGCTCCGCTGATGTTCACCTTTCCCGCTTCCGAATTTTGTTCCATTCTCGCAGCAAGGTTCACAGTATCACCCCAGATGTCGTAGGCATATTTTTTTACTCCCACTATTCCCGCTACAACAGGACCTGTGTGAATGCCAATACGCAACTCGAACGGAATTTCTCCTCTGCCTTCTTTTTCCTTCTTTCGCTCAAGCATATAGTTTCTGATTTCAAGAGCTGCATTGATCATATCCGTGGCGTGCGTGTAATTGCTCACAGGCAATCCACTTGCACACAAGTAAGCATCGCCTATGGTTTTTATTTTTTCAATTTTATATTTCTGCAGAATGTTATCGAAGGCGCTGAAGCAAGTGTGTATTTCGTCAACCAACAGTTCAGCACTCACTTTTTCACTTATGCTCGTGAAGTCTTTGAAATCAGTAAGCATCACTGTCACCATTGTGAACGATTTTGCTTTAGCTGTGCCTGTTGTTTTAATTTCTTCAGCTACTTCGGCAGGAAGAATGTTGAGCAGCAATTCTTCACTTCGTTCTTTTTCGGCTTCGCTTATTTTTTTCGCCCTGCTTATTTTATTTCGCTGACGAAAAAACACTCCTGCAAAAAGCAGCACCACTGCAAAGCCGCCAACAAATCCGTTGCGCACCAACTTTTGTTTCTGCATTTCTTTTTGTGCAACCACATCTTTCTTTTCCTGCTCAGCTTTTGTTAATGATTCTTTTTTATCAAAATCATATTGCATTTGCACCTGAACAGTTTTTTTGGTGTTCTCATTATTCACCAAGCTATCACGGGTGCTGATGAAGAGTTTGTAATACCCCAATGCCTTATTAAAATTACCTTGTGCACTGTTTAATGTTACCAAATCATCATAGATATATTTAATAATCTCCAAACCCCCAATCTCTTTTGCAAGGGACAATGCTTTATTCAGATTTTCAGAAGCTTCATTGTATTTTTTCTCTTTGATATATGTTTCTCCGATATTCATAAAAGAAAATGCGATGCCATTTTTATCTCCGATTTCTTCTCTTATTTTTAAAGCAGCCAATTGATTCTTCATTGCTTCGGAATAATTGCCTTGGTCATTATAAATACCTCCGAAGTAGCCATAAGAACTAGCGATGCCATTTTTATCTCCGATTTCTTCTCTTATCTTTAAAGCAGCCAATTGATTCTTCATTGCTTCGGAATAATTGCCTTGTACCTGATAAATAACTCCGATGTTGTTGTAAGAAGTAGCGATTCCATTTTTATTCCCGATTTCTTCATGGATTTTTAAAGCAGCTAAAAGATTCTTCAATGCTTCGGGCTCATTGCCTTGGTTATAATAAATAGTTCCGATGTTGTTGTAAGAACCAGCAATGCCATTTTTATCCCCGATTTGTTCCATCATTTTTAAAGAAGCGAAATAATTCTTCAATGCTTCGGGATAATTGCCTTGCTTCCAATAAATAAGCCCGATGTTGTTGTATGAACCGGCAATACCTTTTTTATCGCCAATTTCTTCTCTAATCCTAAAAGATTTTTTATAAAATTCAAGGGCGGATAAATAATCTCCTTTACCATCATTAACAACACCCATGCTGTTATAAGCATTACCCATTCCTTTTTTATAACCTATCTGCTCTGATAAAGCGAGGCACTGATTGGCATAATCCATTTCTTTATCAGGGTTATTGTCAGTATAAGCTATGGAGAGTTTATTTAAAATGTTTGCCGCTGTAGTGTCGTACAACGATGGAGATTTTATCTGCAACTCCAGCTTGTGAGCTTTGTGGTTTTTGAGTTGGGTTTCTAAAGAGTCAATGAGGTGTTGGTCTTGGGCGAAAGAAGAAGTACAAAGTATCAAGTACAATGTAAAGGGAAAAAGGTTTTTCATCTTTATGATTATGATTAATGATGCTAATCAGCGAATCACGTGAATTAAATAAATCACAGTTCAGATAATTGCCTCCACAAAATACATATCAATCTCCCCCTTATTCTTTGCCTGAATTTTTCCTCTATAACTGCAAGGAAATTTTTCTTTCTCCAACTCATAAGTGCTTCCGCTGATGTTTACTTTGCCTGCTTCGCCTGATGATTCCATTCTTGAAGCAATGTTTACTGTGTCGCCCCAAATGTCGTAAGCGAATTTTTTGATGCCCACAATCCCGGCAACCACAGGTCCTGTGTGCACGCCGATGCGTATCTCGAAGAAGGGTTGACTTTGTTGCTCCCGTTGTTGACGATGCTGTTGCATGAGTTGTTGAATATCGAGCGCTGCGCGCACAATGTCCTCTGCATTTGTTTGGTTGGCAACAGGCAACCCTCCGGCGCACATGTAGCTGTCGCCAATGGTTTTTATTTTTTCGATGTTGTATTTGGAAATAATTTTATCGAACTCACTGAAGTAATCATTGATTTCATTCACAAGCTCTTCTGCACTGAATTTTTCTGCTGCTTGCGTAAAGTTTTTGAAGTCAGTGAACATCACTGTCACTTCATCGTAGCTTTTCGCTTTGGCACCGCCTGTTTGTTTTAGTTCTTCTGCGGTTTCTGATGGAAGAATATTTAATAATAAATCGTCGCTGCGTTTTTTCTCTTTTGAAATTTTATTTCGCTGGCGAAAAACTATAACTGAAAACAAAAGAACTATGGCAAGACCTGCGCTCACTGAATTGCGAATGTTTCGTTGCTGCCTCATTGCTGCCTGTGTTAGCACATCTTTCTTATCCTGCTCGGCTTTTGTTGCGGCTTCTTTTTTGTCGAACTCATAGTTCATTTCCTTGCGGGTAATTTCTTTATTCTTCTCTTGAGAAAAAAGTGTGTCCTTTAGTACCATTGCTTTTTTATAATGAGCAAGCGCCAGTTCAAACTTGCCGGTAGTGTCATAGAGATGGGAAAGGTATTCTTCAGCATCTCTTAAAATATCTTTGGAGCCGATGCTATCGGCAAGAGTAATTGCTTTTTTAAGTTCCACTTCTGCTTCATTAAATTTTCCGTTTTTGGTATAAAGCTCACCGAAGTTGACGAGACATGTTGCAATTCCGCTTTTATCTCCGAGTTCTTCATCCATTTTCAAGGACTTGAAATAGTAGTCCAATGCTTTGGGATAATCGCCCTGGGCATAATATACAGCTCCCATACAGGTGAGGTTGTTGGCTTTATAACTTTTATTTCCTATCTCTTCATTTATCTTCAATGCCCTGAAATAATATTCCAGTGCCTGAGTTTGATCGCCTTGCTTGCTATAGAGATTTCCGATGTTGTGGAGGGTTGCGGCTATTGCTCTTTTATTATTCTGTTCTTCCTGAATCTTTAATGCTTTCTGTTGGTAGGCAAGCGCCTTGGGGTAATCACCTTGCTGCTCATAGACAATTCCTATACCTCCAATATTGGTTGATTGCAATCGCTTATCTCCGAGTTCTTCTGCGATTTTCAATGCTTTGAAATAATAATCCAATGCTTTGGGAAAATCGCCCTGGTCTTTATAGACATTTCCAATATATCCGAGATTGCTTGCTTGCAATTTTTTATCTCCCATTTCTTGAGCCATTTTCAGCGCCTTGAAATTATGACCCAATGCCTTCGGATAATCGCCTTGATAATAATAGATAAGTCCGATACTGCCAAGACAGCTTGCTATTCCTTTTTTATTATTCACTTCTTCGTCAATCTTTAATGCTTTCAGATAGTAGTCAAGTGCTTTGGTATAGTCGCCTTTAAACCCATAGAAAGCACCGAGTTGTGCAAGAGAATTCGCGATGCCTTTTTTCCACTGGTACTTTTCTGCAAGGGATAATGCCTGGTTGCCGATGATGATAGCAGTGTCGGGGTTGTTGCTCTTCAGTTCCCAGGCGAGGGCGTTGAGGTGGTTTACTTTGCTCGTGTCTTCTCTATCTTTTTTGAGCAGCGATTGTAAAGAGTCAATTTTGTTTTGTTGTGCAAATGCTTCAAAGCCGGTGAAGCAGAGAAGAATGATTAGATTTTTTTTCATAATGGGTTGCATTACTGTAAAGGGAACAATAAAAACCAGTTGAATCTACCCGAAGAATTTCTGATTAATAGCTTTTGCAACCGGTTCCGTCATGGAGCTTACGTGAAGTTTCTCGTAAATCTTTTTCATGTGGGCGCGCATGGTAGAGTAGGTGATCTCAAGTTTACTTGCCATCATTTTATAAGAAACACCCTACACTAAAAGTGCAAGGTCATCTTCTCGCGGGATGTGAAATTTATCTTTTGCTGTTCAAAGCTCATGCTGTAGGTTTAGTTGCTACGCAAGATTTTCCTGACAACTTTTTCGTTGTTCAAAGTAATTGTCACGATATATAAACCCTGCGATTGAAGCACCGAGTTAAACTCATAGGTATTATTCTGCTCGTTAACCATGAGGTTATCTTTGTAAATAAGATTTCCAAGCAATGTGGTGATCTCGATTTTTGCAATGCCAGAAGCCGATGAAGTAATATCAAGAGTGAAATTGCCTACCGTCGGATTGGGATATAGTGCGCAATCGAAAACTAAAAGTTTTTCCTGTTGCAGCTTTACCGGCGGTGTTGTGAACTTTTGAGTTGGCGAAGGCTCTGAATACTGATCTATTCCTCCATCCACGCAATGTGATGCAACTGACCATTCGTAGTTTGTTGAAGGAGTCAAACCGCCAAGATTTAAAAGTCCTGAATTACCAACATCTGTTCCCAAAAGATCAATAGATCCTTCTTCAGAAGAACGAACAACATATCCATCAACACAATCTCGCGTTCCCCAGTTTAGCGTGGCTGATGTGCTTGTTAAGTTAGTTACAGCAAAATCGCGGAAGGGGGCAGGGCAACCTGCCGCAAGATTTACTACCCACGTATCTGTATAGCCATTAAATCCGGTTACATCTCCATCATGGGAACCTGTATATCCGGCAATAATAAATGTACCATCGGTTGTTTGTTGGATTGAATAGGCAATATCATAACTGCTGCCGCCTAAACATTTTTGCCAGAGTAAATTTCCACCGGAATCTAATTTTACGATCCAGAAATCGGCCATAATAGGATTAGCATCGCTACCAGGGTGGTTTCCTGAAACATCTCCATCGTAGGAAGTCGTGTATCCTGCAACGATAAACCCACCCTCTTCGGTTTGCTGGATTGAATAGGCAACATCATCACCGGTCCCGCCGAAAGATTTTTGCCATGCTAAATTTCCAACGGAATCTAATTTCACGATCCAATAGTCGTTTTTATTGTAACCGTGATTACCAGAAACATAACCGCCATTTGCATTAGATTGACCTGCTACAATATATCCTCCGTCTTCAGTTTGCTGAATGGAAGTCGGGGAATCATAACCAGGACCTCCGTAATTTTTTTGCCAATCAATATTTCCTACTGAATCTAATTTCAAAATCCAATAATCAATAGCATTATTTCCACCAATTCCGGCTACTATGAATCCACCATCAGAAGTTAGTCTTATACTATATGCTGCTGCAGCATAATAACATTTTTGCCATTCAATATTATTTCCATCGGCAGCTAATTTTACTATCCAGCAATTAGAAGATCCGCCTAAGTACCCTGAAACATCACCCCCATTCTCGTTAGTAATTCCAGCTACAATGTATCCTCCATCTTCAGTTTGTTGAATGGAATAAGGTTGATCATAACCCGGACCTCCTAAACATTTTTGCCAAGCCAAACCTCCCGCAGCATTTAATTTCACGATCCAGTAATCAGGAGAAGCAGGAGTACCATCGTCATAAGGGTGAATTCCTGAAACATCTCCATCATTGGGGGATGTTGTCATGCTGCAAATAATAAATCCCCCATCAGCAGTTTGATGTACATCAGGCTGACCTTGTGTATCATTTCCACTACCTCCCAGGCATTTTTGCCAAGTAACGTTATGCTCCATATCTAATTTGGTAATCTTTAAATCGCTATTATCATAACAACCATCTGCCTGTTCAACCGCTGATGCAACTATGTAACCATTATCAGTAGTTTGTTCAATGGAGTACCCAACTGAAAATGTGGTTCCTAAAGTTTTTTCCCACACTATACCAGCGCCGGCAGCGGTAAGATGATGAGTGGCAGTTAAAGAATTGGTTCCATCGGATATAGTTACGGTATAAACTCCATTCGCTGTAACTGAAATGGACTTCGTGGTTTCTCCGGTACTCCATAGATAGGAATCGTAGCCGCAGGGTCCATCGGCTGTGAGAGGGATACTTTCTCCTGCGCACATAAGATACTCGCCACTGATTACTGCCGCGGTTAAATTGCTGAAACAATTAAGAGGAGTTTTCCAAATTCCTCTGCCGTAAGTGGCAGCCAGTATGATGTGGGCTGCCGTATCAATTTTGATATCCTGTACTATAACGTAAGGCATGCCTGAATTATAAGGCAGCCAGCTTGACATCGTGGTGTCGCGATAATAGATTCCAATGTCAGTCCCTGCAAACACTAAGTGATTGGTGTCGCCGGGCATATAGGCAAGGCAATGAACAGGAACATTAGGAAGACCGGTAGAGTAATTTTGGTAATCTTCCCCTCCATCAATACTGCGATATACTTTTTTCCCCGAAAAGTAACCTCCATAGCACACCCATACATAGTTGTTGCTTTTTGAAGAGTCTGTTGATAAGCAAATGTCAGTGATAGGTGGTTCTGGAAGGGAAATAGCAGGAGTGGCATCATAGGACTCACCGCCACCATCCAGTCTGTTTATAAATCCGTTAGAGTCCACAGTGAAAACATTTTGATGAGTGTTGTTGCTCACGGCTAATCGTGCAATTTTACCATAAGGATCCTGGGAACCGGGAAACGGAATCCAGGTATCTCCATTGTCAGTACTCTTATACAAGGTATCGTATCCAGCCCAAATGGTGCCTGGTGTAACAGGATCAACAGCAAAAGGATAGTAGATGAGATCTCCTGATACCTGTTTTGTAACGCTTGTGGAAGGAGGTGTTATTTCAATCCAACTACCCGGAGTGGTAACTGTTGCACTGGTATTGCGCGCAAGTGTTCCAAAGTTATTAGCTCCGAAAACATTCCCATTTTTGAAAGCGACGGCGCTTCCATCGCCGCTAAGAACCTGGCTCATTGAGGGATAACCAACGTCAAGCGCATTAACCCCATTATCCTGTGCGCCGAGATAGATATTATTATTTGCAGGGTCAAGGTTAGTGATCCTGTAAATCTGGCTTATAACAAGCCCTGCTGAAATATCTGTCCAGGTCTTTCCGGTATCAGCAGAGAAATAAATTCCGCCATCATTACCTGAATAAATCCTGTTGTCGAGTGGGTTTATTTCAAGAGCGTGTTGATCTGCATGAAGGTAATCAATTGCACCGAGATCAATGTTAAGCCAATGAGTAAGATTTGCCCATACCTTGCCTTTGTCAGTTGATTTCCATAAGTTGATACCGCCAATAAGAATAATATCAGCATTGTAAGGTGGTGAAGCAAGTGTAAAGTCATAGTAAAATTGGTTATCATTGCCATACCCATTTTTTTCGAACCCCATAACATTTACGTCCATGTTCTGTGTCTTTTGAGTGAAACTTAGCCCCTTGTTTTCTGACATGTACAAGCCTGCATAGCCGGAATCGTTCCTTGCATAACTCACATAAACTCTGTTGGGCTGAGCCAGAGACACTGCAATGGCAAGGCGGGTATTATCGTGAGGAGCAGGCAGACTGTCGGTGGTTAGTGCAGTTATATTCTTCCATGCAACTCCCCCGTTCTTGGAACGATAAAAGTTGAGATGTGTAGCTAAATAAACATAGTTTGGATCGGTAGGATGAAATTCAATGTCCCAAACTATCTCGTTTGATATTTTATGCGATGCAATACTTGAAAAACCATCGGTAGTTAAATAGACTCCTTTACTCGTAGCAACGAACATCACGTCAGCATTTGTGGGATGCATTAATAACTTGTACCCATGAACTAATTTCTTAGCATTCCAGCTCAATGCAGTAGTATTCCATGTAATGCCACCATTAGTTGTTTTTAAAACGCCGATGGATGGTTTATCTCCTCCATCTCCATCTCCTGTTAGGATGTAGATGATATCCGGATTATTAGGATTCACCGCAATTCCGGATACCCCAAGACAAGGACTATAACCATCAGTAAGTGGAACCCATGTTATTCCACTATTTATAGTCTTCCAAAGACCACCTGAAGGAGTTCCCACCCAAAATGTAGTAGAATCATTTGGATGAAAGGCAATGCAATTTACTCTACCCACTCCACCGGAATGGGCGTTAGCAAATGAATAGTTCGATGGTCCAATAGATTGCCAGTCTGGAGCAAGTAACGGCAGGTCTCTCAACCCTGAGTTTTGTTCGCTTTGTGCTTTTTGAATCTCTTCAAAATTTTGTGCACTGTAATTAAATATTCTTCCATGCTCATCGAGATGGTCGCGCATGAACTGCTCCCAGCGCTTAAACTGGTAATACTCACCCTCGCCATTCTCTTCGGCGACGGCCTCCTTCCTCTCCTCAACAGACTTCTTTTCCCACTCAGAATAAAAAGCGGCTTGAATTTGTTTGAAGGTGTACTTATCCGGTTCATTTCTCATCTCCCTGTAAGATTGAGTGAATGCAACTTTTGAAAACAGGAAAAGGAAGATGGAGAGGTAGAAAATTTTTTTCATGATTGCCTGGAGCTTGTTTTGAAAAGAATACTGGTGCAAAGAAACCCTTTAAGACAGCCTGTGTCAATTGTCAATAGTGACAATAGCCCGTGTCTGTTTGTATCAAGCCGCAAATGCGATCACGAGGAGCTAAGGCAATCACGTATTGGCAATCGTAATGAAGAGGTTGTGTAATAGTGCAGGTCAACGAAAATAGTTCTGCAAAATGTAAGCAGCTACCCGAAGAACTTCTGGTTAATAGCTTTTGCAACTGCTTCCGTCATAGAACTCACATGAAGCTTCTGATAAATCTTTTTCATGTGGGCGCGCACGGTGGAGTAGGTGATCTCAAGTTTCCCTGCAATCATTTTGTAAGAGAGACCTTGCACCAGCAGCGCAAGTACTTCCCGCTCACGGCGGCTGAGTTGATAATCTTGATTTTGACCGGCTTCAACTTGTTGAAATTGCTGCAGTACTCTTCGCGCAATACCGGGAGTCATGGGTGCGCCGCCATTATATACTTCTGTAACAGCCGCGAGTAAACTTTGTGATTCGGCATTCTTCAAAATGTAACCGCCCGCGCCTGCTTTAATTGCTGCAAATATTTTCTCATCATCGTCAAACACCGTGTGCATCAGTATTTGAACGCAAGGAAAATTTTTACGAATTATTTTTACTCCTTCGATACCGTTGATACCCGGCATGTCAATATCCATGATGACCACATCAGGCTTGGTGCCTTCCATATTTTCTTTGATATTATCACAAGAGGAGAATGAACGGGTAAGCTCAAAATCAATACTGTCGGCAAATAGCATTGCAATAGAATCTCTGATCAATTCATTATCATCAAACAATACCACTCGTATGCCTGCCATAATAAAATCTTTGCTGCAAAGTTGCTTTCGATTACTGATCTTATCAATTGTCAAATGTGACAATAGAGGTCATAGCACCACTTTAAGAATAACATTACTTCCTTTACCACACTCCGAGAAAATGTCAAATTCACCGTTCATTTCCAGCGCGCGTGCTTTCATGTTTTTCAGCCCGTTGCCATTATAGGAATCCACTTTGTGAATGTTAAATCCTTTACCATTGTCTTCAATTACGAGTTGCAGGCTATCAGGATTATGCCTGAGCATGACGTTCACCATTGAACATTCAGCATACTTGGTGATGTTGTAAATAATTTCTTTGAAAATCAGGAAAATATTTTTTCGCTGCTGCATGGAAAGAATTACGGCGGTAAAATCACCGGTTGTTTCAAACGCAAAATCTATCTCATTCGGGTTGAGCATCATGGTGGCGAACGCCTTCATGCGATCGAATATATTTTCAAAACCATCGTGGGCCGGATCAAGACTCCAAACGAGATCACCCATTCGATCAATTGTCAGGCGTGATGCGCTTGCTATCTTGTGAAGTAACTCGGGTATTTGATCAGGATGATGTTTTTTCAATTGGTCTATTGCAATATCACTGTATATTCCGATGCTGCCGAGCGTTGTGCCCATATCATCATGCAAGTCGCGACTGATGCGGAGGCGCTCGGTGAGTAATGATTGTTCGTTTTCCTTTTTCAGTAAAACTATTTCCCTGTCCTTCACTTCGTTTTCATATTTCATGCGCAACTTAGCAATGGCATTGTTGTTTTGCTCATTCATCAGTTCCTCATAAGTATGAGTGTACTGTTTACTGTATTGCAGCGACTGTTGCAAATCACCTGCTTTCTCATAGTAATCAGCCAAGGTGCTATAGGCATTGGCTTCTTCTCGCTTGCTTTGTTGTTGCTGTGCGAGTTCAAGATACTTCAGTAAGTTCTCAAGCTGCATTGTATTTCGATCGGCAGGTTCTATTCCCGCATCACTCAATGTCTGGTCAGTGGCTTTGCCCATCGCTTGAGCATATTTCCCATAGTCCTGCACCTTTAACCCTTCCTTACCTGCTATGTCAAAAAGATTTTTCAAACTGTGGAAGGCATGGTTAAAATCACTTTGTGCAAGAGCGAGTTCCGCGAGGTTGCGGTGAGCTTCAATTAAATTCAGTTGGTCGTGAGTTTCTTTTGATTCCCGTAATACGGTTTCAAACTTTTGCTGTGCAATAGAGAAGTGACCTGATTTTAGCAAGGCCATTCCCGCACCATTGAGAGCGTATGCGTGCTTGTATGCAGAATCTATACGCAATGCTATTTCATCTGCCTTCCCAAAATAGTTAACAGCATCTGCATATTGCGATTGCTGATAACAAATATTTGCAAGAATGAGCAGCATGGTACTGTGCCCATGTTCAGATCCTAACTTTTCACAGCACTCGATACTTTCTAAGCATGCTTGCATTACTTCTTCATCCAGATTTTGAAGGCGATAACATTCAGTGAGTATAGATTTTGCCTGAGTGTAATCATGAAAATTTCCAATCTCTTCTGCCAATTTCTTCCACTCTTCCATTCCGCTTTTTAGGGATGGTATTTCATGCTTCATAAATCGGGCACGCAACAATTCAAAGTAGACATAACAACGCAGATGCCTTTGCCCTGGTGTTGTCAGTTCTGCTAATAGCTTTTCCTGCTCACCTATAACTTCTGCAAGTTGAAATTGAAGAAGAGGTATACTGGCTTGCTGTATCCGCGCGAGATAAATTCCTGTAGCATCGCCAAGTTGTTGATAGGCCTTCATCGCCTTAAGATGGTGGTATGGCTCTTGGCCTGTTCCCATCACTTCCATCATAGTTCCCATAAGCCAATGAGCATCGGCAATTCCACCTGTATCATCCAGCGATTCAAATAATGACAATGCCCTTTCAGCAGATGCATGCGCCTCGCGCGAATAGCCAATCCGGTATTGGTTCAATGATTTGCAGCAAAGCCCTTCTGCCGATCTTTTATTATCCTTTCTTTTTTCTGCCAATGCAATTGCTTCATTCGCTAGTGTTTCTCCTTTTTGCAACTGCAAATGGGCGTAACAGAAAGAACATTCCAGCAATAATTTCAACTCACTTTCGCTGCCGGGTTCAACATTTTTTAGTTCTGCTTCATAATGTTGAACTGCTTGTCCAAAATGAGTCACTGAATCGAGAAGAGAAGTAATGAAGGACATTTGTAATTGGTGATTTAGTAAATTAAAAAATTGGTAATAACAAATCGGAAATGATCTCTATGCAAAAACCTCACAATTCAAACGCTGTGCGGGAAGAACATTAAGCTAACATTGCCACTATTTTGCAAACTATTAGTTCGTCGCCTTTACTGTGGCAAAGAGTGCATGTGAGAATCAAAGCAGAATGAGCAGGAGAAACCTCATGGTGGTAATGCAAAGGTATAAATACATTCAAGATATTTTTTTTATTTTGTTCATTGATCCTTACTAATTGTTGATTCAAGAAACTTGTTGGCTTGATTAAAAGCATTCCACGGTTTGAGTGGATGATCGCGCTACAGGGAACTAAGTGAATTAGTTTTCCGGTTTGATTGCGGTTTCATCCAGTATTGAAGCAAATTTTGTCGCCGCAATAAAAGACATGCTTGGGGTCAAGTGGATATCAAACTTTTCTTTTATCACGATAGCCATTGATTCATCAAAGATTCTCAGAATCAAACGGAGATTGGGCTGAAAGTATCTTGCATTTAATCCAATTTCAAGATTTGTATAATCATCGTTGATTACGGATATCAATGCACGGCAATGTTCTGCACCCGCATCCTGCAAAACTCTTGGGAGGCGTGCATTGCCAATGTACACATCTATACGGCGGCTCCGGAAGTGTTCAATGTTTGCTGATTCCTGGTTTGATTCTATAATTACAATTCTTTCTCCGAGATCCCGGAGTTGCTGAGCGATAAAGTAGCCAAGCCGTCCTAATCCGCAGAGAATGATGTGGTTTTTGTAATTGTATTTTTTCCTGCCTAATGAGAGTTCTACTCTTCTTTTTATGATTCGATCAATAATAAGCGAAAAAATTAGCCAGATGAAAATTGAGGAAAGGAGAATCAGCATAATGGCAACAATCTTATTTACTGCGCCGGTAGTTTCGAGATTTATATCTTCATAGCCAACAGTAGAAATTGTAACAATGACCAGATAAAAAGTATCCAGCCAGGGCCATTGCTCGTAGAAATGAAAATAAGCCGTGGCAATAAAAACGAGCAATGTAAAAGACACAAGCAAAATCTTTAAAAAAGAATCTCCGCGATTTTTCAATGGTTTAGTAAGACGGGGCCGGGCAGGAAATTGAAGCTTCCTGCTGATAGCATAATTCAGGGCCTCTACAAACAAAGGAGCGGCTATCCTGGCGGGATTTAAAATCCGAAGTTTTGGGTTTGCTGCTTCGAGGTGCGGTCTGATGTTTTCATTAAATAGCGAAGTGACAATGGGCAAGTCCGGATGCAATGCCATCATGGCAATGACTATTTCCAGATTATCCTCATCCTTTTCGTAAAGGATGTAAGTCATGGCAAAGGATTCGAGCTCAGTACCACGGAGTGCTCTTTCAGTTATATTTATAGTAGATAGGTGCTCATCCGGCAGATTAGAGAGCACATTGGGGAAATGAGTTACAACGAACCCCTTTTCAGCTACCAGCTTTTTTACTCTGTTTGCCAGGTGCCCCGACCCAAGAATCAATACGGATTTAATGTTCATTTTTTATGGTAACATGTTTGTCCCTGCAGAGTCGCAACAAGTGGTATTTAGTGACCTTCAGTTAGTGCTTCATCAACCGCAACCAAAACGCGCCGGTTCTCTTATGTTGTCTTGTACATATACCATCCGTTTCCGATTTCTCTGATCATAATTATTCTCTCCGGGTTCATTTCAGGAAGGTCTTTTTTGTCTTTGACATAAATGTAGCCAACAGAGTTGTCAAGGATACCGCCAATCAGGAAATTAATAGAGTTCGGAAACTCATAGCCTCCGATTGAGACCGACGAAATGAATAGTTTCCTGTAATCGGTTTTTAAATTCTCCCCAACTGCTGCATTTCTTTCTTCATCAGCTTTTGTCTTTTGAATTTCATTCATTATTGAGTCTTTTATTCTTTCAAATTCATTTCTGTTTTTCAAAAAATGCCGGATTATTTGGTCGTCTAACTCAAGGGTAAGCCTTGCATTTCCCAATTCGAATTCATAGTCTTCTTTTGAGCTAAACATTGGTTCTTCTTCTCCTTTTTTATTTGCGGATTTTATCATCTCGTCAATTTGTTGAGGTGTTAATTTTTCGAGTTCATCTTTTACCTGTTCAATAATTCCGGTCATTGCCAATGATCTAAAAGCGGTCATTTTCCAAACGGTGTCTTTCACAAAGTGCAGATAAGTGTCAAGTCCTGTTCCTGATGAGTCTAAAATCGTCATGGCAACAACTGCTTTATTATTTGCTTGGTCAAGCACTATAAATTTTGTGGTTGCACCCTCTGGCAAGTCCTGCCCGTTGGGTCTTCCCTGATATTCCCCGGTTATATATTTATTAATATCAGTCAGGCTGTCCTTTCCAAAGATTCGTTTTGCCAGAGCTAAAGGTTCAAAGTTTTGACTATAGCAATTTGTTGCTGTCAAAATTAATAGTGTGAGCATGTTTGATAGTACTCTGTTCATGCAATTGATGCTAAAGGTTTTCAGATTGAGGATTGTTGGTAACGATATCCAAATATACTTCCCATTATCTCAAGCTCAGAGGGCATCCGTGATGTACTTTGCAATCAGGTTGAACTCATCCAAAGAGGTTGTACCGGTTATTTTATTCACTTTAATCCTGAACATTTTGTTACCTTTTCTGACCATAATAAAATAAAAGTTTTCTCCGTCAGTGTGAAAATATGCCTCGTCGCCCATGTCATGAAGTTCTTTGATGCCGTGATTCTCATTAGCCGTCTTAATGGAGGTGTATACTTTTTCGGCGGAGGAATCCCGCGAATATTGTTCAAATAGAAAATAGATCACTCCTGTCTTGCCGGTTTTCGGATCTTTAGCATTTGCGGTATACGCGCACTTGTATATCGAAACATTCTCTTCGATGGTCATTGAGCTGTCTGTTAAATGAGCTGGCTCCCCCAATATTTTTTCAGCATCGGACAAGGTGAATATAGAAAGTGGATTGATTGAGCCCTGTGATTGCTCCCCTTTAGTGTGTGTAACAGTGCCTGTTTTTGATTGCTCCTGCATTAGCTGATCGTTATTCTTACCGGATGTAGCTGACTGGTCACATCCCAAAAAAAAAAGGATCGCTGTTGCTAAACAAAATATTTTTTTCATGCGCTTCTATTTATATTTCATTTATTTTTTTGTTGTGTCCCGTTTTTCCCGGCACCGTAAGTAGGATCGTTTTATTCTTTCAAAACTTTTCCAGACTTTATTGTCCCATTTTTATTGCTTACCTGATAAATATAAATACCATTTGTAAGTTGTGATGTGTTGAGAAAGACGGAGTTTATAAATTTCTGTTGGAGTAGTATTCTTGAAGTAAAGTCATAAAGAATAATTTGTGAAAGCTCACTATTATTTGTTTTCACAGATAATTCATTTGAGACAGGATTTGGAAAAAGCATTAAGTCATCATTTACGCCGGAGTAAGATGATGCCGAAAGAGATATACTGCACAAGATGGAGTCCATCCCTGTATTTTTTACCCGCTCAAACAGAATTTTGTGGCCTGCATCATTAACATGAATATGATCGCCGCTGTCGTATTGAAGCAATATATCGCCAACTGAGTCGGCAAAACCTTCATAAAATTCAATATAGTTTTGTGGGTAATACGCAATAATGGTATCGCGCATTTCTAAAAGCAATAATTTTTTAGCAGCCTTAATTGAGTCGGGATTACCGGCAAAATTCCGCGGCTGTGTGGTGGTAACCCAACATAGTATTCCGGCAGAATCTGCAAGGTGTGTCGCCCGTAAGAAGTTATCCCTTGTCTCTTCCAAGGTGAAAAGGCCATTTGCATCATTGCTTGGGAAGTTGATAATTATTCCGTCCGGTTGCAGCGAAATTGCTTTGGTAATATTCCGCGCCGTATCTACAGGAAAATTGATCCTGTCAGGAGGTGGCACAAAGCCGGTAGGTTGCATCTCATAGGTGGTGTAACCGGGCCAGGCAAGATTGATAACAACGGAAGAATCATTAACAGAATCAATTAGAAACTCCCGGTAGCGATTCACATAAGCGCTGTCCGGTACTGATGCTCCGAGTCCATACGAAGTGGAGGCGCCGAGAACCACAATCTTTATGGGATTAGGACAACTCTGGCCCCAAATATTATTTAGAGAATAGAATTGAAGTATTAAATACAGGCAAAAAAATCGCATGGTAATTATGCTCGGGTTCATTTTTTTGTCATAAAGTTTTCAATTGTAAAATTAGAATTAATTTCGAATGAGGAGAAAAAAAATGATCGCAAAGCATGTCTGTTACAACCGATGCGAATGCTCCTGCTATATTTCAGTCCTTCAATCTAAAAGAGAAGCCTAAGGCTAAATAATAATCCGGCGCGTTGTGAGTGAGTCCAGTCCCTCCTGAAATATCTAATAAAATATTTGTCCGCAATAAATAATTTAGTCCGCAGTCAAACCTGTGGTCTGCTTTTGACGATTGAGGCACAAAGCCATAAATTTCCGCATAAGCACCAACCTTGTCAGAAATGGAATAACCAGTAGTTAAAGTATAAATAAATGCCGGTTCTGCTGATTCGCCGTCCCGCTCTGCACCAAGATTATATCCAATAGAAATCTTCTCACTCAAAGTGTGTTGCATTGTAAACCTGAATGCAGGAGCAAAATAGGTTACTTTAAGATTATCAGTTGCAAAATGTGGAATTGTTAAGTATCCGATAAAAGAAGTAGTCGGTAAAACTCCTTTCTCATCCGTTATCTTTTCTTTGAAACGAACAGTAACAGGACTTAACCCAAAAATCGTCAGATTGGATTTTATAGTTGTAAATTCTGTGATTAACCCTACTTCAAAATGATCATTGAGTCCATACTTAAATAAAGTGGAAGGTTCTGTAAAAGATTTAGTGATGTTGTCTGTTTGCTCAACTGAGAAACCATTTTCCACTTGGAAATGATTTTTGGGAACAGTAAAAGGAGTTTCTGTTTGGTCTGGCCGGTCTGTTTGGATGGGGGTTATATCCTGACCAAATAATTTCGTATCACTTCCTGCAATTAAAACTCCAATCATTAAAATATATTTCGCCATAAAATTTTGCTAAATTTTATTCCTGATGTTTGTTAGCATTGTATTCAACGTGTTTAATTTTACTTGTGATTTATCGTTGATTTGTCTATTCAGGTTTATTCCTTATAGTTGGAATTTCATCAGGAGTCTAACGATTTAGATGTGAAATGAATGATGATTTTGGGTGAAGGTAATAAAGAGGTTTTTCTATACCCAAACATTTTACAAAAAAAAGAAAACCGACGTTAATTTTAAATCATACGGCGCCGTTATCATTCTACCTGTTTCCTTGTGCCTGGTTTGGTTGATGAAGGGAAACAGGAATTTGGAGGAAAAAAAATCTTGTTAAGTTTGATGTGGAATTCTCTTTAAGGAAAAGAATGAAAAAGAATTATTCACTCATCATTGTCCTCATTTCTCTCTGTGCTATTTCTGCGTCTTCTAAAAAGAAAACGTTTACTGCCTGGATTATTCAGGATAATCAAAAAGTTGAAGTCAACAACAACGAGGTTACCTTATTGAAGAAACCTTTCGTAATTCAGTTAGCCCTCAACAAAATTGAAGGCGTAAGCGTGAACATTTCTTTTGATCGCACCTTTTATGACCCTGCTGCGGCACATCAGATTTATGATGTGGCAAACTTAGATCCCAAAACCCTGGTAGAAGATACTTTTAATATTGAAAAGGAATTGTTTGTTTCAAGTGAGTATCTCTGTTATTGGTTTTACAATACAAAATTGCGCTGGCATAGGATGGATCGGGATATAGTGATAAATGGCACGCAGGTAATCTGCAATAAAACTGTTGAAAAAATTTTTGAGTCTGATACGCAGGAAGAATATAAAATAGAAAACATTAGCAAAGATTTATTCCTGGTGTTTGCATCAACTAAAGATAAGGGATACCCCGCAGTTCCAAAAGTGATTGACATAAATAGGATTAAGATTACCTGGGCGAAATAATACAATGCTCACTCAGGCAGCGGGAAACTTAAACTTGCATATAGTTTTTTTAATCAAAGCGCTTTGTAATGCTTGTTTTCCAACAGATGATTATCATTGCGGCAATTAAGATTTGCTGAAAAATTGATGGTTATGAAACAACAGAAAAAAGCTCGGCCGCCGGTTGCGAAACAAAAATCAAAAGGAGGAACGAACACGAATCCCTCTTTGCAAAAATGGATGGGGATTATTTGTGCCTGCTTTGCCTTTTTGCTTTATGCCAACACGTTGAATCATCAGTTTGCACTGGATGATTTCACTACGATATACGGCAATACTCTCACCACGACCGGTATAAAAGGGATTCCGATGCTGCTGCACACTGCTTATTGGTACGGCATTGACGGGAAGAATGACTGGCTGTATCGCCCTTTTTCGATGGTGATGTTTGCACTCGAGTGGCAATTGGCGCCTAATACTCCGGCTCTTGGTCATTGGATAAATGTTTTGATGTATGCTTTAACCGCTTTTATTTTGTTCAGGTTTTTATCCAACCTCTTTGAAAATTTTAATGTCATAATACCGCTTGCAGTTTCGCTGTTGTGGATTGCACATCCCATCCATACCGAAGTGGTCGCTAATATTAAAAGTCGTGATGAGTTGCTTGCTTTTCTATTTTCAATTCTCACGATGTGGGAATGTCTGAAATATGTGAAAGTGCCTAAAATGAAAAACCTGATTTTAGCCGGAGTGTATTTTTTTCTTGCTTTGATGGCTAAAGAAAGCCCGATCACTTTCGTTGTGATAATTCCCATGACTTTGTTTGTTTTCACCAACTCTGATTTTAAAAAAATTGGTGTGACCATGATTCCGGTAGCAGTGTCTGCCACAATTTATTTAGCCATCAGAGGTGCTGTATTGACAAGTCAAACGGGCGGCACCGATATTCCGCTGATTGATAATTCGCTTGTTGCCGCTCATGATTTCATCCACAGGGAGGCAACTGCATTTTATGTCCTGGGGTTGTATATCAAATTGCTTTTCTTTCCGCATCCCATGTCCTCCGATTATTCTTTTCACCAGATTCCCGTCGTGGGATTTGATAATCCTGTTGCATTGGGTTCGCTGATTATTTACATAGCGCTTGGCGCTTTTGGTTTGATGCGACTGCTAAAAAAAGATCCCGTGGGTTATGGAATTTTATTTTACCTCATCGGGATTGCACTTGTTGCCAACGTGCTTTTTCTCACACGCTCTACGATGGCTGACAGGTTTTTATATTCACCATCGCTGGGTTTCAGTATCGTGCTGGTGTTTTTGCTCGCAAGGATTTTTAGGCTGGATATTAAAACAAAAACCAACTTTAATTCCCTCTCAAGAGTTTTCTCATTCAGCAAAAATCTTTCAGTGTTGATTGTCATCTTACTTGTTGCATCCGCATTTAAGGCATGGGCACGAAACCGCGATTGGAAAAATGACACTACAATTTTTTCTGCGGATGCAAAACATTCACCGAACAGCGCACGCATTCATTTTTTATACGGTAATCACATGCTCCAGGAGTTGAAGGAGAATAAAGTGGCATCAGCTCATCAGCAGGAATATTATCGTATAGCGCTCGAAGAATTTCAAAAAGCAATTGACCTGCATCCCACTTATGAAGAGTCGTACGTGGGCATGGGCGAGGCATACGCTTATAAAAAGGATTTTGCCGGGGCTATTAACTGGTTTAAAAAAACCATTGAAAGCAAACCAAAATTTGCCGCTGGCTATAATAACTTAGGAAATACTTATTTTAAAATGCAACAGTATGATTCGGCAATTCTTTATTTGCAAAAAGCAATTGCCATCAACCCTTCGTATGTTGATGCGTATAACAATATTGGTTCTTCCTATTTCAGCAAAGGTAATTATCAGGATGCGATCAACAGTTTTAAAAAAGCTATTGAAATTTCACCGCAGTTTGTAGCTGCTTACAAGAATCTTGGCAGTGCTTACGGAATGATGAAACAATACGATGAATCCATTTTGTATTTTCATAAAGCTTTGGACATCACCCCAAACGATGCATCTATAAATTATTTTCTTGGATTATCATACCAGTTTAAAGGTGATATGGAGCATGCAAACCTGTACCTGAACAAAGCTTATGAGCTGGATCCGAAATTGAAGAAGTAATAAACCCTGAAGCAATATTGTGATTAAGTCTCAATGTCAATTAATTGCTGATAGTGTTGTTCTTTTTGCCTGAGATAGAAGGCTAACGAACCAGAGTCACATTTCCCTTCTGAAATATTTTCTCTCCTGATTGGGTGCAAGTGCCTTGAGCATAATAGGTATAAACGTCACTTGAGAGTTGCACTCCCCTGAATGTACCATTCCAGCTTCGGTTGATATCATCGGTTTCAAAAACTTTTTCTCCCCAGCGATTAAAAACGGAGAGGTCCTGCAAGATGATTCCTGTTTGCAACAAATGAAATTGGTCATTGTTACCATCATTGTTTGGTGAGAAGGCATCGGGGATAATAAAACTGCAGTTTTCAATTACCTGAACATTAACCTCAATGCTTGCATAATTGCTGCAGCCGTTTGAATCGGTGACAAGCACCGTGTACAATCCTGATTCTGTATATGTATAGCTCTGTTCCGTTGCGCCGGAAATATCTGTATTGCTCAATTGCCACTGGTAAGCGCTTGCTGAAGAGCACGTGAGCACATCCCCGTTTTGCGTGATGGTTGGAAGAGGAGTTGCATTTACGGTGATGTAATTGCTCATGGTGAGAGTATCATTTCCAAAAGGTGTAGTGATGATGAGTGTAACGTTATATAGTCCGGAATCAGGATAGCAAATATTCGTTGGATTCTGATCAGCAGAAGAAGATGGAACTGCTCCGGGAAAAAGCCATTGCCATGCAGTTGCATTAGATGAAACAGAATCAAAAAAATCAACACAGGAGTTTTCACACACGTGCGTAGCACTGCCCGTGATTGTGCCATAAATAAATCCCCGCGGACAACCCGTTTCAGGTGTATATCTCCAAAGTGCATTATAGTAATTGTCAAAATCTGTGTTTCCCATTCCTCCAAACAGCCAGAGATTTTGATCGTTATCAATCCAGCTTATAGAACCGAGCGTACAATTAGGTCTGTTAGAAGAATTTCCGACCCCTTGTGCTGCAAAAATTGCTGCTGCATTGGGAGTAGTGGCTCCGCGCACAAAAACCCAGCGACTATGGGCAGTTTGATAAAACCAAAGATCATCTCTGGGAGTACTACCTAGACTGCCGCCTCCAAAACTCCAAAGATTACCATCAGGTGTACACCAGCAGGCGCGATTCTCAGTTCGGGATCCGAGAGTGTTTGAAGCACTCCATACACAAGGCGTTCCGTATTGTGGCGAGGTGACGGCATTCATTGCTCCTTTTATAAATGTCCATTCATTGGTGGTTGGATTATACCGCCAGATTTGATCTGTCGTACTGTTGCCAGTGGAGCCACCAAATATCCAGAAGTTCTCGCTTGTATCCTTCCATTTGCAGTATATATATCGCGGTCCAGGAGTATTATTAGCATTTGGAACTCCGATGGTACCATAAATTGCAGTTCCGCCGCCCTGAGGGGTTCCTTTCATCCAGGCAAACAGGTTTGTATGAACATCGTATTTCCACACATCATTATATTTATTGGAATTACCTAATCCGCCGAATAGCCAGAGGTTATTGTTTTTGTCAGTCCATGCACCGTTCGTTTCTTCTCTTGCCGAAGGGATATTGTTGACGTTGGGAACTGTGATGGTTCCGAATGTTCCTATCTGATCTGCCTGATTCGATCCCTTCATCCACGTCCATTCGTTGGTAGAAGGATTATATCTCCACAAGTCATTGAGTTGTCCATAGTCACCATAAGAATCCAATCCAAAGCCACCGAACAGCCAGAAGTTGCCGGAGGTATCCACCCATGATGCCATCCCAAATCCTCTTGATCCCGGATGATTGCTCATACCCGGAATTCCTTTAGTTCCATAAACGCCCGGGATATTGCCAATGCCTTCGCCTTTAATCCACGTCCAGGTGTTACCGGCAACACTATACTTCCAAACATCTGTAGTATAACCGGTATAAGAGTAGCCGCCGAACAGCCAGAAGTCACCGTTCTTATCTTTCCATTCACAAGGTTCATATAAGCAGGGTGGTGTGTTATCAGGTGCCGCAACTCCCTGATCTCCGTAAACTCCCGATGAATTTGAATAATTGTTTCCCTTCATCCACGCCCATGTTCCTCCCTGCGAAAAAGAATTTCCCGTGAACAAAAAACAACAACCAATAATGAGGAACGCTTTTTTCATCTTAAGTTTTTGACAGAGTGGATTGCTGTTCGCAAAACAAGGGTTAAACTGTAAAGATAAAACTTCTTTTAGTCCATGCGCTTGTATTGCAGCTTGCATCAGGCAGCACTAAACATTGTAAAGAAGTGCCCTGATTTTGATTCCCGCAACTATGGTTTCGGGAAACTGATTGACTTCACTAAAAGTCTTCCCCGGTTCGCACGACAGCGAAAATAACATCTCGCCCTTTTATGGGAAGGTGAAATAATTTAATTCAATTGTTTCTCACTAAGTACAAACAAACAAACAAACCGGTCCCTGTGACAGATGAATGCTACTCGGCAATTAATTTACCACTCGCAACCACTTTACCTTTTTCTTCCACTCTATAAAAATAAATCCCTGAGGATATGTTGCTTCTGTCTATTTCGAGTTTTGTGCTTTGGTTCCCGGAATTCAACACTCGCTGCCCTAAAAGATTATAAAGACTGAAATCAAAATTTCCCTGGTGCTTGAAGGTGATGATGGCAAAGTCGGTGAAAGGGTTGGGAAAGATTACCACGGACTCATCACTTGCTGGTGCTTGCTCACCGGTGACGAAGCAATAGGTGAAGTCTGTACCGCCGCTGGAGATAAGGGTATTAGGAACAGATTGAGATATTCCTGTAGTGACAACAAGCGTTGGTGAATCCACGAAGATGGAATGATTCACTTCCACAAAATTGATGGTGGAGTCATAACAGAAGCTGTTTCCGTTTTCATCGGTCTTCACAAAATAAATGTGATCTGCAATGCTGTCATGAACTCCCGAAAAAACATATCCTCCTTCAGCAGTTTGCCAAACAGAATATCCTTCATCATTGCAAAGCGGCAATGAATATCTCCTTGACCATTGTATGCTTCCTGCACTATCAGTCTTCACTAAAACAGCATCGCTGTTTACAGTACTATCAACAGACCCGCCGCATAAAATGATTCCCC
>DASRAJ010000048.1:0-40683 GCA_035638255.1 Chitinophagales bacterium
CGAGGGATGAGTTTTCATATCCTAGAATTCCTCCAAGACCAAATGTTCCGATTACAACCTTATACTTTTTTAGGGGATCCCATTTTAATAGAGCATGATCAATAATTAAGACAAAGGCTGGAGAGGATTTGAAATCATAACCACCGCGACCAACATTCCTGTACCAAATATTGCCGAATCCAGTCCCTGCGCTTATCAGATTGGTTCCGCCGGTAAATCTGTTCTGAGAAAATACGCTTGAAGAAAGAGTAAGAAAGAAGACACCATACAGCAGAACAGATTTAATTTTCACGAAAGGATTTTTCAGAACACGGGGAAAGCAGTTTCTTATTGTAATTTATTGCAGGAATAAAATTGTGCTTCACTTAACTAAGTTCACGAACATCTTCAATCAGTGACCTCCGGCCTTTAAAGTAAGACCAATTTTCAAGTAGGAGACATCATACCCTATTTCAGCAAAAGCTCCAACGCTACTCACGAAATAGTAAACACCACCTACGAAAGCACCACCTGTTAAATATCCTCCTCCATAGTAACCCAGGTCGGGCGAATCGGCTTCTATCCGTATTCCCACCATAATGCCTCCATACAAATCAAATTTTTGGGTATTAATAAAACCTGCATGATAAGTTGCACGAGCAGCAATGATGAAATTATTGATATGATAATGGCCAGCCAAAGCATAATTATCAAAAGATGAGCTTCGAAACCCAACTAATCCGCCAATTCCAATTGTGCCTTGTATTTCATCTAATTTTTTTAAGCCATGGTCAAGACTGAGCGTCAAAGCTGGTGTAGAATGATAGCCATAACCGCTGAAGCCTAAGTAATAAAAATTGCCAAAGCCGACACCAAAGTTTATCGCATTCATTCCTTCGGTGAAGTTATCTTGTGAAAATACACGCGTTGTCAATGCGAGGAAGAAGACTATGAAAAGAAAGAAATGTTTGATTTTCATAAGAAGAATTTTTCGTTGTAAAACTAAATAACCTCTTACTAACAATCATGCTTGCCACTCAGATTTTTTCCCACAATTCAAATGAGAGCTAACAGTAATCCAAATATTGAATAGGGTCTTGCGGATTTGTGATTCTTTGACTTAAGGTTAACCGGGTAAGATGGAGAAACAAATTTTGTTCGGGATCAGGACAAACGCGATTAATTTTCCAATGGTGAATCCGTAAGATTTTTGTCGAAATGGTTTGGAACATCGTGGGATGATGAATAATCTTTGAGAAAAATTTTTTAAACTAAAACCTGTATTGCCATGAAAAACTTTTTTCCACGATTCAGCTCAATGATGGTGATGCTGCTCACATTACAAAGTACATCGTACTCACAATGTAATGTTGACTTCAGTTATGCAGAGGATGCCGGAAACACGATTCACTTTTATGA
Source organism: Chitinophagales bacterium (assembly GCA_035638255.1). Lineage (GTDB taxonomy): Bacteria > Bacteroidota > Bacteroidia > Chitinophagales > UBA10324 > DASRAJ01. The sequence goes on from DASRAJ010000048.1 coordinate 1,399, forward strand.
CGAAAGCACCTTCGACAGCATATCGGACCTTTCTGCTGCTCTGACAGTATCTGCAAAAACGTAAGTACCGGCAAGTCATCAGGAATAGAATCTTCGCAATTGCAGTTCACTGAAATTTTCTTCAGCTACCCTTACTTAATTGTAAACGCTGCTGCGTCTGAGAAAACCACAATCAAACTCTTTGATGCGCTGGGAAGAATGCAGATGGAATCCATTTCACTTCAGCTTCATGAAGGGAGAAATGAAATAGCACTTCCTTCGTCTCTCTCAAAAGAAGGAGTGTATATTGTTCAGTTAGTTGTTGCAAGTAAAGTGCTGAGCAAAAAAATTAACCTGTGAACAAAAGAAAAATGGAGATTTTACTTTCACAGGAGATCAGCAAGAGCATCATTCAGATCCCGGTATGTGAACTTAAATCCCGAAGCTTCAATTTTTTCTGAAGAACATCGCAGGCTTCTGAGCAGAGAACTTCCGAAGCCATCGAGAAAAAGTTTGAGAAGAAATGGTGGCACCGGGAAATTTAATTTTCTTTTTCCCGCAGCCCTTGCAATTGCATTCATCAACTCTGTGAATCGAACAGGATCAGGAGCCACTGCATTGTATGCACCGTGCATTGATTCATTGCTGAGAGCAAAAAGAAAAATGCGGCAGAGGTCTTTAATATGAATCCATGGGTAAAATTGTTTTCCGTTTCCGAAGATGGAAGCAATGCCGAAGGTAATCGGTTGCAGCAACGGAGGAAGAGGCCCGCCATCTTTTGCGAGCACAATTCCTGTTCGGATCATTACGGCTCTTTTATTGAGTGCTGTAAATTTTTTTGCCGCTGCCTCCCAGTGAATGCAAATTTCTGCGAGGTAGTCAGTACCCGGACGATCTTTTTCCCGCAAAAAATTTTCTCCACCGTCACCGTAGTAACCAACAGCAGAGGATGAAATGAACGTTTTTACTTTATTTTCTCTTCGCGATAAAAAATCAAAAATGAGTTCTGCGCTTTTCACCCTGCTATCCATCAGCTCTTTTTTGTAACGAGCCGTCCAGTATTTTGCTACGGTAGCACCAGCCAGATGAACAATGTGGTCAGCCGTGAACAGCGCTTCTTCATCAATAAAATTCTTTTCAGGATTCCACTCGAAAGTTTTTATCGTAGTATTGGCCTTTACTTTTCTGCTGAGATGAATTACCTGATAGCCCTCCTGCAACAAAAGGCTGGTGAAATGTTTTCCTATTAATCCGCTTGCCCCGGTAATCAAAACTTTCTCCATGAGTAATTTTTCTCTTCATTAAGTGCACATTCCCACACACGCACTGCAATAATACTTCGTTCACGAATGAAATGATTTTTTCTAATTCATTGATCTTTTCAGCAACAGCAATGAAAGCTATTACTGATTACATATTACTCGTTAGTGTATTTCTCCTTGTTGCATCATGTGCCCGCGACACTTCTGCCACCAATGAAACCACCACCCATGAGCACCAGACGTCACTATCATTTCCAGACGCAAAAGAATTTCTTTCCGGCTGGTCGCGACAAAATTCATTGGTCATCATGATTCAATCTGATCCGGTCACTTTGCATCCATGCGGGGAATTGAATTTGACTGCGCAAATGATTGAAAATCTCACTCACGGTTTTTTGATGGTAGCAGATCAGCAGCAGGCGGGGGTAGTTCCATCCCTGGTGAAGTCTTTACCACAGGTTTCACCGGATGGATTGCAATACACTTATGAATTGCTCAGTGAAGCTCAATGGGATGATGGCTCACCCCTCACAGCAGACGATGTGATTTTCACACTGAAGGCAAACAAGTGTCCGCTCACAAATAATTCTACCCTGAAGTCTTACGTGGAAAATCTTAAAACCATTATTGCGGATTCAGTGAATCCAAAAAAGTTTACTATGGTGATGAAGAGTCCTTATGTTTCCAATGAAAGTTTTGTCACCGGCATTGCAATCATGAGCAGAAAATTTTTCGACCCGAAAAATATTTTATCGCAATACACTTTCGCAGAATTTGATGATCCGGAATGGAAGTCCGATCAGCATGAGGATTTAACCAACTGGAGTGTGGAATTCAACAATGTCAAATATGCCACCGACCCGAAATATTTTTTCGGCGCAGGCCCTTACAAAGTGACAAGCTGGGATCATGGCAATAGTGTGACACTGCAGCGAAAAGCAAATCACTGGTCATCGAGGCTGAATGATGAGAACATCTATCTCCATTCTTATCCTGACCAAATCATTTGTAAGGTGGTGAGAGATGAAACCGCCCAGATACTTGAATTCAAATCACAGACGGCTGACGTGAGCAACATTCTTTCCAACAAGGCATTAATTGAATTACAGAAAGACAGCAGCTTCAACCGCAATTACAATTCCGCATTCATAGAAAGCTACGGCATGAATTTCATTACCCTCAACATGCGACCCGATGGCGTGACCCGCAAAAAAATTTTTGATGACGTGAGGGTTCGACAAGCATTCGCCCTGCTCACGCCTGTAGATCAAATCATCAATGTGGTGACGATGGGCAAGGCCATTCGCTGGCCGAGCATGGTTTCTCCTCTGAGGCCTGAATTCAACAAAGACCTTTCACTCCTTCCGTATGATGTGGCTAAAGCCAAAAAATTATTGGATGAAGCAGGATGGAAAGACTCTGACGGTGATGGAGTTCGCGACAAAATTGTAAGCGGAGAAAAAATTCCGCTGCAGGTAGCATTCACTTATGTGAACCAGAGCAACACTACTAAAGACATTGCAAACATGATGGTTGAATCAGCGAACCAGGCGGGAGTAAAAATTATTCCCAATCCGGTAGATGGACCCTTGCTCCAGGCGAATGCAAAGAGTCATGATTACGATCTGTTGCTGGCAGGCTGGTCAACGAGTGCACTGCAGGAAGATTACACGCAGTTGTGGCATACAAGCTCATGGGCAAATAAAAGCAGCAACTACAGTGGCTTCGGTAATGCAGCCTCCGATGCTCTTATTGATTCCATAAAGTACACGCTTAATGATTCACTGCGTCATGAAATGAGCAAGAGGTTGCAGAAGATGGTGTATGATGAGCAACCGTACATCTTTCTTTACTCGACCTATAAAAAGATAGCGATACACAAGCGATGGGGAAACCAGATCATGACTGCTGAAGCGCCGAATTTGATCCTGAATAATCTCAGGTTGTTAGCGCCGCAGGGAAGTGCAGTTTTGAAAACGAATGGAAATTAATCGGGGAGAGAAAGAGATTTTTAGATCCATTTTTATTTTCGTACTGCGGAAAGAGTATCGTGAAGCGGTCATTCGGTACAGTGTCATGTGAATAAAAACACCACATTCTTTAGCAGGAACAATTTCCATTTTTCACCTTTATCAAATCTTAGTAGCAGAAAACCCCTAACTATAATGAAAAAAATTTTCCTCCCGTTATTGGTGATTGCAATTGTCACCTGTAGTCAAGCACAGAATTATCTCGGCGTTCGGAGCAGCAACTATGCAGGCATTTTGGGCGCCTCGTTAAATCCGAGCTCTTTGGCTACATCCAAGCTGAGCTGGGATGTCAACCTCTTTTCAGGAACCGTAGATTTTGACAACAACTTTCTTTACATCCCAAAAGATTCAATGACCTTTCTGGGCTTTGGTAACATCGTAGATAAATTGAAGAACTTCGATTTTTTGAGTCCGTCTTATTCTTTGAGTCCATCAGACTTGAATAAGGGCATCAAAAACCGTTATGATCCGAATGATCCTAACGAGACTTTCGACTTCTACTACACCATGGAATTTATGGGACCATCGTTCATGTTCAAGTTCGGAAAAAATAAAAATGCGATTGGTTTTACTTCCGGTTTCAAGTTTTACGAAGTCGCCAACGATTTTCCCGCTAATCAGGCAGAGCTGGCGTACACAGAGTATCGGGATTCTACCCTCTTTGCACAATTCCATTCTGATAATGATGTGAAGGAAAACATCATGAGCTGGTTTGAATATGGACTCAGTTACTCCAGGATCATTTATCAGAAAGACAAACACCAGCTTGACGGAGGAATCACCTTAAAATTTTTGCAAGGCAATACCGGCGCCTTTGTGAAGAATGTGAATGGCAATTTCAATGTTGCTGATGTGCATAATCTCGGTTTCCAAAATGCTTCACTGGACTACGGACGAGTGTTGTATGATTCACTGGGGTTCGCATTCGATAACTGGGATATTAATTTAGGACACTACAATGACTTCATCAATGGAAAAGGTTTTGGAGGAAGTATTGGTTTCACCTACTCACACCTTCGTGACTCTGCTGATTTTACTTACACTATGGATTGCAAAACATGGGTGGACCCTAATCGCAGCAACTACGTTTGGCGAGTGGGTCTTGCCCTTACCGATATTGGTAAAATAAATTTTAAAGATGGTGCAAACACATTTCATCTTCAGGCAGACAGCGCTAACTGGCCTGACTACCGCGGAGCAACATTTGCCAATCATCTTGACTTCGATCACGCACTGAGTTACATTTTCTATGGTGATTCGTTGGCATCAATACGTGACGATCATTTCACCATGTCACTTCCTACAACGCTGAATCTCACCTTTGACTGGAATATTTACAAGTACTTCTTCCTGAATGCAACCCTCATCAAAGGATTTTATGCAGGCAGCGGACAAGGAGTAAAACACCCTGACGTCTATTCCCTCACGCCCAGTTACCAGCAGAAATGGTTTGAAGTAAGTGTTCCCGTATCCATCATTTCATACCATCATCTCGCTCCGAGATTTGGAGTGTGCGTGAGAGCCGGCTGGTTCTATCTTGGTGGCGATGCACTCGGCGGAATATTTGGCTTGAATGATATGGAAGGAATGGATATATATGGAGGCGTTCACATCTTCTTCCCGCATCATAAACTTCATGACAGCGACAGCGATTTTGTTTCCAACAAACTGGATTCATGCCCGAAAGACAGAGGACCTTGTCTTACACACGGATGTCCTGACCGTGATGGTGATGGCGTCATTGATAAGCTTGACCGCTGTCCTGATAACCCGGGTCCCGCATCTTTACAGGGCTGTCCTGATCGTGATGAGGATGAGATTGCTGATGTTGATGATTCCTGTCCTGACATAAAAGGATTGATTCAATTCCATGGATGTCCTGACACAGATGATGATGGAATTCCTGATCCGCAGGATTCCTGCCCGACGGTGAAAGGATTACCACAATTCAACGGCTGCCCTGACACAGATGGTGATGGTATTCCTGATAGCCGTGATTCTTGTCCGACGGTGAAAGGATTGGCGCAGTTCCATGGTTGTCCTGATCGCGATGGTGATGGTGTTCCTGACAACAAAGACAAATGTCCTGATGTTCCGGGCTTGCCGGAGAATGACGGGTGCCCGGCAAACTTGTCGCAGGAAGATATAAACCGAATTCAGTTGAGTGCACAGTCCATCCTGTTTAAGACCGGCAGCCCTGTGCTTGAGCCCAACGTTTACCAGGTGCTCGATCAAATTGCTGCCATCATGATGAAGAACCCGAATGCAAAATGGAGAGTAGAAGGATACTGCGACATCACCGGTAGCACACAAATCAACCTCGACCTTTCAAATCGCCGCGCGGAAGCAGTGAGAGATTATTTGATCAAGAGGGGAGTGAAGGCGGAGAATCTTGCTGCTTACGGTTACGGCAAAACTCACTTCATAGCTACCAATGCTACCGCAGCAGGCAGAGCGAAAAACAGGAGAGTAGAAATTAAGCAGGAGAAATAGTAACAGAAATGATTTTGTAAGAAAGGCGGGCTGAGAAGTTCGCCTTTTTTTATGGCGAACTACCGATTCATTACTCATCTCGCCTTACTTCAGTCATTCAGGAACCTTCTTCAAATTCGGGCAGATGCCAAGGAGCTAAGAGATTGTGGTACCGGCAAAGGATGGTTAAACTTGCACTTTGGACATTGGTGATGCATAGTGGCTTTGCAAACTTTAAGATTGGCGGTATCCGCGACTCGTTTGGGCGAAATTTAATATGATGAAGACACTTTCTATTTATTTCATCTTTCTGTTCAGTGTTAACTGCCCAACAAGTGGGCAGGAAAAATCAGAATATAAAACTGTATTTTACGCTTGCAACAGTACAGGCAACGGAGACTTTTTATATCATTAATTCAGACGGAACCGACTAAGAAAAATGATTATAAGCAATTCTACGGATGTGCTGCTCTAACCACACATTAATACCAACTGAATGGCGACAGATAAACCAATAAAATGTGCATCGAAGGGCTTTAAAGCGGCGCCATTCTTTCTTATTCAGTCAAACGGGGCTGAGAAAAGATTCGTGGTTTCATTTCAAAATGCAGACAATATCAAATCATTCCTTTTAAACTTCATTGAGAATTCAAAGGAAGACCTCCAAATAAAAATTTGTGACTTTGACGATCGTGAAAACCCTGAATACTTTTCCGGAGAAATAACCAAAAGCAAACTAATTAATATTTTAGAAAATTACTCTGACCTGGTTTTTCATGATGGTTACCATGACTTAATGATTAGAAAACCTGAGACGGGCGACTATGTTGCATTTGACGAACACGGACTAATATTTATTTATACACAACAGAACTATTCTGACATGCTGATTGGACTAAATTTGAAGTATAAACCAAATGAAAAGCTTATTTATGAATTCGAACATTGGCATTATAGATCTGAAAGTGGACGAGAGGATTTAAAGAAATTAATAAGCGAGCTTGGACTACACTAAACAAACGCTTCTTTAATCCCGGATTCATTACCGGCAACCATAAACACAACGGTTTTAACAATAAACAAAGCACATGACTACTTCAGAATCCATCCTTAAAGATGAAAACATCTACTTAGGACAGGAAATAATAGATGGAATTCAATGCTCAATTGGATACATCAAAAAGTTTAAATGGACCAGGCTTGCAACTCAATTAAACACTTTCATAATAATCGGAAGTACAAATCACATCATTGACAAACAGGTTATTGAAAATTTCTCAAAAAGCTGTTTTACATATTCCTTAAAAAACAATAAAGGCTGGCCCAGAGGATTGCAAGCAGCGGTAGGTTCAATATCTATATTACAAGGTAAGCTCATTGAAAAAGATGCCATAGAATTTTGTGAAAGAACATCCAAAAAACATTGGTCTGCATTTGAAATACCTGTTTTATATAATATTGACCAGAGGAAATGCTTTAGATTCACAACAAATCCGCTTTGGGGTGCAATCTATTTTCCATTTTTTGGAAAGACTATAGACTCGATAGTAAGTAAATTAAATTAATGAATTACAAAAGAATAGCAGCAGCTAATTACTTACATTTTATAAATCTAACAAACCATTCAAATGGACTACAAACAAATAGATTTTTCAAAGTTCGGGGCTGAATGCTTTCCCGGACTTGTTGGTATTGAAGTTCTAAAAGTCACAACCAGGACAGCCTCAGCGCGAATGGAAGTTAAGAAATCACATTTCGCTCCTAATGGATATTTACACGCAGGCAGCATAGTTACTTTAGCCGACTCGATTGCCGGTTATGGTTGCCTTTACAATTTACCGGACAAAGGAGTTTCGTTTACAACCATAGAGTTAAAATCAAATTTTTTAGGTGCAATAAAAAGTGGATTTATAAAGGCAGAGGCAACTTTACAACATGCAGGAAAAACAACGCAGGTTTGGGATGTAACCCTGAAGAATGAAGAGAACGAAAAAACAATAGCTTTGTTCCGTTGCACTCAATTGCTTTTATATTAGAAAAACTAAAACGAAACGTAATTTACTGAAAGGTAGACCAGGTTGGTAACATTGGGAAAGCAATTTAGCTTCAGTTGATGGTCTGTTTGTACATAAGCATTCGCAAAGACCAACCAAACAGACCATTAGTAAGAATAACTTATAAAGCACTAATCAGAAATCATAAAATGAGGACTCTCCCAATTTTAACAATAGTATTTTTTGCCTTGAATGTAAAAGGACAAAAACTCGAAAACTTTGAATTAGTTGATGAGTTTAAACTAAACAAAGTGCCAACAAAGGTGTTTTTTAAAGACCCCTTAAAACAGATGATAAAGGAATATCCGGACTTTGACAATAAAAAAAATGAAGAAAAATATGAATTACTTGACGCCTATCTTCATAGCAATGTTCTTTATATATTTCAGACAATTAATAAGCAAGGACTATCAAAAAGCTATCTTTTAACCGGCAATCCAAAAAAAGTAAGAACAAAATATTATTTTAAAATAGACATAGTAAATACAGATGTTTTTGAATTATCCAAATTAAATGACAGCACAATAGAAAAAACTATTGATAAGATAAATATAGGAGGTGCTTTTTTTGAGAACATGTTTATTTTTCAAACTGCAGAGGGTAAAAAAGTAATTGGCCAGGGAATAAATATTTGGGGCTATATCACCATGATTGAACCATACTCAAATGTAAAAAGTACAGTATCGGATATCATAAAGAAAGATATGAACAATGAAATCCCTGATGAGATATTAGCCAAACCCGAAGTTGAAATATCTCCATTATTTGACTATCAAACTTGCGGGCTCGAGACCATTAAAGAAAGAGAGCTTATTACTACAGTGTACCAATATGACTCTCTTGGAAAAGTAAAAAATAAATATCCGCGAACTGAAAAAGATTATGATCTGTATCATGCTTCAATAAGCTCGGATGATATAGGGGGAGTTACTTCTTTTCCATTTTTCTCCTCGACAGACACAATCAAGGAAAGCGGCAATCGAAATATCTTCTATGTTCATAGTTCACAGAAATTTTTGAGTTATTATTTAAAAGACATTAAGGTTTACAAAAATGACAGTTCCGGAAATGTTGAACGCATAGAAGGAACGCTATTAATTCATGGATACAGTGCTAAGGGTGAATCAATTAATTATGAATTATACCTCGCTGAATTTGCGAAAATCGGGAAGTGCTTTCTACCTAAGACCATTAAATTTTATCCGATTGATGACATAGAATGTAAACGACCAAGAATAGTTACTGATATAAATTATAAATTAAAATAACTGTATTAATCCCGGATTGGTTACGAGAATACTACTTCATAAATTTATCACCATGCTAAAGAAAAGTTCAAACACCCTCCAAACAACTAAAGCAGCCGCTGAATATTTTACAGGAAATGCCTGGCTTGACATCCTGGTAAAAAATGACAATATAAAATGCAATGTTGCCAAAGTAACATTTGAGCCCGCTGCCAGGAACCACTGGCATACACACCCTGCCGGACAGGTTTTACTTGCTACACAGGGTAAGGGTTATGTTCAAAAAAAAGGCGAACCTATTCAACTCCTGTTGCCGGGTGATGTGGTAATAATTTTACCCGGTGAAGAGCATTGGCACGGTGCTGCACACGACAGTATTTTTACACATATGGCCATACAACCTCTTTCAGAAAAGGGAGAAGATATTTTTTGGTTGAAAGCGGTAACCGAGGAAGAATACAATGCTTATCGGGCACCTGATTAAATTGGAGCAAGTTGATAGAACCGGTACGTGCATTCGTCAACTCAATAAGCATTGCTGCAAAAGTGGAGAGCAAGGAGCAACAAGTCCTAATGAACGACCAAATGCTGCTCGAAGGACAAACATCAATGTGTGAATTATGTAACTTTATTCCATAATTATGTAACAGTTCAAAACAAAGTTTTTTCAGTTTTGTGCCTTGGCCATAAGACTTACGTTCCTCCCACTCCCGAAAATAAAGAATGTGGCTATGCTATCTTACGGTATGAGTGACAGTTTGCGCATACATCACATTTGCTTAACGCATCACATTAATGAATTCTGTTACTACTTTTTAACAAAAGAAAAAGATTTTACATTTACACCTGACAGATTAATTTTTTCCACCAGCTTTTGCCTGTGAAACAAAAAAAATTTACACGACTAACTGGATTGCTTCTTTCGGCTTTGTGTCTGGTTCCTATAAATGCTGCAGCACAAAACGGTTCCATTGATGGCAAGGTAACGGATGATAAGTCAGTTCCTGTTTCCTTTGCAACAGTGATTTTAGACAGCACTCAATATGGCGCGAACACTGCTGATGATGGTTCTTATGAAATAAATAATATACCCCCCGGAACCTATACGCTGAAGGTAACCTATGTGGGCTTTTCAGATTTCAAACAACCGGTGACAGTGAGTGATAGCAAGCAAACAATCAACATTAGCATGAAGACTGACTACCAATCTTTAAATGAAGTGGTGGTAGTTGGCTACCAAACCGAGAAGCGTTCACATATCACCGGCGCTGTTTCTACGGTAAATATGGAAGGTCTTTCTAAATTACCCGTTGGAAATGTTGACCAGGCACTACAGGGAAAAGCATCCGGGGTTCGCATTACGCAATCCACCGGGCAGCCGGGTGAAGGTGTTGCTATAAGAATCCGTGGCGTGGGAACCATCAATAACAATGATCCTCTGTTTATTGTTGACGGCGTTCCTACAAAGGATGGTATTAATTTTCTTTCTGCTAATGACATAGAATCCATCACAGTTTTGAAAGATGCCGCTTCTGCTGCTATCTATGGTGCACGATCGGCAAATGGTGTAGTAGTGATCACTACCAAGAGCGGAAAAAAAGGAAAACCTCAATTCAATTATTCCTCTTATGCGGGTATTCAAACACATGGAGATTTACCTGAGATGTGCAATACGCCTGAGTACGTAGAATTATTTAATGAAGCCGTTGCAAATGACAACGTAGATCTTGATCCTATCTTACAGCGCGAGCCAATTCCGGCAAATCTTGAAATGGCAAATACTGATTGGCTTGAGGCTATTTTTCAGAAAGGTTTAATTCAAAGTCATGAGCTCTCGGTTAAAGGTGGCGGTGACAAAACACTCTATTTTATTTCAGGTAATTATTTTAAGCAGGAAGGAATTATTCTCAACTCCTGGTATGAGCGATTTGCCATGCGATCAAAATTGAACATTGATCTCAGCGATAAGTTTAGCATCGGAAACAATTTCCATATCTCTTATTCTGACAAAAATTTAGTAGGCAGTTCAGGCGATGGCTATGGCGGAAACGGCGGAAGTGTTGTACGCTATGCTCTCTTTCGCACACCCCCTATACCTATTTTTAATGAAGACGGTACCTATACGGACCTGCCCACATACCCCGGTTTTTTCGGCGACGGCTATAACCCGGTAGCATTGGCAGTGTACACTGATAATAAAGAAAAGCAATCGCGCGTTTTGGGTGACTTCTTTATAGAATATAAAATTACAAGGGAATTAATATTTAAGACGGATGCGGGAATGGATGTGATTGTAACAGACTATAAGCGGTTCGATAGAAATTACGGAACCAACGGCCGCATCAACAGTCCGAACCGGCTTACGGTAAGTACAAATACGAACACCAATTTTATTTGGAACAATACGCTTAGGTTTAACAGGACATTTAACCAGGTCCATAGCTTAACTGCTATTGCGGGCACTGAGGCTATCAGTAATACAGACCACGTACACGGAGGTTCAGATCATAATTTCCCGGAACAAATACCCAGTTTGCTTTATCTCGGTAACGGGCTTAACATTACTTCACGAACTGTATTCGAAGGAAAACAACAATGGCGGCTATTTTCTCTTTTCGGAAATGTAAACTACGCCTATAATGATCGCTACCTGTTATCTTTTAATGTACGCCGTGATGGCTCTTCTCGTTTTGCAGCCAACAACAGGTATGGTACTTTCTTCTCGGGCTCTGCAGGCTGGAATTTACACAATGAAAACTTTATAAAGAATAATATGTCCGCCATCTCAAAGCTGAGGTTAAGGGCAAGTTTAGGACAACTGGGTAACCAGGATATAGGTAACTATCCCTGGGCTTCTGTCATTGGATCGGGATACAATTATGTTTTTGGCGCACCACCTGCAAGCAATTCAGGATATACCATTTCTACCCGCGGTAATGAAAATGTACAATGGGAATCATCCACGCAGGCTGACGCCGGCCTCGACCTGGGCATATTTCAGAATAAGCTAAGTCTGACAGTTGACTATTTTATCAAAACAACTTCGCTTATGCTTATTCCCATACCGTTGCCACTAATAGGAGGCAGCGCAACTACTCCCTACGTAAATGCAGGCAAAGTACAAAACAGGGGACTGGAGGTGGAGCTGAATTTTATTCATCATGACGGGCGTTTTAAATATGATTTCAACGCAAATGCTGCAACCCTCCATAATGAAGTTTTATCCCTCGCCAACGGGTCACCCATTCCCGGCGGGCGAATTGATAATGGTTACTATGCAACACTGACAACCGTAGGGCAACCGATAGGCTCATTTTACCTTTATGAAATGGAAGGTATTTTCCAAAACACCAGTGAAATAGTTGGTAGTGCATATCAGGGCCCTTACATTAAGCCGGGCGATGTAAAGTTTAAAGATCAAAATAAAGATGGATTCATTGATGAAAAGGACAGAACATTTTTAGGAAGTGCGATACCCAAGATTATATATGGATTAACAGCTAATATTGAATTCGCCAATTTTGATCTCTCTGTTTTCGTTCAGGGCGCCTATGGCAATAAATTGTACTTGCAGGTAAACCAGGATATCGAAGGCTTTTATCGTGCCTTCAACCTGACACAACGGGTGTATGATGAACGCTGGACGGGTGAAGGAACCAGCAATACAATGCCAAGGGTTTCCTGGCTCGGTTCTACCAACAATAAAACACCTTCAAGCCGTTTTCTTGAAGATGGTTCTTATGTGCGGTTAAAAAACGTTCAGATCGGCTATAATATTCCGGAGAAAGTAATCAGCAAATTACATATTAAGGGATTACGCATTTATGTAACGGGACAAAACCTGCTGACCATTACTAAGTACACAGGTCTTGATCCTGAAATGCATACGAGCGATAATCTTAATTCTGAGACATACAGGGGTGATGTTGCTGCAGGTATTGATTGGGGAACGTATCCCAGTGCCCGCAGCTATATCGCAGGAGTAAATCTAAATTTTTAAGGAGTAAAAGATGTTTAGCATGTTTAGCGTACTTTCGGCATTTCATAGTCACAACAGTGTATCTCTAAAGTGTAATCGGGACACTTGTATATTTGGGAAGGTGCGTGTCAATCCGGGAGATCCGAAAAAATTAAATTATTCCTTAGTGAAAAAGTGGATTGTTTATAGTGGGTTGACCGTACTTCTGCTTGCCGGAACAGGATGTAAAAAATTTCTTACCACCGAATTGTTAGGAGTATATCCCGAAACAGAATTTTATCAAACAGAGGCGCAGGCAGTGTTGGCTATTAATTCCGCTTACCAGCCCTTGTCATTTTCTTCTTCACAAAATTGCTTGTGGGTCTTTGGTGATGTTGCATCGGATGATGCCGCCAAAGGCGGTGTAGCCGGAGACCAGGCAGATATAGGCCTGATTGATGATTTCAATATCAATCCCATCAACGGAAACCTTGAAAACGAATGGGCAAGATTATATGAGGGAGTTACCCGCTGTAATCTCGTTCTTTCTAAAGTTCCTCCGATTGATATGGATATAAATCTTCAATCGAGAATATTGGCAGAAGCTAAATTCTTGCGTTCATGGTATTACTTTACCCTTGTCAATATTTTCGGCGATGTTCCTTTAGTGCTTGAACCATTAAACGCAGATCAATTACAAATAGAACAATCACCTGTAGCAACCATTTTTGAAACAGTTATTGAACCCGATCTTCTTGATGCCGCAGCGAATCTTCCTGTCAATTATACAGGTACCGATGTAGGGCGCGTTACAAGCGGGGCTGCCAAGGCCTTGCTGGCAAAGGCATATTTATTTGAAAAGAAATGGGACAAAGCCGCCAGTACTGCAGCAGAAGTAATTGCAAGCGGTCAGTATGGTTTAATGACTATATATAGCGAGAATTTTAATAATAATTTCAGGAACAATATTGAATCAGTTTTTGAAATTCAGCATTTAAGCGCGCAAGATCCTTTTACGGGCAATGTGTTAAATCAATGGTTTGCACCGAGCGTTGATGGAGGCTATTTCTTCAATGCCCCCACGCAGAATTTTGTTGACGAATTTGAAAAAACAGCTGGTGGTGTATACGATCCGCGGTTAGATTATACAGTCGGGAGGGATAGCATGCCGTGGTTTAACGGAGAAACATTTAACAGTGATTGGTCGCCCACCGGGTATCTTACGAGGAAACATCAGCAACCTTTTTCTGAAATTCCTATAAGTCTGAAAGGTGATGCCAGTATAAACTATGTAGCAATCCGGTATGCAGATGTATTGCTTTGGTATGCCGAAGCGCTGAATGAATTAGGAAACAGCTCCCAGGCTCTCGGACCCCTTAACGAGGTGCGAAAACGTGCGAGAGAAAGTTATCTCTATGATAATTCACTTCCTGGATTTGGAACTGTTCCGGCAGGGCTTTTACCCGATGTAACTGCTACCGATCAAACCAGTGTTCGCATTGCAATTCAACATGAAAGACGGGTAGAACTTGGCATTGAATTTCATCGCTATTTCGATTTGATCCGTTATGGACAAGCTTATGCTGAACAAGCTTTGGCAGACAAATCTAACTTTAGCTATGCATTAAATAAATACTTTCCCATTCCGCAAAGTGAAAGAGACAGAAATCACGCTTTACATTAACAGACTAAATATTTTCTAACAATCATTAAATTTTTTAACAATCACTAAAATCAAATTATCATGACACAATCAAGGAGTCTTTTCAAATTAATTTCGGCTGCAGTTCTCTGCAGTTTATTTTTGTCCATCGTTTTTCTTTCATGCAAGAAAGAGGACGTGATAATACCAGAGAACGTAGATAAAACCTGCCTTATACTCAATATTCCTATTGCCCAGGATTTATACGATAATTCGGTAGAAGGCACTCTCGTTGGCCAATATGAAGCTGGTTCAAGAGCGGCATTTAAGGTAGTTATTGATGCCGCTTATGACGTAGCTGTTGACGCAAACGCTACTCAGGAAGCAGTAACCAATGCTTGCGCTCAACTCGATGCAGCAACAGCCACGTTTAACTCTCATTTAGTTGGAGCGATTGCTCCGGCCAATCTGATTGGTTTCTGGAAATTCGATGGTAATACTGCCGATTCCTCAGGTCATGGTAACAATGGGACTCTAACTGTTGGACATAGCTATTATGGAGCAGGCATTCCTACTCCCACTGAAGATCGTTTTAACCGTCCAAACATGGCGTATCATTTTGACATGGGTGGTAATGTAGAAGTTCCATACACCAGTTCCCTCAACCCGCCGCAGATGACCATTAGTCTTTGGTGTAAAAAATCAACAATTGGCAGATTGATCAATCCTGATACTTATACAATGGTTTCCTTGGATCGCTGGTATGGGTATAAATTCCAATTGCAGAGTGGTAATTTAACCTTCTTTACCGTAAGAGTAATTAAACCTGCCGGTGATACCACAATTTATGATAAGGATAATGCAGGTGTAGCATTAAGCAATGATGTCTGGTACCATGTAGCAGTTGCCTTTAGATCGGGTGAAGAGGACCTTTATGTAAACGGTATTCTTGTTAAAATATGGTTAGATGTCCCGGGCAATCCAATTACTGTAAGCAGCGCAATTAATTTTGTAATAGGACAAGACCTGCCCACCAGTGCCTATTCTGAAGTTTATGGTGATGCTAACTACGTAAACTGGGGTGGATTTTGGACAGGAGATTTAGATGACGTAATGTTTTATAACATAGCGTTGAACGCTCCGCAGATTCAATCAATCTACCAAAGTCAAAAAGTACTTTAACCGTCAATAGTTTAGTAGTAAAAATTCCCACAGAAAGTTTAAACTGTGGGAATTTTTTTTCAATAAATTTTTATAAGTAGTCTCTGTCGCTATAGAGATGACGTTACGAAAGAGAGGCTGTACAAACTCTGTCAACTGATCCCGTTTTTTAGAGAAACATTGTGGAAGCAAATTTTCTTAATTATGTTGCTGTACCTCCGCTTTTATTTTTTTTTGATTGCCTGTTTTCTGATCAGCTCCTGTAAAACAGGTTCAGAAAAAAGTAGGGAATTACTTTTCTGGTGTTCAAATAACCCGAGAGAAATAAAATTTTGTACTCAGCAAACAGGAGCATGGAATAACAATCATCCTGCTGATGCGGTTCATATCCAGCCTGTGCCGGAAGGTCAATCCAGCGAAGAGGTGATTCTTGCCGCCGTAGTAGGGAAGACTACGCCTGATATATATGCAAACATGTGGCAGGGCAATGTAGAGATGTATGCACGCGCAGGTGTTTTAATTCCCCTCGATACTTTACAAGGGTTTCTGCAATTTATTCATGAGCGCTGCGATAGCGCTGTCATCAAGGAGATCACATCTGCTGATGGTCATATTTACCAGGTACCCTGGAAAGTAAACCCCTTCATGACCATTTATAATAAAGACCTTTTCGCAGAAAACGGTATTCATGATTTACCGAAAACCTATAGCGCTTACCTGAAAGTGGCTGAGATCTATAAGCAAAACAATCAAAAGAAAGGATTAACTCAAAATTGGTTTGGATATACCGAGGTAAAACCAATATGGTTTCAGAGGCTGTTTAATTTCTACCCCTTATACCTCGCAGCATCGGGTGGCGCACCCTTAATTGTAGATAATAAAGCGGCTTTTAATAATAAATATGCTATAGAAGTTTTCCAGTTTCTGCAAGACCTATATAATAATGGATATTACTCCCGGGAAATTTTATCAGCTTCCGACGATCCTTTTGTGGCGCAAAGGATTGCAACCAAATGGACCGGACCGTGGGAAATAACATACCTGCATTCTCTGCCTGACAGAAAATTTGAATTTGACTATTTTGAACCTATTGTACCCGACGATCACCAGGGCCCGGTTTATACCTACGCCGATCCTAAAAATATTGTGGTGTTTAATACCTGTACCCGTCCGCAGGATGCATGGGACTTTATCAGAACACTGGTAGATAAAGAAGGTGATTTGCAGTTTCTAGAAATAACAGATCAGTTGCCAAGAAGAAAAAATTTGCAATCGGATGTTTATTATGCTGATTATTTTATGAGAAATCCCATGATGATAACTTTTGCAAAGCAGTTGCCTTTTGTAAAGGGCGTTGATAATTGTGAAGTGATAGTAGAGGTGCTCGACATTATTTCACAGGAATATCAGACATGCGTGGTATATGGAAAAAAAACTCCTGAAAAAGCCATACAGGATGCAGAGAAAGCCGTAAATGTTTTGCTGGCTGATAATGTTCCGGATTCGAAAGAAATGTTGCATTCTAAATAGATTGGATCAGTAATAAAATATTTAATTGGTGGATAAAATTTTAAATATTGGAATTGTTGGCGCAGGGGGGTTTGCACAATTTGCCGCACAGGCATTTTTGAAAACAAAGGGAGTAAATGTCATTGCCATAGCTGATATTAATGAAGCGGCTGCTAAAGAAATGGGGTCTGGATTGAACGCAAAAGTCTATGTGAATTATGAAATGTTTTTAAAAGATTCAAACATTGATCTTGTTTACATTGCCACACCCCCGTTCTTACACTATCTTCAATCCAAAATGGCTTTGCTGGCCGGAAAACATGTAATCTGTGAAAAGCCTGCTGCGCTGCATTTACATGAAGCAGAAGAATTGGCAATACTCGCAACATCTGTTGAACATCTTTATGTAGTTAACCTGATGCAACGTTATAATCCGTTGTTTGGGATTGTAAAAAATATAGTGAACGAAAAATTGCTTGGCAATTTCCTGCATGGATTCTTTGAAAATTATGCAAGTGATGAAAATCTTGGTCCGGATCATTGGTTTTGGGATGAATCAAAAAGTGGCGGCATATTTATAGAGCACGGTGTTCATTTTTTTGACATGTTTGCGGGGTGGCTGGGAAAAGGAGAAGTAGTGAGTGCACTGCAAATGCAGCGTCCCCGAGTTGAAAAAAAGATTATGGATCGTGTAAATGCAACCGTACTATATCAGGATGGAATCGTGAATTTCTATCATGGCTTTGATCAACCGAAAATATTAGACAGGCAGGAAATGCGACTACTATTCGACCGGGGAGAAATTACGTTGTATGAATGGGTACCTGTAAAAATGAAATTGCACGGACTATTGCTAAAGAAACAATTGGACAGACTTTCAGAGCTTTTGGTGAATTTTTCAATGGAGTCTCATAACGGCTCTGAAGGTACATCACAGAAAGTTCAGGGAAGGTTTTCCGAAATAGTTTTTGATGATCACGTGACAATAGAATATGGCAATGTCCTTGAAAAGCAAAACCGTTACGGTGAAATGTTAACAGCCATGCTTGTTGATCAATGGAGCTGGATCAAAGATCATAGCCACGTTCGTGTGATTGATGAAACGAATGCAATAGCGTCATTAAAGATGGCAGAGGAGGCAACCATGATGTCGCAAATATTAGATTAAAGATTACACCGATGAAAAATAGATTACACCGATGAAATAGTCCGAGTGCCTGAATAATCGGTGTAATGATTGAATAATCGGTGTAATCATTGGAAAATCGGTGCAATCTTTTTAGTAATCGGTGTAATCTTTTAATAATCGGTGTAATCCCGCTAATGAAAACACTTTCTTTTCGTCGCAAAAGTCTATTGCCCTATTTGCTGGTATCTCCTTACATTCTTTTCGTGACTGTCTTTGTTTTATTTCCGGTGCTGTTTTGTTTATTTCTCACCTTTAATAAATGGAACATCATCGGACCTATGCATTTTATAGGGGTTAAAAATTACATCCGGTTGTTCGAAGACAGATTGTTTTGGAAAGCCATTGCTAACACACTTAAGTTTTTGTCGCTGCACATTCCCCTGCAGTTGGTGGTGTCTTTATTTCTTGCCTATTTACTGAACCAGAAGATAAGAGCAACTCCATTTTTCAGAGGTTCTTTTTTTCTGCCTGTCATTGTTTCGGGAGTAGTGATTACTATTTTATGGCAGCAACTATTCGGATATGATTCAGGACTGATTAACCGGATGCTGAGTGCCATCGGGATTCCAAAGGTTGGCTGGTTAGTGAGTCCTAATGTTGCGATTTATTCCATTGCTATCATGGCTACCTGGAAGAATGTAGGCTTGTATGTTATTCTTTTCTTAGTTGGTTTACAAACCGTACCACCCCAGTATTATGAGGCGGCAAAGCTGGAAGGAGCAAGCCAGTGGCAGCAGTTTTATCATATTACCCTTCCCATGATAAATCCAACCATTTTTATGGTCGTGATCTTATCTACAATAGGTGGATTTTCTTTGTTCATCGAGCCCTATATCCTCACAGGCGGAGGTCCAATGAATCAAACACTGTCGGCAGTTCTGTACATTTATAAGCAGGCATTTCAGTTCTACAACATGGGATACTCTGCTACGCTCGGTTTTTTCTATGCGATCATGATCATGACTGTTGTAGTGTTGCAAAAAAAGTTTATTGAAAGGGAAGATTAAAACCAATGAGTGGAATGAAGAGAAATTGATTTATGAATAAAAAAATTTCATTTCGAAAGATTCTGTTGTATGCAGCATTATTGATGGCTGCACTAACATTTATTTATCCTTTTGTTTGGATGATAGGGGCCGCCCTTGCACCGGAGAATGAAATTGCAAAAATGACGATATGGCCATCGCACCCGGGCTTAGGGAATTTTAAAACCATGATTCAAAAAATTCCAATCGGCCGCTCATTGTTCAATAGCCTGCTGGTGGCCATTGCCACAACCGGGTTGGTGCTATTAACCGGTTCCATGGTCGGATATGCTTTAGCAAAAATGAGGTTTAAAGGAAGGCAGCTTGTATTCTATATTATTGTTTTTACAATGTCGCTCCCTTTTCAAATCACATTGATCCCGAATTATATTACCATGGTCAATTTACATTTAGTAGATAGCTACCTCGCTCTCATCATTCCATTTGCCGTGAGTGCATTTGCCATTCTTATGTTCCGGCAGGCTTTCCAGGGATTGCCGCAAGCGTTGATTGATGCCGCCCGCCTCGACGGTTGCAATGAACTGCAAATCATATTTCGCATCCTGTGGCCCAATATAAAACCAACGCTTATAACAGTGGCGATTCTCACGTTCATTGGCTCATGGAATGAAGTATTATGGCCCCTGATCGTAATTCGTGATGAACAATTAATGACAATGCCCCAGTTGGTGACGCTGTTTGTAGTGGGAGGGCGGGCAGATGCTCAATTAGGAGTTAAGATTGCCGCAGGCGTATTGTTGGCACTGCCCGTAATGATTGCATTTTTGTTTTTCCAGAGACACTTTATTCAAAGTATGGCGTCAACAGGATTAAAGGATTAGGTATGTAAAGTTTAAATAGTTCTAATGAAGATCACAAAAAGCCCGGTTCATTTATATGCTTCCGAAAAAGGAGTGATCACTCTTTTTTTGCAATTACATGGAAGCCATCGCATAACCAATATTGTCAAGCGGGTAGAAGATTTGAAGGATGAGGAGGTGAATGGATGTTTGGAGAAAGTAATGACGGATTTTTCAGGACGTCACCGTCATATTGAACAAACATTCCTGAATCATACCAGGATAATTGAGGATCAGTATGGTGCTCTTTCACATTTCTCTCCTCAGAAAAAACTGTTACTTGGCGCTATATTTACAAAGGAATATTCTATAGAAGCCGCTGCCCTGTTTAACCCTTCTATCGTTCCTCATCCTGATCAGCAAAATCTGAAGCCGGGTGAAGTAAGATTTGTGATGAGCCTGCGTGCAACCGGTGAAGGCCATATCTCTTCGATTGTTTTTCATACAGGTTTAATAGATGATAACGGCAACATAACCCTTGACAGCGTTTCAGGTTATTTTACCCGGCTGCAAAAAAAAGGTGATACAGAATATAGCAAGGAATTTATCAGGAAATGTGCAGCATCAAACCCGGAGTTTAATATGGGTATTATGGATATTTTACCCGATTCTTTTTCTGCAGCAAAAGCAGATCAGGTTTTTAAATCACCGGAGTCTCATTCTTCATCAATGATTGATTCCATTATTTTTATTGAAAAAGTAATGGATACAAACTACGAATTGATAGCATCACCGGACATGCCCATCAATGAGCAGGTTATTTTTCCCAATGCAAAAGCAGAGCGTATGGGAATGGAAGATGTACGTTTTGTAAAATTCGATGAGGGTGGACAAAGTTGTTATTACGCCACTTATACCGCTTATGATGGCAATCACATAAAAACACAGCTTATAGAAACAAAAGACTTTAAGTTATTTAAGATCCGCTCCTTATTTGGCGAAGCTATATCCGATAAAGGGATGGCATTGTTTCCTGAAAAACTCAATGGACAATATGTGATGATATCGAGGCAGGGCGGGGAAACAATCAACATCATGTACTCTGACGATCTGTATCGCTGGGAAAATTTCCGGGTGTTGCTGGAACCCCGCTTCGAATGGGAATTAGTGCAAGCTGGTAACTGCGGCTCACCCATCAAAACTGAAAAGGGTTGGCTGCTCCTGACACATGGGGTAGGCCCCATGCGAACCTACGTAATTAGCGCCATCCTCCTTGATCTGCATGATCCATCTCTTGTGATAGGCAGACTGCATGAACCCCTTATTGAAGCAGATGAAAATGAACGGGAAGGATACGTTCCCAACGTCGTTTATACCTGCGGGTTCATGCTCCATAAGGATATGCTGATCATTCCTTACGCAGTTTCTGATTCTGCTACAGCATTTGCAACCATCGGGTTAAATGAAATACTTAATGAAATGAAACCTTAATCCAAGCGATATGAAAAAAAGAATGCGTGATCTGTTTTGCCTGTGTGCAATGAGTTTTCTGGTGATGGCTTGCCCCAAGGCCCAGTCACCGCCGCCTGTTGTTGATACGGGATTGGTAAATACCAGTCACCTTGATTATTTATACACTCCTGTCATCTTTCCAAGTGGCACACATGCCGCAGGCGTTTATATCTATTGCGATGCCCCGAATTATAACCTTGTAGAAGCGGCGGGTGAAGGTTTTACCTGTGTAGATGATGTAGCAAGGGCTGCATTGGTCTATTTACGAAGCAGTAAATTTTCGACGGATACGGCAGTACAGGCAAAGACCTTTAACTTAATACGCTTTATCCTCGAGATGCAATCCGCAAATGGATATTTCTATAATTTTTTATTTACAAACGGGACTATCAACAATATTGGTTCCACCAGCATCAATAACCCGAACTGGTGGTCGTGGAGGGCCTTGCAAACACTTACTGAAGCCGAACCGGTTATAAAAAATATGGATGCGCAGCTTTATGACAAAATGGATGTGGCGGTAAACAAGCTCGTCGCGCAAATAAAAACTGATCTTGTCAATCTCCCGCAGACTACAAAAGTTGTAAATGGTATTACGGTCCCGGAATGGTTGCCTTCTGTAAGTGCTACAGACCAGGCGGCCTTACTCATCCTCGGTTTAATACCTTATTGTTTGACCACCAACGATGCTGTCATAAAAGACTATATCAAAAAGCTCGCAGACGGAATTGTGGTGATGCAGGTTGGCGACGTTACGCATTTTCCCTATGGATGTTTTTTAAGCTGGGAAAATACCTGGCATGCCTACGGCAATACACAGGCTTTTGCCTTAATGCAGGCAGGGACTTTTCTTAACGATCCGCAGTACACAACAAAAGCAATGATTGAGGTAGATAATTTTTATCCCTGGCTTTTGCAGAATGGTATTAAATCTTCTTTTTCTCTCTCTCAAAACGGGAACACGTTTCAAACGCTGACAGATAATAATTACGCCCAGATTGCTTATGGTATCGAGCCCATGGTCTTTGCTGCCGTGGAAGCATACAAGGAAACCGGCCAGGATAAATATGCCGATATAGCAGGGCATCTTGCCGCATGGTTTTTAGGAGCTAACGATGCAGGCGTCAACATGTATGATGTACATACAGGGCGTTGCTATGATGGCATTACCTCATCGAGTGCCGTGAATTACAACTCAGGTGCTGAGTCTACCATTGAGGCATTGCTTACTTTAGAAAGAGTAGAAGCTTATCCGGCAGTGAAGGAAGCTTTGGATAAATATTAATATGATACAACCTCAATTGCCCTCGCTGCCTCCTGACCTCCTAAAGGAGGAACCGCTCCCCACTACCGAGTGCGAGAGGGGTTCTCCTTCAGGAGTTAGAGCCGTGCGGTGTATTGTTTTCTTAATCATTTTAAAGATCGGTGTAATCATTTTCTAATCGGTGAAATCCTCCTTCAAATCTGACCTTTTAATCTTCACGCCTAATGACCTGGACTTGACCTATTCCCCATTGCGAAACGGATTACAGGAAAAGACCCACGTTTTAGGATCGTTCAATCCGGGCTTGTGCCGATTACCCAATGGCAATTTGATGATGATGGTTCGTATAGCTGAAGCGCTCTCAAATCCTGTTGGTGATGATAAAGTAAAATGCATTCGATGGGATATAGAAAAGGGATATGTAACAGACAAATGGCTCCGCGCGGAAGTGGAGATGAAAGATCCCCGGAAATTCAGGATCAATGCTTACGGTTTCCCTGTTTATGCATTAACATCTTTATCATGGTTATTGCCTGTTGAAATGAATGAGGATGGAACTGCAATCAAACAAGTACATTATGATAAGATAATTTCTCCCCGATTCACCAGCCAGGAATATGGAATAGAAGATGCGAGAATTTCTCTAATAGATGGCAGGTATTACATGACTGCCTGCTGTGTAAGCGGTGAGCGGCATTCGACGATGTTATATGTTTCTGATGATGGCTTGAATTATAAATGCCTTGGCATTGTACTCGATCATCAGAACAAAGACATGTTGTTGTTTGAAGGAAAGGTGAATGAACTGTATTATGCATTGACAAGGCCATTGGGTGAATGTTATTTTGCGTCCGCCCCTTCCTCTTCATTTCATCCCGGCGCCTCTATTCAAATGGCAACTTCACCGGACCTGTTACATTGGAAACCCTGTGACTCTCCTTTTCTTCGCGCACGACGATCTTCCTTATCGAATGTAAAAATAGGAGGAGGCACGCCACCCATTCTGACTTCTGATGGATGGCTGATGTTATATCACGGCGTGGAAAATAAGGGAGAGGTAGGCATCTACCGTACATTCTGGGCATTGCTCGATAAGGATGATCCGTTAAAGATTTTGCGTCTTGAAGATGCAACGCCGGTATTGGAAGCCAACCCTGAGCTTACCTCCGCGATTAGCCACCAGGTATATCTAAACGATGTAGTTTTTACAACAGGCATTGCCGAACATGGTGATGATTACATAGTAGCATCCGGTGAATTGGATCTGGCTTGTCGCATTACCAGGATATCAAAAAAACAATTTTCACTATAACAGCTAAGGCTTCTAAAAATGACTCAAAAGCTTTCATACTATTCTAGTGTTTCATTTCACGCAGAGACCGCTGAGGTACAGAGAAAACAGAGAAAAGAAACTGCGACCTCTGCATCCCTGCGATCTCTGCGTGAAGCCATTTCGCTTTAACTGTTAAATAGAAAAACTCATGGCAGAAGTTTCATTAGAGCACATTTCAAAAATTTACCCCGGCGCTAAAAGGAAAGACGCGCCATCCAAAGCCATTGATGACATTTCATTTACCGTGCGTGATAAAGAATTCATGGTCATCGTGGGTCCTTCGGGATGTGGTAAATCGACGTTGTTGCGGATGATCGCAGGACTTGAAGAGATCAGCGAAGGAACACTCGCTATTGACGGAAAAAGAATCAATGACCTTGACCCCAGCAACCGGGATATTGCCATGGTATTTCAGAACTATGCCTTATACCCGCACATGACAGTATATGATAACATGGCTTTTGGATTGAAGCTAAAACACTTTAAGAAAGCCGAGATCAAAGAGCGGGTGATGCAGACCGCACAGCTCCTCGAAATGGAAGAAGTGCTGGACCGGAAACCAAATTCATTATCAGGAGGACAGCGCCAGCGGGTGGCTATCGGGAGAGCGATTATCCGCCGGCCAAAAGTTTTCTTGTTTGATGAGCCCCTCAGTAACCTCGATGCCAAGCTGAGAAGCCAGATGCGCATCGAGCTGCAAAAACTGCATCGTGAGATCAATGCCACCATGATCTATGTAACCCACGATCAAACGGAGGCGATGACCTTAGGAGACCGGATCGCAGTGTTAAACAAAGGCAAGCTCATGCAATTAGACACGCCGTTGCATTTATACAACAACCCGGAAAATAAATTTGTAGCAGGGTTCATCGGCTCGCCCACCATGAACTTTATAAAAGGGACGATACAGGACCAGGGCGGTTATTTCTTTATCCATGAATCGAAGGCCTGTAAGATCTCTTTAGGCGCTCAGCTCCCTCCTGCATTAAAAAGCTACGTTGGCAAACCCATCCAAATCGGTGTACGTCCGGAGCACATTGTTCTTTGTGAAGATGAAGGCGACAGCAGCGTGCCCGATTGTACCTTGCAGGTAATCGCTTATGAGAATATGGGCAATGAGCAATTAGTGTATCTTTCCCTATCCAGCCAAACATTGATCATCAGGAGAGCGCCGCGCGAAACGGTTGATGTTGGGAAAGAGAAAGGGATTCGGTTTTTAAAGGATAAGATTGTTTATATGAATGAAGAGAGCGGTGAGGTAATCAATACGAATCAATAATGACTCTCACCGGCAAAGGTTTGTAGCCGGCTTTCACTCTTATTTACCAACCACTAATTCGCGAGGAATTTTGCCATACAAAAGCTGTTGCCGGGCAAATACCAGCGCAGCTCAAACATGGGAATTATGTAATGTTTTACAAGAATTGTGTAACATAACGCGGAGCATGCGGGCTTATATTTGGACTCCCAATTTTAAAAATACCTTTCTTATTTTGTAATCACGAAAAATGAAAACACGAACCATTAAGCAATCAGAATTTCTTGTAACCATTAAACAGACAACAGAGAAAAGCGGCTATATGAGTTGTAGTGTAAAATCATTCATGAACAGGATGGGCTATAAAAAAAGAAGCCCAAAGAATATAGAAGAACTTACAGATACATTAACAGAAGCAAATTTTCATATCTATCCACAACTAAGTCTCGACCTTAAACATACAGATACTATTCGTATCTACGATTTCCCTGTGCATTGCCTTGGAGATTTATTTGATAATGAAGCAGACTTAGAAAAATTTGTTTTTCGCAAAGGAAAAATTACTGAGGCGGGAGTAGCGAGCATTAAAAACAAACAATTTAGACCAGTGAATACACGAGATAGGTTGGATATGGTGGGATATGATCTTCTTGATAACCCCGTTGTTCTTGAACTCAAGAATTTAGATGGAGGCAGATCGTCTGTCGAGCAGGTTTTTAGATACATCAAACATCTCAAAACTCAATTTCCTGAAAAGACAGTGAGAGGCGTATTGGTAACTGGCGTGAAGGGGAAGGAAACCGCAGAAGCACTTGTTGGTATGCAACACGAAAGTCCGCAATTGTTCAAGTTGTTCAGTTGGTATCTTTATAAATTCAATGGGAAAAGGCAAACGATTAGTTTTCAGCTGGTGGATGTTTCTACTCTGAGCCATTTTTTTCAACGCGGGGTTAAGAACACTTCTTTAAAGAATTAAAAATGAAACCCCAATTATTTCATGTTGCATTTAAATGCACTTATAACAATGGCAATTTTAATAATGGAGGTGAAGGAAGATACATTGGTTTTAATGGCACTTGTTCTAATGAGATCATTCATGAGAATGTAGCGCGAGGAAATTCTATTTGGTGTGGTACGGATGGTTGTGAGTGTAAAGATTTTGTTTACGAGAGAAATTTCCAGGGTGAGCGACCATACAAACCATGCTATGAAAGCACTTTGTTTGACGAAGAAGATGGATGGAGTTTTGGAGCCGGCGCAGATCATACCTGCGATCCACCTAAGGCAAGGTTTATCAGAAAAACAGAGCCAGGAAAAATTGTGATGCTTACTACCCGTCTTCGTGATGAAGGAGAAGATGTTGAAAAGCGCCGAAGAATAGTAGGATTCTTCCGTATCGGTGATATAACTGAAGCCGAAGACAAGAATGAAGGGACAATGTTATTCAGTGATGGAAAGTACAATATTAAATTTCCAAAGATGATAGCCAAGCGTACTTTTTTTTGGGATCATTATAGCAACCAGGAAGGTGAGCCGCATTGGGGAAGCGGCCTTTATAGATACATAGATGATGAGCAGATGAAAGGAATAATTACAAGCATGCTCGCTCACCTTACAAGATTCAAAATGGAAAAAAGTTTATACATTAAGTTAGAACGATTGTTAGGGGAAAGTTTTTAAAAGTAATAATTTGTGTGTTCACAAAAAGGGAATAACTCAATAACTGCAAGAAATAAACGAAACTAGACCAATGAGTAAAATCAGAATTGACAGTTACACACTACGACAACTTAAAACCAAGTTTGACGAACGAGTCTTTGCAATTCCGGACATTCAACGACAATATGTTTGGAATAAACAAAGAGTATGCGCCTTAATGGATAGCATTTTTCGTGACTACCCAATTGGAATAAGTTTGGTTTGGACAGCACCTTATTCTCAAATAATAAATATTCGTCCAAACAACAGGACCATCATCCCGCCCTTTAACACGCGATTAAAGAAATCAGATTTAATAATTGACGGACAACAACGCTTGTCAACTTTATACGGAGTCTTGTTTGGAGTTGAGCCAAAGCCTGACGCTAATTCTGACATAAACTTCAATGAACTTTACTTTGACTGCCATAAGAAAGAAGAGAAGCGTTTCTTTTTCTCAAAGCGGGATTTACAAGGCGGGGGTAACATACAGCTTAAAGCACTATTGACAACTTCGCCTTCCCTTTTGCGGAGCCGTCTTAAGCTAAATAATTGGGAAGCAAGCGAAGCAGAGAAATGCTATAACACTTTTCACAAGTATAAATTTTATCTTCTTGCTTTTGAAGGACTGGGCTACGACGATGCGAAGGAAATTTTTATTCGAATAAATTCCGGAGGATTAAAAGTTAGCAGGGCAGACACATTATTTGCAAGAGCAAGCAATGTTGATTTAAGAGATCACATGCTTAGTGCTAAGCGAGGTCTTAAATACGGATATGATAATATCTCAGTTGATGCTCTACAAGCATCGCTTGGGTTAGCTTATGGTGCGACCAAAATTGGTAATCTCGGATTTAATTATTTTCTCAAGAAAATTGAAAAAAGCAAAAAGAACAATAAAGAGTTTGAAAAGAAGTGGAAGCATCTTCAATATGGATATAAGGAAGCCGTAGATTTTTTAGTGAATCATCTTAACCTGACCAAACTTGAATTGCTTCCTTCACAAAACATTTACTCAATGCTTTCTTACTTCTTTTACCTGAACCAATCACGAGCCAAGCCCAATCAAATAAGAGAATTAAAAAAATGGTTCTGGCATACTGCCTGTGGCGAAAGATATTCGGGTTCGGGTTTCAATCGTAACATTCCGGAAGACATTGTATTTTTTCAAAAGCTTGCCAAAAACAGCAACGCCAAATACTTAATCACTGAAAATATTTTTCCGATAGACTTTTTAAAATCAAGTTATAAGAATCCTGGAGCCTCTTCTACAAGCGCATATTTTATAATGCTTAGAAATAAGCGACCGAAATATCTCCTCAATGGAGCAGAAATTCTTTTGGATAATGCTTCCGAAATGTCCAATAGAAAAGACAGACATCATATTTTTCCAAATGCATATCTAAAAAGAAGAAACATCAATCATAAATGGATCAATTCAATCACAAACATTTGCTATTTAGAGTCTGACGAAAATCAGGGAGCGAGTGACAACCATCCCAGGATATACTTGGAAGAATTCAAGAGACTACGGCACTTTGGCAGTGTGATGAAAAGTAATTTAATTCCATACGACAAAGCAAGTCCTATTTGGGAACACGATGCCCGAAAAGGATTTTTAGAATTCTTAAATTATAGAGGCAAAACGATAATTACAGAAATAGAAAAGTTGGCAGGTGCCAAAATCTTTGACAAATTTGATGCAATACGCAGAATATAATTCTTTTGCCGACAGCTAACGCACGAGGAGTTTGACGACTCAAAAGCTATTGGTCAACAAGCTCAAAGAGCAGCAGAAAAACCTGTGAATCATGAAATCTTATTCCTTGAACTTTTCCAATTTCACTTTGCAATTGCCAGATTGATCGCTCAAATTTGAGTTGTCATCCCACCATGAACCCACCCATCCAATTCTTCTGGAAAAAGAAAAACTTCACCCCTAACAAGAATCAGCGTGAGGCAATTCTTCACGGGGATGGTCCGCTTTTTCTGACTGCAGGACCAGGCTCTGGAAAAACTCGTGTACTCCTTTGGCGAACATTGAACCTTCTTGTCTATCACAACATAAAGCCAGAAGAAATTTTTCTTGCAACGTTCACTGAGAAAGCGGCACATCAACTTAAAGAAGGATTGAGGACTTTACTTGGATTGGTGTCGAACGAAACCGGCAGACCTTTCGACATTTCGAAAATGTCAATCGGAACAGTTCATTCTATCTGTCAGCAAATTATTTCTGATAGAAGATTTTCAAAAGAAGCTCAGAGAAGAAGGGCTCCAGTAGTGTATGATGAACTCTCGCAGTATTTCCACATCTATCGCAATCATTGGAAAACATTAGTAAGTAAAGGGGGATTTGAGAATGAAGAAGCAGCGCAGCGTACAATCAACAAAATTCTTACAAGCAGAACTTCTTCTTCTCGTCACAATGCTGCTTCCGCTCTCATTTCACTCTTCAATCGTTTTTCTGAAGAATCATTGCAACCAAAAAAACATTACGGCAAAGATGAAGACCTCAACAAATTGCTTCGCATGTACGAATGCTATTTGGAAAGTCTGAACGGAAATCCACGGATTAAAACAGTTGATTTTGCTCTCTTGCAGCAAGCTGCTTTCGAGTGTATCACCTGTCACGCAGAATCCGGCAATGTTTACAAGTACATCATCATTGATGAGTATCAGGACACGAATACCATTCAGGAAAAAATTTTCTTCGAGTTAGCAAAGGGATACAAAAATATTTGCGTGGTGGGTGACGATGATCAGGCGCTCTATCGCTTTCGCGGAGCCACAGTAGAAAACTTAGTCGAGTTTGAGGACCGGTGCAATCAATATTTGAAAACCGCTCCACGAAGAATTGATCTTGATACAAACTACCGCAGCCGAAATCACATTGTTGATTTTTATGTGCAATTCATGGATCACACTGATTGGAAAAAAGAAAAGGGAAAGAAAGGACATTACCGGATCGTTGATAAAAAAATCAAAGCGCATCACACAGAAAAAATTCCTTCGATTATTGTTTCTGAGAAAGCAGATGCAGCAAATGTATATGCACAGATCGCAAAGTTCGTTCGCGATTTGAAGGAGAAGAAAAAAATTCAGGACTACAATCAGGTTGCGTTTTTATTTCCTTCTCTTAAAACCACAAGAGCGCCCGGACTCAAGTTAGCTCTTGAATCTCTTGACATTCCGGTGTATGCACCGCGAGCAGGAAATTTTATTGATGTAGAAGAAGCAGTTGCACTCTTTAGTTTGATAATGAAAATTGTTGGCAGACCGACGTACGACCCGCAGGCAAGCGGTGGCTACAAAGAATTTCAAAAGTGGATGATCCGAACAGAACAGCAGGGAGATTTCCTCATTAGAGAAGATAAAATCCTCAAACAGTATGTTGATGATCGCAAGCAGGAAATTGAAACAGTGCTCAGCGATTATGAACTACTGATAAAAGTTGCTGCGAAAAAGAAATGGGATTTGAAAAGCCCATTCAATTCGCAAATGATTTCTGAATTCATCAGACCGGCTGACCTTTCTCCCAAAGCAAGAAAGAACATCAGTAATAGTTTCTTCAAAAGAATTATTGATCGTCGCAATGCTGAAGGGAATCCTTTTTCCATTCAGTACATCATCAGTCGCGCAACTTCCCTCGACTGGAGTGTGCTCGACTTGTTTTACCAGTTAAATGCCTTTTCACATTTCAGACAGATGTACGAGTTGGCAGAAGATGGAACAGATGAAGGACCGATTTGCAATCTCGGTCTCATCACACAATACCTCTCCCGCTTCATGGAAGAATATGGTTCCGTCATCACGGCACAATGGTTATCGAATGAAAGTTTTTCAAGGACGTTCTTCTCTTCTTATCTCTATGCGCTTTACCGGATGGGTGAATCAGAGTACGAGGATGCTGACGATCCGTTTCCGAAAGGTCGCGTTCCCTTTCTCACCATTCACCAGGCAAAGGGATTGGAATTTCCTGTTGTTGTGTTAGGAAGTGTTTTCAAGAAGGAGCACGGCGCATCCGCTCCTGAAATCATCATTCGTGATCTTCTGAAAAAAGAAGGTGAGCCACTCGACAAGATTGCGCACTTCGACAATATGCGCATGTTCTATGTCGCTCTTTCGCGTGCAAAAAATTTGGTGGTACTTCCTCAATATACAAAAGCCGCAGGCGCTTCGCCGGTTTTCAAGAAAATTTTTGAACTGGAAAATCTTCCTCTCATCAATCATTTCAAGTGGAGCACATTGCCCATAGGACAAATGGAACAGGATGATCTCGGCAAAAATTATTCTTACACCGCTGACTATCTCGGTTACATGAAGTGTCCGCGCAACTACATGATCTTTCGCAAATATGGTTTCGTGCCGTCGCGTTCGCTTACGATGTTCTTCGGATCACTCGTGCACCAAACCATTGAGGATTTGCATTACCTGCTCATTGATCAACGTAAAAAAATGGTTGCATCATGACACATCTGGAAGTAGAAGAGCGAATTAAAGATTTCTTCGAGGAGAATTATGAATTGCTCCGTCTCGAAGGAGGTCATGCTCTTTCAGAAAAAGGAAAACAGGATGCCCTCGAGCAGGTATTGCTCTATTGGAGAAAACTCAACAACATTGCAGAGAAAGTAACTGAGTCTGAAGTGAAACTAACATTGCCCGATCAGAAAACGAAGAAGGGAAAAATTTTTTCGATTGAAGGAATTGTTGACATCGTGCGTGAAGATGATGAAACATGGATGTACGATATAAAAACACACGATCTCGATTACATCAGAAACAACAAAGACCTCTACGAAAAACAGTTAAACGTCTACGCTTACATCTGGCAACACTTGCGCGGAAACGAACTTGACCGCACGGCGATCATTTCTACTTCCATTCCATACGCGCTGAAAGATGCGATGCAGAAAGGGAATCAAAAGCAAATTGATACTCAGATGAAAGAGTGGGACCCGTTGGTGCCGCTTGATTTCAATTCACTGAAAGTAGAAGACACCATTGCTGACTTCGCCCGCATTGTAGATTTGATCGAAGACCATGAGTTCATGCCGCAACCTGTCTTGCGACTGAGAGAAAAGCAGGGAAACACGAATGAACTCTTTGCCACGCGTGTATGCCGCAACTGCGATGCACGCTACTCGTGCGTATCATTTCGCGAGTATGCTTTGGGAACAAATGCTTCCTCCAACATCAAGTTCCGCCAATACTTTCAGGACTATGGCACCGATGGCGACCAGGAAGATTGGGTGAATGCTAACTTACAAACCGAACCCGAACGATAGTTCATACAAACATTCTTTTACATTATTAATATGCCTCACGAAAAATTACGACCTCAATTCACTTTCGATGAAGAACGAATTGCAGAGCTAAAACGAATTGCCCCCGAAGTATTTGCCGACGGCAAAATCAATTGGGAAACGCTGCACGAAGCATTGGGTGATCATCTGGAAGATGAAAGTGCAGATGCAGAACATTTCGGGTTGTTCTGGGCAGGAAAGCGAGATGCGCGGCGAATGGCTGCGCAACCGAGTAAAGGAACTCTTGTTCCGTTGCGAGGAAATGGAGTAGATGAAGACAGTACCCGCAACATTTTTATCGAAGGAGAAAATCTTGAAGTGCTCAAGCTGCTGCAGAAAAGTTACAAGGGTAGAGTGAAGATGATCTACATTGATCCGCCTTATAACACCGGCAATGATTTCGTGTATGAAGATGATTTCAAAGAGCCACTGGAAGAATACCTACGCCGCACCGGACAACTCGATGAAGAAGGAAAACCACTCACCACAAATACAAAAGCAGATGGTCGCTTTCACAGCAAGTGGCTTTCGATGATGTATCCGAGGCTACGTCTTGCTCGAAACTTGCTGCGCGAGGATGGAGTGATTTTTATAAATATTGATCACAATGAAAACGCTAATCTCAGACTTTTAATGAATGAAGTGTATGGCGAAGAGAACTTCTTAGCTGATGTAATATGGAAACACACGCAGCAATCTAAAAATGATGAGCGCTTCTTTTCGAGACAATACAATAATTTATTCGTTTACTCCAAAAGCGAAGACATTGAAAATTTAAGATTCCCAAGAAAAGACCAAGACAACAAGAACTACTCAAATCCTGATAATGATCCCAAAGGGTTGTGGAGATCAGGTGATGTAAGAAGCCCAAGTTATCGGAAGACACTTTGCTTCAAGATTAATACCCCAAGCGGAAAAAAAATCTCGTCTCCTGAAAATGGATGGCGATGGTCAGAAGCAGAGGTTTTAAAAAAAATTGAAAGAAGTGAAATTGTTTTCAACAAGGATGAGACGAGAATTATAAGAAAAATTTACTTGAGTGATCAGGAAGGACGGACTCCCGAAAATGTTTGGATTGGTGACAATTATGGAACAACGCGAAGTGCTAATGCAGAATAAAAGGAGCTATTTGATGGAGACGTTCCTTTTGATACTCCGAAGCCAACAAATTTAGTAATGAGAATGTTGGATTTGATTTATGATGAGAATGACTTTATCGTTTTGGATTTCTTTGCTGGTTCTGGAACTACTGGTCACGCATTGATGAAAAGTAACATCATAGACAATGGAAAAAGGACATTTTT
This sequence comes from Chitinophagales bacterium, assembly GCA_035638255.1. Lineage (GTDB taxonomy): Bacteria > Bacteroidota > Bacteroidia > Chitinophagales > UBA10324 > DASRAJ01. Next base: position 35,399 of record DASRAJ010000048.1, read on the forward strand.
ATGTGTCCAATTAGATGAAGCATTTAATGAAAAGAAAAAAGAAACGAAGTGGAAAAAGATTTCAAATTTAACCATAGAGAGATTAAGAAGAGCCTCTCGACAAATATTGAATGAAAACAAGAAGTCAGCCTGTGATTGCGGCTTCCATGTTTTCAAACTTACTCTTTCCAATTTCAAAGAATGGCAAAACTATGAAGGCACTGATGTAAAGCAATTGGAGAAGCAATTAGAGTTGCATGTAAGTCCTCTTGAAGAAAATTGGAAGGAAGAAAATTTGCTCAATGAGATTTTACTCATCGAAGGTTTTCCGCTTGATAGCAAGATTGAAGTGCTGAGTAATTACAAGAAGAATAAAGCATACCGCATCACTTCAGATTTTTGTGAACACGCCTTGCTCATCTGTCTCGATAAAAAAGTGCAGGATGAAACCATCAAATCATTGCAGTTGAATGAGAGTGATATTTTCATTTGCCTTGATACTGCTATCAGCGATCAGGATAAAGTGCGGCTGAGTGATAAAGGATTGATTAAAACGATTTAAATATTCATCAAATGAACCCAGCGGCTGAATTTTATTTAAGACTACTTACTCTATTCAGTAACCTTCCTCGATTCCATTATGATTTCGATATTGAAAGCATTCCTTTCAATGGACTCTATATTTTTTACCAGGAGGATGAATTTTTAGGAGAAACTGGCAAGGAGAGAATAGTTCGTATTGGAATCAACGAGCGAGATGGGAAATTTCGCCAGCGACTTATTCATCATTTCCACCATCGTTCATTGAAAGGAACAATTTTTAGAAAGCATCTTGCCCGATGCTTCGTAAATCAGCAATTGAACAATCGCCCTCTAAACTTACTTACCATTGTTGAGAGAGATAGCATAGTTGCAAACATTCAGGGAATCACCTCTTCTTTTTCATTCTGTTTCCTCCCAATTCTCGAAAGGAGTGAAAGGAAAAATTTAGAGAAGGCATTGATCGGCACTATTAATCAATCGGGATTAAATGTGTCCTCGCAGAATTGGATAGGAAAAAGTCATCCGAACAGAAAAATCTCAGATAGCGGCTTGTTCAATATTCAACACCTGAATGCTGCAATAATTTCAAATGAACAATTCAATCGAATTGAAGATCTCGTTAATTGATGATGGCAAAGAAACTCACTCTCAAATTTGATTCAAACCAGCAGCATCAATTGCAGGCAATCGAGAGTGTTATGAAACTTTTCGAAAGCATGAGTCCCGTAGATACTTCGTTTTCCATAGGTGATGAGATTGTTCCCAACCTTCCGCAGTATCAATCACTCAGTGAACCGTGGCTCTTCGATAACCTTACAAAAGGTCAACGCGACAATCAGTTGCAGGAAAATTATCAGCTTGATATTGATGATGGAATTGAACTCGAAGTAGAAAATGAGCGAGGGGCGATCAACATGTGGCGCTATCCTGAGTTTACAATTGAAATGGAAACAGGCACAGGTAAAACGTATGCATACCTGCGCACCATTCACGAACTGAAAAAGCACTATGGCTTTCGCAAGTTCATCATCGTAGTTCCGAGCATTGCCATCTATGAAGGCACCATCAAAACATTCGACATCACCAAAGAACATTTCAAAACACTCTACGGCAATGAGGCGCCGGTGCTCACACAATATGACGGTCAGCAGATCAGTAAGCTCCGGGGGTTTGCAACTTCGTCCTCGCTTGAACTGATGGTGATTACTCTGGATTCATTCAACAAAGCCAGTAACGTTATTTACAAACCAACTGAAAAATTACCTGGAGAAAAATTACCCTATCAATACATTCAGGAAACACGCCCCATCCTTATTCTCGATGAATGTCAGAACTATCGAAGTGAAACAGCGAAAGCGGCGCTGCGAACAATACATCCACTGTTTGCACTACGATACAGCGCAACACCGATTGACAAACCCAATTTGATTTACAGGTTGAGTCCTGTGGATGCATTCAAACAAAATCTGGTAAAGAAGATTGAGGTAGATGGAATCGAACATCAGTATAATGTGAATCACCCGCAGTTGATGCTTGCGATTGAAGAGTTCAGTGGAAGCGGTTACGGCATGGGTGTTAGGTTGCGATTGCCGGTGAATAGAAATGGTGTCATCGTAGAACAAGTTCTGGAGGTAAAAAAGAATGCTGATCTCTACCAGGTAACCAAGAATCCCGCCTTAAAAGGATTGGTGATTGATATTATCAGTAAGAAAGATAGCTCGGTTGTTTTCACCAATGGTTCCCAAATTACCGTGCAGGATTCTGAAGGATTCGATGTAAAGAAGAAAGAAGAAATCTTTCGGGTTCAGATTGAAGAAACTATTCGGTACCATCTTCTAAAACAAGCCGGGTTGAAGAAGAAAGGCGTGAAAGTTCTTTCACTCTTCTTCATTGATCGGGTTGCCAACTATACGGCTGATGATGGAATGATCAGAAAGCTCTTTGATAAAGCATTTGATAAGATCAAAAGAGATGACAACTATTTTTCAAAACTCAAAGCGGAAGAAGTTCGCGAAGCATACTTCGCAAAAAAGAAAAACAAGAAAGGTGAAGAAGAGGCAATAGATACAGAGAGCAAGAACAAGGAACAGCGTGACGCAGAGAAACTTGCCTTCGTGTTAATTATGAAAGACAAGGAGCGCTTACTTAGCTTCAGTGAGAAGAAGTGTTTCATCTTCGCTCACTCTGCACTTAAAGAAGGCTGGGATAGTCCGAATGTTTTTCAAATCTGCACACTCAATCAAACCGTATCAGAAATTAAAAAGAGACAGGAGATTGGAAGAGGTCTGCGTTTGTGTGTGAATCAGGATGGCGAGCGGGTGATTGAAGATGGAGTGAATGTTCTCACGGTAGTTGCCAACGAAAGTTATCAGCAATACGTAAGTGGTTTGCAGCGCGAATATGAATTGACCGGCGATGCTGCTCCACCTCCTCCCTCTGAGTCAAAGAAAACATCAGCGAAGAGAAACAACAAAATCTTCAAAAGCTCTGACTTCCGTGACTTCTGGAAAAAGCTTTGCCGCCGCACTACTTACACCATTCACATTGATGATGAACAACTGATTGAAGCAGCAGTTGTAAAACTCAACCGGACAGTTTTTCCTGAGTCACAAATTGTAATCACCAAAGGCAAATTCATCATCACAGAATTTCTTTTCAAACTGGAATCAGTAACCGGTCTTGCTGCACGAATTACTTTGGAAATAAAAGACACGGATGGACAGGTAGATACAAGTTCAAGAAATTATGTTAAGGGAAATGACTTTGCAAAGATTTGTAATGATGACCGCCTGAAAGGATTTCGCATTAGCGAAATTAAAAGTGCGGGTGATGATTCATTCGTTGAATTTGACAACGGAAGAACTCTCTCGAAGTATCAAACCATTTTTTTCCAAAGTGAAAGAGGACAGCAAACTGATCCCCGCACGGTGATGCAGGCAGCCACAACATATCCTGTTTTCAATTTGTTGGAACGAGTAAGCCGCGAGACTCAGCTTACACGTCCGACAGTTCTCAAAATCTTCAAGGGATTGAAAGAGGAAATTAAAAAGCAAGTTTTCAAAAACCCGGAAGGATTCAGCGGCATCTTCATTACCACTGTTAAACAACTCCTCGCTGATCACATAGCAGACAAGATTGAATATGCATTTAACAAGGGAGAGTACGATTATGACTTGAACGAAGTTTTTCCTGATCCCAAACCTTATGTGCAAAAGGAATTGATTGAAGGAACAAAGAATTCGCTTTACAACTTAATCCAAATTGATTCTGAAGTAGAGCGCAAATATGTTCAGTATCGTTTGCAGATTGACGATGAGAAAGAGAAGATTATCTGCTACTTCAAATTTCCGAGTGTTTTTCGAATTGACGTTCCCAAAATCATCGGTAACTACAATCCCGATTGGGGAATCATTCGAAAAGGTGAAGATGGAAAACTGAAGCTCCAATTAGTTCGCGAGACAAAAGGAAATATGGATCGCAATCTTCTGCAATACCCGAATGAAAAAAGAAAAATTGATTGTGCTGAAAAACATTTCAAAGCAATTGGATTGGATTATCGCGCCCTCAATCATACTATTCCGAATTGGTGGGAGAAGGAAATTTGAAAAATCTAAAGAATAAAATAAAATGGAACATTTTAAAGGAGAAACTTTCTCCTTAAACTTGGGAAGATTAACTCGGAATTTCAAGAAAGCTATTAGAGAAATTGAAGAGTCATTCGATAGAAATTCTGTGAAGTTGAAAGATATTGCAAAGATTAACAGTAAAGGACAAGCTGTACTTAAAAAAGCATATCTCATAAGAGAATTTGATCTTGTCAAGAATATTTACAGTCATAAGAAATACCGTGATGATGTAAAGGGATTGTATGTTTTTGCATCTTCAAAGAGGAACGGCAAATTGCATCTTGAGTATGTTGGTATTTCCAAAACGCTCTTTAAGAGACTGAAAGATCACGCGTATGGTAAGACAAGATATATGGCTACTCTAGTTTATTTAATGGCTTCACATGATCATGAAAAGAGAGGGATGAAAAAAAAGACTTTCAAGCTTGAAAACTATCGTGAAGAAGTTCAAGCTAAAATTCGGAACTGGAGAATTGCACTATATCCAATAAAGGACAGTTTTGAACTGTACATGACCGAACCGTATCTTGCTTATCATTGGAAGGCGCGATGGAATTCTTTTGAAACTCATTGATTGTTCATGAACAGAATAAATTAAGAAAGCCTAAATAATTAAGGGAGTGACTAAAATCAAATCGCTTGCGATACAACTGCCTAATTGCAACTCAAAGGATGAAATCTCTATGATATTTGACGATCTGGCAAAAGCTATCCTTATCGAAACGCAACTTTGTATTGCTGGTTCAAAAACTGAAGAGATGAATTTTACTGAAATCGAATTTTATTTTCATGACAATAAATTACACAATGATGATTATTGCCATTGCAATCCGCAGCAATTGCAATTTGGCAAATGGTATTTTCATCAAGCTTCGCCTCACAAGTACAAAGCCAGAGGACGAATAGGAATTGATTTGTGTCTCGGTAACTCAGATGGAAATCATTTTGGAATTCTAATTAGTCGTCCCTTAACAATTCCTGAAACGTAGGCCAGTAAAGGTTTTCAAGACAATGGTGTGCAAAAATGATGCAGGGATTTTGAAAGAATCTTTGAAAACCTTGCAACTTTGCACATGCTTTCAAAACCTATAGACACTGCTCAGTTGGGATTCTACTCAACGTTCGAAGAACAACTTA
>DASRAJ010000049.1:0-12199 GCA_035638255.1 Chitinophagales bacterium
ACAAGAGTAAAGATGATCAGAAGAAAGAATTGCCTGAAAAAATAAATGAGCTCAAAGCATTATACCAAGACTTGATAGCTGAACCGCTGGATCGGAAACAGATTCTTGTCCTTGATGGTCTTGATGAAGTACATCAATGGAAACTCGCTCAATATCTGAGCAGAAAACTACCTGATAATCTCAAGATCATTGTCAGTATTCGTGATACTGGTCAGGATTGGAAAAACGAGTATCAATTTGTTCCGGATCAACTTACTGAATTGCCTTTAGGAGGAATAGATGAAACAGGCTTAGCTGAGATCCTTTCCTCCAGCGGCATTGAAGGTGAAATCATTGCAAAGGACGGATCGAAACTACAAAAGGTGTTCGCTATAACTGCTTACGAGGGGAATCGCGAAGTAGGAGCTGATCCGTTTTATGTTCGTGTATTGGCAGAGGATCTGCGCGAACGAAAACTGACGGCTGAAAATATCGAATCAGTACCGATTGGTTTAGATGCTTATCTGGATCGGTGGTGGCAGCAGATTAAACAGCTTGCCGGAGATCAGAATACCAAGAATTTGTTTGGAACATTGGCTGTTGCGCTCGGTTATCTTCAACGCGCAGATCTGGAAACAATGTATCCAGTTCTTCGCGGCGATTGGGCTGGCGATTTCTTTGATCAAATTATTCAAACTATTCGCCGTTTCGTGATCGGTGATGATCGTACTGGCTATGCTCTGGCTCACCCAAGGTTGAAACGATACTTAAGAAATGAAAAGCGAATTAGAGTAATTAGCAATTATGAGGACAATCTGATCAGCTACTGTTCCAAGTGGAAGGAAAATGTAAGCTCCTATGCCCTAAACTACTATGTAACCCATTTGGCAGAAGCCAACAGGATTGATGAGCTGAAAAGTGCTTTTACAGCTGAATGGTTTGCTATTAAATGGCAACAAGCTGGAAGTTACGAATCGCTCATAAATGATTTTTCTATAGCTATTCATTCTTTGGCCCACGAATCAAAACCAGACTATATTACAATTCTTGCTTTGAATGTTGCGCGCCAGACGGCATTGGATTATCTCGTCGAATTACCAGAAGATTATTATGCTACACTCATTCGGCTGGGTGATACAGAGAAGACTTTTTCTTCTCTAATGAAGATGAATTCTTCCCGTGGTTTGGCATGCAAGCCATTGATTCAGGCAGCAAAGGAATTCTTGAATAAATCCTTTGCTGAAAAGAACCTAACCGAACGGGCTTCCTTAATTGAAAAATCTGAGCAATTACTCAAGAAAGCATCCTTCATTATTTATTTGATTCGGTTTAGCGGTGACCGCATCGAGGCCTGTGAGAAGGTTCTTTCAATGCTTAACGAGCATGGTGAGTTTTCTCAAACATTAAAGGCAGATATTTTCAAAGAATTTGAAAAGTTCGGACGTGAATCTCTGTCAGATGATCCCGTGTTAAGCGCTGATATTCTGGCAATGTTGGCTTACAGCGATCTTACCGCTAAGAAGAATGATACAAAAGCCGCATCACTTTTGCAAGAAGCTCTTGATATTGCTGAGAAGTGCGAGCAGGTAACAGATCAGATCGAAATCTTTTCATATTCTTTGCCAGCATTGAATGAACTCGACAAGACGAAAAGCCATGAACTATTCAATAAATATATTTCGAATCCAGAAGACCTACTCAATTCAGCGACACATTTGCCGAATCCTTACCTCTCTTTGCTGAAGAAACTTAATCCTTATCAAAAGGAAGCAATGCAGACGAAGGTCAAATCAATACTTATCAAAGATTGTACTTCAGCTGAATCCCGCAGAATTCGAAATGATAGTTATTTTGGCTACTTACGCGAAAACTTTGATAGTGGAAAAGTGATCGAATCCCAAGAGTTGTTGAATAGTATTCTTCAAAATGACCCTTCATTTGCTTGTCTCAGCGCTTTGAGTTGTGCTGATCTTATGATATATAGTCCGCAGGAATTGCGAAAATGGCTGCTCAAGGCGGAAGAATTGGCATCGCAAGATGATGAACTCGCAGTTGCAGCACTAGTCAACTATATTCCAGTTGACAGTAGCCGTACGTGGCAGTTGGTGAATTCATTCGGAGAACGCAAACTTGCAGACAAGCTTAAGGAGTTCCTAAATCCCATTATCCGCAAGACATATACAGAACCTCTTAAATTAGAGATCGTAGAAAATGCTGGCCGTTTGATTGATCATTTCCAGCCGGAAGAGAGTGGTGAGCTCAATGCATCACTTGCATTGGAGATTTCCTCCACCCAACCTGAAATTGCTAAAAAACTTCTTGGCAAAACAATCAAGCGCAAACTGAGTGAGTTGCCTGAAGGAGATACAGATGATTTGAGAAAACTGTTAGCCATGGCATACCATATAGAAGGTAATGCTGATGCTGCCATTGAAGCACTGTCAATGATGAAGTGGATCAGCAACAAGAGTCAGGTGCTTACTTCTATCTTAGCGGATGCCGCTCAAAATAAGCCTAAGCAGGTAGCGCAATATGCTGAATACCTAACCGGTTTAATTCGTGATGGAAAAGAATTGCCACTTTATACCGATGCACTTCAGGATGCGGCACGCTCACTGGAAGACATCATGAAGACTTCATTTGAACTCGCGAATCCTCTTCTTGGAATTCTAAGCGAACAGGCTACTCGCATGAGAATTTCAGATTACGTGCACGTCAGTTCCCTCGTAGCCTTCTCTCTTTCTAAAAGTAATCCGGAATATTCCTACAATGTATTTTATGCTCTTATTAAAGAAATGCATAACTGGAAAATGGATGGAATCTCATTCAGTGGTAATGATGTTTTCTTCTTCTGCAAGAACCTGTATAAGGCTGCTCATCAATGCCATTTTAATATGCAGCAGATCATTGAGGAATTAGAATCCATCAATGAATCTGCCGATGAGAGCGCAAAAACAAATATTCTTTGTGGATTATTTTTGCTTTACTCACTCAAGAACCTGAAGTCGTCGGAAATTCACTTTGACCAAATTCTCAGCGCCCTCGATAAAGGAGCAGATAAAACTGAAAGCTCTGGAATCACAGCTTTCATGAAAATGTTGGCTGACCTTACAGGTGAAAAGTTTGGCAGTCAGTCACAAACCATTAAATATCTCTGTGAAGCAATTACTATTCATTCACGGATTAATCCGGAAAATGCTATTCACTTGCTTCGAAAACTATTTAATGAAACAGTAATGATCAAGAAAGAAGATGAGCGATCGGAGTCCATCTGTGAACTTTTCAACGCTTCGAAAGAATTTCATGCGGATGAAAATACCGTTCTCTGGAATGAACTTCTGACCCAACTTCTGCAAGAAGCGATAAAATCATGCGAGGAAGAATTTCATAACAAGATTTGGTTGGCAGCCATTTCATGCATGGTTTCAACTGGATGCAAGGAAACCGCGCGGGGCATGATTGAAAATATGGAAGAAAAGCTTACTAAAGATCAAGGGCAGGGATTTATCGATAATCAGGATGCGAAAGATCAGCTTACAAATTTGTCAGCCTTTGATGATCTTGTGTTGAAATTGGGCGACTATAATCTAGCAATCTCGTGTCTTACGGTTTGCTATAGTAAAAATCAGGTTCTCGAACTTCTAAATCAAATAGTCAACATGATAGAACAGGATGAAATTTCATCGAAGCGTTTTATTCTCATGGGCAGCATGATGGCGGCACTTTGCCCACTAGTATATTCTCAATTTGGCGCGGCCGGTGTTCAGGCTATGATAAACCAGATAGAATCATTCGATGCAAAGTTTTTGAAAGCGGCAGAACTGGTTTCAACAACATGATTTCAATTTTCAAACACAATGAATTCAAAATTCAAAATACTATCTATTGATGGCGGTGGCATCCGCGGCATTATTCCGGCAGTGGTGCTTTCGGAAATCGAAAAGAGAGCACAGCAGCCCATCAGCAGTTTGTTCGATCTAATAGCTGGAACTTCAACAGGTGGTGTCATTGCTCTTGGGCTTGGAGTGCCGGATGAAAAGGGGTTCCCTAAATTTTCCGCTGATGACCTAGTTGGCTTGTACGAAAAAAACGGTTCTAAAATTTTCAACAAGCCTAGAACTTTATTATTGAATTGGGTGAAAAAAGCTGCGTCATTCTTCAATGAAGCATACAGTAAGAAAGGAATTGAAAAAGTACTACAGAATTATTTTGGCAATGCTGAGCTCCGTGATCTGCTCACCGATTCGCTTATCACAGCATATGAAATTGAAAAGCGAAAACCGTTTTATTTCCTTTCACGTTTAGCAAAAGACCCGGAGCATGCCGCACAAGAAAACTTCAAAGTGGCTCATATCGCCAGAAGTACATCAGCCGCTCCCACCTATTTTGAACCTTCGTGGATCGATTGGAAAAGCAATTCACATCTTGCATTGGTTGATGGTGGAGTATTTGCCAACAATCCTTCTATGCTCGCCTTTACTGAAGCCCAAGAGTTGCTAAAAAAAACAGGCGCTAAAGCTATGGATCCGGTATTAACCGCTAGTGATAAGGACCAACCGATTTTCATGCTGTCTTTAGGAACCGGCAATAGTTTGAAAAGTTATAAATATGCAAAAGCAAAGGGATGGGGCAAGGCCGGATGGCTGACTCCACTGATAGACATTCTTATGCAGGGGGTTTCAGAAAGTGTGCATTATCAAATGCAGTATGTATTGCCTCCTGATAGAGATGGAACCCTGAATTATTTCCGCATGAATACCACCATAGAGGCAAAGGATTCTAAAATGGACGATGCTTCTCATAAGAATATTAAGGCACTCAAAAATTATGGTAAGAAAATAATTGAAGATTATTCCAGTGCAATAGATACCATTTGTTCCTGCTTAACTCATTAAATCTTAGCAATCATGAATGACAAATTCAATCAGGGCTTTGCGGTAATCGTAGGTGTTGGAAATCCGGATATCGCCGGAACAATTAACGATGCAAAGGGATTGGCAGAAATTTTAAAAGACCCACAACGTTGCGCATATCCTGAAGAAAATATCTCTCTTCTTTTGGATAAAGAAAGCGTTTGCAAGAATGTTGTAGGCGCCTTACAGTCACTACAGAATAAAACCTCGTCAGATTCAACAGTGATATTCTATTTCTCTGGTCATGGTTATGAAGAACAACTTGGCTCGCAAACGAACTATTATCTGATCACATGGGATGCAAATCCTTCAGACATTTCTAATACTGCCCTTAACGGCAATGAACTTAGTCAATTGCTTAAAGGGATTCCCTGTCGTCGGATGTTAATTCTCCTCGACTGTTGCCATTCTGGCGGGCTAGATGATGCTAAAGCATTTACGATTACCTCATCTAAATCTCCGATGCCGATAGAGGCTCAAAATCTTCTGCAAGCCGGAACCGGCAGAGTAATTATTGCTTCATCTATGGCAAATGAATTGTCTTTCGCAGGTAATCCATATAGTGCTTTCACACTTGCTTTGATAGAGTGCCTTGCGGGACAAGGCGTATCAAAAAGAGATGGACTGGTTCGTGTGGCGGATATCGCGTTATATGCCCGTGAAAAAGTGCCAGCAAGGACCAAAAATCGGCAGCACCCTATCCTGAATTATGAGCAAGCTGATAATTTTCCTATTGCCTATTATGCGGCAGGTGAAATTACGCCTAAAGAACTTCCATTCAAAGGGGAACCGCAAATAGAAGAAGAGCCCGGTGAATATTACAGAATGTCAATCACCAATTCAGGAAATCTTGTCACTGGCGATGTTACAGGAACTAATATTCAGGGTGGTAACATTCAAACTGGAAATGTATCTGGTACCGGCATTACAATCGGCACTGGGGCACATACTGAAGTTACAATCATAACCTATCCCGCTTCCGATGAAATAAAAAAGCTGTTTGTACCCTTATTTGAAGCCGCCGCCAAGAGTGAGAATAATAAGGCAGAAGCTACTCAGGTATTGAAGGATCTCAGTAATGAGATTGCAAAAAAGGAAAAATCCAATGATTCTCACATCGGAAAATTGATTGATAAATTTGTCGACATGGTACCTGGTGCGGTTTCAACTGTAGTCAGCACTTTTGCGAGCCCTCTTCTCGGAAAACTTACAGGGCCTGTTACTCAGTTTGTGCTGGATAAATTACGTGGAAAATAAAAATGCCGGAATATTACCTGGTAAAAATGCTTGTCCTTCACGACGGATTTTCAAGATGAGCGAAGAATAAGAAATGAATGTAAAGATTTCATTTTTATCAATCCTGCTAATCAAAAAGATAACAAGGAGTTCAGCGATTTTTTGAACAGCCTAAAACAAAAAATAGTCACACCAAAACCGTCAAAGAAGGATTTGTGAATCAATTGGAAAAAGAAAAAAAAATCATAAATCTGAAATCAGAAGCATTATTCTTCCACTCTCACCTCCACCTGCCTTGCCTCAAATTTCCTTTGCAGAATATTAAAATGATCGCCATGAGTCATAAAATGCACGATCAAATGCTCAATCGAGAGGGGATTGTTTTCAGGAATGTCCGCAATGTTGCTGTGGCGGATTTGATGTCCGTCAATGATCACCACCATGCCGGAGCCGATTGCTTCTATATGGTTTCCTCCAGTGATGAGCATGCCGGTATCTTCACCCAAACCGATACCAAGACAAGAGGGATTTGCTGCAACGGCTTGTACGAGCCGTGCGAATCTGCCGCGCTTATCAAAGTGAGAATCGAAGATCACATCCTTACTGAAGCCAAGACCTGTGGTAATTTTCACTTCACCTTTCAAATGCGCCCTCGAGCTGCTTCCCTCATAGATCATGGTGCTGCTCATAGCCATGGCGCCGGCACTTGTCCCCACGATGATGAAATTTTCTTTTTGATAACGCTCATGAAGGATACGAACAATTTCTGTTCCCCCGAAGGTTGAAGTGAGCCGATATTGGTTTCCTCCCGAAAACATGACCAGGTCGGCTTTGCGGATACGCTCAATATATTCTTCATCGAAAGCATCTTCGCGGTCGCGAATGCTCATGAGCCCGACATTTCTGCTCCCGATCTTTTCAAAGGCATGCAGATAATTATCACCGACCTCCTTTGGCGATGCTGATGCTGTGGTGATCACTTCAATTCGCGCATCGCTGTCTCCGGCTTCAGCAACAATACGTTTCAAAATTCCCAGTTCAAAAAAATTCAGGTTGTTGCGATGGATCACTCCCAATTCCAAATCAGTGCCTTTGTCTTCGGCGCCTCCAATTGCAATCAATTTTCCTTTCGGCTTATTCATGATTACAAAGGTAGGTCAGTAGATTAGGCTTTATTTTTTATGGATGAAAATCATTTCAACAGAATCAATTGCTAAATGGCTAAATTGTTAAATGGCTATCTTGCCAGCAGCTATTGAAGAAGCCATTTAACCATTGAGCAATTCAGCAATTCAACTATGGAAATTCTAAACATAAGAGTATTGAACGGACCAAACTATTGGTCAATCCGTCGTCATAAGCTGATCTGGATGAAACTTGACCTTCAGGACCTCGAGGAAAAACCCACTAACAAAATTCCCGGCTTCAGAGAAAGACTGGAAAAACTTTTTCCATCACTCTACGAACATCATTGCAGTGAAGGAAGGGTGGGAGGATTTTTGCATCGTGTTGATGAAGGAACATGGATGGGTCACGTGATCGAGCACATTGCACTTGAGTTGCAAACGCTGGCGGGAATGGATGTTGGTTTTGGAAGAACAAGAGAAACTTCGGAGAAAGGAATTTACAATGTTGTGTTCACATACATGGAAGCGGAGGCCGGCGTGTACACAGCAAACGCAGCAGTGAAAATTGCACAGGCGATTGTTGATGGAATACCATACGATCTCACCGATGACATTCAGAAGTTGCGCGAGATCCGCGAAGATTTCCGGCTGGGTCCTTCTACAGGTTCACTGGTTGATGAGGCATTGCTGCGCCGGATTCCCTTCATCAGGCTGAACAAACATTCGCTGGTTCAGCTTGGTTACGGCATCAATCAAAAAAGAATTCAGGCTACTATCGCATCTACCACATCTTCCATAGCTGTAGATATAGCGGGTGATAAAGAAGAGACAAAAAATCTTTTGGAGAAAGCGGAGATTCCTGTGCCCATTGGAAAGGTCTGCTACGATGAAGTTGATTTGAAAGCCGTGATCTCGAAAATCGGTTATCCCATTGTCACCAAGCCGGTGAATGGAAATCATGGCAAGGGTGCCACCACGAATCTTCTTACCTGGGAAGATGCCGTGAAAGGAATGGAAGCAGCGAAAAAATACTCACGCAGCGTAATCGTGGAAAAATTTATTACCGGCTACGATCATCGTGTCCTCGTTGTAAACTACAAATTCATTTGCGCTGCAAAGCGCACCCCTGCTTCCGTTCTTGGTGACGGGCATTCAACGATTCAACAGTTGATTGACAAAGTAAATGAAGATCCCCGCAGAGGTTATGGTCACGAAAAAGTGCTGACTTCTATTAAGGTGGATCAGTTCACACAAAAAATTTTACAGGAGCATAGCTTCACACTTGATTCTATCTTAAGTGAAGGAAAAGAATTGTGGCTGAAGCCAACAGCAAACATCTCTACCGGCGGAACAGCTACGGATATCACCGATCATGTTCATCCCGACAACATCTTCATGTGTGAGCGTATCGCGCGCATCATTGGTCTCGACATCTGCGGCATTGATATCATGACTCCTGATATGAGTCAACCGCTCAGTGAAGTAGGCGGCGCTGTTCTCGAAGTGAATGCAGCACCGGGATTCCGGATGCACCTCGCTCCCACTGATGGATTGCCCCGCAATGTTGCCGAGCCCGTGATCAACATGTTGTTCCCAACAGCATCGAACGCGCGCATTCCCATCATCGCTGTCACCGGTACCAATGGAAAAACAACCACGACACGATTGATTGCGCATCTTGTTCGCTCGATGGGATTTCGTGTTGGCTACACCACCACGGATGGAATTTACATCGGCAACCAAATGATGATGCGCGGTGATTGTACCGGTCCGGTTTCGGCACAGTTTATTTTGAAGGATCCAACAGTTGAATTCGCTGTTCTCGAAACAGCACGTGGCGGAATTCTGAAAGCCGGATTGGGATTTGATCACTGCGACATCGCCATTGTAACCAACGTTCAGCCCGATCATCTTGGGTTGATGGGCATTGACACGATTGAACAGTTGGCGAAAGTGAAAGGCGTGGTTCCTGAAACCGTTTGGCCAAATGGCTATGCCATTCTAAATGCCGAGGATGATCTTGTGTACAAAATGCAAAGCGATCTCAACTGCAAGATTGCATTGTTTTCGCTCGATGAAAATAATCAGCACATACTCGATCATTCAACGCGCGGAGGAATTTCTGCTGTTACCGAAAACGGATTCATCACCATTAAAAAAGGGGAATGGAAAATTCGCGTGGATAAAATCGTGAACATCCCGCTCACCTTTGGAGGGAAGGCCACATTCAATGTCGCCAACATTCTCCCCGCAGTTCTTGCAGGGTATTTGCGCGGTTTCGATATTGAAGACCTTCGCGCTGCATTGCAGGCTTTTATTCCATCACCGGCAACTACACCGGGGCGAATGAATCTCTTCCAGTTCAAAAACTTCCAGGTGCTCGTTGACTACGCTCACAATTACACGGGACTTGAACATTTGAGCAAGTTTGTAGAGAAGATTGATGCGAAAACGAAAGTGGGCGTGGTGGCGGGAGTGGGTGATCGAAGAGATGAGGATACAATTGCCCTTGGACAGGTTGCGGCAAAAACGTTTGATGAGATCGTAATCCGCCAGGATAAAAATTTAAGGGGACGAACGCGGGATGAAATCATCGGGTTGCTGATGCAGGGAATTCATTCAGTAGATCAGAGCAAAAAAGTGAAGATCATTCCAAAAGAAACTGAAGCAATCGAGTATGTGATTAAGAATGCAAAGAAAGGATCGTTCATCACCATTTGCAGTGATGTGGTACCGGATGTGCTGGAGATGATTATGAAGTATAAGGAAGAGGAAGATGGAGTATGATTTCGGATTTCCCGAAAAATCTACCGATGCCATCGCTTGGAGCGATGGCATCGGTAATTTCAAAGCAATCTAATTTTTTTAAGCACTTGCTTTTGACCCCTCCGCTACCGGTTTAATATTCTGATTCACCCTGAAAATATTTTTCGGATCATACTTCGCTTTGATTGCAACCAAGCGGTCATAATTTTCTCCGTACGATGCTTTGATGCGATCTTGTCCTTCATCCATCATGAAGTTGACGTACGCGCCGCCGCCGTGTCCATAAGGGTGCAATGCATTATAATAATCCTTGCACCACTTTGTGATTTTCTCAGCATTGGCAGGATCGGGATCAACACCTACAATCACCTGCGCCCACACGGCATCGCGATTATGCCAGGCAGTATCACCTGGTTTTGGTTGCCCTGCTTTTCCATTTACCGGGTACAAATGCATCGTTGAAAACATCGTTGGAATATTGCCACCGTACTTCATGTGCTGCGCAATCGCTTCATCACTTAATTCTTTCACGAAGTCAGCGCGCCAATACCATTGCAATCCCGGAACATAGAGTGCATCGAACATAGATTGAAGTGCGGGATGAGGAATAGGACCAACCCAATCGAGAATGGGCGTCCCGAATTTTGTACGGATATCAGCAAAAGTTTTTTCTCCGTTTTCAAGCGGACCTGTATAGCACCACACGATGCCACAAACATTCCTCATGTGCAAATGCTCAGGGAACGGAGGACCGGCAGGCACCACGAGAAAAGCAAAAAATCCATTGAGATCATCGGGAGCAGTCTTAATAAAATCACGATACCATTTCATAATCTCAGGAGCTTTTTCCAAATCCCAAAACATAGGGCCGGCATATACTGTGTCAATGGGATGAAGTCTGAATAGAAAAGAAGTGACGATTCCAAAATTTCCGCCGCCACCGCGAATAGCCCAGAATAAATCGGAATTTTCTTTTTCACTTGCTGTTACCACGCTTCCATCGGCGAGCACCACTTGTGCTTCGAGAAGATTGTCAATGCTCAGCCCGCATTTACGTGACAAATGACCAATGCCGCCACCGAGAGTGAGACCGCCAACTCCTGTGGTGCCGATAATTCCGCTTGGCGTAGCCATGCCGAAACCATGCGTTGAATGATCCACATCCCCCCACACGCAGCCGCCACCTGCGCGAACGGTTTTAGTTACCGGATCCACATAGGTGTATTTGATTCGGGAGAGATCAATCACTAATCCATCATCGCAAATTCCAAGGCCGCCGCCATTGTGTCCGCCTCCCCGAATGGCGATGAGCAAACCATTTTCCCTTCCAAAATTAACCGCCGCTCTTACATCGCTCACGTCAGCGCAGTATGCGATGTATGTCGGTTTGCGATGAATCATACCATTGTACACTTTGCAGGCATCAGCATATTTTGCATCACCCGGTTGAATGAGTTCGCCCCGCAGCGTTGCCTTGAGTTGATCGAGAGTCATTGCTTCCATAGTTCGTGTGTTTTTTTTAGTGAAAATCTGTGAAACAAAATTCAGATGTAAGACAAGACGCATCAATCCCATGATGATGGGACAAGATTGATTTCGGATTTCGGATTGACGACTTCGGATTTGACAACCAACTTTGGAAGCTACCTGAATTTTTTTCAACTGCACTGTTGGGATTGCAATCCGTTCTTCATTTTATCTAATGAAAGAGGCTTCGACACTTGCAGAGAATGATTGACTTTAATCGGAAGTTACTAAATCAGAATTCACAAAAAAACGACCGAATTTTTTATCCCGTGCGTCCAACTGTTTTGACCATTCAATTGTTTCAAGGATTTTTTCTTTCCCATAGAATCGAAATATTTCTTTCCACTCCTCAATGTCACCCAATTGCACCACGCGCTCGATCACGATTTTGTAAGAGCGGTCCCAATGAAAATTTTCATAGTCATATTCCCAAAGCAGGCGCGCCGGAATATTAGGTTTGTCTTGCATGAAGTGCTATTTAGTCGTCCCTTAACAATTCCTGAAACGTATGCCAGTAAAGGTTTTCAAGACAATGGTGTGCAAAAAATGATGCAGGGATTTTGAAAGAATCTTTGAAAACCTTGCAACTTTGCACATGCTTTCAAAACCTATAGACACTGCTCAGTTGGGATTCTACTCAACGTTCGAAGA
>DASRAJ010000050.1:0-32697 GCA_035638255.1 Chitinophagales bacterium
GTTACTTTCAACGAATGAATTTCCTCTACTATGCCATGATTAAAAGTTTTGGTCCAGAGCGTATCACCCGATGCATTGGTTCTGAACAGAAAAAGATCCTGATCTCCGAAATTAACAAAGGTGTATCCTGCTGCTACATAACCGCCATCACTTGTCTGACAAACTTCACGAGCCACGGTGCTCCAGTCAGCATCACCATAAGTTTTCATCCACTCTACGTTTCCTACACTGTCAGTCTTCAGCAATCCTGCTCCGTTGTTCATGAAGCCTGTGACCATAAATCCTCCGTCGGTAGTTTGAATCACATACAAAGCTTGACCGAAACCAATATCGGCGGTTTGATAATAATTCTTCATCCATTCTACATCACCAGTGCTGTCTATTTTAATCAAGTCAAGAATTGTTAAGCTGAATCCGACAGGCCAGTTTACGCCACAGATAATAAATCCTGCATCGCTTGTTTCCCGGATGCAGATGCCACGATCGTTATTTGCGATATCATAGGTTTTCGACCATTCCAGAACTCCGTTTACATTTGTCTTTACTACATAAACATTCGAGTTGCTGCTTCCCAAACTATCTATCCAGCCGGAAAGAATAAATCCACCGTCAGAGGTTTCGCGTGCTGACCAGCCATAATAAAGGTTGCTTCCTCCGAAATACCTGATCCAATTGATGTCTCCGGCAGCATTTGTTTTTATCAGGCAGGCTTTGATATCGTATGGGGTATCTCCGGCATACCCGCCAATAATAAATCCACCATCAGAAGTTTGTTCTATGGAGGTTCCATTGTCGTAGCTAAACAAGTTGAAAGATTTCTGAAAAGTTGTTTGGGCGTTTGTTATTGAAACGAAAAACAATGACAGGATGAGTGACGATGTTTTCATCGGAATAAATTTTCATTCATGAAAGATAGCATTTCTCCACGCTACTTGCAGTGATTGAGTTATTAGTATTGTTCAGGTCCTTATGGAATCCTCATCCATTTTGAATCTTCCTGAAAACAAAAATCAACCAAGATGAAATCGAAACTACTTCTTCTACTCGCATTGTGCTCCAACATCGTGTTCGCACAATCACCCAAAACAATTTCAAGCAAACCGGAAAAGGCCACAGTCTATTTTACCGGTGCACAGCTCTACTACTCTGAAAGCGTAACCATCCCGGTTGGCACTACTGAGTTTGCTTTCCGTGGAGTTTCGCCCTTTACTGACCCTTCAACGATTATCACATCGGGCAAAGGCGATTTCACGATCCTCGATGCTCAATTCAACACGCGCTATCCTGAAACCATTGAAACAAAACCCGACAATCCGTTATTGGCGAAGTACAAAAAAGAGATTAAGGCAAAGCAGGACAGTTCCTATGAATTGTATTACCAATTGCAACTCATCCAGGCAAATAAAGATGCACTAGTGATGGAAAAAGGATTCCTGCAAAACAATCCGATCATCAAGGGGACAGCCAAGCGAGATAGCATGACTCTGTTAAAAGATGCCCTTGATTACTATCGCCAGCGCCAGGCGAATATTGACTTCGAATGGAACAAGCTCACGCGCGAGCAGGACAAACTCACTTCTATTAAATCGCAATTGGATGAAAGTATTGCCAAACTGAATGAGCTCATAAGTAAAGTAAACAGCAGTGTGCCCGACGAAAATACGCAACCGGTTTACGAAATTCTAATTACCGTTTCTGCCGAGGCTGCAACCAATGCCACCATCCAATTTAATTATTACACCGTGAATGCCTCGTGGATTCCTGAGTATGATCTGAAAGCCACTTCAACTGACAACTCTCTTACTTTAATTCAAAAAGCAAAGCTCATTCAAAATACTTCTATTGACTGGAAGAATGTGAAGCTTACACTTTCCACCGGCAATCCCTCTCTCGGGAACATGCGACCAACGCTCAATCCGTTATTTGTTCAGTTGATCACCATTCAAAAACAAGAGATGTCAAGCAAGGATAGTGAATCACCGGCTGATGTTAATGCAAATTCTACAGGCACTATGTTGACTCCCGATTATAAGAAATATGCCGATGCAAGGTACAGCTTCGACTATGCAACTGTTCAAACCAATCCGGTGCAGGTTGAATACTCCATCGCGGTTCCGTATTCAATTCCATCAGATGGCAAGCCGCACAGCATTGCCATTCAGAAAAAGGAGATGAATGCCCTCTTTGAATATTATTGTGTTCCGAAAATTGATAAGGATGCTTTTCTGCAGGCGCGCATAATAGATTGGGAAGACATGAATCTCGTTTATGGTGAAGCAAAAATTTATTTCGATAATTCATTTGTCGGAAAGTCGGCTATCAATCCTACTGATTTGGATGATACGCTGAACATTGATTTAGGCCGCGATAGAACGATTGTAACGAACCGGAAATTAGTAAAGGAAAAAAGCAAAACGGGTTTTGTAGATGGAATGAAAACGATTACCCGCACTTACACCATAACAGTAAGGAATACAAAAGCGACAGAAATAAATTTTGTGCTGCTCGATCAGGTTCCTTTAACTACACAAAAAGATATTACGGTTACGGCTGGAGAAATCAATGGTGCGCAACTCGATGAACTCACAGGCACCCTCACCTGGAACATGAACCTGAAATCGAAAGAAACCAAAACCATTAAGTTCTCTTATACGGTGAAGTACCCGGGGAATGAGCAGATTAATCCGCTGATCTGAATAAATTTGCGAGTACTTGTGTTTGCAACATCTTCTGGATCGCTGAATTTCCTCTGCTTCAGTCATTGGTGCCAAACACCTGCGACAGATGAAAAAATGACATGGTAGCTGAAAGGTATAGGACAGGGTTAAAACGGCTTCAGGCAGCCATCGTTGACGGGATTCTATTCTCGCCTTTCTTAGTTGTGGATCGTTGGATTGCGAACTCGACCGTAGGCGATTATGTTATTATAGGTTGGGAGACCTTTACTATCTTTATCCCGATATTTTATTCTATTATTTCGCATTATAAGTTTGGGCAGACCTTAGGAAAATGGGTGGCCGGTGTGAAAGTTTTAGACATAAGCGAAACAAGAAACATCACTCTCAGACAATCTTTTTTTCGGGACGGATTTTATTTATTGGTTGAACTGGCAGGATTTTTTTACTACCTAACTCTTGTTCTGCTGACGGGCGAGACCGGATATTTGCTCATTAACTTTAATAGCTTTGCTAACACACCTTTTTTTATTTGGACTTTATTTGAACTTATCACACTGTTGACCAACAACAAGAGAAGGGCAATTCACGACTTCTTGGCCAAATCGGTTGTCATTCGGACCGAATAAAACCGGCTCAATTCCCAGGACCTCATCGGCGCAATTATAGTTTCTGGAAACTGATTGACCTTATCAAAAGGATTCCTCGATTTGAAGCGGATGATCGCGCTTTGGGAAAATAACATTCCTTTGTTGTTGATACTATTTATTCCTTCACAAACTTTATTATCTCCCCGGTTTTTAGATTTCGGATGATGTAAAGGCCAGCGCTTGTTTCAGGCATGTTAATGTAAATTCCGTTTGTTGACTTGGTGAATTGAACTATAACTGTTCTGCCGGCTAAATCTGTAACAACTAAATCCATTTCGTTATTTACTCCGCCTACAAAACAAGTTGAACATGGATTGGGAGCGACATAAAAGATAGTTGAACTGATTTCTGTATCTGCTAATCTTTGAAGAGTGCTGAATGTGGCAATGGTTGTCCATCCGGAATTGACTGAGCCGGTGGAGTTGCAGTCGCTTCTTAGCCGGTATTCATAAATGCTGTTGGCGGTTAAGCCGGTAATGTTATAAAGCTGTGTTGGTGCAGTAATGGTCTTTTTTGTCCATGCTGAAGTGCCCTGCTTTCGATATTGCAGGAGGTATTGTATTGCACATGAATTTCCGGTCCAGTTAACAGTTGCTGATGTCTGCGAAACGTTCGTGATGGTAATGTTTGCGGGTTTGGCGCAACTACAGACGGTAGTGAATGTTTGAATAGATGAATATGCAGAAGCTAATGTTCCTGTTGAATTGCAATCAGTTCTTACGTGGTATTCGTAAGTTGTAACCGGTTGTAATGATGATATTGTTTTGGTCACAATGGGTGCAGTTACTTTTTTAGTTGTCCACGTGGCTGTTCCCTGCACTCTGTATTGCACCCTGTATTTTGCTGCGCCGCCGTTTCCTGTCCAGTTTATCGTTGCTTTTGTTGAAGTGATATTTGATGCAGAAATATTAGTGGGTGCATTACAGCCGTTTACAACTGCAGTGCTTCTGAACAATCCTGCATTATGCCCATTGGCACTATATATAACACTGTATATGTAGCCGGATGCATCAAAACCAAATTGGAGTGCCCATGCCTGCCCGGGTAGTCCGCTTGAAGACGGTATCCAATCGGTATTGACATTCCAGACAGAATTATAAGCCATATAAACTCCACTTTTGGTAGCCAGGTAAGCATTGTTGTTTATATCAAAAACCACATCAAAAACAGTTGTAATATCGAGGTCAGGGTCGGTGAATTCTGTCCATGCATCTCCGTTGCTTGCGGGATCAGAAAACCAAAGGACATGCTGATACCAATCCGATCCTGCAAAAATATACCCGGTGGCATCTGTCTCCACTGCAATTACATTTCCATACCAGGGTATGCTATTGCCAACACCCAGCGTCCATGTTTGGCCGCCATCGAGTGAGCGGGAAACTCCTTCTGATTCGCTTCCAATAAAAATGGTAGAGCCATGACTGCAATCAATATCCCAGATAGCTGAAATATGAAGCGGATTATTTGCCCATGTAGCGCCATTATCAACCGAAAAAGAAAGGTTTGTTGGCCCCTGAAATCGTTCAGTCGCCCAGATAGTATCGGCATTGTGTTGTTTTATTTTAGTGTACTGATCCGTTCCGTTTGCGGCTACCTGAGACCACGAATCTCCGTTATCGGTTGAACGGAATATTCGTGACGAGGATCCGTAATTGGCACTATATAAAATATCGCCTGCGGCATTTGTAGTTATCTGTATAGAATTAAATGCAGTAAGGCCGACTGTTTTTTGCTGCCATGTATTTCCATTATCGGTTGACCGCCACACTCCAAAGGTGGTGGTTCCCAAAAATAAGGTCCCGTCTGATTTACCTGTAAAGCAGGCAATTGATTTCCTGGCATCAAGTCCTGGATTCATATCGTTCCAGGTGTCGCCATGATCAGTTGATTTATAAACTCCTGAACCGCCGGCATAAATATTTCCGGAAGGGGTGTAGCAGAAACTCCAGAAAAAGTGCGTGTACAGTGATCCCGAAACAAATGACCATGAATTTCCGCCGTTGGCTGACCTGTAAATTTGACCGTAGTTTCCGAGTACATCAGTAATATAGTTACAGGAATAAAGCCGGTTTTGTGCATCAATACCTAAGGCGGAAATGCCGGCAGGTAAACCTGAATTTACCTGCACCCATGTTCCGCCGCCCGAAGGTAGTCTGCAAATAGTTTCCGGAGTTCCTGCATAAACCGTATCAGTTGAACTCACGACTATATCAACAACATACATGCTTGGAAATCCTGTACCGAATGAAGTCCAGTTGCTTACGCCATCAAATTTAAAAACACCTGATCCGTAAGCTCCAACATATACCGTACCCGTAGGTCCGGTGGCAATTGCCATGATGCCCGGAGCCGCAAGATTGTAGGTAAGATTAACCCATGTTGTTCCATTCCATTTATAAACGGCACCTGTTGATATGGCTACATACATTTCGCCTGAAATTCCTTTCGCAAATCCTATGACTAAAGCATTGCCTGATGGCAAGCCAGTGTTTATTTGTAACCACGAAGTACCATTATATTTGTAGATACCATGTTGGGCAGTACCAACGAATATTTCATCGGTTGAAGAAACACATAGTTCTCTTATTGAAGAGTCAGCAAGGCCGAGGCTAATGTTTGACCATGTTACACCGGCATCTGCCGATTTGAATACGCCATAAGTTGAAGTGCCTGCATAAACATTGTTGTT
The DNA here is from genome assembly GCA_035638255.1 of Chitinophagales bacterium. Classification (GTDB taxonomy): domain Bacteria; phylum Bacteroidota; class Bacteroidia; order Chitinophagales; family UBA10324; genus DASRAJ01. Next base: position 6,015 of record DASRAJ010000050.1, read on the forward strand.
GCTTGTTGCACCAATGCCTTTAACATAGTCGTTTGGAGTAGGTAACTTCTGCCAGCTTACCTGTGCGGTTGTGATAAACCCCAAAATACAAAAGAGAACCAGCAGTGCGGATGTGTGGATTTGTTTCATTGTAAGGGGTTTTAAGAAGTGAACAATGCAATCTAAAATTACAGAATTTATTTGTGTCCTTCATTCTTATAATATTTCTTTTGTTTTCAGTCCTCCAATTTCAATTAATTTCTTACAAAGCTTCAAAAAATCAGTCAATCCCCGCTGTTCTGTGTCATAGTCAGGAGACCAAAACTTGTACGCAACAGTGCTTCCGAAGGTTCCAAATTCAATTGTGCACTCCGTTCCATCCTTTCCCCCAAGCAGCGCTTTAGTTAAATTTGTTTTATTCAATGCTAAAACTTCATTTGCTAAATCAACAAATAATTTGGAGGCAATAATAAAGGAAGTATCAATTTTCGTGTTTGCCCATCTTTTATCACTGCCGCGTGGTATAGAATTAACTTTTACAACGGTCTCAGCCTGTCTTTTTATGATTTCAATTGTCACCATATAATTCGGTATTCTTCGTGAATGCTCAAATTTAAAAGCGATATAGTTAATCTTTTCATTGACTTGTTGAGCAAAAGAGATTTCCGAAATCATCGTTAAGCCTAAAATCAAAAATGTTATTCTATTTTTCATGCAGGTCGTTTTGTTTGCATTACACACAATGGTTTGCGGCTTGGCACATTAAATTTACTAAAATGCCCGCATAGCACCAAACCGCTGTTATGGGTAGCTCTTTATTCTTCCGTTTCTAATTCCTGCAATTCATTTTCCATATAATATCTGAAGTTTGCATATTTTGTCTCGCCAGCGTTCCAGCTTGCAAAAAACCAACACTCCCAATTCTTGTTCTTTGTCGGGGGAATTAAAAGCAACTGTTGTTCTTCTTGTTGTCCGCCAATCAGAATGCTATTGCTAAAAGATTCTACAAAGTCTTTGTCAACTTCATTCATAGATTCACTCCATATTTCTACAAGTTGTGGGTCAAGCTTTTTAAGCCAGTCTATTTTGTCAACAGGAAGCAAGGTCGGTGTGAAGGAAAAGGGATGGAAGCCATTAGTTGTTAATAAAAAGTCTTTATATTCTTTGGGTAATTTAATATTTAGTCTTGTCTCAGCGGTTGTTATTTCGTCCTTTTTTGCAGGTGGAAAACCGAGCCAATTTTTTGAAATGCTTATCTCGTTGTAGTCAAAATCCGGTTTTTTAATTGCTCTGATAGAAATGTGTTTTAATAATTTTTGCCATGTCAATTTTTCATAAACAAGAGATTGACCTTTAGTTATCCGGTCGTCAAGTGCGATGCTTATTATTTGTAAATCATTCTCACATTTCTCTTTCGTTAATTCAAAAATCGGAGCAAGAATTCCGGTCAAAAGAATCTTAGCAGTTGGCAAATCTCTCATTAGGTAAGGCAGTAAATAATTTGCCCAATATTCTTTATATCCTTTGCCCCATTTAATAATATATTGTTCTGCTTCCTTCGTCAATCCGTTGCGAGCCGCAATAATAGATGCACAGGTTAAAGACATAAACAAGTCGTACCCAACAGGATTACAAGTTGTGATGTATTTGTCTAAGGCTTTAAGTGAGGTTAACTGTTGCTCTTGTGCTGAAGCCTTATTAGAACTATGCTTGTCATAGGCTAAACCAATTCCAACCAGCTTCAAATCGTTTCCTGAAAGTTGCGTCCAGTCCTTGCCTTCAATTCTTTGAGCGTAGTCCTGGTTTTCATTCCAAAGGTTGAAATTGTCGCTCCAATTTTCAGCTTGCATTGAGTCAATGTCTTTTAGCGGAAATGGAATGTGATTTGGCATTTTGCCTGTAATAGTCCATAAAAATTGAAATCCTTCGTCATTTAGCCAGGTGTCTCCCGAATGTTCGATTTTCAGACTCCAAAGTTTTTCAAGAAGTCTATTTGCTTGGTCTATGAATCCGGATATTGCCCAAATAGTTGCTGTGTCGGTAACCTGCCGATACACTATTTCTATGTCGTCTGATTGTATTTGCCTGAGCAGTTTGTTCATTTATATTGTCATCCTAAAATCGCCCATGATTTGTTTCTATCCCATCTAAAGTGCGGCGAAATAATTGGGAACAATCGCTACTAATTCATCACCATTTATCCACTGAAGCTTTAGCGAAGGAGGACAATTTTTTGCGAAGCAATTTGATCACCTGCGCGAATCTGCAAAACATAAACTCCGTTTGAAAGATTGCGCGTATCAAATGCTGAATTGTGTTCTCCTGCCTGCTGATCATCTTTTACAACCTGCCACAATCTGTTTCCAAGCACATCATACAGATCAATACTTATTGTTGCAGGAATAGAAAGAGAATAATTGATGAGAGCATTTCCTGATGCAGGATTCGGAAATACCGACCATGATTGAAGTACATCCGTAATTTGAATGACGGTTGGAATACCTGCCACAACATTCACTGTAACTATTGTGTTCTCTGCTTCAGCATCGGACATCTTGAGGAGGTAATAAGAATTACAATAATTTGCTACACACCCTACTGAATCATGAATGGTTAAGCAAATGGTATAGAATCCTGCGGCAGCATAGGTGTGACTCGGAAATGCAGTTGAGTCAAATGTTCCATCACCCCAACTCCACAAATAAATTAATGGTGAAACTCCCGATGCCATATTCACCGCGGAATACTGATGCGGTACCGTATCGGGATAAAGGGCAAAATAGGCAGAACAATTGCCTGTAGATACTGTGGCCGAATCGCAAGCTGAACAACCATACAGATCAGTAACGCAAACAGCGTAAGTTCCTTGCAAAAGATTAGTTGCAGTATCGCTCGTTTGAATAGGGAACGTATACCAGGTATATGAATAAGGCGGAGTGCCTCCTGTTACATTAACCCACCCTGAACCATCATTGCAGGTGCTGCATGATGTATTGGCTGCTTGTGTTGCAATAGAATAGCCGGTACAATTCGTTGAATCAATAAAAATGGGATTACTGCATATAGTGCATCCATTAGCATCCGTTACACAAACTGTATAAGAGCCCGGTTCGAGATCAGTCGCTGTTTGGGTTGTCTGAATAGGTATTGTGTACCAGGTATAAATATAAGGGGGAATTCCATTTGAAACCTGAACCGTTGCAGCGCCATCATGACATGTGTCACAAGTTGCGTTCGTAACGGTTGCTGAAAGGCCAAGATTGCATCCGGTTAAATAGCATTGCGATGTATCCATAGGCATAAAGTTTACAAGACCTAAATTTATATTGTCATACCCATCGTAAATATGTGAAGCTATGACAGTAGAATCAGTAGTGCACCAATAATTATTTGGCATATTTATATTACCTCCGAAATTAACGGAATATTGTAAATCAAGGGTAGTATTATTACAAATCTTATTGCAATAAATGTGGTCGTATGAAGCGCCCAATTTAATCCCTATATTGTTATATTCGACTGTACTTGTTGTAATTTCATTATAATAATAGTAGCCGCTCACTGTTGTGTCAATTAACCCGATGTTGTTATAATTAATTTGGCAATTTTTAATAACGTTCGGCTTCCAGGGCATTACTACACCCCGAATGTTCGAGTCAATAACACAATTTTCTACCAGGGAATATTGCCCGGCAACAATTCCAACAGTATTAATTGTCACAATACAATTATTTATCAATGCGCCATTACCTGAGTAGCTAATAATTCCATTAGTATTATTTCTAAAAATTGAATTATAAATTGAATAAGGTGCTACATAACCGCTGTAAAAACCTGTAATATTATTCCTGAAGTTTGAGTTTTTAATAAATGTTGTATCTGTTTGCCCAAGTTCACTAAGTTCAACTCCCTTATCTGCATAACGAAACTCACAAAAATTAAATGTTGAAGGAAGATTACCATTCATAAAAACTCCGGGCCATATTCCCGGGGTTGGAAAACCGGAATTGCTTGTAAAAGTGATTGAATCACTGCTCGTGCCTTCGGCAACAAGAGTCCCCTGGCGAATTTCCAATCTTTTATAATCGGCGAACTTAACTGTTACCCCTGGTTCAATAGTAAGGGTAACATTTGGAAATACAGCAACGGTATCAACAACGATGTAGGGACTATTTGCCAAAGTCCAGGTAGTGTTCGAATAAATTCCGCCGCTTACGTTTGTCTGTGCATTGAGCCTTGAGGAAAATGATAAAAGAAGTATCGCTAAGATGATAAAGACTGTTTTCATGGCCGGGATTTTTTTTAAAGTAACAAAGGTGGTCTTTTAAGATTAAGAAAGTCAATCTTAATTACAATTTTCTTACTTATTCAAAGTGATTGATTCTTTTGCATTCAAAATGAGGTCATGAGTTGTTTTCCACCTCGCCTTGTCCTTTTAGGGACATGAAAACTATGGGCAGCCCGGTGTCGGTCCGGAAACACGTAGCAGATAAAAAGTTGGGTGAGCTTTGTATTGCTATTGCACAATCAGTTTTCCTGATAAAATTAATTGCTTGCTATTTGTCACTTGATAGAAATACATTCCACCTGGAAGACTACCCCTGCTAATTAGAAAGGAATCCGGAATACGAATAATTTCAGGATGCAACTCTCTGCCAAACATATCGGAGATCGTCAATCTCATCCCAATGGTTATCGGTACGCCACCCCTAATTTGCAATGTTGTTGAATTGCTGAAAGGATTCGGAAAAGCTTTCGCATTAAAATTCAAATCCGGAAAATCAGCTGATGTATAGGCGCAAATCCATCCAATTGATTGAAGCTCGCTAAGAACATTGCTTCTCCTGTTTGCAATAAATTTTTTTAGCCCGGGAATATCTCCTACAGGTGTGGGAATGGTCAGTGTATCTGCAGTTGCAAACAGCAATTCCTCAGGGAACATTTGGTTGGAGTCCGGCTCGGCTTCGAAGGCCGGATAAATAAGTGAGGCAATGCTATCAATGATATTAGACATTACAGAGGTATCTAAATAATCTAAGTAATCGCAAATGGTGTTGAGGTAGGTTTTTTTATAAATGCTGTCGGCAAGCATTTGTATGACCAACGGATTCATCGCCATCAAAATGCTCACCTTCTCTGTGGAATCTTCTGTCCAGAAAGGATAAAATCCGAATGCAACGCTCACATCCCAGGTGCTCCATTCAAATTTATTTGTCGCAGTATTGTGATATAAATAATAATTGTGCGGGGCGTGGAAGTATGCATCCAAATCAACAAAAAGATTTCGTGCCGCCCATTGCTGAATGCAAGGCGTTGTGTTCAGATTGGTTTCCAGCGTGTCATAAAAACCGGATGCCGGCGTATTGTTGATGTTGTCAATCAGGTTTACCAAATCGCTCCAGTCGTTCGTGGTGTTGTTTGAATGCAATTCATAGAAAGGGTAGTAGCTTGCAGGATCATTTCCCAGCCACATTAATGAGCCTTGCGGGTCGCCTTTGAAAAGATTTCCTCCCCAGTCGTTGTAATGCGTCATAATAAATTCTTTATCCACTTGTTCAATCATTTTATACAACCCTACATACTGCCCGTTGTAAGAAACTTTTGCATAAGTACAGCGGGGTGCCGCCAATCCTTTCTTGTTCATGAAATCAAGCAGCAGTTTTTCCCGCATCATCGTGGGGTCAAGCATGTTGTTGTTTAAGTTAAGGACTGTGAGCCCTTCCAATTTTTTTCCTGAAACATATTCATTGAAGGTAATCTTGATTGGTTTTTTTCTTCCCGGATACCCGAATGAGGAATTGCCTTTCAACTGCACTCCCACGGAATCAATCGGCGTTCCGTCAATGATAAAATCTCCAATCATGGTTTGCGTACTCAGGTTGAATGAATCGGCGTGCATCTTATAATACATCAGTGAATCCCACCAGTTTGGCTGGGTGAACGTGATATTGATTTCGTGGATGTGAGATGAATTGAAAAGTGTGTCGCCCGGATTTTGGGAGAAGGAAGAAATTGAGCTTAAAATCAGAATGCTTATGACTACTATTTTTTTCATTATTTAATTTCTCAATTTCTTGTAAACCCGGGGCCGCCGCAATCCTAACAAAAGTAACAATTACCACATCACAGACATCCAATTCGTCGGTCCGGCTGCCATCGGGCACGAGTCACATTTACTGTAAACAAAACTGATGCGAGTAGAAATAATTTTTTCATCAGTAGTTTTTTTTTTGTGAAATAAAAATGAGATCTATTATTTGGTAGAAAAATTACGACTCAAGGGGTGTTTTGTCAACTTTAAATGGTGTTTTAAGCCTCCGGAGGTGTTTTCACTTTGTTAGCCCGCAATGCAGACAATCTTTTATTTAAATTGAGTACATATAGTCCAAGAAAAAGAAAGTACCCAACGGCAATAGCACTATACCAATAGGGAAAGATTGTAAGCACGCTATGGCTTCCTTTAAAAAGTATATATCCGTGAACAAGCACCGAACCGTCAAGATGAAAAATTAATAGTCCGTAAACAATTTTATCCCAGATATTCTTAAAGGGGATTTTGTTGGCAAAGATGATAAGCCCCAAGCCCCCATATCCTCCTATTACTAAAACAACCCAGTCAACCTCCCACGGAATTTCTTCGATTGGAAAGTCATAAATAAGCCGGAGGATATGAATAATTATCCCTCCAATGTAGGGTAGCAAACATACACGGGCAAAAGTGTTGTAATAGAACGATTTCATTTAAAAATACTTTTTGTCAGCAGCGGTGTTGTGTCTTGTTTGCCGGCGAGTTTAACATAGGAGTTAATTTATGGGCTTGTCGCAACAAACCTACCGTTCTATTCGCAAATTCAACCCAAAAAAAAGCAGGATTGCCTCCCCCTTTTCATTTCACCTTTCGTTCTCCTGCGTCGTGGTTTTATTGTTCAAGGCTACGGCACCCTCTCGCGGCACATTACGGGCAGAACTATGGCAAATGCGGAATAGTGACTACCATCTAATTATTCTAATTTTACTTGAAACTTACACCGATGGCTGAATCAGCAACCATTCTCATTCCTGACATTAGCGGGTATACCGGCTTCGTAACTCAGACAGAAGTGGAACACAGCGCCTTTATTCTCAATAACCTCCTTGAGTGCATCGTGCAAATGGTAACGGATGATTTTATTGTTTCAGAAATCGAAGGAGACGCAGTGCTGCTATACAAAAAAGGAAATCCGCCTTCAAAAAAAGAAATCGTGGAGCAGTGCGTAAAAATTTTCACCTCCTTTCATAACATGATACGAAGTTTTGCAGGCACTCCTTTTTGCCAGTGCAGGGCATGCACCGGGTTGGCTGATCTCACTCTGAAATTCGTAGTGCATTTCGGCACTATTGCGGAGCATAGTGTGGCGCGGTTTACAAAAGCATCAGGTGTTGACATGGTGATAGCACATCGCTTATTGAAGAACAGCATTCCCGGAAATGAATACCTGCTCACAACGGATAGTTATCTTAAAAATATTCCTGACCGTGCAGAAGCCGATGATCTCGAGTGGATGCAATCTAAAGAAGAGTATCCCTCCCTCGGTGTAATTGAATTTAGCTTTGCTTCCCTTACTCAAATAAAACAAACCATACCTCCGGCTAAAGAAAGAGTCACTGTTGCTGCTGAAGTAGATGCGAATGCAACAGTTTCAGTAGAAATTGAAATCAAGGTTCCCTACAATGAAGCGGAAGAAGCATTAGTTGATATGGAAAAAAGAAAGCAGTACGTCCCCGGATTTAAACGCAGCGAAGGTCCCCCAAGCCTTTCATTGGGGAGTCAGTTCATTTGTTTTTATGAAGACAGGAAAGAAATAATTGAACCGAGGCACATTGAAGTGAAGCAGAATGAAATTATTTTCGAGGAATTCGTTACTGCCGGGGAGGTGAATTATTTTGCTGTCAATCGCTATGATATAAAAGCAAACGGAAAAAATAGTTGCAACTTCATATTCAGCGTATCTCCGCAACCGGGACATTCCTTTAATCCGGAACTTGAACATTCAATTCGTCACAGGAGCGTAGCATTTGTCACGAAATTCAAAACTTATTGTGAGACTCAATTGCACAGAACAGCCGAGGTTCTGAGTTAGCCGGAAATCAGGGCATAAGTCTTTATTGGAATAAAAATGTGATTTTAAGAAATTGCAATCACAAAAATTTTTTCCCCTTCATTTGAACCTTCTATAAATTATATTTATAACAGGGAATCTCCGCGGGATCTTAAAAAGGATAGAAAGCAATCAAATCCTATCATCAATCTCACAATTCAGCTCCTTATCTTTTCAAATTCAATCCGGCTTTCTTTCCCCGGAAGTTTATTCAGCTTCACCAATCTAAAGTCCCCTTAAAATATATTGAGTTCATCAAAGCTATATGGCCATCGCCTCGTTCTCTCTTACCGCGAAACAGTTGCCAGTGTAGCGATCTTTCCATCCCGTCCGATTTTCCGAACTCGCGGTATCCATGCCTTGCGCACCTCTTCATCCGAAGGAGCCACATCGTGCCACTCTAAAATATATACTTCACCGTGAAAGACTGCAACCCCGGTCGGTGACCAGGGGCTCGGTGCTTGTATGATTGTGCTTATCATACCACCGGGGGTGATTTTGAGAATACTGCGACTACCTGTGGCCGCCACATAAATAAAACCCAGCGAATCAACAGCCAGCCCACGGCAATAAGAAGGCGACGTTGTTCCTGATGGCAAGTCCTTACTGCTGACGTTACCAATAAAGGTTGCAATGATGGAGACCGTTCCGTTCATTGTAATTTTTCGGATAGTGTTGGCTTCAGTACGGCTGTTCTCAGCGATATAGAGGGAGCCGTCCGGGCCGGCAGCTATTCCGGCGATGTACTCAAAAATTTTATCGCTAACTAACACTGATTCCTTTCCATCGGGTGTTCTTCTTACGATCCGTGCCGAACTGTGGCGGGTATCGGCATAGTAAATGTTCCCGTCACGGTTAACGGTAAGAGGAAAATCGGAGCACATAATAAGAGCGGGCCTCGAGCCTTGCGGTGTAACTCTTTCAAACCACTCGCCGAAGCTTTTCTGCGATCCTGCAAAGTATCCATACTCATCCAGGGTCATCGAGTGAAATAATGATGCAGGTATGAGTGTAAGTTTGCCTTGCTTATCAATCTTCCAAACGCCCTGTCCTGTGTCAGTAAAGAAAACCTGCCCATATTTATCAACGACAATTCCGGAGCCGGGGTGGGCAGATGATCTCGTCACAAGGAGGATGCACAGCAGCAATAGGAATAAAAACAACTTTGATAACCACCAATTGCAATAAGTTGATGAGACTTGTCTCCTTGTTGTTGTTACCGTCCCAATCAAAATTGGGATGCCGAAATTGTAGTGCGATTGTTTCTTATTCATTTATCTGAGATTGCTGATTCTAAAATTTATAACAAGAAATCTCCGCCGGACCAGAACGATAAAAAAGCAGAGAAGCCACATCATCAATCTCATAATTCGGTTCCTTATCTTTTCCAAACTCAATCTCGCTTTCTTTTGCTCCGGAAGTTTTATTCAGCTTCACCAATCCAAAAACTCCTTTATCAAGCTTTGTGTTCATGAACATAAAATTGTTTGCAGAAACAGTGGCATTGTATCGCTTGCGAATCATATCCATTTCAGCTTTTGCCGCATCCATGCTTGCATTGCTCACCTGGTTGCACAAGTCACCGAAGCCCGCATACATGGCGCGGTAGCCTGGATCAGTTTCCTGAACTGCTGCGCCGGAAAACGCGGCAGAGGCGGCGCCATATCGCATGGCATCATAGGAGTGCAGCACAGCACTGATTCCGTAAACAGCTTTTGCAAAATTGCTGATGCCCGGAGCAGGGTAGAAGCTGTGATAAATTTGTTTGCCGTCAAAACCAAATAGTGTCATGTTTTGGTTGGAAGAAAGAAGCACACCATTGTCTCTTGTCTCAAGCGATAACGGAGTTTCATTGGCGTCGAACTTAATTCCGGTTGCTATTGATTGCATGGTTCCCGCATCAACATTCACTTTGTATAAAGCATTTTCAGAAGTGGAATACGCATAGATGAGATTATCTTTTTCGGCTCTCAGCACACTATGATCTTCCGATGCTTTAATTGATTTCGGAAACACGGGATCACCGGTTGTGAGCGAGAGAATGTTGATTTCATTCGTGGTCAAATACAACACGCCTTTATCAGTCATCCGAATTTCTTCCAGCGTTCCTTTCACTTTTAACGGCTTGTCGAGTATGAATTCTCCTGTAGAAAGATTCACAATGTTGATTGAATAATTTCCGTGTTCACTTTCCATAGCAATCACCAATCCTTTCTTCGAATAACTGTAGGCACGAACGGTGCCGTTCAGCTTCGCACCCTTCTCCCATTTTTGTACGCCTGTTTCATAATCGAACAAACTGATCTTCGGTTTCACAATGTTGTTCTTCGGATCAACTGCGCTGGCAATGATCAGGCCTTCAGGGTCAAAGATGATCCGGTCAACCAGCCCGCTTTGTTTTGCAACTTGTTTCCATCGTTGGCTTCCGTCAGAAAGTTTATAAGACATTGCGTAGGTATTATTGAGAAAATAAAATTCATCAGGACGAACGGAGCGCAGCAACTTTGTTTCAGTTTCAGAGGCAGAAACCATCCCGACTTTCGGCAGCGGTTGCTTCCAGATCACTTCACCGGTGTTCGTATTCACTTTATAAACACCGCCGGTTGTGGCTGTAATGAAGGCATCCTTTCCATCCTCCAACGGTTTGCCCTGAATTTTTTCTGCAAGAAAGCCCTTACCAAACATGTCGCTCTTCTGCCACTTGATTTGTCCGGTCGAAATATCAAACAGCGCGACCACCGGTTTAAAGCCGCCGCTAACTCCGTAGATAAGGATGTTTCCTGTCTCATACAGAATATACCTGCTTACAACTCCGCTGATGCCGGCATCTTTGGAGTTACAAATAATTTTTCCGGTTGCTGAATTCAAGACCACATGCTGAGGCAAATTTCCTTTCCCGACGATTGCAACAAAAGGAGTATTGGTGATCACTTCATAATTGTCTTCAGGAAGATTAGCTACAACCGGATTAATTTGTTTCCACGCGATGGCTCCTTTTTCGGGATCAATGCCGTACAAGCCATTTGGGGTTGCAGCGACCACAATTCCAAGCGGAGTGATTTTTTCCCAGAGAATTGCTTCAGGAAGTGAAAGTTTCCATACCGGCGCTTGCTGTGAGTAGGCGGAAGAAACTGATACAGCGATCAGCAGGAGTAAAGCACTTGCTTTCATGATTATCGGATTTGGTTTGATGAGGAAGGAAGAACACTTGACGAATTTTGTGCCATCAATTTTAGAAGGTTGAAACAATGATGCGACCTCGTGAAGAAATGAGTTTACAGTTTATAGTTTCCAACTAAATTCCACTACGTTTTTTTCATGATCATTCTGCTCAGTGCTTCTTCTCCAAAAACTCCTTCAACTCTTTCTTCGTGCTACCAAGCGTGTTCAGGTTAGTTGTGATGTGATCATCCGGAATTTCCTTGTAGATGCCTCTGATAACGACCGGGCGTGGCAATTGCTTTTCTCCTTCAGGAAAATCATAAATGTCATGACTTCCTTTTGTTCGCTTGTACACGAGTCCTTTTGACTTCAAAAATCTGATGAAATCTTCGGTCCCGATTTGTGCCATTAAGATGCAATGGGAATTTTAAAAGAGGCAAGCTCAATAGTTCCGGAAATTTTATTCTCCAGGAAGTTGTGTGGAAGACGGGGAGGGATGTATTCCTGTTTTGACAAGAACCATCCAAGATCTAAAAGAATTCTCTCAAGAGTTCCTTTGTGAAGAGTGTCCTCCAGAAAAATACTTAATACCTCTTCAAAAGCATGATGAGCATCATCATGATTTTTCCCGTAAGATGAAAGGTCCAATGCTGGGCAATAACAAACAACATATTCTCCATCCTGGGAGAATATCACATCAAGGCCAGCAGATATTACACCGTCTTGAATTCTCAGGAAATTTTTTTTGTCTACCACCATTAGACTGTAAAGATAAACTCTTAAATTATTGACAACATTCGACCATTAGAAGGAGGATGTCAGCAAGTGGGAATTCTGTTCAGCTAATTGTTACAAGACACGAAAGAACCTTTCCTCCTCTCCGTTGTTTTATTTCATCAGTACATTTGCGCGGCCAATAATTTTTCCCGAAGAGATTCCTACAGAACAAATTCAAAATTTCTAAATCATCATGAACGAAGTCTTCATCATGAGTATCGCCCGCACTCCCATCGGAAGTTTGGGCGGAGTGCTCTCATCAATTTCAGCAACGCAGCTTGGAGCAATTGCAATTAAGGCTGCCATGGAGCGCGCAAAAATTTCTCCCGACCTGGTGAATGAAGTTTACGCAGGCAATGTACTAAGTGCGAATCTGGGTCAGGCCCCGGCGCAACAAGCGTCCATCCTTGCAGGCATTCCAACAAACACACCCTGTACAACAGTGAATAAAGTATGTGCATCGGGAATGAAAGCGATCATGCTCGGAGCGGAAAGTATTATGCTTGGAATTAATGATGTTGTTGTTTGTGGTGGAATGGAAAGCATGAGCAACGCCCCATTCTATCTTACAAAAGCAAGAAGCGGCTATCGCTACGGCAACAGTGAAATTATTGATGCCATTGTTCGTGATGGACTCCAGGACCCTTACAACATGAAGATGATGGGTAATGCCGGAGAGTTGTGTGCACGCGAGTACAAGATCACGCGGGAAGACCAGGACGCATTTGCAATAGAGTCATACAAGCGGGCGGAGAAGGCAATGAGTTCCGGAGTTTTTGATGAAGAATTGGTTCCCGTGGAAGTTCCTTCGGGAAAAGATAAAGTGATGGTGACTGAAGACGAGGAACCGAAGAAAGTGAAGTACGATAAAATTCCTTCGCTGAAGCCGGCCTTCGAAAAAGAAGGAACCATCACCGCCGCTAATGCATCGAAGATCAATGACGGCGCTGCCGCGGTTATTCTCATGAGCGGACAAAAAATGCGTGAGCTTGGATTGACACCTTTCGCGAAGATCATAGGATTCGCAGATGCATCACAGGACCCTGATTGGTTTACTACTACTCCAGCCAAGGCAATGCCCAAAGCAATGAAGATGGCAGGGCTTGAAGTGAAAGATGCCGACCTCGTTGAAATCAATGAAGCATTTTCCTGTGTAGGCATTGTGAATGAGAAATTGCTCAACCTGAATCCTGAAATTGTAAATATTTATGGGGGTGCCGTAGCGCTCGGTCATCCTATCGGGTCGTCCGGTGCACGCATCACCGTTACGCTTGCCAATGCACTAAAGCAGAAAGGGAAGAAAATTGGACTTGCAGGAATTTGCAATGGAGGGGGAGGGGCCAGCGCAATTGTTATAGAAAACTTAAAATGAAATTTTGTTCATTTAATACTATAGATTTGCGGAAAACACAAACCAAATGAAAAAACTATTTCCAATTGCAATTGCATGCCTCTTTGCCATGAGCACACAGGCACAAAACACTCCAACGAGCACTCCTTCTTCTCAATCAAAACAGACCCCGACTCAAGCAGCTCCTGCACCTATTCCTGTTGAGCAAGCTTCGAAATCAACACCGGTAGCTAAGCATGATGGTGTGATGATGAAGGATGGTAAAATGTGGGTGACTAAACGTGGCACAACCACATTCATGAAGGAAGACGTGACCTTGAATGATGGCACCAAGGTGATGGCCAATGGTACTTACGTGACCAAGGATGGAAAAAAGATGATGCTGAAAGATGGAGAGTCTCTCGATATGGATGGCAAAATGATGAAAGCTGAAGAACCTAAGAAAGCTGCTGAACCAAAAGCACCAGCGCCAAAAGCCGCTCCAAGTAAATAATGATTTTGCTTTTTCAAAAAACCCATCCGCATAACTAAAGTGGATGGGTTTTTTGTTGAACCATTTTGAAGGAATAAATACCCTGTTCGTACGTTTGCTCTACCTTTCATTCAGGATGAAACTCTTTCGCATTTTCATTTTTCAGATTGTATTTGTCACTGCTGTTCTCTCAGTGCAAGCCCAAACATTCATCTCTGAGAAAAACCTGCAGTTGCTCAATCATTACCAGGATACGTTAAAGGTGCTAAGTGATTCTATGCTCGATTCGAAGGATGAAATGAAGCGGCAGGGTTCCTGCTATCAATTCATCCGTACCATGGTGCGGGCGTTGAAAGTAGAAGGGTCATTTCATTTTCCATTCGATGCTCTTGAACGCATATCCATTCTTGCTCCTGATGACCAATCATTTCGCATACTTAATTGGGTTTTGCCGTTTGATGATAGCACGTATCGCTATTACGGCACTATTCAAATGAATGATCTGAAGCAGTTGAAATTATTTCCCCTTTTTGATTATTCCGAGTTCATTTCAAAACCTGCTGATACTCTCACCAACAATGAGCATTGGTTTGGCGCATTGTATTACCGGATGCTTGAAGTGAAATCCTCCGGAGGAAAACCATACTACCTGCTCTTTGGCTGGGATGGAAACGATGCGCACAGCCACAAGAAGCTGATTGACGTTCTTTCATTCAATTCAAAAAAGCAACCTGTATTCGGTGCGTCTCTTTTTGATTTCGGAAGCTATGACCCGCGCAACAAGATCAAGCGTTTCATTCTCGAATACAAAGAGACCGCGCAGGTTTCAATACGTTATGATGATGAATTGCAGATGATCGTTTACGACCATCTTGAACCTGAAAGTCCTCTCACGAAGGACGATTACACAACCTATGTTCCTGATGGATCTTATGAAGGTTTCAAATGGGAAAACGGAAAATGGCATCACGTAGAAAATGTTTTCACCACCACGCAAAAGGAACCCCCGTTTCCTGATCCTGTTGATTTCGGCAAGCAGAAGAAGATTTACACGCCTCCGAAATGACTGAGTAAACGAGTTACTAATTTCTCCGATATTGTGAAGCGCGAATTTGCTTCATGAAAGAAATCCTGATTCTTCTTCTTGTCATTCACAACCCAACAAATTCCTTCGCTCAGGGAACAGGGATGGATTCCTCCACTGGATCATTGGGCAATGTAAAAGGTGACACCTTGAATTTTAATACGATCATTTCGGGATGCCAGCATCAAAAAAGTACAAGTTCTTTTAGTGATACAATCGCGATAAAGTTATTGCTTCAAAAAGGGCAAAAATTTTTTGATCGCAGAAATATTGATTCATGCTTGTCTTATTCGGTAAGGGTTTTAGCACTTAGTAAAAAAATAGATTACTGCAAGGGGATTGCAGATGCATTATTGCTATGGGGAAATACAATTTGCTTTCTCAAAAACGCCTACGAAGAGTCACGAAAATATTTTTTAGCCGCCCAAAAAATTTGCGAAGTAATCAATTATCAAAAGGGCCTATCCTATGCGCTTGGAGGAATTGGTCGAACATATCGGCAACTGAAGGTCGGTGATGCTTCATTCAATTTTTATCTCAGCAGTATGAAAGCCGCTGAAGCTTCCGGCGACAAGAAAACCATTGCCGATGCCAGCTACTATCTCGGGACAGAGTATGGATGGGTTACACACTTAGAGTTTGCCCGGGAGAATTATCTGAACGCTCTTAAAATTTACGAAGACCTCCATGATACCATTGGGCTTATCAAGAGTTACTATGTTCTTGGAATTAATGCTTCAGTCATGAATCATGACTATCAATCAGGTGATGTTTACCAGCGGAAAGCAATACATCTCTGTGAGGCAATTCATGATTCAGTGCTTGCTGCCTACAGCTATAACGAGCTTGGTTCAAATGAAGGCAGTCGTCTTCATTACGCCGCATCAGTAAAGTACCTTCAAAAGGCAACCGATATTTTCATCGCTGCTCACGAGCATGAAGCTGTTGTGAATTGCGGACCGTTCCTCGCATCAATATTTGCGAATGAGGGACAAAAAGAAAAAGCGATTCATTACTCTGATAAAGTATTCGAAGCCGCGATGAATTCAGGCAGTTTGATCCTTATCAGTGATGCTTACCTGTCCAAATCAAAGGTCTATTTTGAATTGAGCGACTTCAAAGAAGCGTATCAATATTTATTTCGCGGCAAACGAATCAGGGATAGCTTGGGTGACATTCAATCTCGCCAGGTAATTCAGGAGACAGCAACCAAGTATGAAACAAATAAAAAACAACAGCAGATCATTCTTGCTGAACAGCAGTTGCAGAAGCAAGCGATCATTCGCAATTTCATACTCGGTGGTGCAGCGCTTCTTCTGACATCTTCCGCAATAATCTTTTTCCTCTATAAACGTCGTCGTGACTCGCAGCAGAAACAAAAGGAAGCGGAGTTGAATCAAAAAATTTCTGATGTTGAAATGAAAGCACTTCGCTCGCAAATGAATCCGCATTTTATTTTCAACTCGCTGCAGTCCATTCAGAATTTTCTTAACCGGAAAAATCCGGATGAAGCAAACAAGTACCTGATAAAATTTTCAAAACTCATGCGACTGGTACTCGAAAATTCTCTTTATGCTGAAGTTCCCCTCGAAGATGATTTACAATCACTTGAATTGTATATGCAATTGGAATCATTGCGGCTCAGGCATCCATTCACTTATCAGATTAATATTGAAGAAGGTATTGATGCTGAAGAAATGAAAATTCCGCCTCTCATCCTGCAACCCTTTGTTGAGAATGCAATATGGCACGGCCTTCAATACAAGGATAAGCCAGGTGAGATAAAAATTTTTATCCGAAGAAAGAGTGGTTCCCTCATCTGTTCTGTGGAAGACAACGGAGTGGGTATGGATGTGAGTAAGACATTAAAGGCGCCCGTTTCAACGAAGAAGATGTCACTCGGTATGAAGATCACTGAAGATCGGCTGAAAATTTTAAGCGAGTTGAAGAAGGTTAAAGCACACTTTGACATCACAGGAATATTTGATTCAGAGAATAATCTGAGCGGCACACGTATAGAATTATCTTTACCCTGCTGAGCTAACCTGAGTCTGTGCAGGCATTTCCCGGTTTCCCCCATAATCTGCGAGCAGAGTTTTATCATGAAACAAATTCTCATTATACAGCTGATCATGCTTAAAATAGTCGCATCAACTTTTGCGCAGCAGGCCAAGATTGATTCGCTGAATAGAGTTTGGGTGAATGTGAAAGATGACACTTCAAGGGTTAACACACTAAATGGAATCTGTAGGGGATATACATTCAGGAGCGATTACGCCCTGGCACATGAATACGCAAATAAAGCGCTTGACCTTGCACAAAAGATTGAATGGCAAAAAGGAATTGCTCAATCATACATCAACATCGGAATTATTTATGAAGATGAAAGTTATTATCCTGACGGACTTAATGCAGGAATGAAAGCACTGACGATCGGTGAAGCGCTTAACAACAAATTGCTGATCGCAGAATCACTTGACATCATCGGTATGAATTATTATGAAGAGAGGCATCAAACCAAGGCATTCGGGTATTATTCCAAAGCCCTCAAGCTGAACGAAGGAATCGGCAACATTAGTGGGATGGCAAAAAATTTTCAGAACCTTGGAAATCTTAAGGAAGATTCAATCAAGACCGGTATTAGTCGTCTTGAATACTATTTAAAAGCACTCGAACTTTATCAGGAACTCAATGACAGTGACGGGATTGCGCGGACACTTTGGGACATTGCCTTCATCTACAGAGACAAGTACGATTTTCCAACAGCATTTGAATATGATTTCAAGGCGTTGAGAATTTTTCAAAAGCTTGAAGATAAAAAAGGGCTTGGAAGCAATTTATGGCTCACCGGTGATTTATATTACTACACTGTGATTCAAGTGCTCCATGGCGAAATTGAATCAAAACAATTGCCTGACAGTTTGCGAAATAAGAAAGTCATGCTTCGCAAAGCAGTATATTATTTGAATCGTGCAGTCACGATTGATTCTGCAATAGGATCACTACTCGATCTGAAAAGTGACTATGCAGACCTCGGGGATGCGTACTCTCATCTTGGCAATTACAAAATGGCATTTCTTGTTAAAGGACAGCAATTGCGCATTGAGGGGTTAATATTCTCGGATAATAACAGAATAAAAATTGCCGAATTAACTGCACGCCGCGAAGCCGAGATCAGGCAAAAAGAAATGGAGATACAAAATCTTAAGCTCGAAGCTGCAGGAAAGCAGCGATGGTTTCTCATAATCGGATTGGTGCTGCTTTTACTTTCATCGCTTTTCATTTTTTTATTTTACAAACGCCGGCGCGATGCCCAACAGAAACAGAAGGAGGCGGAGTTCAATCGCTCCGTTTCGGATGTGGAGATGAAAGCGCTGCGTGCGCAGATGAATCCCCATTTCATTTTCAATTCGCTGCAATCCATTCAAAATTTTCTGCATCAAAAAAATCCGGATGAAGCAAATATTTATTTGCTGAAGTTCTCGAAGCTGATGCGAATGGTTCTCGAAAACTCTCAGTATGCTGAAGTACCGCTCGAAGAAGATTTACAATCGCTCGGTTTATACATGCAACTCGAATCATTACGATTGAAGCATCCATTCACTTATGAAATAAAAGTGGACGAAAGCATTGATCAGCAAGAAACAAAAATTCCTCCGTTGATTTTACAACCCTTCGTGGAAAATGCCATCTGGCATGGCTTGCAATACAAAGACAAACCCGGAGAAATAAAAATTATCATTCGTAAAAACAACGATACTCTGATTTGCACAGTAGAAGATAATGGTGTTGGTATTGATAGGAGCAAGCCATTGAACGGCTCTGCACCATTGAAGAAATTTTCGCTGGGTATGAAACTCACCGAAGAGCGGTTGAAAATTTTGAGTGAATTGAAAAAAGTAAAGGCGCACTTCAATATTATCGGCATTCTTAATTCTGAAAATAATCCCTGTGGTACCCGCATAGAATTATCATTACCTTGTTGACTGACACCTCAATTCGTAAAAAGCATTTTCCAATTTCTTTGGTATTGTGCGAGAATGAAATTTCGGGATGAAAAATATTTTCCTTCTTATACTTATAATACTTGTCGGAGTTGAAGCATCTTTTGCGCAATACAGCAAAATTGATTCACTAAAAAAAGTTCTGGTGAATGTGAAAGATGATACTTCAAGGCTCAACACGCT
This sequence comes from Chitinophagales bacterium, assembly GCA_035638255.1. Classification (GTDB taxonomy): domain Bacteria; phylum Bacteroidota; class Bacteroidia; order Chitinophagales; family UBA10324; genus DASRAJ01. The sequence goes on from DASRAJ010000050.1 coordinate 25,165, forward strand.
CAATAGGATCTGCAATGGATATACTTTCATGTGTGATTATGCGCAGGCGCTTGATTATGGCAATATAGAGCTTGATCTTGCGCAAAAGATCGGATGGAGAAAAGGAATTGCTCAATCATACATCAATATCGGAGCGATTTACCAGGATCAAGGCGATTACCCCTCAGCACTTGATGCCGGTTTAAAGGGGTTGAAGATGAGTGAAGAGATAAGCGATAAACTTCTGATTGCAGAATCACTCGACAATATGGGAATGGCTTACTATCAACAACAGCAGGCAGACTATAATGACACAGCATTGCAGTGTTACCTTAAATCACTAAAGTTGAATGAAGACCTCGGCAACAAAAGCGGCTTGGCAAAAAATTACCAGAACATTGGCAACTTGAATTACAGCTCGGGTGAGGGATTGGAATATTACAACAAGGCATTGAAGCTTTACGAGGAGGTGAACGACAGTGACGAAATTGCGCGTACACTATGGGATATCGCGTTCTTTTATCAACAAGGGCAGCATGATTATCCAAAAACTTTTGAGTATGATTTCCTCGCGTTGAAAATTTTTGAGGCGGTCGGTGACAAAAAAGGAATAGGGAGTGACCTGTGGCACATTGGGGATACCTATTACCGCGCCATTATGGATATTACTTATCACCGTCATTCAGTGAAGACTTTTCCTGACAGTTTGCTTAACAAATCGTATCTCATTCAGCAGTCAAAAAAATATTTTCTGCAGGCAATTTCCATTGATTCTTCCATAGGATCGCTGATGAATCTGAGGACTGATTACGCCTCTCTTCAGGCGACTTATTCGCTCACGGGCGATTACAAAAATGCATACAAGGCATACGGGCAATTCTTTGATTCTTACAGCAAAATTTATTCTGAACACAACGACAAGAAGATTGCGCAATTAACCGCACAGCGTGATGCTGGAATCAAACAAAAAGAAATTGACATTCAGAAACTGCACCTCGATGCTGACTTAAAGCAGCGATGGTTTCTCATAGGAGGAATTGCGTTGCTGTTGCTCGCATCGCTCGTCATCTTTTTATTTTACAAACGAAGACGCGATTCACAGCAGCGGCAAAAAGCTGCAGAGTTCAATCTACATGTTTCTGATATTGAAATGAAGGCGCTGCGAGCGCAGATGAATCCTCATTTCATTTTCAACTCGTTGCAGTCCATTCAGAATTTTCTTCACCAAAAAAGTCCGTATGAAGCAAATGTTTATTTGCTGAAGTTCTCGAAGCTGATGCGAATGGTGCTTGAAAATTCGCAGTATGCTGAAGTGCCGCTTGAAGAAGATTTGCAATCGCTTGAGTTGTACATGCAACTTGAATCATTACGATTGAAGCATCCATTCACTTATGAAATAAGAGTGGACGAAAGCATTAATCAGCAAGAAACAAAAATTCCTCCGTTGATTTTACAACCCTTCGTAGAAAATGCGATCTGGCATGGCTTGCAATACAAAGACAAGTCGGGAGAAATAAAAATTTTCATTCGCAAAATAAATGATGGGCTGATTTGTACAGTCGAAGACAATGGCGTTGGCATTGAGATAAGCAAGACGCTGAAAACAGAAACGCCAATGAAAAAGTTGTCACTGGGAATGAAACTCACTGAAGAGCGATTAAAAATTTTGAGTGAGTTGAAAAAAGTGAAAACGAATTTCAACATTACCTGTCTTTTTGATTCAGATAATAAGCCGAACGGGACACGTGTTGAATTATCATTACCTTACTGAAATATGATTGAAGCACTCATAGTTGAGAATGAAAAACCGCAGAGCGATTATCTGCTTCAGTTGCTTTCGAAAAATTTTCCTGAGGTGCATGTGCCCGCCGTTTGCGATTCCATTCCTGAGGGAATAAATAAGGTACAGTTACTGCAACCGCAACTTATTTTCCTCGACATTGAATTGCCGCCTTACACGGGTTTTGATTTGCTTGAGCAAACGCGGGAACAGAATTATGAAGTGATCTTCACTACCTCGTACAATAAATATGCAGTGAAGGCAATCAAGTTTTGTGCTCTCGATTTTATTGAGAAGCCGGTGAGTGAAGATGATTTGAAGGAAGCGTTAATGCGATTCAAGAACAAGGTTGCCATTGGTTCTGCAAAACACATTGAAGCACTCTTACACAACCTGAAATCACCCGACAAGACAGGCGAGCTCGTCGGCATTCCTGTTCTCGGAGGATATGAATTTATACAAGTGAAAGAAATCATACGCTGCCAGGCAGCGGATAACTACACTGATTTCTACCTGGCAGGAAATAAAAAAATTACCGCCGCCAAAACTTTGAAATGGGTTGATGAGCTTCTTCGCGATCATTCATTTTTTAGGGTGCATGATTCGCATCTCATCAACCTGAATCACATCAAGTCATATCTCAAAGGAGGCGAAGGGGGTGTGGTGCTTCTCTCGGAGAAACAGGAAGTTGATGTTTCGAGGAGAAGGAAAGATGACTTTTTGAAAGAGCTTGTGGAGCGAAAGATGATCTCTGTAAAATAGTATGCTTCAATCCTACAGAGTTCTTTAAACAAAATAGGTTTTACCACAGAGACACAAAGTCACAGAGAAAAATCTTGTTGAGTGCTCTGTGCCTCAGTGTCTCTGTGGTTTTATTTTTCTTCGGAATAAACTTTCCCATTCCCGCCACTTACCAAATTCTTTCCGCCATAAACTAATTGGTGAACGTAGCACCCTTGGTATGCATGTACGTTTGAGTCGGAAAAAAAATTGGTTCACCCAATTTCAGACTAAGAAATTTCATTTCTAACAATTAAAACTTTAAACAAAATGAAAACAAAATTCAATTTCAAAATCTTTTTTTGTTCCACCATTTGTTGTGCAATTATCTCTTGTACGAAAACCGATGATTATCCTGCTCAAAAATGGGTCATTACTTTTACGAATAGTGCTGGTAATTCCAGTCCTGAAATAATAGTACAGACCACTCAATTTTCATCAGCAGGCACAACCACTACATTTTCAGAAACTGACGAAAGCCCTGGAGTCGTGGAGTGGGATAACACAGGTACCTGTAGTTATAGGGTAAATATCGGAGGCAATATTTTTAATAACGCGAGCGGCATAATGACCTGGGAGTTTGTAGGATTTGAAGGAGGAGCGTGTAACGGAAGCACTACTGGCACAACCGGAGATACAGGCACCTCTCAAGGACCATTTTCAAAGGCTACGTTTGTTAGCGGTGGTGTGGAACATGTAGTTATCAGGGTAGGTACATCGCCATTTAATGAAGATTGGACTTGGACAGCGAGAAGAATAAATTAATAACCGGAGTTACGCATCGCTTATTGATTCTGCCATGTACCAAATTTTTTTAGCCATAAACTAATTGGTGAACGCGATACTCTTGGAGTGGGAGTATGTTTGACATCCAAAAAAATTATTCATCTGAAATTTGAAAATGAAAAACCGCATTGCCGTTCGTTTGCAGCCAAGCCATCAGTACAGCTAATGAGTACCAAAAACGATGCAGAAAAGATATTTGGAATTGTTGTTTGAAAAACTTTTACATCACCGAATTCTTCTGTGAATGAAAAATATGATGCTAAAAAAGGAAGCTGAATAGTGACCGTTGAGCTGCACTCATTCACTATCGCGCAAAAAAAAAGCGGGACTGCATACAAGCCAGTATGAAAATGCAGAACGAGAAAATTGTTGCTTGAATTGCCGCCATTTCCTCCACCTTTAGAAGAGAGACACGGCGGGTATAAGAACTAAAAAAGCAGGCGCGTAATAAATTCATTATTTAGATCAACTACCTAATGAAACAACACCTTCTTTTTATCGCCGCATTGCTTGCCGCAATTTGCGGAGCAAGCGCGCAAAATGTTTGGGTGCAGAAAAATGACCTTGGCTATAATGCGATGAATATTGCTGAACCATCAGCAAGATCCTCTGCCGTTGGCTTTTCAATCGGCACCAAGGGCTATATAGGTACAGGCTTTGGTGGTGGTTATAGGAAAGATTTCTGGGAATGGGATCAGGCAACCAATATTTGGACCCAAAAAGCCGACTTCGGAGGAACGGCAAGATACGGGGCTGTGGGCTTTTCCATCAGCTCCAAGGGTTACATAGGTACAGGATATGATCCTGCTTACAAGAAAGATTTTTGGGAATGGGACCAAGCGACCAATATTTGGACCCAAAAAGCTGACTTCGGAGGAACGGCAAGATACAGTGCTGTGGGCTTTTCCATCGGCTCTAAGGGTTACATAGGTACAGGATATGATCCTGCTTACAAGAAAGATTTTTGGGAATGGGATCAAGCAACCAATATATGGACCCAAAAAGCCGACTTTGGGGGTACGTCAAGGTACTCTGCAGTTGGATTTTCAATTGGCACAAAGAGCTATATAGGCACGGGCTACGATGGCAGCGGTTATAGGAAAGATTTCTGGGAATGGGATCAGGCAACTAATATATGGACACAAAAAGCAGATTTTGGGGGAAGTGCACGATTTAATGCCATCGGCTTGAGTATAAGTAATAAAGGGTATATAGGTACAGGCACAGATGGTAATTTCCCATGGTTTAAGAAAGATTTCTGGGAATGGGATCAGGCAACTAATATGTGGACACAAAAGGCAGACTTCGGGGGTTCGGCAAGAGGATTTGCTGTTGGTTTTTCCCTTGGCACTAAAGGCTATGCTGGGACAGGTTATAATTCACAAATTGGTAACATTTACAAAGATTTCTGGGAATGGGACCAAGCATCCGATATATGGGTACAAAAAGCCAACTTCGGAGGCACTGCAAGAGCCGGAGCTGTTGGCTTTTCCATTGGCACCAAGGGCTACATCGGCACGGGTGGTGATGGCTCTCCCAGAAAAGATTTCTGGGAATGGGATCAGTCAACTAATATATGGACGCAAAAAGCTGACTTCGGAGGTACAGCAAGATTTTATGCCGTTGGTTTCTCCATTGGCACCAAGGGCTATATTGGCTCGGGCAATGATGGCTCTTACAGAAAAGATTTCTGGGAATGGGATCAAGTAGCCAATATATGGACGCAAAAAGCCGACTTCGGGGGAACTGTGAGATACGAGGCAGTGGGTTTTTCTATCGGCACCAAGGGCTATATAGGCACAGGCTATGATGGCGCTAATAAGAAAGATTTCTGGGAATGGGACCAGGCAACCAATATATGGACACAAAAAACTGATTTCGGAGGTACAGCAAGAATCGCAGCCGTTGGTTTCTCTATTGGTACCAAAGGTTATATAGGCACGGGCAGTGATGGTAGCGGTAAAAAGAAAGATTTCTGGGAATGGAACCAAGCAACCAATGTATGGACACAAAAAGCAGACTTCGGAGGAACGGCAAGATACCTTGCTGTGGGCTTTTCCATCGGCACCAAGGGCTATATAGGCACAGGCAGCGATCCTGCAAACAAGAAAGATTTCTGGGAATGGAATCAAGCAACTAATATATGGTCACAAAAAGCCGACTTCGGAGGCGCGACAAGGGCCGCTGCTGTGGGCTTTTCAATTAACACTCAGGGCTATATCGGTACGGGAGCTAGTAATGGCTATGACAACGAATTCTGGGAATACCAAACTGTTAGCACTTTACCTATAGAATTGTTGAGTTTTACTGCAACTGCCCTTGATGACAAACGGGTAGATTGCAAGTGGGCAACCGCAAGTGAAATCAACGATGATTATTTCACTGTAGAGCACAGCAAGGAAGGAGAGTATTTTGCTTCCATTGCCACCCTAAACGGCGCAGGAAACTCCACACAGATTTTGAATTACTCGTTCACAGATGAGCATCCTTATACAGGCATTTCATATTACCGCCTAAAACAAACGGACTATGATGGGGAGTTTAGTTATTCCCAAATTGTTGAGGTGAATGATGAAAATGGATTTTCTATTTATCTGAATAATCCCTTCACTAATGAACTGTCAATAAAAGGTACAACAGAAAAAGGAGAAGTAGTCCTTTATAATTTAACCGGAAAAGAAATTCTCCGCCAAAAGACTTTTGAAGGAGAAACAAAGCTCAGTACTTCGCATCTCGCTCGGGGATTTTATTTGCTTAGCTATACGGAGGGCGAGAGGAGAGAGAGTTTGAAGGTGGCGAAGATGTAATGGTTAAGGGGAATCCTAAAGTAATGAAGCGCTGCCCATTTTTCCTATGGCTGGTATCTCAAAGGCGCGTGGTTCTCTTCTCGGAGAAACAGGAGGTTGATGTTTCGAGAAGAAGGAAAGATGACTTTTTGAAAGAGCTTGTGGAGCGAAAGATGATCTCTATAAAATAGTATGCTTCAATCCTGCAGAGTTATTTAAACAAAATAGGTTTTACAACAGAGACACAAAGTCACAGAGAAAAATCGTCAACTCTGTGCCTTTGTGCCTTTGTGGTTTACTTCTTCCCGCCACTTACCAAATTCTTCCCGCCGTAAACTAATTGGTGACCGCAGTGCCTTCGGCATGCAAGTAGGTTTGTCCTGACAAAAAATTTTGTTCATCTAACATTTAAAACTCAAACAAAATGAAAACAAATCTAATCATCATCTTATGTTTGGCTGCGAACATGATTGTTCTTCTGCCAAATCAAAGCAATGCCACCAACCGTTATTGGATAGGCGGAACGGGAAATTTTAATGACCCTGCTCATTGGTCGTCCAGCAGCGGTGGAAGTTCCTGTGGATGCACTCCCACAACCAATGACAATGCAATTTTCAACGCAAATTCTTTTACTGCCGATTTTCAGCAGGTGACCATTGCTGTTAGCTCTTATTGCAAGAACCTGACTTGGACAGGTGTTACCCATACACCACAGCTTTCAGGAAGCGCAACCTTATATGTATATGGCTCATGGACGCTTTCGCATAATATGATTTATTCTTTTACCGGACCAATTTATTTTCAATCCAGTTCTCATACAGAAACAATTACTTCGGCGGGTAAGGCGTTTAACCAATCCTTATATTTTAACGGGGGATCAAATGCAGGATGGACATTGCAGGATTCGCTTGTATGCAATGGTGGTATAAATTTAACTAATGGAAACCTGTTCAGCACAAACGGGAAATATGTTTCTGTGGCTGGATTTAATGCAATCTTTCCTGGTGTGCCAACATTGGATATAGCAAATTCAACCATTGTTACTTCAAATGGCTGGAATGTTTCAACCAACGGGACAGTGGTCTCGACAAACTCTTCAATAACTATGACGGGAGGTTATTATTTTACAGGCGGGAGCCATACCTATAATGATATTGTATTCTCCCCTTATAGTGGTGGTATAGATGGCGACAATATTTTTCACGATGTATCATTTGCAAGTGATGGAAGTCTGGGTAATAGAAATATTTACCATAATGTAAGTATCGGTGGCAATGGGTACATTTATGATGGCAACACATTTAACGATCTGAATCTTACTGCGGGTAAAACTTATAATATATATGGAACAGAAACCTTGCTCGGCAACCTGAATGGCAGCGGTACTCCGGGAAACTTAGTTACCTATCAGGGAAGTCCGGG